>NZ_JBEYAB010000018.1:0-205537 GCF_040631445.1 Streptosporangium sp. NPDC020072 | reverse complement strand
TGGCGGGATGTTTTGGGGGTGGAGCGGGTCGGGGTGCATGACAATTTCTTCGAGTTGGGTGGGCATTCGATCCGGGCGGTCGCTTTGGTGGGCGCCCTCCGCAAGAACGGCTTCGACGTCGAGGCACGCGACGTCTTCGAACACGCCACCGTGGCGCGGCTGAGTGAGAGGCTCGCCGACCGGGACCGGGCGGTCGAGGAGGTCACCCCGATCGAACCCTTCGCCCTCGTCTCCGCCCACGACAGACAACGTCTGGCCGCCGACGTCGTGGACGCCTACCCCCTGGCCCAGGCCCAGCTCGGCATCCTCCTGGAGATGCTCGCCAACCAGGACCAGCACCTCTACCAGAACGTCACCTCCTTCCGCGTCCGGGACGAGCGGCCCTTCGACCGGGAGGCCTTCCGTGCCGCCGCCCGGCTGGTGACCCGTCGGCACGAGGTGCTGCGCACCTCCTTCGACCTGGACGGCTACTCCGTCCCCCTGCAGCTCGTGCACACCGACGCCGAGGTCCCCCTCGACGTACGCGACTGCCGTGAGCTGACGCCGGAGGCCGTGGCCGAGCTCGTCCGCCGGCACACCGAGGCCGAGCAGCGGGCACGGCTCCCACTGGACACCGCGCCCCTCATGCGGGTCACCGTACATGTGGCGCAGGACGACGCCTGGTGGCTGTCCGTCAGTGAGAACCACGCGATCCTGGAGGGCTGGAGCCACTACTCCATGCTGATGGAGCTGCTGGAGTACTACCAGACGATCAGGGACGGCGCCGTACCCGACCCGGCCCCGCTGCCCGCCCTGCGTTACGCCGACTTCGTGGCCGCCGAACAACGGTCGCTTGAGTCCGAGGACGACAGGGCCTTCTGGCGCGGCGTCGTCACCGACCACCCCAAACTGGCGCTCCCAGGGACCTGGGGCGACCCGGGACCGGCCGAGACCTACGAACTCACGATCTCCATCGCGGATCTCGACGACGGTCTGCGCGCCCTGGCCAGGACGTCGGGAACCTCGCTGAAGAGCGTGCTGCTTGCCGCGCACCTGAAGGTGCTGAGCCAGATCACCGACCAGGAGTCCTTCCACAGCGGTCTCGTCCTGCAGGCGCGGCCCGAGGTCGACGGCGCCGACCGGCTCTACGGCCTGTTCCTCAACACGCTCCCGTTCCCCCACACCAGGGGCGCCCGCACCTGGCGTGACCTGGTGTACGAGGTGTTCACCACCGAGACGGCCATGTGGCGGCACCGCCGGTTCCCGATGCCCGCGATCCAGCGGGAGGCCGGAGACGGCGGGCGGCTGATCGACACGATCTTCACCTTCCTCGACTTCGAGCAGGTCGACACCGAACTGGTGGAGGTGGGCGGCGCGTTGGCCGGCGGCGGCACCGAGTTCCCCCTCGCGGTTGGCGTGATCGCCGGCAACCTGGGCATCACCGCCGACACCACCGTGCTCAGCCGCGCCGACGCCGGACGCCTGGCCGCGATGTACCGGGCCGTGCTGGAGGCCATGGCGGCCGACCCCCTCGGGGACGCCCGGGCCGTCCACCTGCCGCCCGGCGAGGGCGAACCGGACACGGTCGCCGAGATGGGCCCCTACCCCACCGTGCACGAGGCGTTCGAGGCGCGCGTGCGCACCTGCCCGGACGCCGTCGCCGTCGTCAGCGGACAGGAACGGCTGACCTACCGGGAGCTCGACACCCGGGCCAACCGGCTCGCGCACCACCTGCGCGCTCTGGAGACCGGGCCGCTGGTGGGCGTGTGCCTCGACCGCGGCGCCGAACTGACGCTCACCCTGCTCGGCGTGCTGAAGTCGGGTGCGGGCTACGTGCCGCTCGACCCGGCCGTCCCCGCCGAGCGGCTTGGGCGGATGCTGTCCGACAGCGACGTCTCCGTCGTGGTCACCACCGCCGACCTGGCACCGATGATCCGCGAGGTGTTCACCGGCCGGATCGTGCCGATCGACGAGCGGAGCGCCGAGATCGGGGCCCTGCCCGGCACGCCCCCGCCTCCGTCGTCCACCGCCGGCGACATCATGTACGTGATCTACACCTCGGGCTCGACCGGCCGCCCCAAGGGGGTCTGCGTCAGCCACGCCAACGCGATGTGGCTGCTCGACGAGACCAGGACGTACCTGTCGATCGACGACGACGACGTCTTCACGCTGTTCGCCTCGTTCGCCAACGACGTGGCGGTCGGCGAGATGTTCGGCGCGCTGCTCAACGGCGGAAGGCTCGTCGTCGTCCCGCAGGAGGTCACCCGTTCTCCCGAGGACTTCCTCGACCTCCTGGTCCGCCACCGCGTCACGGTCATCGACCAGACCCCGTCGTCCCTGCGGGGCCTGGTACGGCTGGCCCAGGACGGCGATCCGAGAACGGACCGGCTCGCCCTGCGCGTCGTCCTGATCGGCGGAGAGAAACTGGAGGCGGGGGACGTGGCCGCCTGGATCGACCGGTTCGGCGTCGAACGCCCGATACTGGTCAACGTCTACGGCAACACCGAGGCGACGTCCAACTCCACCTTCCAGCGCATCACCGCCGGCACCCTGGCCGGTGGCGGCAGCCCGATCGGCGTCCCCATGCCCGGCGTGCGGATCCAGCTGCTCGACCGCGAAGGCCACCAGGTGCCCGCGGGTGTGCCCGGCGAGATCCACATCGGTGGCGCGGGGGTGTCCCTCGGCTACCTGGGCCGTCCGGGCCTGACGGCGGAGCGGTACGTGCCCGATCCGCAGGGGCCCCCGGGATCGCGCCGATACCGCACCGGTGACCTGGGACTGCGCAGGTCCGACGGCACCATGGAGTTCCTCGGCAGAGTGGACGACCAGGTCAAGATCCGCGGACACCGGATCGAGCCGGGCGAGATCGCCGCGCTGCTGCAGGAACAGCCGGGCGTACGGCACGCCGTCGTGGTGGTCCGCGAGGACACCCCCGGCGACAGGCGCCTCGTCGGATACGTCGTCGGGGACGAGGTCGATCCCGCGCGGCTCAGGACGGCGCTGTCCCGATCCCTGCCCGACCACATGGTGCCCTACGCCTACGTCCGGATGGCCGAGATCCCGCTGAACCACAACGGCAAGCTCGACCACCGCGCCCTGCCCGTCCCGGACCGCGCGGCCCTGGCCACCGGCGGCGACCACGTCGCGCCGAGTACCCCGACTGAGCGCACGCTGGCGGAGATCTGGGCACGGGTGCTCGACGTCCCGGAGGTCGGGGCGCGTGACACCTTCTTCGGGCTCGGCGGCCACTCGATCCTCATGATCCAGGCGATCCGCGAGGTCAAGCAGGCCGGGCTCCCCATCTCCCTGCTGATGATGTACCAGCACGAGACCGTCGCCGACCTGGCCGCGGCCATCGACGCCGCCCCGGGCGGCGCGCGCGGCGCGACCGGCGCGGAACAGGGTCCGGTGACGGGCGAGCTCACGCTCACCCCGATCCAGCACTGGTTCCTCGCCGAGGAGGGGCACGAGGAGCCCTTCGCCCAGCGGGCACTGCTGACCGTGGAACCGGCCGCCGATCCCGACCTGCTCGAACGCGCCCTGCGTGAGCTGACGCGGCACCACGACGTGCTGCGCCTGCGCGTCGAGGACGGCCGCGGACACCTGGCCGAGGAGGCACCGGCAGGACTGCTCAGGGTCGTCGACGACCTGACCGAGCCCGGGTCCGAGCCCGCGGATCACGACCTCGCCGCCGGCAGGGTGCTGAGCGCGGCGCTGTCGCGGTCGGGCTCCCAGCTGCTGCTGAGCATCCACCACCTGGCCGTGGACATCGTGTCCTGGGCGATCCTGCTGGAGGATCTGAACACCGTCTACAGCCAGCTTGAGGCGGGCCGGCCGGTGGAACTGCCGGCCAAGACCACCTCCGTCCGGCAGTGGGCACGCGAGCTGGCCGAGTACGCCGGATCGACCGAGCTCGCGGCCCAGACGCACCACTGGCTGAGCCGCGCGCCGCTACCGGACATCCCGGTGGACAGGCCCGGCCCCAACCGCACCGCCGACGCCCGGACGCTCTTGGTCGGCCTGCCGGAGAACCTGACCTCGACCCTGCTGCACCGGGCCGGTGACACCGCGACGGCGGAGGAGACCGTGCTCGCCGCCCTCGGTCTGGCGCTGACCGGCTGGACCGGCGGCGACGGGTTCCTGGTCGAGCTGGAGGGTCACGGCCGGCAGGAGGAACTGTTCGACGGCGTGGACCTGTCCCGCACCGTCGGCTGGTTCACCAGCGTGTATCCGTTCGCGGCCTGGTTGCCGCCGGGCCGTAAACCCCAGGCGGTGCTCAGGTCGGTACGCGACCAGTTCAGGGCCGTCCCCGGCCGGGGCATCGGCCACGGCGTATCCAGGTGGCTGTCGCCGGACGAGGACCTGGTCGAGGCCCTGGCCGCGCAGCAGCGGCCCGCCGTGCTGTTCAACTACACGGGCCAGGGCTCGGTGGGCACCCGGGGCCGGACCAGGTTCGCGCTCTCGCCGGAAGGACTCGGCAGCGTCGAGGGATCCGGCAGGCCCCGCAGCCACCTGCTGGAGGTCAACGCCGGAGTGCACCGGGACCGGCTGTACATGCACTGGACGTACTCGGCCGCCCTGCACGACGAGGAGACGGTCCGCCGGGTCGCTGACGACTGCCTGGCCCGGCTGACGGCGCTGCTCGAACCCGCGCGGCCGGTCGCGATCCCCTCCCCGCTGCCCGCGATGAGACGGCACAACGTGCCGGGGGTCGCGGTCGCGGTGATCCGGGGCCAGTCCGTCGAGGTCCACGCCCACGGCGTCCTCGCCGCCGGACAGAGCCGGGAGGTCACGCCGGACACCCTGTTCCAGGTGGGGTCGATCGGCAAGCACCTGACGGCCATCGGCGTGCTGCGGCTGGTCGAGGCCGGGTTGCTCGACCTCGACGCCGACGTCAACGACCACCTGGTCTCCTGGAAACTGCCGAAGACGATCCCCGGGACGGTGACCGCCAGGTGGCTGCTGAGCCACCAGGCCGGGCTCACCCGGACCGACGAGGACGACTTCCGGCGCGGCGAACCCATGCCGACCCTGCTCGACCTGCTGCCCGCCGTCGCGATGGAGCTGACGCCTGGTGAGCACTTCCGCAAGAGCAACGGCCACTACTGGGTGCTCGAACAGCTGATGAGCGACGTGGCGGGCGAGCCGTACCAGGAACTGATGCGCGAGCTGGTCTTCGAGCCCCTGGACATGAGGGCCACCAGCTACGACCTGACCTTCCCGGAGACCTCGGGCCTGCCCGTCGCCCACGGCCACGACGAACACGGCAGGACGGTGCCCGACGGCTGGCTGAACCGGCCCGCGCTGGCCGCGGGCAGCCTCTGGTCGACCGCGCCGGATCTTGCCAAGGTCGCCATCGCGGTACGGCGTGCCCATCTGGGGCACTCCGGCGCCGTCCTGCCGCGCGCCCTGGCGGCGGAGCTGCTCACCGTCGCCCACCGGGAGGCCCTGTACGGGCTGGGCACCTCGGTCGACGACACCGGCGGTGACATCGAGTTCGGTCATGTCGGAGAGTCCGCCGGATACCGGTCCATGATGCTCAGCCGGATCAACCGGGCCACGGGGTTCGTCGTCCTGACCAACTCCGAATCCGGCAAGGAACTGCACAAGCACGTGGCGGCGGCCATAGGCGAGCAGGAAGGCATGCGGTACGGCCAGGGCCAGGGCCGTACAGAGGCGGGTTACCGATGACACCGGAAGGGCTCGACGTGAACACAGGCGAAGCGGCGATCGAGGCCGGCGAGGCCAGGGACAAGCGCCCGCTGTTCAGGAACAGGGACTTCACCCTGCTGTGGGGCGGCGCGGCGTTCACGACCCTCGGCGCGCAGATCACGATCCTGGCCTATCCGATGCTCGTCCTGTGGGGAGGCGGCACGACCTCCGCCGCGGGGTTGGTCTCGGGCGCCGCGCTTCTGCCCTACCTGCTCGTTCAGCTGCCCGCCGGGGCCGTCGCCGACCGGTACGATCGCAGGCGCCTGATGATCATCTCGGACGTCGGGTGCCTGCTGGCGGCCTCCAGCGTGATGCTGGCGGTCTTCCTCGACCGGATCTGGCTGCCGCATCTGATGGTGGCGGCCTTCGTCCAGGGCAGCCTGGCGATCTTCTACGACCTGGCGGAACGCTCGGCCGTCAAGAATCTGGTCCGTGAGGACCAGGTTCCGGGCGCGCTGAGCCAGAACGAGGCCCGTCACCGAGCCATGATCATGCTTGGCCAGCCGCTCGGCGGGTTCCTGCTGAGCCTGGTGCGCTGGGTGCCGTTCCTGTTCACCGCGGTCGCGCACCTGGCCTCACTGCTGATGCTGCTGGCCATCCGGAGGAAGTTCCAGACCGACCGGGCGGAACAGCCCTCCGGCAGGCTGGCCGCAGACGTGGCCGAGGGCGTCACGTGGCTGTGGCGGCAGTCCTTCCTGCGCAACGTGATGCTCCTGGTCTCGGTCAGCAACCTGGTCTTCGAGGGCATGAGCCTCTCCCTCATGGTGATCGTCCGAGGCTCCGGCGGATCGCCGTCCAGCATCGGCGTCGTGGTCGCCATCAGCGGTGTCGGCGGCCTGCTCGGCGCGATGACCAGCATCTGGTGGCGGCGCAGGCTGAGCCTGCCCGCACTGATCGTGGCGGGTCTGCTGGTGTGGACCCTGTGCGTGCCGTCCCTGGCGTTCTTCAGTGATCCGGTCCTGCTGGGCGTCGTGTTCGCGTTCTGCGGATACATCGGCGGTGTCTTCAACGTCGCCGGAGGCGTGTACCTGGTCGGCCTGGCGCAGGACCACATCCTGAGCCGGGCCATCAGCGTCGCCATGCTGCTCGGCGCGGGCGCGAGCTTCCTCGGCGCGTTCGCCGGAGGGTTCGTCCTCGACGCGGCCGGTGTCGGCCGTACCGTGCTCGTCATGACCGTCCTGATGGGGAGCCTGGCTCTGGTGGCCCTGCTCAGCCCGTCGGTGCGGGCGGCCGCCCGCACCAGGGAGGGCGGCCGGCTGAGCGCCGAGGACGCCGCCGCGCTCGACTGAGCTCTTTCCCGTTTCGAGTACGGCGCCCCCGTGTTTTCCCACGGGATATAGAAGGCGTATAGCGGCCTCCCGGACGGTTGTGTCCGGCTCTCATGTGGCGGGGCCGGTAAAATTACCTGGATGGAGCAAGCGCTGTGCCGATATCCACCTCGAATGGCATTCTTGCGACTATTGGACAAACGCCGCTCGTTCAACTCGACCGTCTGTTTCCCGAATTCCCCTCCCGGGTGTTCGCCAAGCTGGAGCGTTTCAACCCCGGCGGCAGCATCAAGGACCGCAGTGCGCTGAGCATGTTGTCGGCCGCGATTCGCTCGGGCGAGCTGGAGCCCGGCAGGTCGACGGTGGTTGAGTCCAGTTCCGGCAATCTCGCCGTCGGGATGGCGCAGCTCTGCCGCTACTTCGGATTACGGTTCATCTGCGTCGTCGACGCCAAGACCACTGAGCAGAACATCGCGATACTGAAAGCCTTCCAGGCCAAGGTCGAGGTGGTCGACGCGCCCGACCCGGAAACCGGCGAGTACCTGCCGCGCAGGATCCAGCGGGTGCGCGAACTGGTGGAGAGCATCCCGCACGCCTTCAACCCGGACCAGTACGGCAACCCGCTCAACTCATACGCGCACTACGAGACGATGCGGGAGATCGTGGAGGCCCTCGACGGCGAGGTCGACCACCTGTTCTGCTCCGTCAGCTCGTGCGGCACCCTGATCGGCTGCGCCGACTACGTCGGAGGCCACGGCCTGCCGATCACCATCACCGCGGTGGACGCCGTCGGCAGCATGATCTTCGACGGTCAGCGGCGCGGCCCGCGGCTGCTGCCGGGGCACGGCGCGGCCGTCCGGCCCGGCCTCTACCGCGAGGACGCCGCCGACCGGGTCGTCCACGTGTCCGACCTGGACTGCGTGGTCGGATGCCGCAAGTTGTCGAGCCGCGAGGCGATCCTCGCCGGCGGCTCGTCGGGCGCCACGGTCGCGGCGCTGCACGCGCTCCAGGCGGAGATCCCGCCGGGCTCCACCTGCGTGCTGGTGTTCCCCGACGGGGGCGACCGCTACCTGAACACCATCTACTCCGACGCCTGGGTGCGCAGCACCTTCGGAGAGGTCTCCCATCTGTGGAAGGACGGGGTGTGAACGTGCTGATCATCCGACACGACGAGGTGTGCGACATCCTGCGGGGCGCCGAGACCGCACTGCTGGAGATCGTGCGGGACACCTACCGCAGACACGACGAGGGCGCCACGGTGGTGCCGCACTCGACCTTCCTGCGCTTTCCCGGTGACAGGACCAACCGCATCATCGGCCTGCCGGCCTACGTCGGCGGCGAAAACGGCGAAGATCACGTGGCGGGCATCAAATGGGTGTCGTCCTTCCCCGCCAACCTGGAGGCGGGGCTCCCGCGCGCGAACGCGACGATCATCCTGAACTCGATGGAGACCGGCAGGCCCGAGGCGTTCGTCGAGGCCACGGCGATCTCCGCGACGCGCACGGCGGCCTCCGCCGCGGCGGCGGCGGAGCTGCTCGCCCCCCCACGGCTCGACGGCGTGTCCCTGATCGGCTGCGGCGTGATCAACTTCGAGACGCTGCGCTTCCTCGCCGCCGTCTTCCCGGACATCTCCGAGGTGACGCTCTTCGACGCCTCCCCACAGCGCGCGAAGGAGTTCGGCGAGCGGGTCGGATCGCTGCTGCCGGACGCCGAGGTGACGCTCGCCGCACACGTCGGCGAGGCGGTGGCGGCCGCCGACCTGCTGTCCATCGCGACCACCGCGATCGAACCGCACCTGACCCTGGCGGGCATCCGGCCGGGCGCGGTGGTCCTGCACATATCGCTGCGCGACATCGTCCCCGAGACGATCCTGTCGGCACGCAACGTGGTTGACGACGTCGACCACGCGGTCCGTGAGCGCACCTCGCTGCACCTGGCCGAGCTGAGCGTCGGCGGACGCTCCTTCGTGCACGCCACCCTCGGCGGCCTGCTGCGCGCCACCGCGAGAGTCCCGGAGGACGAGCGGTCCCCGGTGATCTTCTCGCCGTTCGGGCTCGGCGCCCTCGACATCGCGGTCGCCCGCTTCGTCGCGGCGGAGGCCCGCAGGCGCGGGTACGGCGTGACCGTCAAGGACTTCCTGCCGAGGCCGGAGAAAACGGGCCTGTAGTGATTCCGGAATTCGAGATAGGACTGGGACGGGAGAGAGACGACATGAATGACCGATACCTCGTGGTGCTCAACGACGAGGAACAGTATTCGATCTGGTGGGCCGACCGGGACCTGCCCGCCGGATGGCGCGCCGAGGGGACCGAGGGCACCAGGGAGGAATGCCTGGCGCGCATCGAAGAGGTCTGGACCGACATGCGCCCGCTGAGCCTGAGGTGAGCGCGGCGGTGCGGTTCCTCGGTGATCTGGTGTGGCGGCAGGCCGCGGCCACCCCGGACGCGGTCGCGGTCGTCGACGGAGACACCGCGTTCACCTACGCGCAGCTGACCCGCCTGGCGGTCCGTCTGTCCCACCGGCTCCAGGACAGGGGGATCGGCCGCGGCCACATCGTCGGGATCGCCCTGCCCCGCGGCGCCGACTTCATCGTGGCGGTGCTGGCGACGTGGCGCAGCGGGGCGGCCTACCTGCCGATCGACCCCAGCCACCCACGTGAGCGGCGAGAACGGATCCATCGGGACGCGGCGCCGTCGATCGTGCTGACCCCCGGCCTGTTCGACGCGGAGGCGGAGCCCCCGGAGGCGGAGCCGGCGGCGGTGTCCGGGACGGACGCCGCGTACGTGATCTACACCTCGGGTTCGACAGGACGGCCCAAGGGCGTCGTGGTCACCCACGAGGGCATCGCCAACCGGGTGCTGTGGACGGTCGAGACCCACCGGCTCGGCCCCGGCGACCGGCTGCTGCACAAGACGTCGGTGACGTTCGACGCGGCGGGCTGGGAGATGGTGGGCCCGCTGGTCTCCGGCGGCACCGTCGTCGTCGCGCCGCCGGGCGCGGAAGGCGACCCCGAGGCGATCGTCCGGCTGGCCCGAAGCCACCGGGTCACCGTGCTCCAGGTCGTCCCCTCGCTGCTCAGACGGCTGGTCCGCGAGCCCGGCTGGACGGATCTCGGCGCGCTGCGGCTGCTGTTCTCCGCCGGCGAGCCCCTGCACGCTGAACTGTGCCGCCGGGTCCGGCTGCCCGGGGTCGAGGTGTGGAACACCTACGGGCCGACGGAGTGCGCGATCGACGTGACGGCGCAGCCCGTCGACCCGGAGCAGACGACGGGCCAGATCCCGATCGGGCGGCCGATCACCGCCATGCGGGTGGTGGTGCTCGACCCCTCAGGAGGCCTGGCCCCGATCGGAATGCCCGGCGAACTGCACGTCGGCGGCCCCGGCGTCGCCCGGGGATACCTCGGCCGGCCCGGGCTCACCGCCGAGCGGTTCGTGCCCGACCCGTATGGCCCGGCCGGCGGGCGGCTCTACCGCACCGGAGACCTGGTCCGCTGGGACCAGAGCGGCACCCTGCACTACCTGGGACGGCTCGACGACCAGATCAAGGTCAACGGCGTCAGGATCGAACCGGCCGAGATCGAGGCCGTACTGGAACGGCATCCGGCGGTCAGCGCGGCCGTGGTGACCGCCACCGACAACGCCCTGGTCGCCCATGTCACGACCGAGGAGGAGATCAGCCCGGTACGGCTGCGCCTCTTCGCCCGCGAGAGCCTGCCCGACACCCACGTCCCGACCAGGTTCGTCATGCTCGACGAACTGCCGACGCTGCCCAGCGGCAAGGTGAACCGCGCGGCCCTGACGGTGCCGGCCGCCGAGGAGCGGAAGGAGCTCCGGCCGCCGCGCACCGCGGCCGAGCGGAGGGTCGCGGACGTGTGGGCGGAACTGCTCGACATGGACGGCGGGGTCGGCGGGGTCGGCGGGATCGGCGTGGACGACGACTTCTTCCAGCTCGGCGGGTCGTCGCTGCTGCTCACCAGGCTCGCCAACCTCCTGGACATCCCGCTGCCGGAGCTGTACGAGACGTCCACCGTGGCCGGGCAGGCCAAGCTGCTCGACGAACGCGCCGGCGTCGAACCGGTCCGTCCCGCCGAGCGGACGCCGACCATGGAGGTCTCCTTCGGGCAGCGGCGCCTGTGGCTGCTCGACCGCATCCAGCCGGGCAGCCCGGAATGGATCGCCCCGCTGTTCATCCGGCTGCCCGCCGAGGTGGAGGCCGCCACCGTCGCGAGGGCCCTGGAGGAACTCGGCCGACGGCACGAGGTGCTGCGCACCCGCTACGTCGCGCACGACGGCGAACCGCGTCAGGTCGTCGACGAGCACGTCGACGTCGAGCTCAGGATCGCCGACGGCGATCTCGGCACCCTGTTCGCCGAGCAACTCGCGCGCGGCTTCGACCTGGAGACCGGACCGGTCTGGCGGGCGATGCTGGCCAGGGCGGACGGCGAACAGGTGCTCATGATCACTGTTCACCACATCGCCTGCGACGGCTGGTCCTCGGTGCTGCTCGACGCAGAACTCCGCGCGCTGTGCGCCGGACGCGAACTCCCCGCGACGGGGCTGCGGTACGCCGACTACGCGGCCTGGCAGCGCCGTACGCTGACCGATGACGTGCTCGCCGGGCACCTGGACCACTGGCGCGGCCACCTGGCCGGCGTGCCCGCGCTCGATCTGCCGACCGACCACCCGCGCCCGCCGCACCGCGACCACCGCGGCGCGATGGTCGTGTTCGAGGTTCCGGCGGAACTGGCCGGGGACCTGACCGAACTGGGCCGGCGGCACGGCACGACCCTGTCGGTCGCCCTGCTCACGGCCTGGGCCGCGCTGCTGTCCAGGTACAGCGGGCAGCGCGACTTCGCCGTCGGCCTGCCCGTCAGCGGGCGGGAACGCCCCGAGTTCGGAGACGTGGTCGGGTTCTTCCTCAACACCCTGGCGCTGCGGATGGACCTGACGGGCAACCCCTCCTTCGAGGAGGCGTTGCGGCGCGTCGGCGAGGTCAGCCGGGCCGGATTCGCGCACCAGGTGGTGCCCTTCGACCGTCTGGTCGAGGAACTGCAGCCGGAGCGCCATCTCTCCCGCACCCCCATCTACCAGGCCGCCTTCGACCTGCACGAGGTCGGCCACACCGACACCGAGCTGCACCAGGACGACGCCGCCCCGCTCGGCGAGGCGTGGCTGATCGCCAAGACCGACCTCAGCCTCCTCGCCCAGCACCGTCCCGACGGCTCGGTGCTCGCTTCGATCGAGTACGCCACCGCCCTGTTCGACAGGCACACCGCGGAACGGATGGCCGAGCGCTTCCTGCGCCTGCTGTCGAGTGTCACGGCCGAACCGGGCGTCCGGCTGTCGGCCGTCGACCTGCGCGAGGAGGAGGAACGACGGCGTCCGGTCCCCACCGCCGAGCCGCTCCCCGTCACCCGGTGCGTCCACGAGGTGTTCGAGGAGATGGCCGGGCGGACGCCCGAGGCCACCGCGGTGGTGTTCGAGGACACCTCGCTGACCTACGCCGAGCTCAACGCCCGCGCCAACCGGCTGGCCCGCCACCTGGCCGGGCGCGGCGCGGGGCCGGAGAAGCTGGTCGGCGTGTGCCTCGAACGAGGCCCCGACCTGCTGCCCACCCTGCTCGCGGTGCTGAAGACCGGGGCCGGATACCTGCCGCTCGACCCGGGGCAGCCGGCGGACAGGATCGCCTTCATCGTGGCCGACGCGGGAGCCGAGACGGTGGTGACCACGTCGGACCTGGCGGCGAAGATGACCGGCGACCTCGTGCTGCTCGACGAGATCGACCCGGACGGATCCCCGGCCGACCTCGGCGTCGTCGTACGCCCGGACAACGTGATCTACGTGATCTACACCTCCGGCTCGACCGGCAGGCCCAAGGGTGTGGTGGTGACGCACGCCAACGTGCTTCGCCTGTTCACCGCCGCGGGACGCTACCAGGACTTCGGCGCGGACGACGTGTGGACTCTCTTCCACTCCTACGCCTTCGACTTCTCGGTCTGGGAGATGTGGGGCGCGCTGCTGCACGGCGGCCGTCTGGAGGTCGTGCCCCGGGAGACCGTCCGCGATCCGGACCGCTTCCTCACCCTCCTCACCGAACGGGGGGTCACGGTCCTCAGCCAGACCCCGTCGGCGTTCCGGCGGCTCGTGGCGTTCGCGGCGGCGGAGGACCCGCGCGTCGACCGGCTCGCCCTGCGCTCGGTCGTCTTCGGCGGTGAGAAGCTGGAGGTCGGCGAGCTGGGGCCGTGGATCCGCAGGCTCGGCGTCGACCGCCCACGTCTGGTCAACATGTACGGCATCACCGAGACCAGCGTCCACACCACCCACCGGCCGATCGGCACGGCCGACACCGGAAGCCCGATCGGCCTGCCCCTGGACGACCTGCGCGTCCACCTGCTCGACGAGTACGGCGGCGTGGCCCCCGACGGCGTACCCGGGGAGATGTACGTCGGAGGACCCGGCGTGGCCCGCGGGTATCTCGACCGGCCCGCGCTGACCGCCGCCAGGTTCATTCCCGACCCGTTCGGCCCTCCGGGATCACGCCTGTACCGCAGCGGCGACCTGGCCAGGCGCAACCGCGACGGCGGCCTGGAGTTCCTCGGCCGGGCCGACGAACAGGTGAAGATCCGCGGCTACCGGGTCGAACTCGGCGAGATCCAGGCCGCGCTCCTCGACCAGCCGGGCGTCCGCGACGCCGTGGTGGTGCTGGGCGAGAACACGCTGGTCGGCTACGTCGAACCGGAGGGCGAGGAGATCGATCCGGGCGAGCTGAAGGCCGCGCTGGCCCGCCGCCTGCCCGACTACATGGTGCCGAGCGCGATCGTGCCGCTGGACCGGATCCCGCTGACGGCCAACGGCAAGCTCGACCGCGCGGCGCTGCCCGCGCCGGGCCGCGACGAGGTGGGCGCCGCCGAGTTCGTCGCCCCGCGTACGGCGGTCGAGACGTGGATCGCCAAGGTGTGGCAGGACCTTCTGGAGATCGACAAGGTCGGCGTGGGTGACGACTTCTTCGCCCTCGGCGGCAACTCCATCCTGGTACTGCGGATGATCGCCCGGGTCCAGGAGGAGTTCGACGTCGAACTCGGCGCGCGGGAGGTCTTCGAAAACCCCGGCCTGGTGCGGCTCGCCGGGCTGGTGGAGGCCAGGGTGCTCGCGGAGATGTCCGGTTCAGAGAGCTTCGAGATGGAGACACGATGACAGTGCGGCACCTGATCTCGGTCGACGATCTGTCCGACGGCGACATCAGGAAGATCGTGGCCCGGGGCGTCGAGTTCCGCGAGAGGGGCGCCGGAGCGGACCGGCCGCTGGCCGGAAGGATCGCCGGGATCTACTTCGGCAAGACCTCGACGCGGACCAGGACCGCGTTCACCGCCGGCACGCTGCGGCTCGGCGGGCAGGTCATCCCCCTCGGCCCGGGCGACCTGCAGACCAACACGGGAGAGTCGATCGAGGACACCGCGCGGGTGCTGGGCAGGATGCTGGACGTCTTCGTCATGCGCACCGCGGGCGATCCCGCCGAGATGCGGACGTTCGCCGAGGAGGACCGCATGGCGGTGATCAACGCGATGAGCGCCACCGAACATCCGACCCAGGCCCTGACCGACATCACCACGCTCCTGTGGCGCTTCGGCGGTGTCGAGGGGCTGCGCATCCTGTACGTCGGCGAGGGCAACAACACCGCCTCCGCACTTGCACTGGCGCTGAGCAGGTACCCCTCGGCCCGGCTCGAACTGCGCACCCCGCCGGGCTACGGCCTGGCTGACGACATCCTCGCCCGCGTCGATCCCGAGGTGGTCACCGAACGGCACGACATGGACGACCTGCCCAAGGGGGTGAACGTCGTCTACACCACGCGCTGGCAGACCACGGGCACCACCAAGCCGGACGCGAACTGGCGGGAGATCTTCGCGCCGTTCCAGGTCACCACCGCCCTGTGGGAGGACAGCCCGCAGGCCGTGTTCATGCACGACCTGCCCGCGCACCGGGGTGAGGAGGTCACCCCCGAGGTGATCGACGGCAAGCACAGCATCGCCTTCGACCAGGCGGAGAACAAGCTGCACAGCGCCATGGCCGTACTGGAGTGGTGCCGCGTGGAGGACGGCGGCCGATGACCGCGCAGACGCTGGACGCCGTCCTCGGCGATCCGTGGGACGAGGCCAATCCGCTCGGTTTCGCCGCGGTGCTCGACGCCGACGAGCGGGGGGAGCTGCTCGCCCCCGGTGAGGCCGCGCTGGACGACGTCCGGCTCGCCGCGGAGTTCGTGCCGAGGTCGCTGGGCGGCCGGCTGGTCCAGGTGAACGGGCTGGTCCAGCCGATGCGGGCGATCTTCAGGCGTGACCCGACGCTGGGGCTCGGCTACGGCATCACCAGTTTCATCGCCGCCGTTCCCGTCTGGACGGACGGCGACGACGGGCAGCGGCGCTGGCTGGCCGATCTGCTGCTGCGCGGGGAACGCGCGGCGGCGGCGTTCACCGAGCTCGCCCACGGCGCGGACTTCACCAGGGTCGCGCTGCGGGCCGAGCCCCGGCCGGACGGGTTCCTGGTCAACGGCGCGAAACAGCTGATCAACAATATCGGGCGCGCACGCGCGGTCACCCTGTTCGCCCGCACCGACGACCAGCCCGGCAGCCGCAGTCACTCCACGCTGCTGCTGGACATGGCCGCCCTGCCGCCCGAGACCGTTCGTGTCCTGCCGCGCTTCCCCATCTCGGGACTCAGGGCGAGCCTGCTCGCCGGCGTGGAGTTCACGGACTGCCCGGTTCCCGCGCCGAGCCTGCTGGGCAGGCTCGGCGCGGGCCTGGAGACCTCTCTGCGCGCCTTCCAGGTGACACGTACGGCACTGCCCGCGATCGTCGTCGGCGTCCTCGACACGCAACTGCGCCTGGTGGCCGGCTTCGCCGGTGAACGGGTGCTCTACGGACGGCCGGTGGCCGACATCCCCCAGGTGCGGGACGGCCTGACCGGCGCCTTCGCCGACCTGCTGGTCTGCGACGCCTTCAGCGCCGTCGTCGGCCGGGCCCTGCACCTGCTGCCGGAGCAGACCAGCGTGGCCGCCGCGGCGAGCAAGTACGTGGTGTCCACCCTGATCGAGGCGGCGGCCTACGACCTGTCGGTTCTGCTGGGAGCGCGCTCCTACCTCCGGGAGGGTCCCTACGGGCTGTTCCAGAAGTACCAGCGTGACCTTTCGGTGACCTCCCTCGCGCACGCCAGCGAGGCGGCCTGCCTGTCCACGATCATTCCGCAGCTGCCGCGGCTCGCCCGGCGGAGCTGGCTGCGGGCCGAGCCCGCCCCACCGGAGCTGTTCGAGCTCGACGACGAGCTGCCCGAGCTCGACTTCGGCCGGCTCGTCGTCGACGCCAGGGGCACGGACTCCCTCAGCGCCGCGCTGGTCCTGGCCGACGCGCCGGAACTGGCGGAGCTGCGGGCGCTCTTCCTCGCCGAGCTCACCGCGCTGCGCGCGAGCTGCGTCGACCTGCCGCCGGGGGAGCGTACGGTGTCGGCGTCGGCGGGCACCTTCGCGCTGGCCGAACGTTACAGCCTGGTGCTCGCCGCCGCCGCGTGCGCCGGAGTGTGGGCCGCCCGACGCGATCCGGTCACCACGGCCTGGCTGGTCGTGGCGCTCGGCCGGCTGGCCGACCGGCTCGGCCTGCCGCACTCGCCGCCGCCCGCGGACGCCGGGCGGGTGCTGTTCGCCGAACTGGTACGCCGGCACGAGCGGTCACTGACGTTCGACCTCTCCGGACATCCGCTTTCCCGGCACGGCGGCTGACGCCGACGTGAGCTGCCCCCTCCGCGGGCAGCTGTGGCCGCAGCCACCGGCTGGCTTCGCACGGAGCAACACGGGGCACCAACCCCGCGCGTCCGCTACTTCGTCGGTACTCGGCGCCCTCGTCATGTTGTCCATCATCTCGATCCCTCCACGCGCTGTCTCTGCGGCCTGTACCACTCTCCTGCCGGTAGCTGGCTGCACTTCTCCCATGGGTCCAAGGGCCCGGTCGACCACCTCCCGGCCGGGCTCGGTGCTTGTGCGGCGGCTGTCACCAGGGACTTCGTCCTCTGCCGTCATTCGGCTGCCGGGCGTCCCGGCGGGGACCGTTACGGGGTTCCGCCGGGTGCCTCCGTCGCCTGCAGGAAGCGCACAACGGCGATCACCCGCCGGTGGTCGGTGTCGGCCGGGGCCAGCCCGAGCTTGGTGAAGACGTTGTTGACGTGCTTCGCTATCGCGCTCTCGCTGACCGTGAGCGCGGCGGCGATCCCGGAGTTGGACCTGCCCTGCGCCATCTGCCCGAGCACCTCCAGCTCGCGTGGCGTCAGTGTCTTCAGCGGGTCGCGGTTGCGGCGGCGCGCGAGCACCTGGGAGACCACCTCGGGGTCGAGGACCGCTCCGCCCTCCGCGACCTGCCGTACGGCCTGCACGAACCCGTTGATGTCGACGATCCGGTCCTTGAGCAGGTAACCGATGCCCGCCATGTCCCCGGACAGCAGGTCGGTGGCGTAGCGTTCCTCCACGACCTGGGACAGCACCAGCAGCGCGAGCCCGGGCCGCTCCCTGCGAAGGGTGAGCGCGGCCCGCAGTCCCTCGGTGGTGTGGGTAGGCGGCATCCGCACATCGATGATCACCAGGTCGGGTGACGACCGCTCGACCGCCTCCATCAGCTGGTGCGCGTCACCGACCGCCGCGACGACCTCGATCCCGCCGGCCTCAAGTATCCGGGTGATGCCCTCCCGCAGCAGTACGGAGTCCTCGGCGATTGCCACGCGCACGGTTTCTCCCCACATCACGCTGCGCCAGCAGTACACGAGCCGACCCACTCTAACGCGCCACGGCCTCCTCCATCAGATCATGATCCGCAAGTTGTCCCTCCCGCACGGGGAAAGTGATCTGTCGCTCCTGTACCGGTCGCAGTACGCTGAGACCCGCATCCGGCATCCAGGCACTGTCCGGCACACAAGGCGTTCGACGCTCGCGTCCTTCGACGGTCGCGGGCAGGAGGAATCCGTGCACGTGACTCGTGAACGACGGGGATCGCGCCCGCTCTGGCTGGCCGTCGGCGGGACCGTGTTCGCCTTCACCGTCCTGGCGTGCGTGGTGACCCTGCTGTCCTGGCTCGGCAGGCAGTCGGAGACGCAACGGCAGGAGTATCGCCGGCCGGCCCGGCTGCAGATCGACGTGGCCGACACGCAGGTCGTCCTGCACGCGTCCTACTCCGGCACCGTGGAGGTCGAGCGGTGGCTGGCGTGGTCCTCCGGCAAGCCCGTCGCCGACGAGGTGTGGCAGGGCGACACGCTGCGGCTGAGCCTGGACTGCCCGTCCACGCCGCACCTGCCCGGGTGCTCGACGGCCTACCACATCTGGGTGCCCGCAGACCTCTCCCTGGCGGTGACCACGTCGTCGGGGGAGGTGAGGCTGGAGAACCTGAGCGGCATGATCCGGGTCGACACGGACTCGGGCAACGTGGAGGGCATCGGTCTCGGGGCCGCCGACGTCACCGTGACCGGCGGATCCGGCGATCTGCGACTGGGCTTCACCGGGGTTCCCCGTCACGTCGTGGCGCGGATGTCCTACGGCGACGTCACGATCGGGCTGCCCAGGGGGCGCGCCTACAACGTGCGTGCCACGGCCGTCGAGGGAAACAGGAACATCGGGGTCCGCCAGGATCCCGGTGCGCCGACCACGATCGAGGCGAGTACCGCCTATGCCGACGTCACCGTCAGGAACGCCTCCGATGTCCCCTGAGCAGGACCGTGGCGAGAACGCCACCTTCGAACGCCACGGTCTCGCGAGCCTGTCACGCGCGGTTCTGCGGGCACCTCTGACGGCCAGGACCTGGATGGCGGTACTGCACCTGGCGGCGGGGCTGCCCGTCGGGCTGCTCGGCTTCTTCGTCCTCGGTGTGCTCTGCGTGCTCACCATGAGCCTGTCGCTGTCCATCGTGCTGGCGGTGCTGGCGGTTGTGGCGCAGGCCGCGCTGCTGGCATGCGTCCGCGCCTGCAGCACGATCCAGCGTTCCCGGTTCACCGCGCTGCTCGGGGTGGACATCCCGTTCACGCGGCGGCCCGTCGCCGGAGGCTGGTTCGGCCGGGTGATGAGCGAGGCGCGCAGGGAGTCGACCTGGCGGCAGCTCTGCTACCACCTGATCGCCCCGCTGATCGGCGGTGTCGGTTTCGCCGCGACGGCCGTGACCGCGGCGGCCGCGCTGACCTTCACCACGGCGCCGCTGTGGGCCTGGTTCGCCGAGAGCGGGTTCGGCTGGCACCTCGGCGAACCGCTCACCCTGCTCGGGCTGACGGCGGGAGGGGCGGCCGCGCTCTTCGCCGCGCCCTGGGTCGCCCGCGCGGCCGTCGCCATCGACGTGAGCGCCGCGATGGCGCTGCTGGGCAGCGCGCGGGAGAAGGAGTTGGTGGAGAGCAGGGCGGGGCTGCTGGCGGCGATCGAGGCCGAACGCCGCAGGATCGAGCGGGACCTGCACGACGGCACCCAGCAGAGGCTGACCGCGATGGCCGTGAAGCTGGCCATCGCCGGGCAGACACTGACCGACCTTCCCGAACCGGCGCTGCGCGCGATCAACGAGGCGCAGGAGGAGGCCACGCAGGCGCTGGCCGAACTGCGTGACCTCATCCGCGGCCTGCATCCGGCGGTATTGGACGACCTCGGCCTCAACGCGGCGCTGTCCGGTGTGGTCGGCCGCTCACCCATCCCGGTCGAGCTCACCGTCGACCTGCCCGGCCGGTTACCGCCGCCCATCGAGTCGATCGCGTACTTCGTGGTGTCGGAGGCCCTGACGAACGTGTCCAAGCATTCGGGAGCCGACAGGGTAGAGGTGGCCGTCAACAAGCACGGTGACTGGCTACATGTGCGCATCGCCGACAACGGGCGCGGGGGTGCCGTCGTGGGCACCGGCAGTGGGCTGCGTGGGCTCGGCCAGCGGGTCGCGTCCGCGGACGGGGCGTTCGCCATCGACAGCCCGGCAGGGGCGGGAACGACGATCAAGGTCGATCTGCCGTGCGAGGTTTCTTACTGAACAATAACTATTACTGACTTGCGCGACATGGGCTTGTAATTCATGGCAAACTACCCAAAGTGGGTCGAGATATGGAGGCATGGCACACAAACGGGGTAAACGCTTCGACTGTGGGGGCACAGAATGGCGTTGATCAGTCCTGCTCAAAATCTGCGGTTTCATCTGCTCGGACCGATAGAGGTATGCGATGAATCGGGTCCCGTCAAGCTCAGCGCGTCGAAGATGCGGACGCTCCTGGCCACGCTTTTACTGGCGAGGTCGCGAATAGTCTCAGACTCGCGAATCGCGGCGATGCTGTGGGGAGAGCATCCACCCGCGACCTCGGAGGCGCAGATTCAGATCTATGTGTCAAGGCTCCGTCAGAAGCTTGGCATTCAGATTATGCGCCAGCGGCCTGGATACATTCTTGAGGCCGACCCCGCCCGGGTCGACCTGATGGAGTTCGAGCGACTGGCCAAAGAAGGCAGAAGGCTTCTCGACGTCGGCGTGCCGCACGAGGCGGCCGCCGCCCTGACCCGGGCACTCGCCCTCTGGCGGGGCCCCGCGCTGGCCGGTGCGACCGACCTCCTGACCAACGCGGAACGCCCACAGCTCGAAGAGGCCAGGCTCGCCACACTGGAGGACCGGATCGACGCCGATCTGGCCGCCGGCAGGCACGCCGAGCTGAGCTCCGAGCTGACCGGTCTCGTCGCGCTCAACCCGTGGCGGGAGCGCCTGCGCGGCCAGCTCATGCTCGCCCTGTACCGGAGCGGCCGACAGGCCGAGGCGATGACCTCCTACCAGGAGCTCCGGCGGCTGCTCGCCGACGACCTGTCCATCGACCCCAGCAACGACCTGCAGGAACTGTTCATGCGGGTGCTGGCCGCCGACCCCGCCCTCAACCCGCCGCCCGCCGCAGACGAGGCCTCCGCACGCCCGGCCGTCGTCACCGCGGTGCGTCCCGCCCAGCTGCCGCCGGACGTCGCGGACTTCACGGGCCGTTCCCACGAGATCACCTACCTGTCCACGATCCTGCAGCGGTGCGGGTCGAACTCGTCGATCACCGGATGCGTCATCAGCGGGATGGCCGGGGTCGGCAAGACCGCGCTCGCCGTACACGTCGCGCACCTGTGCCAGGACAGCTATCCGGACGGCCAGCTCTACGTCGACCTGCGCGGACTCTCCTCGCCCGCGGTCACTCCGTTCGACGCGCTCGGCGGCATGCTCCAGTCCCTCGGCGTGGACGGCGCCGCGATCCCGCCGAACCTCGACGAACGGGTGAAGCTCTACCGCAGCAGGCTGATCCGCCAGCGGGTGCTCGTGGTGCTGGACAACGCCTTCAGTGAGGAACAGGTCCGTCCGCTGCTGCCCACCGGCCGTGGGTGCGGGGTCCTGGTGACGGGACGGGCGCGGCTGGCGGCCCTTGAGGGTGTGCCGCTGCTCGACCTGGTCGTGCTGGACCCCTGCGAGGCGATGACCATGCTCGGCCGCATCGTCGGCGAGGACCGCATGAGGTCCGAGCTGGAGAAGGCCAGCCGGATCGTCGAGCTGTGCGGTTACCTGCCGCTGAGCATCAGGATCGCCGGCGCCCGGCTGGCGACCAAACCCCACTGGAAGCTGGCCCAGCTGGCCAGGCTGCTCGACGTCCAGCATCGCCGCCTGGACGAGCTGCGGATAGCCGACACGAACGTCAGGGCCAGCCTGCTCCAGAGTTACCAGGGCCTCTCCTCTCCGGTCAGACGCGCCTTCCACCTCCTGGCGCTGCCCGACGTGTCGCACTTCGCGCTGTGGACGGCCGCGGTCGTCCTCGATGCGAAGGTGGCCGAGGCACGGAGCCTGGTCGAACAGCTGGTCGACGCCAGGCTGCTCGACAGCGTCCCGACCTCCGGGGAGATGTCGGCCCAGTACCACTTCCACGACCTGGTCCGCGCGTTCGCCCTGGAGCGCGCCGCGATGGAGGAACCCCCGCGTGAGCGGCGTGCCGCACTCACCCGGGTCACGGGTGTGTCCCCCTGGCCGAACTGGGTCGGAGTTCCCTGTACCTAATGCCACCAAAAGTCGGGCACTGCCTTCCGTGACCGGGCACTCGTCTGTTGCGAGCCTGGTCACATGATTGCTCGGCTAGGAAGTTTCTGTTTCCGGTTCCGCTGGTGGACGCTGGTCCTCTGGCTGCTCGTCGTGGGTGTGGGTTTCGGCTCGGTGGGGCCGCTGTTCGCTTCCCTGGCGGCGAACCGGGCACCGCAGGGCACCGAGTCCGATGTGGCGCTTCAGACACTGGCCGACGGACGGGACCGGGGCGGTCAGCTCGTGGCACTGCTGGACGGCGTCGACCCCGGCACCTCGCGGGCCGGGGAGGTCGTTCGGCGGGCCTCCGACGACATCCGCGGCCTCGCCGGTGTCAGGGAGGTGGGAAAGCCGCTCATCGCCCCCGACGGCCGTGGCATGGCCATCACCGTCACCCTGGAGAAGATGGACTACCAGCGGGGCGACCCCCTGATGGACAAGGCGGCCGAACGCCTGCGGGCCATGACGAAGGAGCTGCCGGGGGCGAAGGTCGGCATCGGTGGCCAGGACATGATCGACAGGGGCACCGACGAGACCTCCCAGGCCGATCTGAACTGGGCCGAGATGCTGGCGTTGCCGCTCACGCTGGTGGTGCTGGTCTTCGTGTTCGGCGGCGTCGCCGCGGCGATGCTGCCCGTGCTCGGCGCGGTGGTCACCATCTTCGGGGCGTTCGCCGGTGTGCTGGCCTTCACCTCCTTCATCGCGATGGACACCACCGTCATCAGCGTGGTCACGCTGATGGGCCTCGGCCTGTCCATCGACTACGGCCTGCTGCTGGTGGCCAGGTACCGGCAGGAACTGGCCGACGGTCACGTGCCGGCCGAGGCGGTCAGACGGACCTGGGCCACGGCAGGCCGGACCATCGTCTTCAGCGGCCTGACGGTCATCGCCACCCTGAGCGGTCTGCTGGTCTTCGACGTTCCCCGGCTCCAGACCCTCAGCGTCGCGGGCTTGACCTCCACCCTGATCGCGCTGCTGGCCGCGCTGACGCTGACGGGCGCGCTGATCGGCCTCCTCGGCAGGCGGATCAAGCCGGCGAAGGCCAAGCCCGCTGACGGCGCCGAGCGAGGGCTCTTCGCCAGGCTCGGCCACTTCACACAGCGCAGGCCCGCCCTGGTCATCCTGGGTGCCCTGACGGTCCTGCTGGCCGCCGCCGCCCCCCTGCTCACCGTCAGGGTGGCCCAGCCCAACCTGGCCGGTCTGCCCCGCAGCATGGAGGCGGTGCGGGTCGCCGACGAGCTGGCCGACCGCTACAAGCAGAGTGTGAACCCGTCGGTCATGGTGGTCTCCCGCGCCGACAAGGCGACCCTCACCGAGTGGGCGGCCAAGTGGCGCGGGGATCCCGCCGTGTCCGCCGTCCGGCCGGTCGTGACGGAGGGACCGGGACTGACTTCCGTGGTCGTCGACACGCGCGCGGACTCGCAGAGCGAGGCGGCGCAGGACCTGGTACGGCGGATCCGCGCGGACCGGCCGCCGGGGGCCGAGTCGTGGGTCGCGGGTGAGGCCGCCGTACTGATCGACCTGGTCCGCGAGACCCTCGACGACCTGCCGCAGGCCGTCCTCATCCTGGTCGGGTCGGTGCTCCTGCTGCTGTTCCTGATGACCGGATCGCTGCTGATCCCCCTGAGCGCGCTGGTGATGACCCTGTTGTCGCTGGCGGCCACCTTCGGGGTGATGACCCTGCTGTTCCAGCACGGCGTGCTGGCCGATCCGCTGAACACGCTGACCCTGCCGGGACTGAGCCCGTACGTGTTCCTCGTGGTCTTCGTCTTCGCGTTCGCCTTCTCCACGGACTACGAGGTGTTCCTGCTGGGCCGGATCAAGGAGAACGTCGACGACGGCCTGGACAACGACACCGCGGTACGGCGCGGCCTGCAGGTCAACGGCCGCGTCATCACCTGCGCCGCGCTGCTGATGCTGATCGTGTTCGCCAGCTTCGGCACCGCCGAGCTCAGCGACATCGAGCAGCTGGGAATCGGCCTGTTCGTCGCGGTGCTCATCGACGCCACCGTGGTCCGATGCCTGCTCGTGCCGGCGGTGATGACCCTGTTCGGCTCGGCCAACTGGTGGGCTCCCCGCCCGCTGCGCCGGTTCCACGCCCGTTTCGGCCTGCGTGAGACCGAGGCCCTCGCCCCGAGGCCCGAAGATCTTCACCGGTCGCCGGTCCGGAGGTGAGGACACGCCACCGTGCGCCGGCACCCCGGAGCGGTCGCCGGCGCACGGTGGCGTGACAAGGATCCGGGTCCGAGTCCGTCACGACGTTCGTTGAGAGGTTTGTCCTGCTCCGACCCGGGCAAGCCGCTCAGAGAGCCTCGGCGTTCTCCCAGGTCAGGGCAGAAACTTGGATACTCATCATTCGAGGACTTCCCGTGACGGACGTGACACCACATAGGACCGGCTTCTTCACCGACACGAGCATCTGTATCGGCTGCAAGGCCTGTGAGGTGGCCTGCAAGGAGTGGAACGACGTGCCCGACGACGGGTTCGTCTTCAGGGCGACCTCCTACGACAACACCGGCAGCCTGGGCGCCGACACCTGGCGTCATGTGGCGTTCATCGAACGTCCTCGCCCGGCCTCTGAGGACGGTGACGGTGACGGCCTTGAGGGCTGGCTGATGTCGTCCGACGTGTGCAAGCACTGCACGCACGCCGCCTGCCTGGACGTCTGCCCGACCGGGGCGCTGTTCCGCACCGAGTTCGAGACGGTCGTCGTGCAGGCGGACGTGTGCAACGGCTGCGGCTACTGCGTGCCCGCCTGCCCGTACGGTGTGATCGCCCGGCGCGAACCCGACGGCAGGGCCTTCAAGTGCACGATGTGCTACGACCGCCAGCTCGGCGGCCTGGAACCCGCCTGCGCCAAGGCCTGCCCGACCGACTCCATCCAGTTCGGGCCGCTCGACGAGCTACGGGCCAGGGCCGAGGAACGCGTGAGGAGCCTGCACGAGCAGGGCAGGACGGAGGCCCGCCTGTACGGTGCCAGCCCCGACGACGGTGTCGGCGGTGACGGCGCCTTCTTCCTGCTGCTCGACGAGCCCGAGGTGTACGGCCTGCCACCGGACCCGGTGGTCACGACGAGGGACCTTCCGCAGATGTGGCGGTGGGCGGCGGGCGCCGCGCTTTCCCTCACCGGCGTCGTCGCCCTGTCCTTCCTGGGCGCCTGCGCAGGCCGGGGCCTCCAGGGCCGGGGCCCCTCGGACCGAGGGCTCCTGAGCCGGGGCCTCCCGGGCCGGAGTCTCCTGGCGTGGGGCTCCCTGGAGCGGGGGAGGGGCAGGTGAGGCGCGGGGAGGAGCCGATGGTGCCCGAGGCCGGGTTCCGGTCCTACTACGGGCAGCCCATCATCAAAGCCCCTGTCTGGCACGAACCGCACATGCCGGTCTACCTGTACCTCGGCGGCCTGTCCGGCGCCGCCGCCACGATGGCCGCCGTCGCCGGGCTCGCGGGAACCCCCAGGCTCGCCCTCACCGCCAGGGTGACCGCCGCGCTCGGCGCCGCCGCGGGCGCCGGGTTCCTGGTCGCCGAGCTGGGCAGGCCGGAGCGCTTCCTCAACATGCTGCGCGTGTTCAAGCCGACCTCCCCGATGAGCATGGGCTCGTGGATCCTGGCCGCGCACAGCGGGGCGACCGGGCTGGCCGCCGCCTCCGCGCTGGCCCCCCTGCTGCCCGCCCGGCGGACCCCCGCCTTTCTACGCGCCCCCGCCGTCGCGGCCGTACTGCCCGTCGCGGGCGACGCCTCCGCCGCCGCCGCGGTGATCACCGGCCCGCTGATGGCGACCTACACCGCCGTCCTGCTCGCCGACACCGCCGTACCCGCCTGGCACGAGGCGCGTAAGGAACTGCCGTTCCTGTTCGCCGGGAGCGCGCTGGCCAGCGCGGGAGCCGCGGGCATGCTGACCACCCCGAGGGCGGCCGCGGCCCCGGCCAGGGCCATGGGCGCACTCGGGGCCGCCGTCGAGACGGCCGCGGGCGCGCTGATGGAGCGGCGGCTCGGGCTGGTCGGCGAGCCGTACCGGACGGGGGAGGCGGGGCGCAGGATGCGCGTGGCCCGCGCCCTGACGGTCGGCGGCGGGCTGCTGGCCGTCGTGGCGGGACGCAGCCGTGTCCTGACCGCGCTGTCCGGCGCCGCCCTCACCGCGGGCGCGCTGTACACCCGTTTCGGCCTGCTCGCGGCGGGCCGGGCCTCGGCCGCCGACCCCAGGTACACCGTCGTCCCCCAGCGCCTGCGCCTGGAGGCGGGCCAGGCGGCCTCGGTCCCCGCCGGTTCCTGAGCCCGTTCGGATCCGTGGGGTCGAAGCCGGGCGGGTCCTCTGATTCCCTGAGACCTGCACGCCTTCGGGTGCCGGGAGACCCGGAACCGTCCGCGTGCTCAGCGCAGCCGTACGGCCGTGCCGTCGAAGACCGTCAGCTCACCGACGACCGGCGCGCCCGGCACCTCCCCGGCGACGAGCAGGCCGCCGGAGGTCTGGGCGTCGGCCAGCAGCAGCACGTCCTCCTCGTCCAGGCCTCCGGGGTCCAGGTGCGGTTCCACCCACGCCAGGTTGCGGCGGGTGCCACCGCTGACGTAACCGTCCCGCACCGCCTGACGCGCCCCCTCCAGGTACGGCACCGCCGCCGCGTCGATCACGGCCGTCACACCGCTCGCCCTGGCCAGCTTGTACAGGTGCCCCAGCAGGCCGAAGCCGGTCACGTCGGTCGCGCATTCGACGCCCGCGGCGAGCGCCGCCCGTGAGGCGTCCCGGTTGAGCGTCGTCATCGCCGCGACGGCCTGCGGGAAGACCTCACCGGTCGCCTTGTGCCTGCTGTTGAGCACGCCCACCCCGAGCGGCTTGGTCAGCGACAGCGGCAGGCCCGGCCGTCCGGCGTCGATGCGCAGCAGCCGCGCGGGGTCGGCCAGGCCGGTGACGGCCATGCCGTACTTGGGCTCCGGGTCGTCCACGCTGTGGCCGCCCGCCACGTGGCAGCCCGCCGCCCGTGCCACGTCCAGGCCGCCGCGCAGGACCTCCTTGGCCAGGTCCATCGGCAGCACGTCCCTGGGCCAGCACAGCAGGTTGACGGCCACCAGCGGGTCTCCGCCGACCGCGTAGACGTCCGACAGAGCGTTGGTCGCGGCGATTCGCCCCCAGTCGTAGGGGTCGTCGACCACGGGGGTGAAGAAGTCGGCGGTCGCCACGACCGCCCGGCCGCCCTCGACGCGGACCACGGCGGCGTCGTCGCCGTCGTCGAGCCCGATGAGCAGGTCGTCCGGCCGGTCGCCGGACAGCAGCCCGGCGACCACGGCCTCAAGCTCGCCTGGCGGGATCTTGCAGGCGCAGCCGCCTCCGTGGGCGTACCCCGTAAGCCGGGGCCTGCCCGTGTCCGATGTCTCCGCTCCCGTTTCCGGGAGGATGCCGGGTCCCGCTGCCATCTACGTCTCCTCCGGTCGGCCGCCGACGGTCGCGAGGGGACACCGTGAACCTTCATGACCCTTCGTGTCCGCTCGCCTCCCGGCGGTCCTACCCGTCCGCGGGTATGTTCTCCCTTGGAGGCGTCTGGGTGCCTGGTGGACCCCCCGGTCTTCAAAACCGGTGAGGCCGAGGTTCTCGGCCTGGCGGGTTCGATTCCCGTCCGCCTCCGCTCCTCCGTCCCGGCCCCGTCTGGCCGCTCGTACCTTTTGCGCGTACGCTATGACCAAATGACCAAAGGAGTCATAGCTTTGGCAATCGCGTTCACCACCGAGGAGAAGGCACGTATCACCCGCGTGCTGCTCGACGCCGGTGAGGAGCTGTTCACCACGCAAGGCCTGAGGAAGACCTCGCTGGAGGAGCTCGTCGCCCCGGCGGGCATCGCCAAGGGCAGCTTCTACTCCTTCTTCGACTCCAAGGAGTCGCTGTACCTGGAGATCATGCTCCGTCGCGCCCCGACGGTGGCCGCCCGCATCTCGGCGGCCCTCGACGACCCGCCGGGAGAGGAGGGCCTGGTCGCCGTCATGCGCGCCATCACCGGCGTGCTCACCGGAGACCCCCTCTACCGGCGGCTCCTCACCCGGCCGGACGAACTGGAGACGGTGACCCGGCGTGTCGGCCCCGAGCAGATCGCCCGCGTCGCCCCACAGGTCGTCACGCCGCTGCTCGACTACCTGGCCGCGGGACAGCGCTCGGGTGTCGTGGTCGCGGACATTCCGCCGGAGACGCTCGTCGGAGTGATCCGCGGCGTCGGTCTCATCGTTCTCAACCGCGACCGGTTCGGCCCCGCCTACGAGGCGGTGCTCGAAGCCACCATCAGGACTCTGGCAAGGGGAATGCTGACATGAGCGTTCTGGACAAATACGCGAACATGGCCGGAATGACCGACGAGGCGTGGAAGCGTCACGCCAATCCGTGGAGCGTCTGGACCCGGTTCGCCGCCATGCCGCTGGCGATCGCGGCGATCTGGAGCCGTACCTGGATCGGCTGGTGGTCGCTGGCGCCGCTGGCGCTGGTCGTCCTGTGGCTGTGGGCCAACCCGCACGTCTTCCCGCCGATCACCAGGCCGATCGCCTGGTCCTCCATGGGCATCTACGGCGAACGCCTGTGGATGCGGGACCGCTCCCGCACGCCCTCTGGGTTCGCGGTCGCCCAGCGGGTCTGGACCGTCGGCGGCCTCGCCGGACTCGCCCTGCTGGTGTGGGGGCTGATCGCCCTGGAGATCTGGCCGACCGTGTTCGGCCTGGCCCTCATCGTGTACGGCCAGCTCTGGCGCATCGACCGGCTGGGCGTCCTCTACAACCAGACGCGCCCCTCCGAGGCGGGCGAGGCCACGGGAACCGCGTAGCCGACGTTCGCCGGGAGATCGGACGGTCAACGGGCCGATCTCCCGGCGGCGGACCGGTTTGGCGCCGGTCGTGAGTTCTGGCGTGGCCGGGTCTACCGAGCCGGGGGCGACGCGGGCGGGGTTTCGCCGGTCACGCCGTGGTTGCGCCGGTCCCTCGTCACGACGCCTTGCGGCTCAGGGTTCCGACGAGGGTGCGGATGTAGGCGCCGGAGGCGGTCCTGGACTGGTAGTGGTAGGTGGCGCTGGTGACGGTGGTGTTGCCCGCGGCGCATCGGGGGTTGAGCAGGGTGGCGGTCCCGCCGGGGCGGGGGGCGTCGCCGGAGCTGGGGGCTACGGTCCAGGTGTAGCCGCGC
Organism: Streptosporangium sp. NPDC020072; assembly: GCF_040631445.1. Taxonomy (NCBI): domain Bacteria; kingdom Bacillati; phylum Actinomycetota; class Actinomycetes; order Streptosporangiales; family Streptosporangiaceae; genus Streptosporangium; species Streptosporangium sp. NPDC020072. The sequence goes on along the minus strand of NZ_JBEYAB010000018.1, from coordinate 176,379 downwards.
TTGGAGGCGGTGCCGGTGCCGGCGAAGGCCTTCGGCTGTCCGGCGTAGATGTCGTCGACGTTGCCGCCGATGACCGCCAGGCCCCCCTTGGGCAGCAGGGGAACCACGCCGCCGGGCACGACGGAGACCCGGCGCTTGACGGAGGTACCGCTGTTGCCGTTCCAGAACGTGGCCCGCGCCGAGCCGGAGAAGCCCGAGGTGAGGGCGGCCGAACGCCAGTCGGCCTGGTGGCCACCACAGCCGGGGCCCTCACCGGCCGCCTGGGCGGTACTGAAGGGCGCCTTCGTGACGGCGGGAAGGACGGCGGCCTGGGCGGGCGATATGAGAGCGGGCGTACCGGCCAGTGCGACGAGGGCGGTGGCCAGCGACAGAACAGACAGATGGCGCATAGGAAGCTCCTTTGAACGGACGTGCCCCCAGCCGCCGGGATGCGGTGTCGTGGGGGCGACGGCAACCTATCGCCACGGAAGGTAGTCGCGTGATTACGGTAGAGAAATGGCCGGTTCAGGTCACCCGTCAAGGTCGGGCCCCCGATCGTGGTGCTCGCGTGCATCGCTCGCTATGGCGGTCGGGCCAAAGAGCTTTCTCGCGTCGGACGGTCCCGTCGTGGTGTCCGGAGCGGTTCTCTCTTTGCGGAAGATGAAGGACACGGGATGGCGGTCTGGTCAACCCGGTGGGCCGCCTTGACGCCGGGGGTGCCAAGGGTTCGCGATCGCTGATCAGTGAGACTTGTCTGGCAGGTTTGCTGCGGGGCCGACGCTCGGGGGTTGCCGTCGTTGTGGCGTTCAATCTCAGGCGTCCGGGGATCTAGTCCTGACCCCGCAGTCGACTAATCCACATATCCTCTCTTTTCTGGGTTGACCGTCAGGGACGATATGACATCGTTGATTATTGAAATATTTACCCAGTAGTCTTTTTTGCAGTTAACGCACTCTGCGTACCCCTCTCCTTCGTAGTCGCCATCGGGTGGACGGGAGGATGGGGAGCGAGAGCCCTTGAAACCCCATGTCAGCAGATCTCCGACGCGATAGGTTCGAAACTCGAAAAGTCCGAACCTGAACTCGACTTCCGCAGGTCCGAAGAATCCGCATCGTGGGCACTTTAGTTGAGTTGAGATCAGGTTGTAGCCGCTCACGGCATTACCCTTATCATTGGGACGCCGCCCGGAATTCTGGCGGTTTTTGTCACAAAATTAAATAAACGGCGCTCCATTGTTACGGCTGTCATTCCGCTGGCCGCGGCGAAGCCAGCCAGGCTGGCGTCTCCTCGTCCCTGTGCTCCGACGACTGCAGAAAATGCCTCGCTGAACTCCGGTGTCGATGACCACTGCCTTGCCTGAGTGCCGGAAATCGTTTGAATATTATTCGCGGCCAGAAAGCGTCGGCGAGCGTTCAGTCCGTTGGCCACATTGAGGAACTCATTCCTCTGGTTTGGTGTGATGTAGACTTTGGGGGCGTCTGATATTGCTTTCATGGCGCCCTCATGTCCTTTCATTGCGTTAACCAGTAGATCGTTGTCTGCGATAATGCCACCGCAGTTGTGAACCAGGACCGATGCGCCACCGGCAAGCACATAGTACGTGTGGACGTCGGCGACGGTCAGGTCGTAGACGGTGGGGTGGGTTTGCCCAAAGGTCGCGGTGAGGACGTTTACGGTTCTGCCGGTGGCCGTCCGAAGGCGGTCGCCCCTCGCCAGCCGGTCGGCGCGGACCCAGGTTTGGGTGGTCTCGTCCCAGAACAGGTGGTGTTCGGTGGCGGTGACGGTGCCCGTGGCGTTTCCTCGGGCGCCGTCGGTGTCCACGGTGATCTGGACGAGGCCGAGGTAGGAGAGGCCGGAGAAGGCGGTCAGGACGGTTTTGGCCTCTGTTCTGCCCGTTCTCGGGTCGGTGGCGAGGACCTTGTCGCCTGCCTTGATCTTCTCGATGGCCTTTGAGGTTCCGTCGGCCAGTTTGACCAGGGTGCCCGCGACGAAGCTGTTGCAGGGCGAACCGCCTCCGGGCTCCGCCTTGCCACGAGGACGGGCCGCGCCGGCCGGTGAGTCGGCGTTTCTGGCCGCCGCGCCGCCGCCGCGGCCGAGGGCGTCCCTGACCTTGCCCGACGCCTTGCTCGCCGCCTCCGCGACGACCCTGCCCGTCGCGGTGGTGGCGAGCTTGCCGAGGACCAGGCCGGCCCCCTTGCCCAGGCCGTACCCCGCGACCTCCGTGATGGCGCCGACCGCCGCGGCCTTGAACGCGCCGCCGACGCTCCACTCGTCGCGTGGCGTCGAGACGAGGTGGCCCGCCAGACCTCCTGCCGCGCCGCCCGCGGCGACGCAGCCGATGCTGCCCGCGCCCCCTGTGGCGACCTCGCATCCGGCCGTGACGACGACCGTGACCGTGACGTTGACGATGGTCGCCTTGTGCTTGTTCCAGAAGTGCTTCGTCTTGCAGCCGAAGCTCCAGCGACCGCAGTGCGGCGGGTTGCTCGGCGGGGGCGGCGGGGTGTACCAGACGTAGATGCCGCCACCGCTGCCACCCGGGTTCTTGATGGGGGTGACGCGGCAGGACGGGCAGGGCTGCGCGCCGCCGTCGTACATCAGGCCCGTGGGGTCGGAGCCGGTGACCGGGTTGTTGTCGGCGTAGGCGTAGCCGTTCCAGCTCTGCGGGTCCGAGACGTCGAAGACCGGGTCGACCGAGATGAACCGGCCTGTCTCCGCGTCGTACTCGCGGGCGCCGAGGTGGGTCAGGGCCGTGGCCTCGTCGACGACGCCGCCGACGTAGCCCCGCTGGCCCGGCCAGAACGGCGGCGGGGTGCCGCGTTGCTGCCCGAAGGGGGTGAAGCGGCGGCGGCTCGTCGCCTGGGTCTCCGTGTCGTCGACCGAGACGTCGGCGCTGTCGTGGTGGTCCGCGCCGAGCCAGGTCACACCCCCGCTGGTACGGGTGGCGATGGTCTTGCCCGCGTAGGTGTAGTAGCGGGTGGCGCTCTTGGCTCCGGTGGCGGTGTCGAGCCGGATCTCCATGCCGGCGACGTACAGCGTGGCCGACGTCGGGTCACGGCGGATGAGCCGTTCGCCGTTGGCGTCGTAGACGTAGGTGCTGACGCCGGAGGGGTCGGTCGACCTGGCCAGGTGGCCCTCGACGTCCCACTCCAGCAGGCGGCCCGAGCCGCGTTCGGTGGTGTTGCCCGCCTTGTCGTAGGCGTAGGTGTCGATCTGGCCGTCACGGGTGCCGCCCCGGTACTCGACGGAGGTCAGCGTGTGCGGCTGGGGCCTGCCCGGCCCGGCGTAGGTGTAGGTCTTGGTGACGTCACCCGCCGTCCGGTGGTCGACCTCCTTGGTCCGGTTGCCCACCGGGTCGTAGGTGAAGGACTGCCAGTACGGCGACGGCCCGCCCAGGACACTCGGGGAGGGACCGGCGGCGCAGTCACCGGTCGAGGTCCAGGCCTCGGTCAGGCGTCGCAGGTGGTCCTGCCGGAAGCACTGGATGTCGGCCTGCCGGCCGGACGGCGTGTCCGCGATCCTGGTGACGTTGCCCGACGGGTCGTAGGTGTAGTTGGCGTCCGTGACCGAGATCGGGGCTGTCTCGCGCTCGTAGAGGGAGCGGGTGAGCCGGTTGGTGCCCTCCTCGTAGAAGTTGGTCCGCTTGAGCCGCTTCAGGCCCGTGCTCAGCGTCATGTCGAGGACCTGGCCGAGCTTGGAGTAGGTCGTCGAGGTGACGTAGGGGGTCAGGCCCCGCATCGTGGTCGGGTTGCCGAGGTCGTCGTAGTCGAACAGCATCGTCTCGCCGAGCAGGCCCCCGGCGGCGGGAAGCACGACACGGTGGACGGTGCCGTCGGCGTTGTAGTCGGTGGCGGTCTTGTACGTGCCGGCCAGCCCGCCCTCGGCGGCGGGGACGACGGTCTGGGCCCCGGTGGCCCGGTAGGCGGTGTCGTAGCCGGTCACGGAGCTGGTGTAGGCGTCCGTCGCCCCGGTGGTGGCGTTCCTCACGTAGCGGGTCGAGGAGACCGGCTGGCCCTTCACCTCGGTGCCGTCGGCGAGCCTGTCGAACGTCCACTCGGCGAGCTTGACGCCGCTCGCGGACGTCCCCTCGTACTCGGCGGTCTTACGGCCCAGCGCGTCGTAGGTGAAGAACAGGCTCTTGCCGCGCGCGTCGGTGACCGTCTTGAGCCAGTCGGACCTGTCGTCGTAGGCGAGCTTCGCGGTGCCCTTGTCGGGGTCGTCGACCTGGACCAGCCTGCCCCGCAGGTCGTAGTGGTAGCCCCAGGCGTTGCCCGCCGTGTCGGTGATGGTGGCGGGCTGCCCGGCACGTGTGTAGGTGTACTTCGTGGCGTCGTAGTCGCCGGTCGGGGAGTCACCCCTGTACTGCCGGACCTCGACCGTCTCACCCTGCGCGTTGACGATCGTGGTGACCGGGGTCGAGCCCGGCGGCGGGTCGACGCTGGTCCGGTCGCCGCCGTAGGTCGTGGTGGTGCGCCACTGCTCGGCGCCGCGTTTGCGGAAGATCCGCGCGGTCGGCCACTCCATGCCGTTGTAGACCGTGACGTTCTGGCCGGGGACGTCGTCGTCGCTGGCCGGGACCCACAGCGTGCCGCCGGGATCGCCCTCGGTGTAGTAGTCGTCGTTGGTCTTGTAGACCAGGCCGCGTGTGTCGTACAGCGTGTCGTTGATCAGCCGTCCGCCGCCGGGGGCGGGCTGCTGGGTCTGCCGCGCGCGTAACAGGCCGTCGTAGAGCGCGTAACCGGTGGTGTAGGTGGTTCCGTCGTCGCGCAGCGTCGAGGTCGAGACGGTGGTCGGCCCGTCGGTGCGGATCTGGTAGCCGAACCTCATGTTCGGCGTCGAGGCGTACGTCGCCCTGGCGTGGCCGGGCAGCCACACCCCGGTCAGCCTGCCCAGCGGATCGTAGGCCAGTTCGGCGCGTCTGCCGTTGGCGTCGCTGGTCGCGACGGGAAGTCCCCAGGCGGGTTCGACCTCGGTCCTGGTGACGTGGCCGAGCGCGTTGGTCTCCTGCTTGGCCGTGACCGGCCCGGCGGCCGGGGTGTAGGCCGTCCTGGTCGTGGTGCCGTTGGCGTCGGTGACCACCAGCGGACGGCCGTAGACGTCGTAGGTGGTCGAGCCCACGGTGGCGTACCGCGGGCCGCCGTCCCACGAGCCGAGCTTCTCGGTCTTGGTGACGTCACCCCTGGACGGCGCCTCGCCGAAGGCCTTGCCGTCGTAGTACTTGCGGACGTCGGAGACCACGTCGCCGGGACGCTCGGGGGTGACGGCGCACGCCTTGGTCACCGTCTCCACCCTGACGGCGTAGGAGACCAGCCACCGGGCGGCGTCGCGGGCGTAGGTCGTGCGGACGCACTGGTCGTCGTCACCGGCGGCGTCGTCGCCGAGGTCGTCGACCTGGACGGGCAGGCCGTCGGCGTTGTACTCGGTGTCGGTCGTCGTGCGCCGCCACCCGCCGGAGGCCAGCGCGGTACGGGAACGTTCGCTGTCGCCGCGCACCATGTTCGCCGTGGTGGTTCCCCAGGACCGGACCCGTTTGGCGGTCTGTCTGACCCAGTAGCCGTTGATCGCGCCCGTCATGGCGGCGCCGGAGGGGCCGTCGTGGTGAATCTCCTCGCGGACCTGGCCCTGCAGATGTTCGGCGTCGGTGACGGCCGTGCCCTCGGAGTCGGTGACCTTGACGTGGCGGGTGCCGCCACCGGACAGTTCGTCGCCGTCCATCCCGCGGAAGTAGGTGAACTCAGCCTTGGAACGCTGTTCACCGGGGGCTCCGCGCAGCACGCGCACCTTGCCGTAGCCGCGCCACTGGGACCAGGTCTTGTACTTCTCCTTGGTCAGTCCGTCGTCGTCATCGTGGTGCCAGGCGCCGCCGCCCAGGTACTCGTAGGTCTCCAGCACGTCCGGAGAGCCGCCGGTGCGGTCGATCTGCTGGACCTGGGTGACCACGTACTTGTGGAACCAGTCGAGCTTGGGTGAGATGGCGCCCTCGGGAGACCAGTACTGCGGATAGCAGCGGCGGGTGTTGGAGTCCGGTTCGGGGGTGTCGCCCGCTCGGCAGTCCTCGTCCGAATAGGTGATGGACAGGGCGCCGCCGGTCTCGTTGTCGATCGCGGAGATCCGCCACTTGGTGAGCGGAGGCCGGCCCTCCAGGGCGTCGACCCGGTTGGGTCGCTGCACCCCCGCGAACCTCACCTGCGGCAGGGACGCCGTCCCGCCGACCTTCCCGGTGTGCCGGATCCCGGCCAGCCACAGCGCCGCGGCCGTTCCGTCGCCCGGGGCGCGCATCTCCTGGTCGAGGGCCCAGCTGTCGACGTCCCTGTACGAGCCGCCGGACAGCACCTGCGCGGTGACGGCGGCGAGCCGCTTACGTGTCCAGAAGGTCGGCGAGTACTGGTCGAGGCACTTGTCGCCGGAGTCGCAGTTCTGGTCGTAGGGGACGTCCGGCCAGTGCTTGGCGTTGTCCTTGGTGAGCTTGCTCTCCGCGCAGTCGAAGCTCGACGTCGCGACGCACCGCTCCGCGACGTCGAAGACGACCCTGGCCGGGGCCGAGGAGGTGAAGATCGCGTCGGAGCGCTGCCCGTAGTCGATCCGCTTGAGGTAGCCGCCCCGGTCGTAGACGGTCGGGGTGCCGTTCGGGACGCCGTTGGTCAGGGTGGTGACGTCACGGCGGTAGTGGTTGGTCTCCCGGCCGTACCAGAAGGTGCTGACCGTGCCGTGCGGGTCCACGACGTAGTCGAGGTTCCACCGCCACGCCTGCCGGCACCAGGAGTCGGAGAAGGAGGCCTTGTGGCACGGCTCCCCATCGTCGTCGCCGAACACCGGGACCGTCCATGTCGACTCGGTCTCCGCCCTGCCGCTCGCCCAGCCGGGCAGGTGGTCACGGCCGAAGTAGTACTGCGTGCCGTCGGGGGTGGTGACCCGCCAGTACTCGCCGTCGTCGCCGGTGCCGCCCTCGTCACCGTTGTCCGCGCCGGTGAGCCTCTCGACCTTGGAGCCGTCGTCCTCCTTGGGCTGCCAGGTGCCGGTCGCGTCGTCCAGGACCAGTTCGGTGGCCTGGCCGTTCAGGGAGAGGGTGGCGTTGTGGTTGCCCCAGCACTGGTCGTTGCGTTTGGGCTTCACGTCGTCGTCGGCGCACTGCTTGTACCTGCGCTCGACGAAGCCGGGCCAGTAGTCGAAGCCCTCGCCGATCCAGGAGGTCTGGTTGTTGGAGGCGACCGTCCGGCCGTCGATGCTTCCCGAGGAGTAGACGAACCCGATGTTGGGCGTCGGCCCGCCGGGGGTCGGTGGCAGGCGCAGCGGATAGGACCAGGAGAACGCGCCGCTCTGGTTGCTGACGCTCCAGGTCGCCGACGGCGACAGCGAGGTGGCCTCGTAGGTGCCCGCGGGCCCCGAGGGCGTCGCCTCGGCCGTCAGCGTCACGGTGGCGCCGGTGGCGAAGCCGACGTCGGCGGACAGCCGGCCGGTCCTGACGTCGTTGCGGGTGGGCAGCGGTTTCCGGGTCTGGCACGACGGCAGGTCGGGGGTGGTGGCCGCGCAGGGAGGCAGCTGGACCAGCCGTAGCCGGGAGGCCCAGTCGCCGCCGAAGGCGTACCGGAAGCCCGAGTAGTCCACCTCGACCGGTACCCGCACCGGGGCGGACGGCGCGGTCCCGGGCGTCAGCTGGACGCCGAGCCCGTCGATCCGCGACCTGTCCGCGGCGCGCGCGTCCAGCACCCGTACCCGGACGGTGGGCGGGCCGCCCCCGGCCAGGGCCCTGCCGTCCCCGCCGGGTACGGGGACGGCAGGGCCCAGCCGGATCGGCGACCGTCCGGCCCGCGCCAGGGTGGGCGCGGCCTTGGCCGTACCGTCCGCCGGGGCCGGGAGCTCGACCACCGCCGTGCCAGGGCTGGGCCAGGACACCGCGGGCGGCTCCTTGAGGTCGTAGCGGGCCCCCGGGTCCGTCACGGGCCCACGTGCCCTGACCTCATGGCCCCGTACGGCGTGCTGCTCCTGGGCCCTGTGCCACCCCGGGTCGCCGCCGCTCGCCTGAGCCGGGGCCGGGGCCGGGCCGATCAACGCGGCCTGCAGTACGACCGCCAGGATTCCGGCGACCGGAATCAGGCCTCGCCTTGAACCGAACACGCTTTCCTCCAGGGGGTGCCGGCTAGTCGCCGATGGGGAGGTTCGACGCGATGTCGATGACCTGGCGGTCGGTCAGGGTGCCGGTGTAGGCGCGGACGTCGTCCACCTCACCGCCGAGGAAGTCGACGGACACGCCCAGATACCTGGACCGGCCGATCTGCAGGGCGCCCGCGGCCCAGGCGCCGGTGGAGGGACGCTGGTCGGCGAGCTGGCCGTTGACGTAGAGGCGGATCTGCTTGGCGGGCTCGTCGTACACCCCGGCCAGGTGCGTCCAGGTGTTGAGCGCCGAGCAGTCGACGGGCTCGGCCGACACGGCGTGCGTCCAGATGGCGGTGTCGGTGTTGTTGCCGGTCGTCGAGAACGCCCAGCGGGGCACCTTGACGCCGTTCTCGGTGTAGAGCCGGTAGCCGAGGTAGAAGGCGCTGTTCCTGGGACCGTCCTGGGCGAGGGCGGTCATGACGCGGCTGGGAAGCACGCAGGAGTCGTCACCCGCCAGGCGCACCCACGCCGCCACCGCGTAACTGTGGTCGGTCCTGATCGGCGCCGACGAAGTGGCCGCGTAGGCGGTGGTGCCGTTGAGACTGAGCGCGCCGCCGCCGTCGAAGCCGTCCCCTGACCAGGTGGCGCCACCGCCGAGCGTCGCGGGCCAGCGGCTGTCGGTGGTGTTGACCGCCGTGGTGCCCGTGCTCTCCTCGAACTTCCACCAGCCGCGCTGGACGGGCGGCTGCTTGGCCATGGCGGCGATCTCGTCGCCGAGGCCGGGGTCGTTGACCGTGCGCGGGTCGTCGGACAACTCCCGCTTCCAGATCTTCACGTCGTCGATGTCACCGGCGAAGTTCTCGATGTACGTGCTGTGCCACCTCACCCGTCCCAGTTGCAGTGGGCCGGTCGCGTCCCAGGGCGCGTGGGGGAAGGCGGCGGGTGCCGACTGGAGAACGCCGTTGACGTACAGCCGCAGCTGGCGGCGTGGCGCGTCGTACACGCCCACCAGGTGTGTCCAGATGCCGGTTGTCGCCTCGGTGTCGCTGAGCGCCTTCGAGATGGTCTCGGTCTCGCTGTCGGTGCTGTACTTGCTGAAGACCCAGCGCTTGGAATAGGAGGCGTAGTAGAGCTGGAAGCCCGAGGCGACGTCGGCGGCCTGACTGACGACGGTGGAGTTCTTACTCCCGTTGGCCAGCAGGACCCAGGCGGACACGCTCATGCTCCTGTCGGTGTGCACCACCGGGCCGGTCGTGCTGCCGTATCCGGTGCTGCCGTCCAGCCGGATTCCGCCGCCCACCCGGGCCGCGGTCCAGGTGGCGCCCCCGGTCAGCGTCAGGGGGTGTGTCGTCGCCCCGGAGTCGGCCGCCGTGGTCCCCGAGGTCTCGTCCAGCCGCCAGTGCCCCTCGGGGCCGAACCCGGCGTTGACGTAGAAGCCGTAGACGGCCGGGGTCTTGCCGACGTTGCCCGCCCGGTCGACGGGATAGACGTACAGGGCGTTCAGCCAGTCGTGCCGGGGAGCCAGCCGTACGTTCACCGAGGTCTGCCCGGCGGGGATCGCCACCTGGGTGGCGGCCGTGGCCAGGGCGGGGTCGTCGAGCGCCCACCGGAAGGCCGTCACGTCAGTCTCGCCGTCGCCGGGGGACAGGGTGAAGGCGCCCGCCCAGCCCACGCTGCCCTGCCAGGCGTCGGGGGTGTCGGCCGGGTAGTCGAGGGAGGTCACCTTGGGCAGGGTGGCGGGGTCGACGGTGTCCACCGTGAACTCACACCACTTGCTCCACGCGCTGGAGTCGGTGCCGTCGTAGGCCTTCACCTTGTAGGAGTAACTCTGCCCGGTGACGAGCCCGGTCAGCTTCACCGAGTGGTCGGTCGCCGAGGTGGTGTACTTGTAGGCGGTCTTGCCTCCACCGGGCAGGGTCGAGGTGATGTCGTCCCACTGGCCGGTGGCCGTGTTGTAGTGGTGCATGACGAACTCGGCCCGCACGCCGTCGCCGGCCTTGTCGGGGTCGTAGATCTTGGCCTTCAGCTGGAGCGGGTTCGCCGCGTCACCGGCGTTGACCGACGGCCGGGAGGCCCCGACGACGCAGGGTGTCGCCGGATAGGTGCCGATGCCCGAGGGCGCCGCGGGCGGGGTGTTGTAGTCGATGACGAGCTTCGGCGCGCCGCTGAAGCCCTTCCACCCCCATACGCCGCTGCTGGTGTCGTTGGAGTCCTTCAGCCCGAACGTCGTGTTCACCCAGCCGGACTTGGCGGCCATGACGATCGCGCGGGTCACGTCGAACTCGATGCCCTTGTCCGGGCAGGAGGAGCTGTAACCGGCGTCGGAGGCGACGCTGCCCAGGTGGTCGCTCCAGCCCGGCTGGCGGCTCCAGGTCGTCGAGGTGGAGATGCCGTCGGTGCGCCAGAGCTGTACGGCCTGCGGGCTGGAGGTGCAGCCCCAGGACTTGACCTGCGTGATGCGGAAGGTGGCCTTGAGGATGTGCTTGCCGTTGACGTTGTCGGAGTCCATCCGGAAGAACGACCGTTTGAGCCCGCTGCCGTAATTACCGGCCTCCGGCATGTGGCTGGAGTTCCAGTACTCCTGGGAGGGATAGGCCTTGTCGACATACGTCCAGGCCAGCTTGGAGCCCGACCACTGCGGGTCGAGGTAGACCGGATAGGTCGTGTCGGGGGAGGTCAGCAGGGCCCTGTCCGGGGTGATCGCGACACGGTCCCCGGCCACCTCGACACCCATGAGAGCCTGCCTGCTCGCACGCCGTGGCCCGGCCTGAAGCCCCGTCCCGGTTCCCGAGGAGTCCCACATGCGCGGGGCCGGGGCGTGGAACACCTCGGCTCCCGTCCCGGTGACGGCGCTCAGGCCACCGGTCTCGGTCTTACGCACCGTCAGCCCGGTCGCGCGCGTGCCGAAGGCCAGCCGGTTCAGCGCGGGGTTGGCGGCGGCCTGCCTGGTCTTGACCACGAGCACCTCGGAGAAGCCGAGCACCGACGCGGTCACCTTCAGGTCCACGCCGGGCATCACCTCGGCGTAGGTCGCGGTGTCCCCTTCCAGTACCGGTTTCGGCAGGCTCGCGGGCCAGGTCATCGCCACCGAGCGCCCGCCCTCGCCGATGACGGCCAGTGGGGCCGTCCCGCCGCCGGAGAAGGTCAGGTCCAGCGGCGTCGCCACGGTTCGCACGCTCCCGTCCTGGGCGAGGACGAGAGTCGTGTCGACGTCGGCCCAGCCGCCGCCCCGCCGTACCCGTTCGGGCAGCGCCGCGGTCTCCGAGGTGAACGATCCGTCGGGGTTGGCGAACACCTGGCGGTTCTCCGTGCGCAGGGCCGAGACCTCGACCCGCTCCTTGTCGTGCCGCGCCCGCTGCGAGGCCGCCTGTTCCGTAGGCGCTGTCGGCGCCTTCAGGGCCGACGCCGCGGTGCTTCCGGTCGCCGGGGCGCCGAAGGTCACGAATGCACCGGCCGGCAGCGCCATGACCATGGCGATGACCGCTCCGCGGGGGAAAAACCGCACCCAGGCCTCCACAAAATCTGCGTAACCACGTTTTCACGGAGTGTTCGCCTGTTCCGTCGCACGCACATCACGGAACAGGCGAACCGATAGTCCAAACCGGTGCCGCTTCACGGCGCCGGCGACCGGCTGGAGATCCGGCCCGCGGGCCGAAGAAGGCGTCGCCGTACGGCCTCATCGTCCGCCTCATCGTCCGCCGAGGGGTTGAATCCTCTCGAATTTCAGCGGGGCCGCTCGGGGCGCCACCGGGAAGGCGAAACGCGACGGAGGCTTCACCCGCCGGGAAAATATCTGGAATGGGATGTCCTCCCAGTTCACATCGGTCGCCAGGGTGTCTCGCCGGGTTTCCCTCTCTCCTCTTTCCCGGATGCGCGGGTACCGGGGTCCGTCCAGTGTTCACCGGGCCTCAGCCGGTCGATTCCGAGGTTTTGGAGCGGGATTCCGTGACGTCATGGGAACCGATATCCGGGAGTCGCCGTTCCGGATTGGACGTAATCAATTTTTCGGCCTTGTCACCGCCTTCTGAAGCTCGATTCACGGGCATCTTACGAGAGGTGAGGCCCGCGCTCATTGTCGATAAGCGCACAATCATTGTCATGGAGCGCAATCGAGTGAGGAGATCGCGGTGCGGTCGATTTCCGCGGTGCCGGCCGCCGGGCGTTTTGACCGGTGGCGGGGCGGACGGCGTCCGAGACGACGTCGGCGAGACGGAGGAAGCTCGTCGTCCCGGACGGACCGAGGTCAGACGGTGATGACGACCTTGCCGAAGGCCCTGCCCGAGGCGTAGTGGCGGTAGGCGTCGTGGGCCTTGCCGAAGGGGAAGACGCTGTCGATGAGCGGGCGGAGGCCGTTGGCCTCGATGACCTCGTTCATGGCGAGGAACTGGGCCCGGCTGCCGACCGCGACGGGGCGCACGGTGGCGCCGGAGGCGAACAGCAGGCGTGGGTCGACCGGGGCGGCGGTGCCGGAGACGAAGCCCACACAGGCCACCTGCCCCGCCATGGCCGCCGCCCTGAGCGACCGCTCCAGCTGACCGGTGACGTCGACGACGTGCTCGGCGCCCCGGCCGCCGGTCAGCTCGCGGACCCCGGCGGGCCAGTCGGGGACGGCCCGGTAGTCGACGACCTCGTCCGCACCGAGATCGAGCAGGCGGGCCGCCTTCTCCGGGCCGCTGGTCGTGGCGATCACCCGGGCGCCGAGCGCCTTGGCGAACCGCAGGGCGAACAGCGAGATTCCGCCGGAGCCCTGCGTCACCACCGTCTGACCGGGATGCGGTCCGCCCATGCCGGTCAGGGCGTTCCACGCGGTGACCGCGGCGCAGGGGAGCGTCGCGGCCTCCTCGTAGGACAGGTGACGGGGGATCGGTACCAGGGACTCCTCCTCGACTAGGGCGACCTCGGTGAGCATGCCGTCCAGGGAGCCGCCGCGCTGCGGCAGGTGCTCCAGGCCGAACGGGCCGTCCTGCCAGCTGGGGAACAACGTGGCCATGACGCGTTCGCCGACCCGCCGGGGATCGACCCCCGCGCCGACGGCCACGACGTCTCCCGCCCCGTCGGACAGCGGGATCACGTCCGGCTTCACCGGCAGCACGTAGTCGCCGCGCAGGATCATCAGCTCGCGGAAGCTCAGCGACGTCGCGCGTACGGCGACCGCGACCTGCCCGGGTCCGGGGACCGGGTCCGGGTGCTCCCTGACCTTCAGGCTCGCGAGCCCGGCGCCGCTGTCGAGGTGGTAGCTGCGGATCGTCACGCCGGGACCTCGCCGTCGGTCGCCAGGGGCACCGGGGCACCGGTCTTGCCGTAGCCAAGGGCCTCGACGATCCGCCCGTCGCGGATCCGCATGAGGTTGACGCCGCGAACCGAGTCGGCGGGGCCGTCGCCGTACCGGTAACGCCAGCGGATCGTCGCGCGGTCTCCCGCGACCGTGACGTCCTCGGGGCTGAACTGCGTGGCGCGGTCCTCGGCGAGCGCCCGCCAGAACGCCAGGCACGCCTCGCCTCCCTCGACGCGTTCGCCGTCGGGGGCCGGTCGGATCGCCTCCATCACACAGTCGTCGGCGATCAGGTCGTCGAGGATCGCGGGGGCGTGCTCGACGAACGCCTGGTTGAAGCGGTCGACGACCTCGGCCGTGGTCCGGACTGACAATGTGACTCCTTGAGATAGAACGTTCGGTCTACAGGTTTATATCGACCGGTTGTTCTACTCGTCAACCGGTGGAATGCTGTCCCCATGACGACACGAACCGGACCCGGCCCCCGCGAACGTCTCCTGGAGGCGGCCGGGGAGCTGACCTACACCCAGGGGGTCGGGGTGGGCGTCGACGCCCTGCTGAAGGCCGCGAACGTGGCGCGCCGCTCGCTGTATGAGCACTTTGGCGGCAAGGACGGGCTGATCGCCGAGGTGCTGCGGCGCACCACCGCCGAGGACGAGGAGGACTACCGGCGGACGATGCGGGCGGCGGGGGAGGATCCCCGCGCCCGGCTGCTGGCCGTCTTCGACCGGCTCGCCGAGATCGTCGGCAGGCCGGACTTCCGGGGGTGCCGTTACCTGGCCGCCGACCTCGCGCTGGCCGACCCCGGTCATCCCGCCCACGCCGTGACCCGCGACTACCGCGAACGGGTGCGCAGGTTGTTCGAGGACGAACTGGTCAGGCTGGGACACCGTCGGCCCGAGCACGCCTCCGGCCAGCTTCTCCTGCTCGTGGACGGTGTTCTCGCGGCGGGGGCGACCAGGCCGGGAACGGGTCCCGCGGCCTCCGCGCGTGAGCTGGCCGGGTTCGTCCTCGACGCCGGGAACTGACCCGGTCCCCCGTGGTTGCCCTGGGGGAAGCAGGGGAACGATGGGAGATGTTGTGGTTTGTCCCCCGTGAGTTCGCCGTGGCGCGAACGGCCACTTCGACGGCGACCGGCAGTTGCCGACGGCGACCGGCAGCGACAGGGGGACACGGTGAGCACGAGGTACGGGGTCCACTCCGAGGTCGGCACGCTGCGGCAGGTGATCGTGCACCGGCCCGACCTGAGTCTGAAACGGCTGACCCCGGTCAACAAGGACGAGTTGCTCTACGACGACGTGCTCTGGGTCGGCCGCGCCCAGATCGAACACGACGCGTTCGTCGAGATGATGCGCGGGCGGGGCATCGAGGTGTTCTACCACCAGGAACTGCTCGCCGAGGCGCTCGAAGCCGCCCCCGAGGCGAAACGGCACGCGGTCGAGCGCACGGTCACCCACCTGACCGTCGGGCCGTCCCTCGTCGACGAGGTCCGCTCGGAACTCGCCTCGTGGAGCGGGGCCAGACTCGCCGAACACCTGATCGGCGGGTTGACCAAGGAGGAGTTCGCCGCCGCCGTGCAGGCCGGGCGTGAGGGATTCGACGCGCGCTCCCTGGTCGCCGCGATGGCCGAGCGGGGGGCGTTCATCCTGCCGCCGCTGCCCAACTCCCTCTACCAGCGCGACCCCTCGGCCTGGCTGTACGGCGGCGTCTCGCTCAACCCGCTCTACTACCACGCCCGGCGGCTTGAGACGATCAACCAGAGCATCGTCTACCACTTCCACCCGATGTTCGCCGACGACGGCTTCGCCTACTGGTACCCCCCGATGGGCGACGACGGCCGCTTCGACGAGGAGGACTTCGGGCACGCCTGCATGGAGGGCGGCGACATGATGCCCATCGGCAACGGCGTCGTCGCCGTCGGCGTCAGCGAACGCACCAGCCCCGTCATGGTCGAGCACCTGGCGAAGGAGCTGTTCACCGCCGGGGCGGCGACCCGGGTGCTGGCGGTCAAGATCCCGCCGAGCCGCTCCTACATGCACCTGGACACGGTCTTCACACTGCTCGACGTCGACAAGGCGACCGGATACCCGCCGGTCGTCGAGAACGCCGAGGTCCACTCGCTGCGGCCCGCCGACAGACGGGGCACCGCCGTACGGGTCCACCGCGAGCCGGGCCTGGCCGCCGCGTTCGAGGACGCCCTCGGGATCGGCAAACTGGACATCATCCCCACCGGGGGCGACGACTACCAGCGGGCCAGGGAGCAGTGGGACAGCGGCAGCAACTTCGTCGCCCTGGAGCCCGGGGTCGTGGTCGGGTACCACAAGAACGAGTTCACCAACCGCAAGCTGCGTGAGCACGGCGTCGAGGTGATCGAGATCGAGGGGTTCGAGCTGGGCAAGGGCAGGGGAGGCGGGCACTGCATGACCTGCCCGATCCTGCGCGACCCGGTCTGACCACGAGAGCCTCTCGGGAAGGACCGCGATGACGCATCCGGCACTGGTGTTGTTCCTGGCGCTGTTCGGCCTCTACAGCCCGGTCGCGGCCCTGGCGTCCTACCTGCCGATCGTCCGGCCGTACGGCGGCGGCCAGGTCAACCGGCTGGCGGCCGGGCTGGCCCTCAACGTCGCCGTGTTCGTCCTGGCGGCCCTGTGGGTCGGGGAGCCGCTGCTCAAGCTGCTGGGCATCAGCACCGCCGCGCTGACCGCCACCGGAGGCATCGCCCTGGCGTACGCCGCCATCCCGCTGATGCGCGGAAAGGCCGGAGCCGTCGAGGAGCTGGAAAGGCTCCAGGAACAGGAGAGGATGGAGATCGCGCCCTCGCCCGAGCCCCCGCCGGACCCCAAGTCGATCCTCTTCACCCCGCTCAGCTTCCCGCTGACCGTGGGCGGCACCACCTTCGCCTTCGGTGTCGCGGCCTCGGCGGAGGCCTCGACCGTGCGGGACAAGCTCGCCCTGTCGGTCGCCGCACTGTGCTTCGCCGCGGTCACCGGGCTGACGCTCTACCTGTCGGGGCACGTCCAGCGGCGCATCTCGCTCAAGGGGGCGATGCTCCTGGACCGGGTGGCGGGCATCCTGCTGACCGCGATCGCCGTCATCCTGCTCGCCAACGGCTTCACCGACCTCGTCACCGCCCGCCTCGGCCGCTGACCGCCCGGAGCCGCCTGTGGTCTCGGGCGGTCTCGGGCGGTCTCGGGCGGTGGCCGTCCGGGGTCACCGGCCGCCGACGAAGGAGCGGGCGGGGACGAACAACTCGTGCCCGGTGTCGAAGAACACCCGCACCCCGGCGTCCGTCCACTCGGTCGTCCGTACCGAGGCGGCGAACGCCCCGAGGCCCACCCGGTGGCCGTAGGAGAGACCGGGGTCCCGGCCGACGAAGATCTCACGGGACTCTCCCAGCAGGGTGCTCCTGCGGACCAGCGCCAGAAGGTGCGCCGAGCCGTCGTCGTACGCCACGGTGGCCGGTTGGGCGTCGCGGTGGAGCACCTCGGAGCGGGGCAGGCTCGCCGCGAGGGACAGCGCCACCCCCACCGCGACGCCGAGGAGGAGCACGCCGAGGAGTCTCAGGCGTGTTCCCGGGGCTGAAGGTGCTGACATCGGCGGCCTCCGTCTCGGGGATCGGTCACCTGGTTCGTCGCTCCCGCGCCGTGGAAGGTTCACGCCCTTCCCGACGCACGGCGGGGCGGGACGGTGGCGCGGGCTGTACCGCGGGTCTCCGGCAGGCTGGATCGATCGTCGCGTACCCACGCGGACATGCCTGGCGGAACGGCGGCCGGGCCCGTCACGCGGGATGCGGGCCGGCGTCGTCAGGAGAAAACGACGCCCGAAAAAACACGATTCATCGGTGTTCAGAACTTTTCCGGGGCGGGGCCTGTCAGACGATGCGTGGGTTCACCGGCCTCCCGGGGTGCCCGCCTCGGCGCCTTTCACGCGTGAGCACCCGTAGGTCCCAAGGACAGCCCTCCGGCGTCCGGCTCGACGGCCGGGTGCCGGGATCATGACGAGGAGAGAGATGAGATCGGTCTTGCTCGGCGCGGCCACCGGCCTCGCCGTCCTGTTCACCGTGGTCCCGCCCGCCACCGCCCAGCTCACGACCCGGGCGGCCCAGACCGCCGCGCCGGAGGCGGGGAACGCCGGGCACGCCGGGCACGCCGGGAACAGGGTCGTGTACGGCTGGGCCGTACGGTCGGGGAACTCGGCCTTCTCGATCACCCCGCGCAGGGCCGTCCGCGGCCAGGTGGGGGAGAGCGGCCTGCTCGCGTGGGAACTGGGCAGGAAGGCCGGAGCCCCTCTCACGATCCGTTACACCGGGAGGCTGGACTTCCGCCAGGTGAACAGGACGTGCGGCAGGCCCTCGGCCGGTTATCCGTACGACACCTCCGACAGGAGCGCCTACGGCACCAGGAAGTGTTCCTCGGCCCACCTGCGGAAACTGCTGAAGGACAGGATCCCGGTCCGGGTCGAGTACACCGGCGCGCTGGTCGCGGTCAAGGTGCGGGAGCTGGTCCTGCCCTGACGCGGGGCCGCCCCGGAGGACGCCCGCGGGCCGGGGAAGGACGTTCTCGGCAGGACTCCGGATTCGCCCCATCGGAACGGGCCGTTCGCCGCCGATATCCCGCAGGAAAGTGAACAACGTCAAAAGGGACGGCATTTTCTGATGGTTTCGTAGAAGGCGAAACCTGTATGTCGTGGTGAAACGTTCACCGTCCCAAAGCGGACTCAACGGCCCGTCGGCTTCGGCTTCGGTATGTTCGCGACCTATGGTCGGGAGATGGACCAACGTCGGCGTGTGCCGCGTACCGACGCCGTGCTCGCCGACCCCCGGCTCGTCGCGGCCGAGGGCCGGCTGGGAAGAACGGTCGTCAAGGAGGCGGTCGTCCGGGCGCAGTCACGGGCCCGGCAGGGCGGAATCGAGCCGGAGCGGGTCGCGGACGCGGCCGTGGAGGGGCTTCCGCCGTACGCGGCGAGCCTGCGGCCCGTGCTCAACATGACCGGCGTGATCGTTCACACCAACCTCGGCAGGGCGCCGCTGTCCCGGGCCGCGGCCGAGGCGGCGACGGCCGCCGCCGGATACACCGACGTGGAGTTCGACCTGGCGAGCGGGGCCAGGGCCCGCAGGGGACGGGGCGCCCTGGACGCGCTCGTCGCCGCGGTGCCCGGCGCGCGGGACGCGCACGTGGTCAACAACAACGCCGCGGCCCTGGTGCTGGCGGCGACCGCGCTGGCGGCGGGCCGGGAGATCGTGATCAGCAGGGGTGAGCTGGTGGAGATCGGGGACGGCTTCCGCATCCCCGACCTGCTCGTCTCGACCGGTGCGAGGCTGCGTGAGGTGGGCACGACCAACCGCACCGTCTACGCCGACTACGAGCGGGCCGTGGGGCGGGAGACGGGCTTCGTGCTCAAGGTGCACCCGTCGAACTTCCGCGTCGAGGGCTTCACCGGCTCCGTCGGGGTGGGGGAGCTGACCCGCCTGGGGGTGCCCGTCGTGGCCGACATCGGCTCCGGGCTGCTCACCGGGGAACGGCTGCTGCCGCAGGAGCCGGACGCGGCGAGCGCGCTCGCCGCCGGGGCGGGCCTGGTCACCGCGAGCGCCGACAAGCTGCTCGGCGGGCCGCAGGCCGGTCTGCTGCTCGGCCGCCCCGACCTGGTCGAACGCTGCCGGCGGCACCCGCTGGCCCGCGCGTTGCGGGTCGGCAAGACGACGCTCGCCGCCCTTGAGGCGACGCTGCGCGGTCCCGAGCCCCCGGTGCTCGGGGCGCTGCGCGCGGACCCGGCCACGCTGAGCGCCCGTGCCCGGGTGCTCGCCGAGAAGCTGTCGGGGGCCGGGATCGACGCCGTCGCCGTGCCGAGCCTGGCCACCGTCGGCGGGGGAGGCGCCCCCGGCGTGAAGCTGCCGAGCGCCGCGGTGAGCCTGCCCGAGTGGCTGGCCGTACCGTTGCGGACCGGTGAGCCGCCCGTCGTCGGGCGGATCGAGGCGGGGCGGCTGCTGCTCGACCTCAGGGCCGTCCCCGGGGAGCGGGACGGCGACGTGGCCCGCGCGGTCCTCGGGGCGGTCGGCTGATGCAGGTCGTCGCCACGGCGGGCCACGTGGACCACGGCAAGTCCACTCTGGTGCGCGCCCTCACCGGGATGGAGCCCGACCGGCTGGCCGAGGAACGGCGCAGGGGGCTGACGATCGAGCTGGGATACGCCTGGACGACGCTGCCCTCCGGGGACCGCCTGGCCTTCGTGGACGTCCCGGGGCACGAGCGTTTCCTCGGCACGATGCTGGCGGGGGTCGGGCCGGTTCCGGCGGTGATGTTCGTGGTCGCCGCCGACGAGGGCTGGATGCCGCAGTCGCAGGAGCACCTCGTCGCGCTTGAGGCCCTCGGCGTACGGCACGGCCTGCTCGCGGTGACCCGCGCCGACCTGGCCGACGCCGCACCGGTGGTGGAGGAGGCCGGGGCCAGACTCGCGGCGGCGGGCCTGACCGGGGTCGAGGCGCTGGCGGTGAGCGGGCACACGGGGCAGGGGCTCGGCGCGTTGAGGCAGGCACTCGACCGGCTGGTCTCCCGGCTGCCCGCGCCCGACCCCGAGGCGCCGGTACGGCTGTGGATCGACCGGGTCTTCAGCGTGCGCGGCAGCGGCACGGTCGTGACCGGGACGCTGCCCGCGGGCCGGGTGACCGTCGGGGACGAACTGGCGCTGGGCGGCGGCCTCGCCCGGGTGCGGGCACTGGAGTGCCTGAAGGAGCCGGTGACCTCGGTGACCGGTGTGGCCAGGGTCGCGGTCAACCTGCGCGGCGGCGCCCCGGAGCGGGGCCGGGCGCTGTTCACCCCCGGCGCGTGGACCATGACCGACCTGGCCGACGTACGGCTCTCGCCGGTGGGGGGTACGGACGAGGAGAGCGTCCTGCCGGGCAGGCTGACCGCGCACATCGGCTCGGCGGCCGTGGTGTGCGCGGTCAGGCCGCTCGGCGACGGTCTCGTACGGCTGCGCCTGGCCGGGCCGCTGCCGTTGCACGTGGGGGACGTGCTGCTGTTGCGCGACCCGGGCAGGGCCACGGGGCAGGGCGTCGGGGGGGACGGAGCCGAGGTGCGGGTGCTCGCCGGGGCGAGCGTGCTCGACGTGCGCCCGCCCGCGCTGCGCCGCAGGGGCGCCGCACGCCTGCGGGCGGCCGAACTGGCGGGCACGGGGCAGGCGGGCACGGGGCGGGCGGGGACGGTGCCCGGTGCGGGGGAACTGCTGCGCACACACCGGCTGCTGCGCGGGGCGGACCTGCTGGCCATGGGGTGCGTCCCGGAGGGCGAGCCCGTGTGCGGCGACTGGTACGCCGACCCCGCCCACTGGTCGTGGCTGGGCGAACGGCTGGCGGAGACGGTGGCGCGGCACGCGGCCGGGCGTCCGCTTGAGCCGGGGATGCCGGTCGAGGCGGCCAGGAACGCGCTCGGCCTGCCCGACCGGAGGCTGGTCGCCGCCCTGGTACGGCCGCCGCTGGCCGTCACGGGCGGGCGGATCGTGAGCGGGCCGCCCCCGGGCCTGCCGGAGCCGGTCGCCCGCGCGGTCTCCCGGCTACGCGCCGAACTGTCCGCCAGGCCGTTCCTCGCGCCCGAGGCGGGCCGCCTGGCGGAGCTGGGGCTGGGCCCCAGGGAGCTGGCGGCGGCCGTACGGGCGGGGATGCTGCTGCGGATCGCCGAGGGGATCGTGCTGCTGCCCGGCGCCGACACGGCGGCGGCGCGGCTGCTGGCCCGCCTGCCCCAGCCCTTCACGGTCAGCCAGGCCAGGCAGGCCCTGGACACCAGCCGCCGGGTCGCGGTGCCCCTGCTCGAACACCTCGACCGCGGCGGCCTCACCGAACGGCTCGACGGGGTCAACCGCCATTGCCCGGTGACCGCTACCAGGTGACGGGGATGCCTTCGAAGCCGCCGGTGAGCGAGTTCTCCCGCGTGACGAGCTCCTCGGCGGGCACGGCGAGCGCCAGTGTGGGGAAGCGCTGGAACAGCGTGCCGAAGACCGCGCGCAGCTCGATCCTGGCCAGGCTCGCCCCGATGCAGTAGCGGGCGGCGTAGCCGAAGGCCAGGTGCGGGTCGTCGGTGTCCCGGGAGACGTCGAAGCGGTCGGGGTCGGCGAAGACCCGCGCGTCACGGTTGGCCGCCGTCGTGCTGATGACCACCGCCTCGCCGCGCCTGATCGTGACCCCTCCGACGGTCACGTCCTCGTGCGCGTAGCGGGGCATGCCGTGGTTGCCCGGCGCGGCCACCCGCAGGATCTCCTCGACGGCCGTGTTCACCAGTGAGGGGTCGGCGATCAGGGCGTCCCGCTGCCCGGGGTTGGCCAGCAGCAGCAGTACGCCGTAGTCGATCCGGTTGACGGTCGTCTCGTGCCCGGCGAACAGCAGCCCGGCGGCGAGCGTGGCGATCTCCTCGTCGGGCGCGTCCATGGTCGCGAGGTCGGAGAACACGTCACCGGCCGGGTTCTCCCGCTTGGCGCCGATGATCTTCCTGGTGTACTCGCCGAGCTCGGTCAGGGCGGCGGCCGAGCGCTCCCGGTCCGTCAGGTCCGTCATCGTCTCGGCCAGCGCCCTGAAGTGCTCGCGGTCGCCGTACGGCACGCCGAGCAGCTCGCAGATCACGAGTACGGGCAGCGGCAGGGAGAGCACCTGCCGCAGGTCGGCCGGGCGCGGCCCCTCGGCCATCCGGTCGAGCAGGCCGTCCACCAGCTCCTGGACGTGGGGGGCCAGGGCGGCCATCCTCCGGGCGGAGAAGGCGGGGGTGAGCAGCCTGCGCATCCGCTCGTGCTGGGTCTTCTCGGTCTCGATGTCGCCGATCGGGCCGCCGAGGATCACCGAGTTGGAGATCCTGGCCGCCCGGTCGGGGTCGGGCGCGGAACGGCCGAGTCTCCGGTCGGCGAAGGCCTGCCTGGCCTCCTCGTAGCCGGAGACCAGCCAGGC
This sequence comes from Streptosporangium sp. NPDC020072, assembly GCF_040631445.1. NCBI lineage: Bacteria > Bacillati > Actinomycetota > Actinomycetes > Streptosporangiales > Streptosporangiaceae > Streptosporangium > Streptosporangium sp. NPDC020072. The sequence continues at coordinate 154,111 of NZ_JBEYAB010000018.1, read as the reverse complement.
GACGTCGCCGGTCGCGGTGCGTACCCGGGCCACCGGCTCATCGGCCTGCAACGCGCGGTACGCCGCCGGGACGTCGAGCGGGTCCCGCCGGTCGAAGGGCAGCCTCGGCAGGTCGTCGGGGCCGGTGTGGTCGTTGACGGGTTCGTCCATGGACGGAGGGCACCCCCTGGGTTCGGCGGCGGAACCGCTGTCGGACGCCTCGCCGTACGGCGGGGCGATGGATAGTGCGATCTCATGATTTTTCGTACCATGATTCTTTTTTGACCATATCTGTAGGTATGGCCACGTGGACCATGTGAACCGCGCCATATCTGGTAAACGCGTTCCATTCTTTGGAATGGCGCGTCGCCGGAGGTTCGTCGCGGCGTCAGGACGTCGTCGGCGGGCCGCAAAATCAGCGGGCAGGGGCAAGCTTGGGAATGCGCCTCTCCAAACCCCCTGGTCAAGGGGAGTATCGTCCATATATGCGGATTAAGGCGTGTTATTGGATGGCGCGGCTTTCCCTCCCGTCCGTCCGCCAAGGGCGGGCGGACCGGCACGTGACGGCGGGCACGGCCCGGGAGCGCGGCCGTCCGCGGGCCGGGCGCCGGAGATGAGGCGCTGATGGTGCCTGAGTACCCCACCTTCCTCGAAGGCCGTTCCCCGCGGAGCGGCCTCGACGCGCTCGCCGACGACCTGGTCAAGGCCCTGGAGAGCGTGGGAGCCCACCTGGGCGCGGTCTACCTGCTGGCGCCGGACGCCGACGTGCTGGAACTCGCGGTGATGAAGGGGGCGCCCCGCGACTTCATCCGCCCCTGGGAGCGGATGAGCATGGCCATGCCCATGCCGGTCACCGACGCGATCCGCCACCGGCGGCTGGTGTGGGTCGGCGACGAGAAGGAGATGGCCCGCGTCTACCCGGGGGCGGCGCTGGTCATGCCGTACGAGTTCTCCCTCGCCGCGGTGCCGCTGCTCGGCGCCGCGACCGTCTCCGGCGCCGTCCATGGCACCGTCTACGGGGGGATGTTCGCCCTGTGGGCGGGCACGCACTCGTGCGAGCTGTCCGAGGACGAGCGCGAACGCCTTCTGCGCGCCGCCGCGGAGATGGCGCGGGGGCTTGAGGAGGCCGACAGGCAGGGCCGCAGGCTGCGCCCCGGCCTGGAACCGCGCGTGCTGCCCGCCCCCAGCATGCAGCCCGCCGAGGTGATTGCGGCGGTCGCCGACCGTCTGCCCGAGGGCATCTGCGGGCTCGACGCGGGAGGCCGCGTCACCTTCGTCACCCCCAGGGCCGCCGCGCTGCTCGGCATGCTCCCGGCCCGGCTGCTCGGCTCCCACCCGTGGACCCGGGTGCCCTGGCTGAACGACCCCGTCTACGAGGACCGCTACCGCGCGGCCATGATCAGCCAGCAGGCCGCCTCGTTCGTCGCGCTGCGCCCGCCCGACCGCTGGCTGTCCTTCGAGCTCTACCCGGCGCTCAACGGGGTGACCATGCGCATCTCCCCAGCCATGGTCGAGGCGGCGGACATGCCCGTCCAGCCCCTGGAGACCGGCTCGCCGGGCCCCGTCGCCGAGGCCGGCCTGACCCTCCCGACCAGGGTCGGCGCCCTCTACCACATCCTCCATCTGGCCAGCACGCTCACCAAGGCCGCCAGCGTGCAGGACGTGGTCGACCTGGTCGCCAACCGGCTCATGCCCGCCTTCGGCGGTGACGGGATGGCGCTGATGGTCGCCGAGGACGGCAGGATGAGCGTCGTCGGCGACCGCGGCTACCCGCCCCACCTCAGGGAGCACTACGACGGCCTCCCGCTGACCTCGCCGACCCCGAGCGTGCGGACCATGGTCACCGGGGTGCCCAGCTTCTTCGGCTCCCAGGAGGAGTTGGACGAGGTCTACGGCCCGGAGGTCGCCGTGGACGACGGCATGGCCTCCTGGGCGTTCCTGCCGCTGATCGCCTCGGGACGGTCCGTCGGCACCTGCGTGCTCGCCTTCGCCAGGAACCACCGTTTCACCGTCGAGGAACGCGCTCTGCTGACCGCGCTCGGCGGCCTGATCGCCCAGGCCCTCGAACGGGCCCGCCTCTACGACGCCAAGCTGGAACTCGCCCACGCCCTGCAGCAGAGCCTGCTCCCGCACGCCCTTCCCCGGCTGCCCCGGCTGAGCGCCGCGGCCCGCTACCTGCCCGGCACCGAGGACATGGACATCGGAGGCGACTTCTACGACGTCATCGGCCTCGCCGACGACACCGTCGCCGCCGTCGTCGGCGACGTCCAGGGGCACAACGTCACCGCGGCGGCCCTCATGGGACAGGTGCGCACCGCGGTCCGCGCCTACGCCACCGCGGGCGCCGACCCCGGCGAGGTCCTGGCCCGCACCAACCACCTCCTGGTCGACCTGGACCCAGGCCTGTTCGCCAGCTGCGTCTACCTGCGGCTCGACCTGCGCCGGAACCTGGCCTGCCTGGCCCGCGCCGGGCACCCCCAGCCGCTGATGCGCCTGCCGGACGGCCGGGTACAGGTGGTCGAGGTCCCCGGCGGGCTGCTGCTGGGCATCGACCACTCCGTTGACTACCCGCACACCGAGATCCCGCTGGAGCCCGGCTCGACGCTGGCCCTCTACACCGACGGCCTGGTCGAGACCCCCGGCGTCGACATCGACGAGGCGCTCGCCGACCTGGCCGCCGAACTCGAACGCGTCGGGGAACGCCCCCTGGAGGAGGTGGCGAGCACCCTGATCAGGCACGCCCAGCAGACCAGCCACCGCAGCGACGACATCGCGCTCCTGCTGCTGCGCCTGGCCGCCGGGCCGTACCCGGGCGGGACCCCCGGCGGGACCAGGGTGGTCCTGGGGTGACCGTCTCGCCGTGGCGCGCGCGGGGTTCAGTCCTGCGGGGGGATCCCGGAGTAGGCGCGGGCGATCCCCGCGGTCACCCTGAGCAGCGGCTCGACCAGGCGTTGCAGTCCTCTGGCCCGCCGGGAGGACAGGACGATCCCGACGGCGGCGACCGCGTGGCCGTCGACGAGCACCGGCGCCGCCGCGGAGCAGGAGCCCAGGCTCATCTCCTCGAACGTCAGCGCGTACCCCTGGGCGCGCACCGTGGCCAGTTCCCGGGCCAGCCGCCCCGGCTCGACGATCGTGCGCGGAGTCGGCCGTTCGAGCTCACGCCCCAGATAGGCGGCCTGGAACCACTCGGGCTCGTGGGCCAGCAGGGCCTTGCCGACCCCCGTCGGATGCATCGGCAGCCGGCCTCCCGTCCTGGAGACCAGCCGCACGGCCCGCCTGCCGTGCAGTTTGTCGACGTAGAGCACCTCAAGGCCGTCCCGCACGGCCAGGTGCACGTTCTCACCGGTGTCGGCGTAGAGCTCCTGCAGCCACGGATGGGCGACCTCCTGCAGCCTGCCCGGCGCGAGCTGGCCGAGCTCCCACAGCCGCAGCCCGATCCGCAGGCGGCCGTCTGCCGTACGGCTCAGCGCCTGCCAGGCGACCAGCTCGCCCACGAGGCGGTGCGCGGTCGCCAGCGGTACCCCGCTGCGCCGGGAGACCTCCGAGAGGCTGAGATGGGGATGGCCGGTGTCGAAGGCGCCCAGGATCGCCAGGACCTTCGACGTCACCGAACGTCCCGGCTCCCGCGACCCCCCGGCCATCACGTCCCCCTGTCCCGGGGCTCCCGGACGGAAGGCGCCCCCAAGGACAATCCTCCCCCCTGTCTTCCGTCCAGTGGAAGGCGGGGCTCGGTTTTCCGCGCCGGGTCCACGATGCTCTCCCCATGACTCATCCCCAGCGGACACAGGTCGGGATCATCGGAGCGGGGCCCGCCGGGCTGCTCCTGTCCCACCTGCTGCACCTGCGCGGCATCGACTCGGTGGTGCTGGAACGCCGCAGCCGCGACCACGTCGAACGGCGGGTCAGGGCCGGGGTGCTCGAACAGGGGACGGTCGACACCCTCGTCGCCGCCGGGGTCGGTGACCGCCTCGTCAGGGAGGGCCTCGTCCACCACGGCATCGAGCTGCGCTACGGCGGCGCGGGTCACCGGGTGGCCTTCGAACGGCTGGTCCCCGGCCGCGCCATCACCGTGTACGGCCAGCAGGAGGTCGTCAAGGACCTCATCGCCGCCCGTCTCGCCGCGGGCGGCGACATCCGCTTCGAGGTCGGCGACGTGGCCGTGCACGACGCCGGGACCGACGCCCCCTACCTGACCTTCGACGGGGGGCGGCTCGACTGCGACGTGATCGCGGGCTGCGACGGCTTCCACGGCGTGTCCCGGGCGAGCGTCCCCGAAGGGGAGCTCACCGTCCACGAACGGGACTACCCCTTCGCCTGGCTCGGCGTCCTGGCCAGGGCCGTGCCGTCCGCCGAGGAGCTGATCTATGCCTGGAACGAGCGCGGCTTCGCCCTGCACAGCATGCGCACCCCCGAGATCAGCCGCTTCTACCTGCAGGTCCCTGCGGGGGAGGACATCGCGGACTGGCCGGACGAGCGGATCTGGGCCGAACTGCGCGCCCGTCTTGAGACGGTGCCCGGCTTCACCCTGACCACCGGGGAGATCCTGGAGAAGGGCGTGACGCCCATGCGGAGCTTCGTGGCCGAGCCCATGCGCCACGGCAACCTGTTCCTGGCGGGCGACGCCGCGCACATCGTCCCCCCGACCGGTGCCAAGGGCCTCAACCTCGCGGTCGCCGACGTGCGGGTGCTGACCGAGGCGCTGGCGCACCGGTACGCCACCGGCTCGGACGACCTGCTCGACGCCTACTCGGAGACCTGCCTGAGGCGGGTCTGGCGGGCGCAGCACTTCTCCTGGTGGATGACGACGCTGCTGCACACCTTCGACACCGACGACGCCTACGGGCGGCGGCTGCAGATCTCCCACCTGGACTACGTGACCTCCTCCGAGGCCGCGGCGACCACGCTGGCGGAGAACTACGTCGGCCTGCCGTACGAGCGTGACCTCCCGGAAACGACAGGAGCACGAACACTGTGAAGGACGTCTACATCGCGGACGCCGTCCGCACCCCGATCGGCCGGTACGGCGGGGCCCTCGCCTCGGTCCGTCCCGACGACCTGGCCGCCGGGGTCGTCAGGGCGCTGCTCGACCGTTCCCCGGGCCTTGACCCCGCCAGGATCGACGACGTCGTCCTCGGCGCGGCCAACGGGGCGGGCGAGGACAACCGCAACGTGGGCCGGATGGCGGCGCTGCTGGCCGGGCTGCCCGTCACGGTGCCCGGCGCCACGGTCAACCGGCTGTGCGCCTCGGGCCTGGAGGCGGTGATCCAGGCCGCCAGGGCGGTCGCCGTCGGCGACGCCTCCCTCGTCGTGGCGGGCGGCGTCGAGTCCATGAGCCGTGCCCCCTGGGTGCTGCCCAAACCGGAACGGGCCTACCCGCGCGGCCACGAACAGCTCCACTCGACCACGCTCGGCTGGCGGCTGGTCAACCCCAGGATGCCGGACCGCTGGACGGTCTCCCTCGGCGAGGCCACCGAGACGCTCGCCGCCCGCTACGGCGTCACCCGTGAGGCCCAGGACGAGTACGCCGCGCGCAGCCACCGGCTGGCGGACCGGGCGTGGCGGACGGGGGCGCTGGAGGCGGAGACCGCGCTCGTCGAGGGCAGCGACCTGACCGCCGACGAGTCCATCCGCCCCGACACCTCCCCGCAGGGGCTGGCCAGGCTCAGGGCCGCCTTCACCGCGGAGGGCACCATCACCGCGGGCAACTCCTCCCCGCTCAACGACGGGGCGGCGGCCCTGCTGGTCACCGACGCCGAGGGGCTGGCCGAGCACGGCCTGCGCCCCCTGGCCAGGGTGGTCTCGACCGGCGTGGCGGGCGTCGACCCGGTCAGCTTCGGCATCGGCCCGGTGCACGCGGTCGCCAAGGCTCTGGACAGGGCGAAACTCTCCCTGGGCGACCTGGCGACCGTGGAGCTCAACGAGGCCTTCGCCGCCCAGGTCCTGGCCTGCATGGCCGAATGGCCCGGCCTCGACCCGGAACTCGTCAACCCCGCGGGCGGCGCCATCGCGATCGGCCACCCGCTCGGCTGCTCGGGAGCCAGGCTCGCGGGCACCCTGGCCCACCGTCTCTCCAGGACCGGCGGGTACGGCGTGGCCACGCTCTGCATCGGCGTCGGACAGGGACTCGCGCTCGTCCTGGAAGGAACAGAAGGGTCATGACCCACCACCCTCCCTATCTGAGCCCGGACTACCGCAGCAGCGTGCTGCGGGCGCCGTCCAGGCCACCGGTCGCCTTCCGCGCCGACCCGGACGCCGTCGAGCTGACCGGCCCGGTCTTCGGGCACGACGAGATCGGAGAACTGGACGCCGACCTGACCCGCCACCACGCGGGCGAGCCGATCGGTGAGCGGATCATCGTCACCGGCCGGATCCTCGACTCGGCCGGCAGGCCCGTCCCCGGCACCCTGCTGGAGGTCTGGCAGGCCAACGCCGCCGGGCGCTACGCGCACCAGCGCGACCAGCACCCCGCGCCGCTCGACCCCAACTTCACCGGCGCGGGGCGGTGCATGACCGACGAGCAGGGCCGCTACCGGTTCGTCTCGATCAAGCCGGGCGCCTACCCGTGGCGCAACCACCACAACGCCTGGCGGCCCGCGCACATCCACTTCTCCGTCTTCGGCACCGCGTTCACCCAGCGCCTGGTCACCCAGATGTACTTCCCCGGCGACCCGCTGTTCCCCTACGACCCGATCATGCGGTCCATCCCCGACCCGGCCGCCCGCGAGCGGCTCGTCGCCCACTTCGACCTGGACGTCACCGAACCCGAGTGGGCGCTCGGCTACCGGTTCGACATCGTTCTCGGCCGCACCCCGACGGAGGAGCAGTGAGCGCCGTGCCACCGACCCCGTCGCAGACCGTGGGGCCGTTCTTCGGCTACGCGCTGCCCTACCCCCAGGGGCCCGACCTGGTCGCGGAGGGGCACCCCGGGGCGATCACCGTCACCGGGCGGGTGCTCGACGGGGCGGGCGAGCCCGTGCCCGACGCCATGCTCGAACTGTGGCTCGGCGAGACGGGCACCAGAAGGGCGCTGGACCGCGCGGGTGAGGGCGTCTCCGGCTTCGGACGCTGCCCGACGGACGCCGACGGGTCCTACCGGTTCCGCACCGCCAGGCCCGCCGGGCCGTACCTGGCGATGCTGGTCTTCGCCAGGGGGCTGCTGCGCTCCGTCGCCACCCGCGTCTACCTCCAGGACGGCCCCGACCCGCTGCTCGACGCGCTCGACCCCGCGCGCAGGGCCACCCTGATCGCCGAGCCCGACGGGGAGGGGGGCTACCGTTTCGACGTGAGGCTCCAAGGGGAAGGGGAGACGGTCTTCCTTGAGTTCTGACCCTTCCTTGAGTTCCGGCCCCGCTTCGGGCTCCGAGCAGGACACCGGCTTGCTGAGCCCGGTCAGGGCGGGCACGGCGGCCGAGGCGGCCACCTCGGACCGCGTGTGGCTGCGCGCCATGCTGACGGCGGAGGCGGCGCTGGCCCGCGCCCAGGCCCGCGCGGGCACGGTGCCGCCGGAGGCGGCGGCGGTGATCGGCCGGGTCGCGGGCGCGCTCACCCCGGACCCCGCGGACCTCGCCCTGCGGGGCAGACAGTCGGCCAACCCCGTCGTGCCGCTGGTCGCCGAACTGCGCCGGGCCGTCGCGGAGACGGCCACCGGGGCTGCGCGGTACGTCCACCACGGCGCCACCAGCCAGGACATCCTCGACAGCGCCGCCATGCTCGTCTGCCGGGACACGATCGGGATCATCGGCGCCGACCTCGACCGGGCCATGGCCACCCTCGCCGGGCTCGCCGAGACCCACCGCCACACGCTGACGGCGGCCAGGACACTCGGCCAGCACGCCGTGCCGACGACCTTCGGCCTGAAGGCGGCGGGATGGCTGTCCGGCCTGCTCGCCGCACGGGCACGGCTGCGGGACCTGCGCACGCCCGCCCAGCTCGGCGGGGCCGCGGGCACCCTGGCCGCGCTCGGCGGAGACCCGGCGCTGCCCGCGCTGTTCGCCGAGGAACTCGGGCTGGCCGCGCCGCCGGTGCCCTGGCATGCGGAACGGTCACCGGTCGCAGAACTGGGCGCGGCCCTCACCCAGACCTCCGGCGCCCTCGGCAAGACGGCCCTCGACGTGATCATGCTCGCCCAGACGGAGGTCGGCGAGGTCGCCGAGTCCTCCACGGGGGGCTCCTCGGCGATGCCGCACAAGCGCAACCCCGCGCTGGCGGTGCTCGTGCGCTCCGCGGCCCTGCAGATCCCGGTGTACGGCCAGCTCCTGGCCTCGGCGCAGCTGGCCGAGCACGAGCGGGCCGCGGGCGCCTGGCAGGCCGAGTGGCACGCGACGCGCGAGTGCCTGCGGCTGACCGGCGGCGCCGCCGCGACCACCGCGGAACTGCTCGCCGGGCTGCGGGTCTTCCCCGAGCGGATGCGCGCCAACCTGGACCTCACCGGCGACCGCGTCGTCTCCGAACGCCTGGCCACCCTGCTCGGCAGGGACCGGCTCGACCGGGCGGCGGCGCAGGAGGGCCCACTCCGGCGGACGCTCGCGGGGGAGGTCCCCGAGGAGACGTTCGACCCCGCGGGCTACCTCGGGGCGGCGCAACCCCTCATCGACCGAGTTCTGACCGCCTACCGGGAGCAGCCTTGACGATCCTCAGCCACCGCGTCGACGGGCCCGCCTGGGCACCGCTGCTGGTGCTCGGCCCCTCGCTGGGCACCACCCTGCACGTGTGGGACCCGCAGATGGAGGCGCTGACCGCCTCCTGGCGGGTGCTCCGCTACGACCTGCCGGGTCACGGCGGCTCGGCGCCCGTGAGCGAGGTCACCGTCGGCCTGCTCGCCGACGCCGTGCTCGCCCTGGCCACCCAGGAGAAGGCCGACAGGTTCGCGGTCGGCGGCATCTCCCTCGGCGGCGCCGTCGCCGCGACCGTCGCCCTCACGGCCCCCGAGCGGGTCAGCCACCTGGTGCTGTGCTGCAGCTCCGCCCGCTTCGGTGAGCCGGGACCGTGGCACGAGCGGGCGCACGCCGTACGGCGGGACGGCATGAAACCGCTGGCCGACGTGCTGCCCGCCCGCTGGTTCAGCGCCCCCGAAACCGGCACCGAGGCTGTCATTGAGGCCGTCACCGAGGTGCGGCGGATGCCGTACGGGGTGGACGCGGGCTCCTACGCCGCCTGCTGCGAGGCGCTGGCGGACTACGACCTCACCGGTGAGCTGGGCGCGGTCGCCGCGCCGACCCTGGTCGTCGCGGGCGCGGACGACCCGGCGACGCCCCTGGCGCACGCCCTCACCCTCGCCGCCGGCATCCCCGGCGCGCTGCTCACGGTCGTGCCAGGCGCCTCCCACCTGGCGGGCGTCGAACGGCCGGAGGAGGTCACCGCGGCGATCGTCCGCCACCTCGGCGGCGAACGCGCCGCCGAGGGGGCCAGGACCAGGCGGCGGGTGCTCGGGGACGCGCACGTCGACCGCGCCGAAGCCGCGACCACCGGCTTCACCCGTGACTTCCAGGAGTTCATCACCCGCTACGCCTGGGACGGGATCTGGAACCGTCCCGGGCTGGACCGCCGTACCCGCAGCTGCGTCACCCTGACCGCCCTCGTCGCCGGGGGCCACCTAGAGGAGCTGGCCATGCACGTCCGCGCGGCCCTGCGCAACGGGCTGACCCCCGACGAGATCAAGGAGGTGCTGCTGCAGAGCGCCGTCTACTGCGGGGTGCCCGCGGCCAACGCCGCCTTCGCCGTGGCGCAGCGGACCCTGGACGAGGTCGGGGTGCTCTGACCTGGCCCTGCGCGTGACGCGTCCGGGAGGTAAGGAACCGGATGAGTGGGTAGGAGAGCGCCCGTGAACGGCGAAACGCACATCACGGGATCAGAAGGACCGGCACCGGCGCCCTCCCCGATCACGGCGGACCTCGTGCTCTCGGTCAACCGGGAGCGGCACCCGATCACCGTGGACACCAGGGAGACACTCCTGGACACGCTCCGCGAGCGGCTCGGGCTGACCGGCGCGAAGAAGGGCTGCGACCACGGGCAGTGCGGGGCGTGCACCGTACTGCTCGACGGCAGGAGGGTGAAGTCCTGCCTGACACTGACCGTGACCCTGGACGGCAGGCGGGTCGTGACCGTGGAGGGGCTGGCGGACGGCGACGGGCTCCACCCGCTGCAGACGGCGTTCGTCGAACACGACGCCTTCCAGTGCGGCTACTGCACCCCGGGCCAGCTCTGCTCCGCGGTCGGCGTGCTGGCCGAGGCGGCGGCCGGATGGCCGAGCGCGGTCACCCGCGACGACGGCACCGGCTCCGGCGTGAACCTCGACGAGGAGGAGATCCGCGAGCGCATGAGCGGCAACCTGTGCCGCTGCGGCGCCTACGTCAACATCGTCGCGGCCATCGGGGAGGTGGCGGGATGAGGCCCTTCTCCTACCTGAGGGCCCCGGACGCCCCGAGCGCGGTCGCCACGGCCGCCGGCAGGCCGGACACCATGTACCTCGCGGGCGGCACGAACCTGGTCGACCTGATGCGGCTCGGTGTCGCCGTCCCCGACGTCCTGGTCGACGTCAGCGGGATCGCCTCCGGCACGATCGAGGAGACCGGGGACGGCGCCCTGCTGATCGGCGCGGGCGTGCGCAACAGCGACCTGGCCGCCGACCCCCTGGTACGGCGCCGCCACCCCCTGCTGTCCCAGGCGGTGCTCGCCGGGGCCTCCGGCCAGATCCGCAACATGGCGACCGTCGGCGGCAACCTGATGCAGCGCACCCGCTGCCCCTACTTCCAGGACGTCACCAAACCCTGCAACAAACGCCTGCCCGGCACCGGCTGCCCGGCCAGGGCGGGAGAGCACCGCAACCTGGCGATCCTCGGTCACTCGGACGACTGCGTGGCCACCCACCCCTCGGACATGGCCGTCGCGCTGGCCGCGCTCGGCGCGATCGTGCACGTCGAGGGCGCCGAGGGGCCGCGGACCGTGCCGATGCCCGGACTGCACCGGCTGCCGGGGGAGGAGCCGGAACGCGACACCGTGCTCGGCCAGGGCGAGCTGATAACCGCCGTCGAGGTGCCGCCGCTGCCGTTCCCCGGCCGTTCGCGCTACCGCAAGGTCAGGGACAGGGCGTCGTTCGCCTTCGCGGTCGTCTCCGTCGCCGCCGTCCTCGACGTGGCCGACGGGACGGTACGCGACTGCCGGATCGCGTTCGGCGGGGTCGCCCACGCGCCCTGGCGGGCCGAGACGGCCGAGGCCGCGCTGCGCGGCGCGGCTGCGACGGAGGCCGAGTTCATCAGGGCCGCGGAGGCCGAATTGGCCGCCGCACGGCCGCTGCCCGGCAACGCGTTCAAGGTCCCCTTGGCCCGCAACGTGCTCGTCCGCACCCTCGTCGACCTCGCGGAGGCGTCATGACCACCCTCGCGGGCCCCGGTGCCGCCTCCTCCGTCGGTTCGGCGCTCGACCGGGTCGAGGGCCTGGAGAAGGTGACGGGCCGGGCGAAATACGCCTACGAGTACGCCCCGGACGATCTGGTCTACGCCGCGCCCGTGCAGGCGGGCATCGCCAGGGGCGAGGTCCGCGCGGTCGACGCCGACGCCGCCCTCAAGCTTCCCGGCGTGATCGCCGCCATCTGGTACGGCAACGCCCCCAGGCTGGCCCCCGCGGAGAACGCCGAGCTCTCGGTGCTCCAGTCGCGCCGGGTCGCCTACCGGGGCCAGTACGTCGCGGTCGTGGTCGCCGAGACGCTGGAGAACGCCGTCGAGGCGGCCAGGCTGCTGCGGGTGGACTACGACGTCGAGGAGCACGACGTCGAACTGCGCGCCGACCACCCCGGTATGTACCGTCCGGAACGGGTCAATCCGGTCTACCCCGCCGACACCGAGCAGGGAGACCCGGACGCCGCCCTCGCCGCGGCCGAGGTGGTGGTGGACGAGGTCTACTCGACCCCCGCCGAGCACAACAACCCGATGGAGCCGCACGCCACCGTCGCCGTGTGGGACGGCGACGGGCTGACCCTCTACGACTCGACCCAGGGGGCGACCTCGGTCCGCGACATCGTCGCGCCGCTGTTCGGGTTGCCGCCGGGCAACGTCCGGGTCGTCTCCCCGCACGTGGGAGGCGGTTTCGGGTCGAAGGGCACGCCGCTGTCGCCGGTCGTGCTCGCCGCGCTGGCCGCCAAACACGCCGGGCGGCCCGTCAAACTCGCGGTGACCCGCAGCCAGATGTTCTCGGTGATCGGCTACCGCACCCCGACCATCCAGCGGATACGGCTCGGCGCCGACGCCCGGGGACACCTCGGGGTGATCGTCCACGACGTGTTCGAGCAGAGCTCACGGATCAGGGAGTTCGCCGAGCAGACGGCCACACCCACCCGGATGATGTACGCCGCCCCCAACCGGCGCACCACTCACCGGCTGGTCAGGCTGGATGTGCCCACGCCCTCCTGGATGCGAGCCCCGGGCGAGGCGCCCGGCATGTTCGCCCTGGAGTCGGCGCTGGACGAGCTGGCCTTCGCCTGCGGGATCGACCCGATCGAACTGCGCGTCCGCAACGAGCCGGAGACCGACCCGGAGAGCGGCCTGCCCTTCAGCTCCCGCAACCTGGTCGCCTGCATGCGCGAGGGGGCGCGCAGGTTCGGCTGGGCGGACCGCGACCCGGCCCCCGGCGTCAGGCTCAGGGACGGCCTGCTGGTCGGCACCGGCGTCGCGGCCTCCACCTACCCGGTCTACCGCCGCCCCTCGAAGGCGAGCGCGACGGCCCTGGCCGACGGCACGTTCACCGTACGGATCGCCGCGATGGACATCGGCACCGGCGCCAGGACCGCGCTGACCCAGATCGCCGCCGACACGCTGGGCGTCCCGCCCGGCCTGGTCCGCGTGGAGATCGGCGACAGCGCGCTGCCCGACGCCTCACTCGCGGGCGGCTCGATGGGCACCGCCTCCTGGGGCACGGCCGTGGTCAGGGCCTGCGAGGCGCTCACCGGGGCGCTGCGGGAGCGGGACGGCCAGGTGCCCCCGGACGGCGTCGAGGTCTCCGCCGACACCGCGCGGGAGATCGGAGGGGAACGGCGTTTCGCGCAGCACGCCTTCGGCGCCCAGTTCGCCGAGGTCGGGGTGGACCCCGCGACAGGGGAGACACGGGTGCTGCGGCTGCTCGGGGTGTTCGCCGCGGGCCGGATCGTCAACCCCAAGACCGCCCGTTCGCAGTTCGTCGGCGGCATGACCATGGGCATGTCGATGGCGCTGTTGGAGGAGAGCGTCATGGACCGTGAGTTCGGCGACTACCTCAACCACGACCTCGCCCAGTACCACGTGGCCGCCTGCGCCGACGTCCGCGACGTCGAGGCCGTCTGGATCGAGGAGGACGACCCGCACCTCAACCCGATGGGGACCAAGGGCATCGGCGAGATCGGCATCGTCGGCACCGCCGCCGCCGTGGCCAACGCCGTCCACCACGCGACCGGGGTCCGCGTCCGCGACCTGCCGATCCGCATCGACAGGCTCGTGCGCTGATCTTCAGGCACACCGCGGGCAGGCTCGCGGACGCGGCGCCCGGCTGGCTCGTCGAGACGGTGCGGATCAGGCCCGCGGCGCCCCGCCCGTGGCCGATGCTGCGCACGGCGCTGGCCGTGGTCGCCCCGCTGCTGGCGGGACTCGCCATGGGGCGCATCGCCCTGGGGCTGCTGCCCGCCATGGGGGCCATGGGCACCGCCCTGGCCGACCAGGGCGGCTCCTACCGGGCCAGGGTCGTCAGGATGGGCGCCACCGCGCTCGGCGGCGCGGCGGGCTTCCTGGTCGGGGCCGCGGCCAGGGAGACCGGCTGGTGGGCGGTGCTGGTCACCGTCGCGGTCGCGGTGCTGTCCGCGCTGGTCAGCACCACCGGCGCCGCCGGGTCGAGCGCCGGGCTCCAGCTCCTCGTGATGACCGTGCTCGGCACCGGCGTCCCGCTGGGACCGCCGGGGGCGGGCACGCTGCTGTTCCTGCTCGGCTCGGCGTGGGCGCTGGCGCTCGCGCTGGCCGACTGGCCGCTGCACCCGAGGGCGCCGGAGGAGGCGGCGGTGATCGCGGCCTACCGGGCGCTCGGCGCCCTGGCCGCCGGGCGTGACGCCGGTACCGTCGTCGCCTTCGACACCGCCCTCAGGAACGCCTACGACACCGTGTTCGGCGCCCGTTCCGCGTCGGCGGGGACCGACCCGTGGCGCACCCGCGCGGTCGCCCTGCTGAACCAGGCCTCGCTGGTCCGCAACGCCCTGATCTCCCTCGACCTGGAGGGGCGCGACCCGCCGGAGGGCACGAAGGCGGCCGTCGAGGGCGTCGCGGACGCGCTCGCCGGAGGGCCGCTCCCGGCGAGGACGCCGGGGGAGGGGCCGGACTCGCCCGCGACCCGCGCCCTCGGCTCGGCCCTCGAAGGGGCCGTCGAACTGCTGTACGGCGGGGACCCGCCCGCCGACGGCCCGCCGTACGAGTGGCGGGACCGGGGTGAGCGCCTCAGACAGGCCTGGGAACGGATGTGGTCGGGCCGGCTGACCCGTGTCTACACCGTCAGGCTCGCGCTGTGCGTGGGGGTCGCGAGCGCGTTGAGCGAACTGCACCTGGTCGAACGGTCCTACTGGACGACGCTGACCGTCGCGCTGGTGCTCAAACCCGACTTCGGCTCGGTCTTCGCCCGCGCCGTGCAGCGAGCCCTCGGCACTCTCGCCGGCACGGTGATCGGCACCGTCGTGCTCGTCGCCGTGCCGTACGGCCCCGCGCTCCTGGTCCCGGTCGCGGTCTTCGCCGCGCTCCTGCCGTACGGCATGCAGCGCAACTGGGGGCTGATGTCGGCCTTCCAGGCGCCGCTGGTGCTGTTGCTGGTCGACCTGCTGACCCGTGGCGGGCCGAGGCTGGCCGAGATCCGGCTGGTCGACACGCTGGCCGGGTGCCTGATCGTCCTGCTGCTGGGATACCTGCCGTGGCCCGCGAGCTGGGAGGCGCCGGTCGGGCCGAGGTTCGCCGACGCGGTCTCGGCGACCGCCGACTATCTCCGGCACGCCTTCGACCCCGGGCACACCGGCAGGGCGGCGCTGCGCCACCGCGTCTACGACGCCCTGGCCGACCTGCGCACCGTCTTCCAGCGGGCGATGACGGAACCGGCCGTGGTCAGCAGGCGCGTCACCACGTGGATGCCCGCGATGACCGCCCTCGAACGGGTGGCCGACGCGACCGCCGCGACCGTCGCCAGGACCGAGCACGGCGCCCCGCGGCCGTCGGCCGGGGCGGTCGGGGCGGCGGTCGCCTCACTTGAGGGGATCGCGCGGGACGTGCGCGCGGGCACCCCGCCGGGACGGCCGGAACTCGCGCGGGAGGACGCGCTGGAACGGGTGAACGCCGCGGTGCGCGGCCTGGGCGACACCGTCTCCGGGCACCACACCTGCTGACCCGGCTAGCCCTCCCCGGCGCGCTCCTCTGAGGCCAGGGCGGAGTGCCGGTAGGAGTAGGCGAAGTACACGACCAGGCCGATCACGAACCACACCGCGAAGCGGACCCACGTCTGCCACTGCAGGAAGGTGATCAGCCAGAGTGAGAAGAGGATGCCGATCGCCGGGACGACGGGCATCCCCGGGCAGCGGAAGGTCCTGGGCAGGTCGGGCCGCCGGTAGCGCAGGACGATCACCGAGGCGCACACCACGACGAAGGCCAGCAGGATGCCGATGTTGGTCAGCTCGGCCGCCTCGACGATGGGAAGGAACCCGGCGATGAGCGCGGAGATGACGCCGACGATCCACGTCACCCGGGTCGGCACGTGCCGGGTGGGGTGCGTCTTGGCGAACCACCTGGGCAGCAGCCCGTCACGGCTCATCGAGAACCACACGCGGCTGACGCCGAGCATGAAGGTGAACATGACGGTCAGGATGCCGACGATCGCGCCGACCGCGATCACGTCGGCCAGGCCCCGCAGGCCGACCGCCTTGAACGCCGTGGAGAACCCGCTCTCCTTGTCGATCTCGGTGTAGTGCTGCATGCCCGTCAGCACCAGGCAGGCCAGCACGTACAGCACCATTGAGACGCCCAGCGAGTAGATGATCGCCTTCGGCATGTGGCGCTGGGCGTCCTTGGACTCCTCGGCGGCCGTGCTCATGGCGTCGTAGCCGAAGACGGCGAAGAACACCGTGGCCGCGCCGGTGAACGCGCCGCCGATGCCGTAGGGGAAGAAGGGGGTGTAGTTCGAGGTGTTGATGTGGAAGAGGCCGACCACGATGACCAGCAGCACCACGGCGACCTTCAGGCCGACGACCGCCATCTCGAACCTGGCCGCGTTGCGCATGCCGAGGTTCAGCAGGTAGGCGATCAGCAGGCACAGCAGGGCGGCGAACAGGTCGACCCGGTGCCCCGCGCCCGTCCCCGGCGCGCCGAGCATCCACGAGGGCAGGTTCACGCCCAGGTCGCCGAGCAGGAAGGAGAAGTAGCCCGAGATGCCGATGGCGACGACCGCGACGATCGCGGTGTACTCAAGCAGCAGGTCCCAGCCGATGAACCAGCCCGCGATCTCGCCGAGCACCGCGTAGCCGTAGGTGTAGGCCGATCCGGCCTTGGGGATCAGCCCGGCGAACTCGGCGTAGGAGAAGGCCGCCGCCGCGCTGGCGATTCCGGCGATCAGGAAGGAGACGACGACGGCCGGTCCGGCGATGCCGTTGGCGACGGCGCCCGCCAGGGTGAAGATGCCCGCGCCGATGATGCCGCCGACTCCGATGGCGGTGAGCTGCCAGAGTCCCAGCACGCGGGTGAGCTGTTCGGTTCTTCCACCCTCGGGTTCCTCGATGTGCTCGATGGGCTTGCGGCGCAGAAGGCCGGTTCCCGTCCGCAGTCTGGCCATGGCGCTCCCCTCGCACGACGACTCACGACGACTGCGGCGGACGACCCGATCTGGCCCGCCACGTCCGGGTCTTACCCCTTTTTCGCGATGCTTACTCCATGAGAGGTGTTCTGTCAGATTGGGGAGTATTGGCTGGTAGGAGGGGTTTTTGCAGGGTAGCGTCGAGGTATCGAATCCCGGACACGGGGGGAGACGCCATGCCGAGCGATCCCGATCATGTGCTCGACGCCATCGACGGAGTCGTCGACGAGTGGCTCGCCATGAGCGAGGACTCCATGCGCTGGGCGCCACCGGAGAAACCCGCGCCGAGACCGCGGCTCACGCTGCCCACGCCACCCCTGCCGCCCCTGGTCGAGGGGCTGCTGCAGGAGGCGGGCGCTCGCGCCCAGGCCGTGGTCGAGGCGTTGCGGCCACTGGGGGAGGGGGTGGCCGGAGTCCTGTCCTCGATCTTCGACGGCGACGCCGTACGCCGTCTGATCGAGCCCGCCGACTGGCCCGAGGAGCACCCCGAGCTCGACGTCGACGACCCTGAGGAGCCTCAGCCGCCCTCGGGGGCGTCGGCTGAGGCGTCGCCGGGGGCGTCGTCGAGGGCGAACCGCAGGTAGCGCTCGGCCGAGCGCCGCACGGCCCGCGCCCCGTCGGTGCGCACGATCCGCTTCCACCAGCCGCCGTAGACCCGCTCGAAGTCGTAGGGCTCAAGCAGCGACAGGGCGCGGCGGACCGTCCTCGGGCGCTCGGGGATGAGATTCGGGTAGCTGTACATGAACGAGACCCAGCGCCGGTCGGAGACCACCTGGAGGATGTCGCCGGAGAACAGCGCCGCCGGGCCGTGCGCCCCCTCGCGCCGGTGCAGCACCTGGCCGCCCTCGAAGTGCACGCCCGCGTTGACCAGGGTCAGGTCGTCGCCGATCTCCAGGGTCTCGCCCTCCCAGAACACGACCGACTCGTCCGGGCGGGCCACCCACGCGCGGTCCTTGGCGTGGATGTAGACCGGCGCGTCGAAGGCGTGCGCCCACTCGACCATCGAGCCGTAGAAGTGCGGATGGCTGATCGCGATGGCCTTGATCCCGCCCAGTTCGCGGACCTGCCGGACGACCTCATCGTCGAAGTGGGTGACCATGTCCCACAGCACGTTGCCCCCGGCGGAGCGCACCAGCAGCGCGCGCTGGCCGATCGCGGTCGCCGGGTCGGTGCCCAGGCCGACGACGCCAGGCCCCTCCTCGGCGACCACGGCCCTGTGGCCGGCCGCGCTCAGCTCGGCCAGCGACGTCCAGCGCTGCCCCTGCCAGCCGACGTACTGCCGCTCGTCCTCACAGATCGGGCAGTTCTCCCTGAGAGCGGCGTACTGAACACCACAGGTCACACAGATCGGCAGGTCGTTCACGGTGACTCCCTTGTGAGCCGTACGGTTCCCCGAAGACTTCCTGAGCCGACGCTAGCCGACGGGTCCGCGGGGCAGGTCGTAGGCCTGGGCGAGAAGTTCGTAGGAGCGGATCCTGTCCTCGGGGTCGTGCACCATCGTGGTGATCATCAATTCGTCGGCCTCGGTGCGCTTGCGCAGCGCGTTCAGGCCCTCCCTGACCTCCCCGGGGTCGCCCAGGACCACGTTGGACAGGTAGTCCTCGACGAAGACCCGCTCGGCCGGGGTGTAGGGGTGATCCCGCGCCTCCTCGGGCGTCGGCACCGGCTGGGGAGCCCCCCTGCGCAGCCTGAGCATGGACAGCGCGCCGGGCAGCGCCAGGCTCAGCGCCCGCTCCGAGGTCTCCGCGGCGACGGCGGAGACCCCGATCATCGCGTACGGCCGCTCCAGCACCGCGGAGGGCTGGAAGGCGGAACGGTAGAGCTCAAGGGCGGGCAGGGTGTTGGCCGCGCTGAAGTGGTGGGCGAAGGCGAACGGCAGGCCGAGGATGCCCGCGAGCTGGGCGCTGAAGCCGCTCGATCCGAGCAGCCAGATCGGCGGGCGCCCCGACTCCGGAGTCCTGGGGGTGGCGACGACCTTGCGCAGCGGGTGCCCCTCGGGGAAGGAACCGTCGAGGAAGGCGGTCAGCTCGGCCAGCTGCTCGGGGAAGTCGTCGGCGTCCGGGCCGTTCCTGCGCAGCGCCCGAGCGGTCGCCTGGTCGGTGCCCGGCGCCCTGCCGAGCCCGAGGTCGATGCGGCCGGGATGCAGCGCGTGCAGGGTGCCGAACTGCTCGGCGACGACCAGCGGGGCGTGGTTGGGCAGCATCACGCCGCCGGAACCCAGGCGGATGGTCCGTGTCGCCGCGGCGAGATGGGCGATCAGCACGGCGGGGGAGGAACTGGCGACCGAGGGCATGCCGTGGTGCTCGGCCACCCAGATGCGGTGGTACCCCCACTCCTCGGCTCTCCTGGCCAGCTCGGTGCTCGCCCGCAACGCCCTGGTCGGGCTCACTCCCGACCCGACGACCGCCAGCTCCAGGATCGAGAGCGGAACCTCGGCGGCCCCCCGGGCCACACCTCGGATGATGTCTTCAGCCATGACAGTGGCAACCCCAACGAACCGGAGGGTATTTCCGGTTGCCCGGGATCGTCCTTCCGCCCGAGGCCGGTGCCCCCGCCGGACCGGGGGCACCGGGGACGGGACTCAGCGTCTCCAGGCGCAGACGGCGGTGCGGTCGTCCTCGTGGGACTCGTCCCGGAAGCTGAGCTGCCAGAAGAACTCGGGCAGGGACGGCACCGAGGGCTGTGACCACCAGGCGGAGACCTGCTCGCTGACCTCCTCCTCGCCCATCGGCCTGGCCAGGCCGCCGGTGCACAGCAGCAGCATGTCGCCCCGCAGGAGATCGGCCATCGCGGTCCCGGCCGGGCCGTCCCCGGGGAGCGCGTCCGGCGTCCGCGCGCCGTCCCCGGCGGGCAGGACCGGGGACCAGTGCCCCTCGCGCAGGAGCGACGCCGTGCCGTCGCCGATCCGCGCCACGTGGACGCGGTGCTCGGCGGTGTCGATGATCGCGGCCAGCAGGGTGGTGCGCAGGGCGGCGGCGGGAACGCCGGTCCGCTCGGCCCGTTCGGCGAGGTCACGGGTGACGGCGGCGAAGAAGTCCTCCACCGGGGCTCCGTCCTCGGCGTGCCGCAGCAGGCCGAGCAGGTTGCGGCGGGCGGAGGCGCAGGCCTCGGCCGCGCCGACGTGGGACAGTTCCGCGTCCGCGAGTCCTCCCGCGGCGCACGCGAGCAGCCGGGAGCCGTCGATCTGCCACAGCCCCATCGCGTCCCTGCGGGGAGCCCCGTCGCGGCGGTTGGCCTCCCCTCTGACCGAGGCCGCCCTGACGGACAGCTCTGGCAGGTCGGCGCCGTCGAGCTCACTGTCCGGTCGTTTCCCGATCGCGTCGGGGACCGCCCCGGTGACGGGACGCGCCATCGGCCGCCCGCCGATGACGAGCGGGTCGAGGACCCTTCCTGCGGGGACGAATCGTGGCTTCGCCTGGAGTCGCTTCACATCCGTGCTTTCTGTTCGATCCGATGTCAGACCGCGTCCGCGGGCATGGGAGGGGGAACCCTCCTGATCTGGTCTGGTCGGGACGATCGATCGCACGCCGGTCGGGGCGGACGGCCCGTATGGGCTCCGTCACGAAGGGCCGGCGTCCTCTCGGTCGTTGGAGCTCCCGGCCGGGAATCCCGAAATTACCCTAAACCCTGGCAAATCATTTGATATCGGGAATTGGGCTTGCTAATCCGGCTTGTGGTGCGCATGTCAAACCGACGTGGCAGGGCGTGCGGGGGTTTACCGCAGGCCCAAAAACAATCACCACTGTGACATGGCCGGGGCGCTCGCCGTACGGCTCGTGCCCGGCGGTGGGAACGGGGCCGGGCCGGGACCGGACGGCCCGCTCAGCGGGGCACTCGCCCGTGCGATCCGTACGGCTCGGCTCGCCGGGGACCTCCGCGGAACTTTGGACTTCATTTGCTGATTAATGCTGATATCTCGGTGAATATCGGTGCATATGGGGAGGAGGTCCTAAATATTCCTAAGGAGTGATCCGCGGGGGTTTCAATGATGAGAAGGATCATCGTGCTGCTGGCCACCGTGGCCGTCGTACTCGGTGGCGGTGCCACCAGAGTCCTCGCCCAGCCCAGCCTCAACGAACAGGACAAGACCTTCCTGGCTCAGGCCCACCGGTCGAACCTGACCGAGATCGAGGCGGGCAGGCTCGCCGAGAAGAAGTCGAGCAACCAGGCCGTGCAGAACATCGCCAAGAAGATCGTGGCCGACCACCTCAAACTGGACGCGGCCGTCAAACGGGAGGCGCAACGGGCGGGCGTCACGCTTCCCGAACAGCCCGCGCCCAAGCAGCGCGCCACACTCGACAAGCTGTCGAACCTGAACGGCGCGGCCTTCAACAACGCCTGGATCAGGGCGCAGATCGCCGGGCACCGCCAGACCCTCACGGTCATCAACACCGAGCTGAGGGACGGCTCCTCCGCCGCGGTCAAGAAGGTCGCCTCGGAGGCCAAGCCCGTCGTGCAGGCCCACCTGGAGATGTTGCAGCAGGCCAGGGGCAACGGCGGCGGCGGGGGCGGCAACGGCGGCGGTGGCGGTGGGGGCGGGTCCCCCGCACCGCGGAGCACCCCGACCGGCAGCACCCTCCCGCACGAATAGGCCCGCCTGGGAGACGGCGCGGTACGGAGAAACCCCTGACCCGGCTCCGGCCGGGTCAGGGGTTTCCGGAAAGGCTCTGATGGCCCAGATAACGCAGGACCGCCAGGACGCGGCGGTTCCCGCTCGCGGTCGGCGGCAGGCCCAGCTTGGTGAACACACCGGAGACGTGTTTCTCCACGGCCGCGGCCGACAGGTGCAGCCGCGCCGCGACCTCGGCGTTCGAGCAGCCCTGCGCCATCAGCGCGAGCACCTCCCTCTCGCGGGGGCGGAGCGGGGGAAGGTCATCCATGGCACACCGTCTTCCTGGAGGTAGGGAAAACCGGAGAGTTGGCGCAGGCCCCTTGCGGGTTTGCGGCCATACGGCCTAAATGTAGGCCATGCGGTCGAAAATTACGCCGGATGGCCGGAAAGCACCGGGCAGGAAGAAGTCCACGTTCATCGAGGAGACGCGCAGGCGTCAGATCGTGGGCGGCGCGATCACGACGATCGCCAGCGCGGGGCTCGCCCAGGCGTCGCTGGCCCGGATCGCCGACGAGGTGGGGATCAGCAAGAGCGTGATCTCCTACCACTTCGACGGCAGGGACGAGCTGATCGAGGAGATCGTCACCTCCCTGCTGGCGGAGTCGAACCGGTTCATCAGGTCCAGGGTCGAACGGGAGACCGGCGGCCCGGCCAGGCTCCGCGCCTACATCGAGGCGAGCTTCGCCTTCATGGCCGACCATCGCGAGAACTTCGTCGCCATGGTCGACATCTGGGGAAGTTTCGGGACGGCGGAGGCGAAACGCGCCTTCAACGCCACCGCCTACGACCCCTGCCGCAGGCACATCGAGGGGATCCTGCGCAGAGGACAGCAGGACGGCGACTTCCGGGACTTCACCCCCCGCACGCTCGCCTCGACCGTTCAGGGCGCCATCGACGGCGTCATGCTGCAGTGGGTCTTCGACGAGGCGGCCGTGGACCTCGCCGGGTGCGCCGCCGAGCTGGCCGACATGTTCGACCTGGCCACCCGCGCGAGCGCCCCCGGGGAAGCCCGGTGAGCGCCACCAGCCTCGGCGACCTGCTCAGGAGGCGGGCCGCGACCGACGGGCGACGGCCGCTGTTCCGCTTCGGCGGCGTCACCACCACCGTCGCGCAGGTCGAGGAGCGGACCAACCGGCTGGCGGCCGTGCTGCGGGCCCACGGGGTGCGCCGCGGCGACCGGGTGGCCGTCATGCTGCCCAACGGCGTCGGCTTCCCCGTCGCCTGGCTGGCCGTTGGCAAGCTCGGCGCGGTCACCGTCCCGGTCAACGCCGGCTACCGGAGCGACGACCTCGCCCACGTGATCGCCGACTCGGGTGCCGTGCTCGCCCTCGCCGGTACGGCACAGGCCGCGCGGGCGCTGCTCGGCACCCGGGTCGGGCAGGTCGGGCTGCTCGACCCGGCCGGCGCGGGGCCCTTCGGGCAACCGGTCCCCGGCGCCTTCGACGCGGGAGCGGAGGCCGACGCCGCCTCGCCGTACCTCGAACCTCCGCAGGTCGGCCCCGAGGACCTGGCGAACCTCCAGTACACCTCGGGCACGACGGGGTTCCCCAAGGGGTGCATGCTCACCCACGGCTACTGGCTGCGCCTGGCGGAGCTGGCGGCGGGCATCGTCGGGGCCGACGAGGACGACGTCGACCTGACCGCCCAGCCCTTCTCCTACATGGACCCGCAGTGGAACACCGTGCTGTGCCTGATGAAGGGCATCCCGCTGGTGATCCTGCCGAGGTTCTCCGCCTCGACGTTCTGGCGCTCCGCGCGTGAGGAGGGCGCCACGTTCTTCTACCTGCTCGGCACCATGCCGGTCTACCTGTACCGGCAGCCGGAGGACCCGCTGGACCACGCGCACCGGGTCAGGCTCGTCCTGTGCTCGGGCATCGTCGCCGACCTGCACGCCGCGTTCGAACGGCGCTGGGGGGCGCCCTGGCGGGAGGCGTACGGCATGACCGAGACCGGCGTCGACCTGGCGGTCCCGGCGGGCGACGACGCCTGTGTCGGCAGCGGGGCCGCGGGGGTTCCCGTACCCGGCAAACAGGTCGAGATCATCGACGGTGAGATCGTCGTCACCGGCAGCCCGATGATGCTCGGCTACTGGAACGACCCCGAGGCCACCGCGGAACGCATCCGCGACGGCAGGCTGTACACCGGCGATCTCGGCCGCAGGGACGAACGCGGTTACATCCACCTCGTGGGCAGGCGCAAGGACATGATCCGCCGCGGCGGTGAGAACGTCGCCGCCGCCGAGGTCGAGGCGGTCCTCGCCCGGCACCCCGCCGTCCGGGCCGCGGCGGTCGTCGCGGTCCCGGACGACCTGCGGGGCGAGGAGGTCAAGGCGTTCGTCCAGGTCGCGACCCCCGTGCCACCAGGGGAACTGGTGGAGTTCGTCCGAGGGCGCCTGGCCGGTTTCAAGGTGCCGCGTTTCGTGGAGTACGTCGAGGAGTTCCCCATGACCCCGTCAGAACGGATCGCCAAACACCTGCTGCCCTCAGGCAGGGAGAACGAGTACGACGCGCTCGGGGAGGCCGTGTGAGCGACACCGCCAGAGACGCCGTCAAAGACATCGTCACGGCCCGCCACGGCGCGGCCCTGGTGGTCACCTTCGACCGCCCCGAGGTGCTGAACGCCTTCAGGGACCGCACGTTCGCCGAGCTAGGAGCGGCCCTGGACGAGGCGGAGCGGGACGAGACGGTGCGCGCGGTCGTCCTGACCGGGCGCGGACGCGCCTTCTCCTCGGGCGTCGACCTCACCGAGACACGCGAACGCCTGAGCAGTACGGCGTCGCGGGACCTGGCCGCGACCGTCGAGGACTTCCAGGACGTCACCAGGCGCCTGGTCGCCTTCCCGAAGACCGTCATCTCCGCGGTGAACGGCATCGCGGTCGGCGTGGGCGCGGAGCTGGCGATAGCGAGCGACCTGCGGATCGCGGCGGAGGAGGCCGAGTTCGCCTTCATGGAGGTGCGCCGCGGCCTCTACCCGACCAACGGCGTGCTGTACTTCCTGCCCCGCCTGGTCGGGCACGGCAGGGCGGCCGACCTGCTGCTGTCGGGAGAGCGGATCGGCGCCGCCGAGGCGCTCGGCGCGGGCCTGGTCAGCCGGGTCGTGCCCGGTGAGGACCTGCTCGCCACCGCCGTCGCGCTGGCCGAGACCATCGGGTCGGCCGCCCCCGTGCCGGTCGGCCTGATCAGGCGGCACCTGCGCAGGACCTGGGAACTCGACCTGGAGGGCGTGCTCGCCCTGGAGGTCGAGGGCTGCCTGGCCTGCCTGCGCAGCGCCGACCTCGCCGAGGGGCTGCACGCCTTCGGTGACGGGCGCGGCCCCGAGTTCCACGGCGACTGAACCGGCCGCCGCCCCTTCCACCACACCCGCTCTGGAACGGCCGTGTCACCCCGGCACGACCGCGTAGGCCCGGACCGGCCATGCTCACCGGAACGGCCGCGCCGGCGCGGAGGAACCCCGAACCGGCCGCGCCGTTCCCGGAACGGCCGTGAAGCCCGCAGACCGTTCCGGGAGATCCCCCGTCCCTTCGCACCTCGCCTGCCCGCCGACCGTGGCCGCAGGCGGCCCTGGCGTGACCGCGCGCCCGGACCCGTGACGCCGGAAAAACCCGCTCGGGGGCCACGAAACCAAGGAGCCTCGATGGCGCAAGGTGAGACAGCGCTCCGCCGCGGACTGCGGCGGCGGCACATGACAATGATCGGCATAGGCGGCGTCATCGGCGCCGGCCTGTTCGTCAGCAGCGGCTCGGTGATCGCCATGGCGGGTCCCGCCTCGGTCGTCGCCTACGCCGTGGGCGGCGTGATCGTCGTCCTGGTGATGCGGATGCTCGGCGAGATGGCCGCGGCGCACCCGACCACCGGGTCCTTCTCCCGCTACGCGGAGCTGGCCCTGGGCCGCTGGGCGGGATTCCTCGTCGGCTGGGGCTACTGGTACTTCGCGGTCGCGGTGATCGCCTTCGAGTCCGTCGCGGGCGCCAGGCTGGCCTCCGGCATCGTCCCCGGCCTGCCGGTGTGGCTGGGCGCCCCGGCGCTGCTGGCCGTCCTCACCGTGGCGAACCTGGTCTCGGTGCGGGTGTTCGGCGAGACCGAGTTCTGGCTGGCCTCGGTCAAGGTCGTCGTGGTCGTCGCCTTCCTGGCCGTCGGCGCGCTGTACCTCACCGGGCTGTGGCCGCACGGCGGGCCGGGCCTGTCCGCGCTGACCGAGCACGGTGGGTTCGCCCCGAACGGCTGGGCGGCGGTGCTGGCCGCGCTGGTGACGGTGGTCTTCTCCTACTTCGGCGCGGAGATCGTCACGATCGCCGCCGCGGAGTCCGCAGAACCCGCCAGGGAGGTCGCGCGGGCGACCGTCAGGGTGGTGTGGCGGGTGCTGGTCTTCTACGTCGGCTCGATCCTGCTGATCGTCGCGGTCGTGCCGTGGAACCGGGTCCCGGCCAACGGGGAGGACAGCCCCTTCGCCACCGCCATCGAGGTTTTCGGCGTCCCCGGCGCGAGCGGCCTGATGACCGCGGTCGTCCTGGTCGCCGTGCTGTCGATCCTGAACGCGGGGATCTACGGCTCCTCGCGAATGCTGATGTCCCTGGCCGAGCGCGGGGACGCGCCCGCCGTACTGGCCAGGGTGCGGCCCTCGGGGGTGCCCGCCCCGGCGATCCTGGCGGGAAGCGGTCTCGCGCTGGTGGTCGTGGCCGTCGCGGGCCTGGTCAGCCCTGATGAGATCTTCGCCTTCCTGCTGAACGCCTCCGGCCTGCTCACGCTGGTCCTCTACCTGTTCATCGCGGTGAGCCAGCTACGGCTGCGCGCCCGCACCGACCCGGGGACGCTGCAGGTGCGCATGTGGGGCCACCCCTGGCTGAGCTGGACGGTGCTCGTCCTGCTCGGCGCGGCCCTGCTGGCCGTCTCCGTCTCTCCCGGCGTCGGGCCCGTCGTGCTCGGCGTCGGCGTCATCCTGGCCGTGACGCTGCTGGCGTACACGGTCAGGACCCGGCTGGGCCGTACGGTCCCGCCGGTCACCGATCCACTGGAGGTCCCCTGATGCGTCCGCCCGGCAGAACCTCGGCCGTGGTCGCCGTTCTCACCGCGCTGTTCCTGCTCCTCACCGCGGGTCCCGTGGCCGCCGCCGAGGCCGGGTTCGCCTGCCTCGTCGGCAGGGCGGCCAGGCCACCGGTCCCCGGGGTCATCCTTGACGTCCGGGGCCCCGGGGTCGCCTACACCGGCGCCGCCGGCGCCTTCCGGCTCGGCGGCAGGGACCTGCGGCCGACGGACGCCTTCCGCGCGGCCAGCGTCACCAAGACCTTCACCGCCGCGACCGTGCTCAAGCTCGCAGAACAGGGCAAGCTACGCCTCGACGACCCGATCAGCAAATATCTCGACCCTTCCCTGGTCGGGCGGGTGCACGTGCTCGGCGGCCGTTCCTACGGCGCACGGATCACCGTGCGCGAGCTGCTCGACCACACCGCGGGCCTGTACGACTACGCCGCCGACGAGAGGTGGATCGCCGAGGTCGCCGCCCATCCCCGCAGGACGTGGACACCGGAACGGCTGGTCGACTGGGCTCTCGCCCACGGCAGGCCGTACTTCAGGCCGGGCAGGGGCTACCACTACTCCGACACCGGCTACATCCTGGCCGGGTACGTCATCGAGAAGGTCAGCGGCCTGCCCCTGCACCGCGCCTACCGCACGCTGCTCCTCGACCCGCTCGGGCTGCGCGGGACCTACCTCGAACACTGGGAACGGCATCGCGGGGCGCCGCTCTCGCACCCCTACCTCGGCTCCGTGGACACCAGGAACTGGAACCCGACCTTCGACACCTTCGCCGGAGGCGGCCTGGTCTCCACCGCGGCCGACCTGACCACCTTCTTCCGCGCCCTGTTCGAGGGCGGGGTCTTCCGCGACCCGGCGACACTGCGGGCCATGCTGACCGCGACCCCGCAGAGCAAGGGCACCTACGGCCTCGGCATCCAGCGCCTGACATCCGGCGACGAGGTCCTGTGGTTCCACCCCGGAGCCTGGGGCGCCGTCGCGGCCTACGCGCCCGCGCGGCGGATCTCGGTCGTGGCGACCGTCAACCAGGCGCAGGACGAGGGGGCGCTGGCGGCGCTGTTGCGCGACGCCTACGCCACGGCCCTCGGCAGGTCCGTCCCGGGCTGCGGATGACGACCAGGATGAAGTCCCACTATCCCCCTGGGAAGCGGCAAAGGTCCCGCAAAAGGGTCGTAACACGGTAATCGCCGACCTTGTCCTCCCAGGTCACCGCCCTAGTCTGGACATCACCCAAGGGCCGTTCCCGCCACGGGGACGGCCGAAGGGGCCGGGGGGTTCCGTGAGGATTGTCGTCGATCTCAACCGTTGTGAGGGCTACGCCCAGTGCGCCTTCCTGGCGCCGGACGTCTTCTCCATGCACGGCGAGGAGGCCCTGATGTACGACCCGGGCCCCGGCGAGGAGCGGCGCGAACAGGTCCTGCGGGCCGCGGCGGCCTGCCCGGTGCAGGCCATCACCGTCGAGTGGGACACCGCGCGACGGCCAGGGGGAGCGCTGACCGATGTCGGCTGAGACGGCCGCACGGGAGCTCAGACGGCGGGGCCGGGTGGTCGTCGTCGGAGCCTCCCTCGCGGGGCTGCACGGAGCCGAGGCGCTGCGCGCCGGAGGCTTCACCGGATCGCTGACCGTGATCGGCGACGAGCCGCGCGAGCCGTACGACAGGCCGCCCCTGTCCAAGCAGGTCCTGCTGGGCAGGACGGCGGCGGAGGCGACCACACTGCCGCGTGCCCGCGACCTTGACGTCCGCTGGCGGCTCGGCGTGGCCGCGACCGGGCTCAACCTGGCCGAACGGCGGGTCAGCCTCGCCGACGGCGACGAGATCGAGTACGACCGCCTGCTCATCGCGACCGGCACCCGCGCCAGGCCGTGGTTCAAGGAGACGGAGGCCGCCCTCGACGGGGTGTTCGTCCTGCGCACCGCCGACGACGCCGCCGGGCTCAACCGGCATCTGGCGGCGGGCCCCCGCCGGGTGCTGGTCGTCGGAGCCGGGTTCACCGGCTCGGAGATCGCCTCCGCCTGCCGGGAGAGGGGCCTTGAGGTCACGGTCGCCGAGCGCGGCCCCGCCCCCCTCGTCGGGGCGCTCGGCGGCGTCGTGGGCGCGGTCGCGGCGCGGCTGCAGCGTGAGCACGGCGTGGACCTGCGCTGCGGTGTCACGGTGACCGCCCTGGAGGGCGACGCCGCGGGACGGCTCAGGCGCGCCCACCTTTCCGACGGGAGCGCGATCGACGCCGACGTCGCGGTGGTCGGGCTCGGCGCGATACGCAACACCGAGTGGCTCGCCGGATCGGGGCTGGCCGCCGGGCCGAGGGGCGTCGCCTGCGACGCGGGATGCCGCGCCTTCGACGTCCACGGCATCGTCACCGACGACGTCTTCGTCGCCGGGGACGTCGCCAGGTCACCCCACCCGCTCTTCGGCTACCAGTTCCTCTCGCTCGAACACTGGGGCAACGCGGTCGAGCAGGCCGAGATCGCCGCCCACAACATGATCAACTCAGGGCTCGACCGCCGCCCCTACCTGTGGGTCCCGGCCTTCTGGTCCGCCCAGTTCGGGGTCAACATCAAGTCCATCGGCGTCCCGCCCATGGGGGAGGAGATCGTCGTCACGCAGGGTGCCCTGGAGGAGGACCGCTTCGTCGTGACGTACGGCTTCCAGGGGCGCGTCATCGCCGCGGTCGCCTTCGACCAGGCCAGATGGATCGACTTCTACCGCAGGTTGATCGAGTCGGCGGCGCCCTTCCCGCCCGACTTCCCCAACGTGGACAGGCGCGCCGGGGGCATCCGGCCGATCCCCGCCGACTTCCCCGACCCCTCCCTGCCGAGCCACGGCCCGACCGTGACGCTGAGCGGATACGCGCCCAGCGAGCGCAGACTCCAGTTCACCCCGGCCCGCGCCTGACCGGCGACGCGCCAGACGACGCCCGAGGACCGTGAGGACCGTGAGGACCGTGAGGAAGCAGCCATGACGCAGGGCACCCTGCTGCGGCAGATCACCGACTACGCCAACCGCGCCGACCCCTATCCGCTGTACGCCGAACTCCGCAGGACACCGGTCTCACGGCAGGACGACGGGGTCTACGCGGTCAGCACCTACTGGGAGATCCTCAGCCTGCTGCACGACCCGAGGATCAGCTCCGACATCCGTAACCGGCTGCCGGGCGCGTCGGGCGGCCTGCCGCCCGACGCCGAGGAGGACACGGGCCTGCCGCCCAGCTTCATCAGGCTCGACCCGCCCGAGCACGACCGGTTGCGGCGGCTGGCGATGCGG
Organism: Streptosporangium sp. NPDC020072; assembly: GCF_040631445.1. NCBI lineage: Bacteria > Bacillati > Actinomycetota > Actinomycetes > Streptosporangiales > Streptosporangiaceae > Streptosporangium > Streptosporangium sp. NPDC020072. The sequence continues at coordinate 124,397 of NZ_JBEYAB010000018.1, read as the reverse complement.
CCGTTCGGGCCGCCGCACACCCCCCGGCGGATCCACGACATGCGCGGGGAGCTCAGCCGGATGGTCACCGGCCTGATCGACGACCTGGGGGACAGGCGGGAGGCGGACCTGGTCGACGACTTCGCCTACCCCTTCCCCGTGATGGTGATCTGCAGGCTCCTCGGTGTGCCCCACGAGGACGAGGCGCGCTTCCACGTCTGGGCGGAGAGGATCGTCGCGGGCATCGACCCGAGTTCGTCCGAGGACCCCGCGCAGCGGCAGCTCACCGCCCAGCAGGCCCGGGTCGAGCTGGGCCGCTATCTCGCCGGGCTCGCCGAGGAGCACCGCCGTACACCCGGCGACGACCTGCTGTCGGCCATGGTCACCGCGCAGGACCCGCAGGGACGCCTGACACCGATCGAGATGATCACAACGGCCGTCCTGCTGTTCATCGCGGGCCACGAGACCACCGTCAACCTCATCACCAACGGGATGCTCACCCTGCTGCGCCACCCCGAGGCCCTGGCCAGGCTCAGCAAGGAGCCGGAGCTGGCCGTACCGCTGGTCGAGGAGCTGCTGCGCTTCGAGCCGCCGGTGCAGTTCCTGCCGCAGCGCACCGCCCTGGCCGACATCGAGGTCGCCGGGACCGTCATCCCGAAGGGGGCGCCGATCTGGCTCGTACTGGCCTCGGGAAGCCGCGACCCCAGGCGTTTCGACGAGCCCGACAGGTTCGACCCGGAGCGGGCGGACAACCAGCACTTCGGCTTCGGCAGTGGAGTCCACTACTGCTTCGGCGCGCCGCTGGCCCGCCTTGAGGCGCAGATCGCGCTGACCCAGCTGGCCCGCAGGCTCAGCGACCCCGGGCTCGCCGAAGACCCGCCGCCCTACCGGCGGAATCCGGTCCTGCGCGGCCCCCGCCACCTCAGGGTCGCCTTCGACGGCCTGACGGGGTAGGCCGGACGGCCGTCAGCTCAGGTAGTCGCGCAGCGCCTGGGACCTGGACGGGTGACGCAGCTTGGACATGGTCTTGGACTCGATCTGGCGGATGCGCTCCCGGGTGACCCCGTAGACCTTGCCGATCTCGTCCAGCGTCTTCGGCTGGCCGTCGGTCAGTCCGAACCGCAGGGCCATCACCCCGGCCTCACGCTCGGACAGGGTGTCGAGGACGGCGTGCAGCTGCTCCTGCAGCAGCCCGAACGCCACCGCCTCGTCGGGGGTGATCGCCTCGGAGTCCTCGATGAGGTCGCCGAACTCGCTGTCGCCCTCCGTGCCGAGCGGGCTGTGCAGGGAGATCGGCTCCCGGCCGTACCGCTGGACCTCGACGACCTTCTCCGGGGTCATCTCCAGCTCGCGGGCCAGCTCCTCCGAGGTCGGCTCACGGCCCAGGTCGGACATCATCTGCCGGTGCACCCGGGCCAGCTTGTTGATCACCTCGACCATGTGGACCGGGATGCGGATCGTCCGCGCCTGGTCGGCCATCGCCCGGGTGATCGCCTGCTTGATCCACCACGTGGCGTAGGTGGAGAACTTGAACCCCTTGGTGTAGTCGAACTTCTCCACCGCGCGGATCAGGCCCAGGTTGCCCTCCTGGATCAGGTCCAGGAAGAGCATGCCCCGGCCGGTGTAGCGCTTGGCCAGCGAGACCACCAGACGCAGGTTGGCCTCAAGAAGGTGGTCCTTGGCGTGACGGCCGTCCTCGGCGATCCACTCCAGCTCGGCGCGCACGTCGACCGGCAGCCGGTCGCCCTCGACCTCCAGCTGCTCCTCGGCGAACAGGCCGGCCTCGATGCGCTTGGCCAGCTCGACCTCCTGCTCGGCGTTGAGTAGGGGAACCTTGCCGATCTGCCGGAGGTAGTCCTTGACCGGGTCCACACTCGCACCCGCGACCGTCACCAGGGCGTCGGGCGTCTCGTCATCGTCGTCGGCCAAGATCAGCACGTTTTCCTCAGCGGAGGCCGTCACGGCGATCACATCCTTCATGGAGCCGGCAGGGCAAACACCTGTGCATTTCAACGTACGTCCTGCACGGGTGTGCTGCGGCCACTCAGGGGCGGCGTGGCGCGGGACATCCGGGGCCGGTGGGGCGCGCGGTACGGCGGCCGCACGCCACCGAGAAGGGCACAGCGGTGGTCACTGTGACGGTTCCGGCCTCTCGGGACAGGAGATCCCTCATCGGACGCGTGATTTTCGCTCCCTTCCTCGTCGGCGTTCCTGGAACGCGGCGGAGAACGACCCGGAAACACCCGCGACGCGGCGCGGCGGGCCCAGGTCGTCAACGTTCTCCGCCGGCGACCGGACGGCGAGCGGAAGATGACCCGCAACGAGGGGTACGGCGGGCCGCCATGCCGTGAAAGCGCTTGTCGTGATGGATGATGATCTCGCCGGAGACGCGAGGAGAACCGGCTTCCGGCCTGTTGGGGCGTGTGCAACAATCGCCGGGCGAGTTCCCGGTGCCGAAGGGCCCGCCGGAGGCTCGGACGGCCGCCTCCGGCTGTCTCCCGGCGTCACCTCGCGCGGGCACCGGGGGACCGGACCGAGGAGGTGGGGGCGCTGCCGCGTGGCGAGCGACCACTGGACGAGGGAGACAGCGCGCTGCTGCGGTTCGCGGCCGAACTGCGCGAGCTGAGGGAGAAGGCGGGTGGCCCGCCGTACCGGCTGCTGGCACGCAGGGCGCACTACTCGGTGGCGACGCTGTCCGGCGCGGCGGCGGGCAGGAGACTGCCGAGCCTGGCGGTGACCCTGGCCTACGTCGGCGCCTGCGGGGGCGACGGCACCGAGTGGGAACGGCGCTGGCACGAGGTGGCCGCGGAACTCTCGGGGAGCGGCCCGCGGGAGACAGGGGAACGGACGGTCGGGCAGGAACCGCCGTACGTCGGCCTGGCGGCCTTCCGCAGTGAGGACGCCGACCGGTTCTTCGGCCGCGAGCGGCTCGTCGAGGAGTTACGGACCCGTCTGGCGCGGCGGAGACTGGTCGCGCTCTTCGGCACCTCGGGCGCGGGGAAGTCCTCGCTGCTGCGGGCCGGGCTGGTGCCGCGCAGGAGGGCCGAGGGCGGACAGGGCCCCGTGGTGCTGTTCACCCCGGGGCCGCGCCCCCTGGAGGAGTGCGCGCTCCAGCTCGCCCGGCTCACCGGGGACACCCCGGGCGGGCTGTGCGAAGAACTGGCGGCCGGCCCGCGCGGCCTGCACCGGATCGTCCGCCGGGCCCTGGCCGGCCGGCCGGAACAGGCCGAGCTGCTGCTGGTCGTCGACCAGTTCGAGGAGGTCTTCACCCTCTGCGACGACGAGACGGAGCGCGGCCGTTTCCTCGCGGCGCTGGTCACCGCGGCCGGCGCGGGCGACAGCCGCTGCCGGGTCGTGCTCGGGGTGCGCGCCGACTTCTACGCCCACTGCACCCGCCACCCGGACCTGGTCGAGGCCTTCGCCGACGCGCAGCTCGCCGTTGGACCCATGACCACCGACGAGTTGCGCCGCGCCGTCGTGCAGCCCGCGGTCCGCGCGGGCTGCACGGTCGAGACCGCGCTGCTGACCGCCGTCGTGGCCCAGGCGAACGGGCAGGCGGGAACGCTGCCCTCGCTCTCGCACGCCCTGCTGGAGACCTGGCGCAGACGCAGGGGGAACACGCTGACCCTGGCGGGCTTCCAGGCGGCGGGCGGCCTGCACGGCGCGCTCGCGCAGACGGCCGAGTCGCTCTACGCCGCCTTCGGCCCCCGGAGGCAGCGGCTGGTCAAGAGCCTGTTCCTGCGGCTGACCGCCCTCGGCGAGGGCACCGAGGACACCAAGCGGCCCGTCTTCCGCCGTGAGCTCGACCAGGACGACCCCGACACCCCGGTCGTCCTGGAACGCCTGGCGGCCGCGCGCCTCATCACCCTCGACCGCGAAACCGTGGAGATCTCCCACGAGGCGCTGCTGGGCGCATGGCCCCGGCTGCGCGGCTGGCTGGCCGAGGACCGTGAGGGGCTGCGCGTCCACCGCAGGCTCACCGAGGCGACCGGCACCTGGGAGTCGCTCGGCCATGACCCGGGAGCCCTCTACCGGGGGGTCGGGCTCGCCCAGGCGCAGAGCTGGGCCGAAACGGGAGACGCCGTGCTCACCGGCAGGGAGCGCGCCTTCCTCGACGCCAGCCTGGCCGCGCGGGCCGCCGAACTCGACGCGGGCAGGCGGCACACCCGCCGCCTGCGCCAGCTCGTCGCCGCGCTCACCGCGCTGCTCCTGCTGGCCGTCACCGCCGTCGTCTACGCCGCCGACGCCAACGGCACGGCCACCCGCCAGCGCAACATCGCCGTCTCCCAGAAGGCCGCGGGCGAGGCCGCCGCGCTGCGCGCGACCAACCCCGCCCTGGCCGCCCAGATCGGGCTCGCCGCCTACCGGCTGGTGCCGACGGAGCAGGCCAGGGGGACCCTGCTGAGCGCCTTCGCCACCCCCTACGCCACCCGCCTGACCGGGCACACCGACAACGTCGGCGCGGTCGCCTTCAGCCCCGGCGGGCACACGCTGGCCAGCGCGAGCCGCGACCGCACCGTGCGGTTGTGGGACCTGGCCGACCCCCACCGCCCGGCGGCGCTCGCGGTCCTGACGGGGCACACCGGCGGCGTCGGCGCGCTCGCCTTCAGCCCGGACGGGCGCACGCTGGCCAGCGCCGGGCAGGACCGTACGGTGCGGTTGTGGGACCTGGGCGGCCCTCGCCGCGCCGCGGCGCCGGTCGTCCTCACCGGGCACACCGGCGATGTGAACGCGGTGGCGTTCAGCCCCGACGGACGGGTGCTGGCCAGCGCGGGAACCGACCGCACGGTGCGCCTGTGGGACGTCGCCGACCCCGCACACCCCAGACCGCTGGCCCGCGTGACCGGGCACGACGACGCCGTCGTCTCGGTCGCCTTCGACCCGCGAGGCCGCACCCTCGCCAGCGCCGGGCAGGACCGCACGGTGCGGCTGTGGGATCTCACCCGGCCGCGGGCCCCTGCCCGGACGGCGGTCCTGACCGGGCACACCGGCACCGTGAACGCGGTGGCGTTCAGCCCGGACGGCCGCTCGCTGGCCAGCGCGAGCCAGGACCGCACCGTCCGGCTGTGGGACACCGGCGACCCCGGGAAGGTCCGGGAGCGACGTGTCCTGCGCGGCCACGCCGACGGCGTGCGCTCGGTGGCCTTCAGCCCGGGAGGACGCGACCTGGCCGGCGCGAGCACGGACCGCACGGTGCGGATGTGGGACGTGTCCGACTCCGGCGCCGAGGAGCCCGCCGTGCTGTCGGGCCAGGCCGGGGCGGTCGTCTCGGTGGCCTTCGCCCCCGGCGGCAGGAGCCTGGCCAGTGCCAGCGACGACCACACCGTCTGGGTGTGGGACCTTCCGGGTCCCGTGCTCGCCGCGCACCGCGACACGGTCTGCTCCGTCGCCTTCAGCCCCGACCGGCGCGCCCTGGCCAGCGGGGGATCGGACCGTACGGCGTGGCTGTGGGACGTCGCCGACCCCTTCAGGCCCAGGGCGCTGAGCGAGCTGACCGCGCACCGCGGCCCGGTGTGCGGGCTCGCCTTCGCCCCCGGTGGCCGTGTCCTGGCCACGGCGGGCCGCGACCGCACGGTGCGGCTGTGGGAGGTCACCGACCTGCTCCGTCCGAAGGCCCTGGCGACACTCACGGACTTCGCCGGCGACGTCAACGCGGTGGCCTTCTCGCCCGACGGCCGTCTCCTGGCCACGGCGGGACCCGACCGCGAGGTGCGGCTGTGGGACGTCTCCCGTCCGGTCCGGCCGGAGCCGGTGGCGACGCTGACGGGTCACACCGACGGGGTGAGCGCGGTGGTCTTCTCCCCGGACGGGAAGGCGCTGGCCACCGGCGGCTGGGACCGTACGGTGCGGCTGTGGGACGTCTCCCGTCCGGTCCGGCCGGAGCCGGTGGCGACGCTGACGGGTCACACCGACGGGGTCAGCGCGGTGGCGTTCTCCCCGGACGGGAAGGTGCTGGCCGGCTCCGGCTTCGACCGCACCGCCAGGCTGTGGGACGTCTCCCGCCCGGGGAGGGCGCGGCCCCTGTCCACGCTGACCCCGCACACCGACACCGTCTACGCCGTGGCGTTCGCCCCCCGGGGCCACATCCTGGCCACGGCCGGAGCCGACCGCACGGTGCGGTTGTGGGACACGACCGACCCGCGCCTGCCCGTGGAACTGGCCACCCTCGGCGGCCACACCGAGGGGATCCACGCGCTGGCGTTCAGCCCGGACGGGCACACCCTGGCCACCGCGGGCCGGGACCGCACGGTGCGGCTGTGGGAGATCGACTCCGAGCGCGCCGCCGCCCTGGTGTGCGCCGTCGCGCACCCCAGGATCACCCGCGCCGAGTGGGGTCACCACTTCCCCGACATGCCGTACGAGCCACCCTGCCGGTGACCACCCGGTGACCACGGACAGCACACAGGGAGAAGACAGCCGGTTCGCACCGATGCATGCTGGGGCAGAACGCGCCGCCGCGGTGAGGTGTTCGGCAGACCTCCTTCCCTGGAGGTTCCCTGCGAGTTTCCCTGCGAGAGGACAGGCTCGTGACCCAGTTGCAGGACGTGATCTCCGACCTGGCCGCGGAGGGCGAGGAAGTCGACCGCATGGTCGAAGGCCTCGACGCCGACGGGTGGGCGCTTCCCACCCCCGCGCCCGGATGGACGATCAGACACCAGATCGCGCACCTCACCTTCATCTTCCGCCTGGCCGAACTGGCGGCCTCCGACCCCGAGACGTTCGGGGCGCTGGCCGCGCGGGCGGGCAAGGACTTCGACGGGGCGGTGAACGCCGCCCTCGCGGACTATCTGGACGACCCGCCGGAGAAGCTGCTGGCCCGCTGGCGGGCGGGACGCGCGGCCTCGCTCGCGGCGCTCGCCGCGGTGCCGGAGAACCAGGTCGTGCCGTGGCTGGTCAGGCCGCTTCCGCCCGCCGTGCTCGGCTGCGCCGGATACATGGAACTCTTCGGGCACGGCCAGGACATCGCCGACGCGCTCGGGGTACGGCGGGAGCCGACGGACCGGATCAGGCACCTGGCCTGGTTCGCCACCCTGACCAGGGACTTCGGCTACCAGGCGCGGGGCCTGACGCCGCCGGGTGAGGAGTTCCGCTTCGAGCTGACCGCGCCCTCCGGCGAGTCGTGGGCCTTCGGGCCCCAGGACGCCGGGCAGCGGGTCGTCGGCCCGGCCCACGACTTCTGCCTGCTCGTGGTCAGGCGCAGGCACCGTGCCGACCTCGCGCTCACCGCCTCGGGGGCGGAGGCCGACCGGTGGCTGGACATCGCCCAGGCCTACCGGGGGCCCGCAGGCCAGGGCCGTACCCCGGGACAGTTCGCCACCCGCTGACGGAAAATCCGCGACGACCCCGCGCGGCCCGGGGCGCGCCCACGACGGGCGCGCACCGGGCCGCGCACGCGTGGGGCGGATGACGTGATCCGTCCGCCGGGGTGGCGCAATCCAAGAGATGCGTCACGACCCGCGGGAAGGGAGCATGAAAGGGTCACCCGAGCAGGGAGGTCCCATGCCCACCGTCTTCGGATCGCTGCGCAGCCTGCTGCTCGCGCCCTCCCTGGCCGAGGTGACCTTCGCGGGGCGCGGCTTCCAGGTCGTCCCCTCCGAGGCGACCCGGCGCCTGGAGGCGATCCCCCAGGCGGTGGTGTGCGGGTTCGAGTGGGGCGTCAACGCGCGGGACCAGTGGGAGGTCGAGCGCAGGCTCGCGATGGTCGACCGGGAACTGCGCGGCTTCGCCTACGAGGGCGCGACGATGGCCTGCGCCGTCCTCGACGCGATGGGCGGCGGCCGTGGCACCCGCACCCGCGACCTCCTGCTCGGCCCCGGCAGGCCGCACCTCTTCCTGACCTACATCGGCATCGGGTTCGCGCTCGCCCGGCTGCCGAGGGTGCTGTGGAGCAGGGCGGTTCCCGACCTGACGGGCCTGCCGTACCACCCGACGATGAGCTGGCTGGCCGTCGACGGGTACGGCTTCGACCGCGCCTACTTCGACACCGCGCGCTGGGTCGGCCGGCAGCGCGTGGCCGTGCCCTACCCGTGGGAGGGCATGCCGGACTACTTCCCGAGGGCGGCGGACCAGGGGGTCGGCCGGGCGCTGTGGTTCGTCCACGGAGGCCGTCCCGGCGACGTCGCGGCCACGGTCGGGCGCTTCGCGGAACACCGGAGGGCCGACCTGTGGAGCGGCGTCGGGCTGGCGGCGGCGTTCGCGGGCGGGGCGGAGGCGGAGGATCTGGCCGCGCTGCGCGAGGAGGCCGCCGGGCACGGGGCGGAGCTGGCCCAAGGCGCGGTCTTCGCGGCCAAGGCCCGCCACTACGCGGGGTTCGTGCCGCCGCACACCGAGACGGCGGTCCGGGCCCTGGCGGACCTGACCGCGGAGGCCGCGGTCGCGCTCGCGGACGACTCGGCCGTCGAGCGGGGCTCCGGCGGGCTGCCCGCCTACGAGCTGTGGCGCGGGAAGGTGCGCGCCCACCTGTCCCTGCGGACGGGCTGACGGCGGACGCCGCATTTCCGCGTAATTGTTGCGGCCTTTTTGTGAATTGATGGCGCGAGGCCATCCGCTGTCGTCGCCGTTAATCATGCGCCCGATTGCAGGAAGGCTTCCTTCGCGTTTCCGTGAGCACGTTTGAAGTAGACAGTCGGTCAAGGTGCCTGTGTAGATTTGTCGGCAGATGGGCGAGGAGACGAATCTATCCGGAATAAGGGGCGTGAGGCGGCAAGTGGCCAATGCGTTGAGGGCGCTGAGGCGCCGAATTCTGACCCCGGGCGTCTCGGCCACGAAACTCGGGACGCGCGGTTTCAATGAGAAAAGCCCACAGGCGAGGGAATTGCTGGAAACGATTGGTGAATCGTTTCTGGCCGGTTACGCGCACGTGGCCGGTTCACGCTCGGCCCGTGAGGCGGAACAGCGGCTTGAGACGATTCCCACCCGTTTCCGCGGCTTCGCCTACGAGGGCGCGGGCATGGGCTCCGCCGTACTGGACGCCCTGCCGTTCACCGGAGGCCGCAGAACGGGAGATCTCCTCGCCGGGCGCGGTGACGACCACCTCTACATGGTCTACGTCGGGGTCGGCTGGGCGATGGCCAGACTGCCGCGTTTCCTGTGGCCCGACGTCTCGGCCTACGATCCGCTGCTGCGCTGGCTCGTCCTCGACGGGTACGGCTTCCACCAGGCCTACTTCCACACCGGCCGCTACGTCCACGCCCGTTTCCGCGACCCCGACTTCCCCTGGACGGCCGACCGCTTCCGCTGGTACGCCGGGCACGCCATCGACCAGGGCGTGGGACGGGCCATGTGGTTCGTCGGCGGGACGGACGTGGAACTCGTCGCCACGATGATCGACGGATTCCCCGAGGAACGCAGGGCCGACCTGTACGCGGGCGCCGGGCTGGCCGCCAGCTACGCGGGCGGCGCGGAGGAGGGGGAACTGCTGGCCTTCTGGGAGCGCGCGGGCCGATACCGCCCGCAGATCGCCCAGGGCTGCGTGTTCGCGGCCGAGGCCAGGCAACGGGCCGGCCTCGTGGTGCCGCACACGCTCCTGGCCACCCGGGTCTTCTGCGACATGACCCCGGAACAGGCGGCGCGGATCAGTGAGAAGGCCCGTCCCGACGGGCCCGTCCAGGGCGAGGTGCCCGCCTACGAGGTGTGGCGGCGGCGCATCGCCGACGAGTTCGCATCCCTTGGGAGGTGTTAGGACGTGACAGCGACAGCGGGCTGGCTGCGCAGGCAGCTCCCCGGAGTCCTCGCGCTCGTGCTGATCGTGAGCGCGTTCGTGGTGGCCCGCATTCCCACGCCCTCGGCCGCGGACACGGCCCGCATGGCGAGCAGGTACTCCTTCGCCCCGATGTCCATCGCCCTGCCCGGAGGCTTCCGGCAGCAGGAGATCCGCGGGGTGCACCCCGACTACACGCACATCGACGCGTGGATCTCCTCGGTCGGGGCGGCGATCGCGATGAACGACCTCGACGGTGACGGCCTGTCCAACGACCTGTGCCTGGTCGACCCGCGCATCGACCAGACCGTGGTCACCCCCGTCCCCGGCGGGAAGACCGACAGGTACGCGCCCTTCGCGCTCGACCCCGGCGCGCTGCCCATGAACGACCACATCGCCCCCATGGGGTGCGTCCCCGGCGACTTCAACGAGGACGGCCGCCTCGACCTGCTCGTCTACATGTGGGGCCGTACGCCGATCCTCTACCTCGCCAGGCCGGGCGCCGCCAGGCTCGGCCCCGGCGCCTACCGGCCGGTCGAGCTGGTGCCCGGCCCCAACGCCACCGGCGGCCTCTACAGCGGCCCGCAGTGGAACACCAACGCCGCGACCGTGGCGGACTTCGACGGCGACGGACACGACGACGTCTTCATCGGCAACTACTTCCCGCAGAGCGCGGTGCTCGACTCCCGCGGCACCGGCCTGGTGCGCATGAACCACTCCATGTCCGACGCGCACAACGGCGGGGACGACTTCTTCTTCCGCTGGACCGGCTCGGTCACCGGAGCCGACCCCTCGGTCACCTACCAGCGGCTCGACGACGTCCTGCCCGAGACGGCCTCCAAGGGGTGGGAGCTCGCCGCCGCCGCCACCGACCTCGACGGCGACCAGCTGCCCGAGTTGTACCTCGCCAACGACTTCGGTCCCGACCGGATGTTCTACAACCGCTCGACTCCCGGCCACATCAGGCTCTCGCTCGTCGAGGGGGTGCGCTCGCCGCTGATCCCCAAGTCGAAGACGATCGGCCACGACTCCTTCAAGGGCATGGGCCTCGACTTCGGCGACCTCAACGGCGACGGCGTCTACGACATGTTCGTCAGCAACATCACCACCTCCTTCGGCATCGAGGAGAGCAACTTCCAGTTCATGTCCGCCTCCGGCGACAAGGCCGCCCTGCGCGAGAGGCTCAGCCGGGGCGAGGCGCCGTGGACCGACCGCAGCGCCCAGGCGCGCACCGCCTGGTCGGGCTGGGGCTGGGACGTCAAGATCGACGACTTCGACAACGGCGGGGACCTCAGCATCGTCCAGGCCACCGGGTTCGTGAAGGGCGAGGTCGACCGCTGGCCGCAGCTGCAGGAACTGGCCACGGCCAACGACCAGCTGCTGCAGAACCCCTACTGGTGGCCGAACGTGCGCGCGGGCGACGACGTCGCGGGAACCCAGACGCTGCACTTCTTCGTCAGGTGCCCCGACGGCACCTACGTCGACGTGGCCAGGGAACTCGGGCTGGCCGTACCGGTGCCGACGCGGGGGGTCGCGACCGGTGACGCCGACGGCGACGGCAGGCTCGACTTCGCGGTCGCCAGGCAGTGGGGCGAGCCCGTCTTCTACCGCAACCAGAGCCCCTCACCCGGGGCCTTCCTCGAACTGCGGCTGACCCGCGAGGCCACCCCGGTTCCCGGCGCGCTGCCCGCCCCCGGCTCGCCGGTGACCGGCGCGCAGGTCACGGTGACGACGCCGGACGGGCGCAGGCTCCTCGGCAGGGTGGACGGCGGCAGCGGGCACTCGGGCAAGCGCAGCAGCGAGGTGCACATCGGGCTCGGCAGGAACGTCACCGGTCCCGTGCGGGTCAACCTGCGCTGGCGCGACCGGGCCGGACAGGTACACGACCAGGATCTTCAGCTGACGCCGGGCAGGCACCGCCTCGAACTCGGCGGCCAGGCCAAGGAGAGATGACCGAGATGTCTGACAGGACGCACAACCCCCCGCGCCACGACCCCAAGGTCACCATCGCACTGCGCAACTTCGCGATATCCATCACGGTCTTCAACACCGTCGGCTACATCCTCCTCGGGTTCGAGCAGCCGTGGCTGTGGCCCTTCGTCGCCGTGGCGACCGGCTACGTGGTGGAGATCGCGCTCGAGTTCGTCTCGGCCAGGGCCGAGGGACGGGCGCCGCGCTACACGGGCAACGGCCCGCGCGGCCTGATGGAGTTCCTCTACCCGGCGCACATCACCAGCCTGGCCATGAACATGCTCATCTACGTCAACGACCAGATCCTGGTGATGATCTTCGGGGTGGTCGTCGCGGTCGGCGCCAAGTGGGTGCTGCGGGCACCGGTCCGCGGGAAGATGCGGCACTTCATGAACCCGTCGAACTTCGGCATCGCCGTCATCCTGCTGATCCTGCCCTGGGCCAGCATCGCGCCGCCGTACCACTTCACGGAGAACGTCGACACCTGGATCGACTGGCTCATCCCCGCGATCATCATCCTCGGCGGCAGCATGATCAACGGCAAGCTCACCGGGCGGATGTGGCTGATCGCCGCCTGGGTCGGCGGCTTCGCCGTGCAGGCGGTCCTGCGCGGCCTGTTCTTCGGCACCTCTATCTCCGGGGCGCTGGGCATGATGACCGGCGTCGCCTTCATCCTCTTCACCAACTACATGGTCACCGACCCGGGGACGAGCCCGTCGAGACCCGCGGCGCAGATGCTCTTCGGCGGCGGCGTCGCCCTGACGTACGGCCTCCTCACGGCCGTGCACATCCCCTACGGCATCTTCTTCGCCACCGCGGCCGTCTGCCTCGTCCGCGGGGTCTTCCTGTGGTCGCTCCACTTCGTGGACAAGGGCCGCGAGCAGCGCGAGACCCTGGCGCGCCTGACCGCGCGCGCCCAGGACGGCCTGGCGAGCACCGGCAAGGAGGTCGCCTCGGTATGAGCAGGATCGCGATCGTCGGCATGGCGTGCCGCTATCCCGACGCCGCCTCGCCGAGGGAACTGTGGGAGAACGTCCTGGCCGGACGGCGGGCGTTCCGCAGGCTGCCCGACACGCGCATGCGGCTTGAGGACTACTGGGACGCCGACCCGGCCGCCCCCGACCGCTTCTACGCGCGCAACGCGGCCGTCATCGAGGGCTACGCCTTCGACCGGATCGGTTACAAGATCGCCGGAAGCACCTACCGCTCGACCGACCTCACCCACTGGCTGGCGCTCGACACGGCCGCGCTCGCCCTGGCCGACGCGGGCTTCCCCGGCGCGGAGGGACTGGCCAGGGAACGCACCGGCGTCATCGTCGGCAACACCCTCACCGGGGAGTTCGCCAGGGCCAACCTGATGCGGCTGCGCTGGCCGTACGTGCGGCGCACCGTCGCGGCGGCGCTCAAGGAGCGGGACTGGGACGACGAACGGCTCGCCGGTTTCCTCGACGACCTGGAGGCCGCCTACAAGAGCCCCTTCCCCGTTCCCGACGAGGACACCCTGGCGGGCGGGCTCTCCAACACGATCGCCGGGCGCATCTGCAACCACTTCGACCTCAAGGGCGGCGGCTACACCGTGGACGGCGCCTGCTCCTCCTCACTGCTGTCGGTGGTCACCGCGGCCAGGGCCCTGGCCGACGGCGACCTCGACGTGGCCGTCGCGGGCGGGGTCGACCTGTCCATCGACCCGTTCGAGATCGTGGGCTTCGCCAAGACCGGCGCCCTGGCCAGGGGGGAGATGCGGCTCTACGACCGCGGGTCGAACGGCTTCTGGCCCGGCGAGGGCTGCGGGATGGTCGTGCTGATGCGCGAGCGGGACGCCGTCGAGGCCGGAAGACGGATCTACGCGACCGTCGCCGGGTGGGGCGTCTCCTCGGACGGAAGGGGCGGCATCACCAGGCCCGAGGTCAGCGGGTACCGGCTGGCGCTGCGCCGCGCCTACGAACGGGCGGGCTTCGGCATCGAGACCGTCGCCATGTTCGAGGGGCACGGCACCGGCACCGAGGTCGGCGACAGGACCGAGCTCACGGCCCTGACCCAGGCCCTCTCCCACGCCGGCGGCCCGCGTGCGGCGATCAGCTCGATCAAGGGGATGATCGGGCACACCAAGGCCGCGGCCGGGGTCGCCGGGCTCATCAAGGCCACCCTGGCGGTGCACCACCAGGTGCTGCCGCCGACCACGGGCTGCGTCGACCCGCACCCGGTGCTGACGCAGGAGACGGCGCGGCTGCGGGTGCTGCGCAAGGCGGAGCCGTGGCCCGGCGGGACGCCGGTGCGCGCGGGCGTGACCGCCATGGGCTTCGGCGGCATCAACACCCACGTGGTCCTTGAGAAGCCCGGCCCGCGCAGGCAGGCCAGGTTCGACGGCAGGACCAAGGCGCTCGCCTCCTCGGCCCAGGACGCCGAACTGCTGATGCTCGACGGCGCCTCACCGCCCGAGCTGCGCGAACGCCTGGCCGAGCTGGCGGACTTCGTGCCCGCCCTGTCGTACGCGGAGCTGGGCGACCTGGCCGCCACGCTCCAGCGTGAGCTGCGCGGCCTGCCGTACCGGGCGGCCGTCGTCGTCTCCTCGCCCGAGGACGCCGAACGCGGGCTGCGCCGGGTGCTCGCGGCCCTCGACGCGGGGGAGATCCCGCTGTTCTCCGCCGACGGCAGGGGCTTCCTCGGCCACGTGAGCGGGCCGGGCAGGATCGGCTACCTCTTCCCCGGGCAGGGTTCGGGCAGGGGCACCAGCGGCGGTGCCCTGCGCAGGCGTTTCGCCGAGGTCGAGGAGGTCTACCTCAGGGCGGACCTGCCCTCGGGCGGCGACATGGTCGCGACCGAGGTGGCCCAGCCGCGCATCGTCACCGGCTCCGTCGCGGGCCTGCGCGCCCTGGCCGTCCTCGGCGTCGAGGCGGACGTCGCCGTCGGCCACAGCCTGGGCGAGCTGTCCGCGCTGCACTGGGCGGGGGCGATGGACGAGGAGACCCTGCTGCGGGTCGCCGCGGCCAGGGGCAGGGCCATGTCCGAGCACGCCGCCTCGGGGACCATGGCGGGCATCGCCGCCTCCCCGGACGCGGTCACCGCCCTGACCGGGGACCTGCCCGTCGTGATCGCCGGATACAACGGCCCCCGGCAGACCGTCGTGGCCGGCCCGGCCGACGCCGTACGGGAGGCCGGGCGCAGGGCCCTCGCGGAGGGGCTGCAGTGGACCCCTCTGCGGGTGTCGCACGCCTTCCACTCGCCGCTCGTCGCGCCCGCCGCGCGGGAACTGGGCGAACGGCTGGCCGGAGAGGAGTTCGACCGGGTCGGGGCGCGCGTCGTCTCCACGGTCACCGGGGAGGCGCTGACGCCGGAGACCGACATCCCGGCGCTGCTGCGCAGGCAGGTCACCGACCCCGTGCTGTTCGCCCAGGCGGTGGAACTGGCGGCCAAGGACATCGACCTGTTCGTCGAGGTCGGCCCCGGACGGGTGCTCAGCGGGCTGGCCGCCGCGGTGACCGACGTGCCCGCGGTCGCGCTGGACACCGACGAGGAGTCGTCGGCCGGGCTGCTGCGGGTGGTCGCCGCCGCCTACGTCGCCGGAGCCCCGGTCGCGCACGAGGCGCTCTTCCACGGCAGGCTGGTCAGGCCGCTGCGGCTCGGCGCGCCGCTGTCGTTCTTCGAGAGCCCCTGCGAGCGGGCCCCCGAGGTACGGCTGAGCCCCGCCGTACGGCCCGCGGAGCGGCGGGAGACCCCGCGGGCCCCGCAGCCGCCGCAGGAGGGCGGCGAGGGGGAGAGCGCCCTGGACATGCTGCGGAGGCTGGCCGCGGAGCGCGCCGAGCTGCCCATGGACATGGTGCGTGCCGACAGCCACCTGCTCGACGACCTGCACCTGAGCTCCATCACGGTCGGGCAGATCGTCAACCAGGCGGCCCGGCGGATGGGCCTGTCCTCGGCGCAGGCGCCGACCAACTTCGCCACGGCGACCGTGATGGAGCTGGCCGACGCCCTGGGCACGCTCGCCGAGACAGGACAGGGCCAGGAGACGGCGGCGACGGTCGCCGGCGCCGCCGCCTGGGCCAGGCCGTTCTCGGTGGACCTCGACGAGGTGCCGCCGCCCGCCGCACGCGTACGGGAGGACAACGGCCGCTGGACGCTGCACACGGCGGGGGAGCACCCCTTCGCCGAGACGCTGCGCCGGGAGCTCGAAGGGGCGGGCGTCGGCCGGGGAGTCCTGGTCTGCCTGCCGCCCGAGTGCGCGCGGCAGGACCTGGAGCAGGCCCTGCTCGGTGCCCAGGCGGCCCTGGCGGCCGAGCCGGGGACCCGGTTCGTCCTGGTACAGCACGGCAGAGGCGCCGCCGGACTGGCCAGGACGCTCTTCCTTGAGGCGCCCCACCTGCGCACGACCGTCGCGCACGTGCCGGTGACCGGACAGGCCGTCGGCTGGGTCGTCGGCGAGGTCGCGGCGACCACGCGCTACGCGGAGGCCCACTACGACGAGGAGGGCACACGCCGGGTGCCGACCCTGCGCGCCATGCCCGCACGGCCCACCCGGGTCGTCCAGCCGCTGGACGGCACGGACGTGCTGCTGGTGACCGGAGGCGGCAAGGGCATCACCGCCGAGTGCGCGCTCGCCCTGGCCTCCGACAGCGGCGCCGCCCTCGTCGTCGTCGGACGCTCCGACCCGGAGCAGGACGAGGAACTCGCGGCCAACCTGCGGCGGATGTCCGACACCGGGGTGACCGTCAGGTACGCCAGGGCCGACGTCACCGACGCGGACGGGCTGCGCGCGGCCGTGGCGGAGGCGACGGCGGAGACCGGGCCGGTCACCGCGGTGCTGCACGGAGCGGGACGCAACGAGCCGGGGGCGATCACCGGCCTGGACATGGCGGCCTTCCACCGCACCCTCGCCCCCAAGGTCGACGGGCTGCGGGCGGTGCTCGACGCGGTCGATCCCGGCTCGCTGCGCCTGCTGGTGACCTTCGGCAGCATCATCGGCCGGGCGGGACTGCGCGGGGAGGGGCACTACGCCACCGCGAACGAGTGGCTGGCCTGCCTCACCGAGGAGGTCGCCCGTGACCACCCCGGCTGCCGTGCCCTGTGCGTCGAGTGGTCGGTCTGGTCGGGTGTCGGCATGGGGGAGCGGCTCGACGTCGTCGAGACGCTGTCCCGGGACGGCGTCACCCCGATCACCCCCGACCAGGGGGTAAGGATCATGCGCAGGCTGCTGGCCGACCCCGAGACGCCCACCGTCGTGGTGGTCAGCGGGCGCACCGAGGGCGTCGGCACCGTCCGCCACGACCTGCCCCCGCTGCCGCTGCTGCGCTTCGTCGGCAGGCCGCTGGTCCGCTACCACGGCGTCGAACTGGTCGTCGAGACCGAGCTGAACGCGGGCACCGACCTCTACCTCGCCGACCACCACCTCGACGGCAACCTGCTCTTCCCCGCGGTCTTCGGCATGGAGGCGATGACCCAGGTGGCCGTGGCGACCCTCGGCACGGCCCGGGAGAGGCCGCCGACGATCGAGCAGGCCGAGTTCCTGCGGCCCATCGTGGTGCCGCCGGACGGCACGACGACGATCAGGATCGCCGCCGCCGTCACCGGGGACGAGACCGTCGAGGTCGCCGTGCGCAGCGCGGAGACCGGCTTCGACGCCGACCACTTCAGGGCGCGGCTGCGCTTCGACGGGGAGGCGGCCCAGGACGGGCCGCCGGAGCAGGTCGCCGAGGGGCTGCCCCCGGTGCCGCTCGACCCGGCGGCCGACCTGTACGGCGAGATCCTGTTCCAGGGCGGGCGTTTCCAGCGGCTGCGCCGCTACCACAGGGCCGCGGCCAGGCACGTCGACGCCGACGTGGCGGCGGACGGGGACACCGGCTGGTTCGCCGGGTTCCTCTCCGGTGAGCTGCTGCTCGGCGACCCCGGCGTACGCGACGCGCTGATGCACGGCAACCAGGTCTGCGTGCCGGACGCGACGCTGCTGCCCTCGGGGATCGAACGCCTCCAGCCGGGCGGCGCCGCGCTGGCCGAGGCGGGCGGGTTGCGCTACTGCGCGACCGAACGGCTGCGCGACGGCGACACCTACGTCTACGACATCGCCGTGCGGGACGGCGCGGGCCGGGTCGTCGAACGCTGGGACGGGCTGCGGCTGCGGGCCGTACGTAAGGGGGACGGGCGGGGGCCGTGGGTCGCGCCGCTGCTCGGCCCCTACCTGGAGCGTACGGTCGAGGACCTGACCGGGGCCGCCGTCGCCGTCGTCGTCGAACCCGGCCCCGCCGAGCCTGACCCTGGGCCCGGCCCCGACCTGCGGAGCCTGCCCGACCTGCCCCACCTGCCGGAACGGACCGGGAGCACGGCGGAGCGCAGGGCCATGACCACCGTGGCGGCCGGGCGCGCCCTCGGGCGTCCCGTCGAGGTCCGCCACCGCCCCGACGGGCGGCCCGAGGTGGACGGCGGCAGGACGGTCTCGGCCTCCCACGGCGCCGGGCTGACCCTGTGCGTCGTGGCCGTCGGCACGACCGGCTGCGACGTCGAGGCCGTGCGGGAACGGACGGTCGAGGACTGGCGGGGACTGCTCGGCCCGCACTTCGGGCTCGCCGAGCTGGTCGCGATGGAGCTGGGCGGCAGCCTGGACGCCGCGGCGACACGCGTGTGGGCCGCCGCCGAGTGCCTGCGCAAGGCGGGCCTGCCCCCTGGGGCGCCGCTCACCTGGACCTCGGAGCGGCGGGACGCGTGGACGGTCCTCGCCTCCGGCGGCCTGCGGGTCGCGACGCTGGTGACGACGCTGCGGGACGCCGTGGAGCCGGTGGTCTTCGCGATCCTCACCGAGGGGCGGCGGTGATGGGCAACTACTTCGAGTATCTGCACACGGTCGGCTTCGAGGAGACCAACCTCGTCGGCAACGTCTACTACGTCAACTACCTGCGCTGGCAGGGGCGCTGCCGGGAGATGTTCCTCAAGCTCCACGCCCCCGACGTACTCGGCGAGCTGCAGGAGGACCTGAAGCTGTTCACGCTGCGGGTGGACTGCGAGTTCTTCGCCGAGATCACGGCCTTCGACGAGCTGTCCATCAGGATGCGCCTGGTGGACCTCGCCCAGACCCAGATCGAGTTCGGCTTCGACTACGTCCGGCTCGACCCGGGAGAGGCCCCATGCGGGGAGACGCTGGTCGCCAGGGGCAGGCAGCGGGTCGCGTGCATGCGCGGCCCGAACAGCCGGACCGTCCCGGCCAGGGTCCCCGAGCCGCTGACCCGCGCGCTCGAACCATACCTGTCCTAGGAACGGCCAACCGGGGAGATCAGTATGAGCGTCAATCCTGAGCCGTCCCACGAGACGGGTTCCGCCGGACCGGAGCCGGAAACCGGGACGAGCGCCGTGGCGGACCCCAAGGCGATGCGCAGGGCGTTCGGGATGTTCGCCACCGGCGTCACCGTGGTGACCGTCGGCGGCGGCGGTCCGCACGCCATGACGGCCAACTCCTTCACCTCGGTCTCGCTCGACCCGCCGCTCGTGCTGGTCTGCGTCGACCGCGGCGCGATCATGCACGGCTGCCTCGCCGCGGAGGGGACCTTCGGGGTCTCCGTCCTGGCCGCCGGCCAGGAGCCCCTGGCCAGGCACTTCTCCAACCGGTGGCGGCCCCTGGGAGCCGCCCAGTTCGACACCGTCGACTGGCTTCCCGGGCCGCTCACCGGCGCCCCGCTGCTCGCGGGCACACTCGCGCGCTTCGAGTGCGAGCTGTGGCGCGCCTACGACGGAGGCGACCACTCGATCTTCGTCGGGCGGGTGCTCTCCATGGAACAGCAGGACGACCGGGACGGCCTGCTGTTCTTCCACGGCAGGTTCCGCCGGATCATCCCAGATCGAAGCGAGGTGACAGCTTGAACCCCACCGGAGGAGGCGCCGCGGCCGTGCCGGGCGGCGGGGCGTCGTCCCCGGCGCCCGGCCGGCTGAGACCGCCCGGACCGCCGCGCAGAGCCGCGATGGGCCTGTTCCTGAAACTGGCCCGTGACCGGCTCTCGCTGATGACGTCGGCCGCCGAGCGGTACGGCGACGCGGTCCGGATCTCCCTCGGGCCGAAGACGCTCTACTTCTTCAACCACCCCGACCACGCCAAGCACGTGCTGGCCGACAACAGCGCCGGCTACCACAAGGGGATCGGACTGGTCCAGGCGCGCCGTGCCCTCGGGGACGGGCTGCTGACCAGCGAGGGCGAGCTGTGGCGCAAACAGCGCAGGATGATCCAGCCCGCCTTCCAGCACCGGCGGATCGCCCAGCAGGCGGGTGCCGTCGCGGAGGAGGCGGCGGGACTGGTCGGCAGGCTGCGGGCGCACCGGGAGGGCGAGCCGGTCGACGTGCTGGGGGAGGTGACCGCCCTGACGCTCGGGGTGCTCGGCCGTACCCTGCTGGACGCCGACCTGGGAGCCTTCGGCTCGGTCGCGCACTCCTTCGAGGCCGTGCAGGACCAGGCGATGTTCGAGATGGTCACGCTCGGCGCGGTGCCGACATGGCTTCCGCTGCCCAGGCAGCTGCGCTTCCGCCGGGCCCGTGAGCAGTTGCAGCGGGTCGTCGACCGCCTGGTGGCCGAACGTTCGGCGCGCGGCGCGGCCGAGGGGGACGACGTGCTGTCCCGGCTGATCGTCTCGACCGGGCAGGAGACCGATCCCCGGGTCGGCGGCAGGCGGATGAGGGACGAGCTGATCACCCTGATGCTCGCCGGGCACGAGACGACGGCCAGCACCCTGGGGTGGACCTTCCATCTGGTGGACCGCAACCCCGGGGTGTGGGACGGGCTGCACGCCGAGGCGGTCGAGGTGCTCGGTGACCGGCTGCCCGGCTACGAGGACCTGCACCGGCTGAGGTACACCACGATGGTGGTCGAGGAGGCCATGCGGCTCTACCCGCCGGTGTGGATCCTGACGCGCAGCGCGCAGCGGGACGACCTGGTCGGCGCCTACCACGTGCCGGCCGGGGCGGACGTGCTGATCTGCCCCTACACGCTGCACCGGCATCCGGGGTTCTGGAGGGACCCTGAGCGCTTCGACCCGGAACGGTTCGCCCCCGAGGGAGCCGCCTCCCGGCCGAGGTACGCCTACATTCCCTTCGGCGCCGGTCCCCGCTTCTGCGTCGGCAACAGCCTGGGCATGATGGAGGCGGTCTTCGTGGTCGCGATGGTCGCCAGGGAGCTGCGCCTGACCGGGGTTCCCGGCCACCGGGTGGTCGCCGAGCCCATGCTCTCGCTCAGGATGCGCGGAGGGCTTCCGATGACGGTGCGCCCGGCCGGGTGAGGGGGTTTCGGGGCGGGAGGTTCCCGGGACGGGACGGCGACGGCCGCAGGCCTTCATGGCTGCGGCCGTTTCCGATGGGCGCGGGAGGTCAGCTCGCCACCGAGTTGAGCGCCACCAGGCGCACGTCGAGCAGGGCGAGCAGCACCGGGGGGTCGAGGGTTCCCATCGGCCGCAGCTGTACGTCGGCGGGCTTGACCACGACGTCGCGCCGCACCGTGATCGGTCCGTAGCTCCCGACGTAGAGTGACGGGTCCCTGCCCAGACTGCTGATGATCTTCTCATTTCCCGGGGCGACGGAGTGGGCCAGCAGATGCCAGGTGCCCTGGGGCACCCTCTCAAGCACGTAGGGGCCGGGCCTGCGCAGCACCGTGCAGCGGACCGGCGGCCCCTGTGGGATACAGGTGGGGAAAAGCCCGACGAAGATGAGGCCGCACTGACCC
The DNA here is from genome assembly GCF_040631445.1 of Streptosporangium sp. NPDC020072. Classification (NCBI taxonomy): domain Bacteria; kingdom Bacillati; phylum Actinomycetota; class Actinomycetes; order Streptosporangiales; family Streptosporangiaceae; genus Streptosporangium; species Streptosporangium sp. NPDC020072. The sequence goes on along the minus strand of NZ_JBEYAB010000018.1, from coordinate 103,065 downwards.
GTGGTCGGAGCCCAGATCTTGCCCTGGACGGTCGTCAGCCGGGTCTCCTCACCGTCGTTCCTGCCGCTGGTGAGGATCAGCGGGGCGAAACCGCCGTGCTGCCGGTAGGTGGTCGGCGCGAGACCGACGCAGCTCTTGAAACGGGAACTGAAGGTGCCGACGCTTGAGTAGCCGACCTGGATGCTGATGTCGGCGACGCTCAGCGAGGTCGACAGGAGCAGCCGTTTGGCCTCCTGCAGCCGCAACGCCGACAGGAAACGCCCAGGTGAGATACCGGTTACCTGTCTGAAGACCCGGGAGAAGTGAAATTTGCTGAACATGGCGGTGCGGGCCATGTCATCGATGGTGAGCTCGTCGCCGAGATGCTCACGCATGGTCTCGATAACTCGTCTCACAGCTTTCTCAAGAACTTCCTCCATCATTCCTCTCCGTGTGTTGAATATTCATCAATATGAATGACGGGAAAGGTCGGCCTGTAGTCGGCTGGTCGTCTCGGAGAGTTCGACTCCCATATTCATTCGCCCCTTCCGGGGCTTGTATGTGCCAGTCGAACGACTAATAAAAAAGATCGGCATCAATATTTCTAAATCAACATCTGACTGCTGTCAACTGTGCTAGTGAAGCGTGCTCACCGTGTCTGAGCTGCTACTCTAGGTTGTGAGCGGCGTTAATTGGGTGTTAGTGCGCCACAGAAAACCCTGAAGAATGAGGCTTGACAGGACGGCAATTCAGAAGATGCGTCGGACGGGGTGCCGCTCGGACGATGGATCAGACCGGAACTGAATTCGATATGTGAGTTCCAATTGGTCGCAGATCCCGCCGTGCCGGGCCAGGGCCTCGACGTCCCGCGCCCGCTGCCGGGCCGGTCCGTGAAACGAGGGTTCGGCCGACGCGCCGGCTTCCGGCCCCCACGCCGCACCCCCTCGCCGACAGGAGGAAACGCCGGTGCAACCGGGTATCCCAGACGAAGAACAGGCCAGGACCATGACGCTGGAGGCCTTCGCGGACACGATCGTCCCCGGTGAGAAGCGCTCACCCGGCGACGAGGCGGTCGCGGGGGCGGCGGCGGGCGGGGGCGCGGTCGCCGCGGGCGCCGTCGAACTGCTCGAAACCCCCGCGGCCGGGCTGGCGCCCGCGCTCGGTGACCTCGCCCGGCTGCTCAACGAGCACGCGCGGGCCTACGCGGACCAGAACGGGATCGACCTGACCGCGGCGCTGCCGCCGTTCGTGGCCCTGCCGTTCCCGCATCGGACCGCCCTGGTCGGGATACTGACCTCCCCCGGTCACCCGGAGCGGGAGGTGTGGGTCAGCGTCGCGCTGTTCAGCAACATGGCCTTCGACACCGCGGCCCACATGCACACCCTCGACGCCCTGGCCGCCGGTCACCCGGGGCTGACGGCGATGGGCTTCTCCGGGCCGCAGGAGGACGGCCTGTGGCGCTTCCCCGTCTACTCCTACGGCCGCGAACTGGCCCGCCTCCACCCGGCGACGACCTCAACGGGGAGCCCCGCATGACCGTGACCGAGACGACGGACGTCCTCGTGGTCGGCAGCGGCTTCGGCGGCGCGATCACGGCCTACCACCTCGCGGCGGGCGGCGCGCGGGTCGTGGTGCTCGAACGCGGTCCCTGGCTGCAGGGCGAGGACTTCGACCACGACTTCAAACTCGGGTCGAGCTACACGCGGATCTTCGACTTCGTGGTCGGCGACGGCATGAGCCTGCTCGGCGGCAACTGCGTCGGCGGCGGCAGCGTCGTGTACTTCGCCGCCATGCCCCGCGCCCCCCGCTTCGTCTTCGACCGCAGGGGGGCCATCGGCCGCAGGATGTGGCCCAAGGCCGTCACCCGCGACACCCTGGAGCCCTGGTACGACCGGGTGGCCGAGGCACTGCCCGTGACCAGGCAGGACTGGGACGCGGTCACCTACTCAGGCGGCCTGTTCGCGGCGGCGTGCGCGCACGCGGGGCGCACGGCCAACCCGGTGCCGGTCGCCATCGACGGCGAGAGGTGCACCAACTGCAACTGGATGATGGCCGGGTGCCGCTTCGACGCCAAACGGTCACTGCTGTTCAACTACCTGCCCGCCGCGGTGGCGCACGGCGCCCAGGTACGGCCCATGCACGAGGTGCAGCGCCTGACCAGGAACGACGACGGCGGCTACCGGGTGCACTACGACATCGTCGACGACGAGGACTACCGGGTGCACACCGGGAGCGGGACGATCGACGCCAAGATCGTGATCCTGGCCGCGGGCGCCGGGGCGACCCCGGTGATCCTGCAGCGCTCCGCGCCGGACCTGGGGGCCATGCCGTACGCGGTCGGCAGGTACTTCTCCGGCAACGGCGAGCGGCTCAACACCGCGATCCTCAACGAGGACAGGGTCCGTGACCTGCTCGGGCTGTCCCGCGGAGACGGCCCGGCCTACGCGGCCTCCCAGATCGGCAAGGGGCCGTGCGTGGCGAGCTGGGACCGCCTGGACGGCACGCTGCCTGAGTACTCCCGCTACTCGCTGGAGCAGCTCTACTTCCCGCCCGGCTTCGGCACCATCCTCGCCCAGGTGCCCGACGCCACCGGCCCGACCTGGTTCGGCGCGGAGAAGAAGGAGATCGTACGGCGCTGGCAGTCGTGGCTGACCGTCTTCACGATGAGCGAGGACGACAACGAGGGCGTCTTCGGACCGCCTCCGCCGACGGGCAACGCCGTACGGATCTCACAGCAGATGCTCGGGCGCGGCCCCATCCAGTACCGCCCGACCGCCAACACGCTGCGCGGCTGGGAACTGGCCGACGCCGAGGTCCGCGACATCCTGGAGCGCGACGGGCTGTCCAGGGTGATGCCGTGGACCAACGACGTGGTCGGCGCCTACACCGTGCACCCGCTGGCCTCCTGCCGCATCGGCGACGACCCCAGCACCTCGGCGCTCGACGACCGCCACGAACTGCGCGGGCACCCGGGCATCTTCGTCACCGACGGCTCGGCCGTGCCGGGGGCGCTGACGGTCAACCCGGCGATGACCATCGCGGCGCTGGCCGAACGCGCCGTCCCGGGCATCGTGCGGGCCGCCAGGCAGCGCGGCGTCGAGGTCACCTACGGCGCCCCCTCCCCGGACGGCGCCACGAGCGGCAGGCGCGCCGCGCTGCCGTTCGTGGCCGGCCTGACGCACAAGTAGCCCCCCGGGCGCGGGCGGGTGAGCCCGCGCCCGGCCGACCTCAGGGAGCGCGCGATGGAAACGACACTCCTGCGGCGGGTCCTCAGGAAACCGCTGCGCGGCTCGCTCCGCCAGGTCAGGCACGTCCGCCCGGTGCCGCCCGCGCGGGCGCGGGGCCTGGTCGCCGAGGTGTACACGCGCTCGGAACGGGAGTTCGGCATGCTGGCGCCGCCGGTCGCCCTGCACTCGCCCGCCCCGGAGATCCTGGCCGCCTGCTGGATGATGCTGAGGGAGACGCTGCTGACCGGCGGCGGACCGGGCCGGGCGGTCAGGGAGGCGGTCGCGACCGGCGTCTCGCTGGGCAACGCCTGCCCCTACTGCGCAGACGTGCACGGCGCCGCCCTGGGCGGCCTGGTCCCCCCGGAGGGTGGCGCGCGGCGTGACCTCGCGCCGGTCGAGGAGTGGGCCAGGGCGAGCGGGACGCGCGGGCGGGCGACGCCGTTCCCCGGGGAACAGGCCGCCGAGCCCGTCGGGGTCCTCGTCGGAGTCGCGGTCACCTTCCACTACCTCAACCGCATGGTCAACGTGTTCCTCGACGAGACGCCGCTGCCGCCGCGGACACCGGGGATGGCACGCGGCGCCCTCATGCGGACGCTGGGCCGGCTCATGCGGCCGACCGGTGGGGGCGTCGAGCCGGGCGGCTCGCTCGACCTGCTGCCCATGGCCCCGCTGCCCGGCGACCTGTCCTGGGCGGCGGGCGCGCCGGGCGTCGCGGGCGCCTTCGCCCGCGCGGCCTCGGCGATCGAGGCGGCGGGCCGCCGTTCGGTGCCGGGCCCCGTCCGTGACCTGCTGGCGGCCAGGCTGGCGGCCTGGGACGGCGGCCACCCCGGGCTCGGCGGGGCGTGGGCGGAGGAGGCGGTCGCGGACCTGGCCGCCGAGGACCGCCCCGCCGGGCGGCTGGCCCTGCTGACGGCCTTCGCCTCCTACCGGGTCGGCGAGGCCGACGTGGACGCCTTCAGGGAGAGCCGCGGGACGGGAGACCGGGAGCTGGTCGAACTGACCGCGTGGGCGAGCATGGCCGCGGCCAGGACGGTGGGCGGCTGGACGCGCGGGGAAAGTCCGTGAATCCCTTTCCCCGGCCGGTGGAAAACGCCCGGCCGCGGCACGGGAAACGCGCCGCGGCTGGACATTCGAGAAAGCTTTCCTTTTCCGGGGGCCCTCAGGCGCGCGCCGTCGCGCAGCCACACGCCATGGCCGACCGCTCGGATTCGTTCGGACGGCGGTGCAGGACCATCGCGACCACCATCGGGGCGAAGACGACGGCGTTGTAGAACAGGTGCAGCTCGACCCGGGGAAAGAAGACCTGCAGGACGCTCGTGGGGACCGGCCTGCCCATCAGGTGGTTGCCGGTCATCGCCTGCAGGAGCAGCAGCAGGTGCTCGAAGTGGTGCCAGACCTGGATGCCGAGTGAGATGTTCCACCAGGTGCGGGAACGGCCGGTGAACCCCTTCCTGAGCATGACGAGACCGATGAGCATGAACAACGCGTAGCCGTAGTGCATCCACTCGGAGGTCACCAGCCACGGGAACGGCAGCCCGAGCACGCCGCGCGCCTGCGGGACCGGCCAGCCGAGGACGTAGATCTGCACGGCCTGCGCCACGTGCTCTGCCCAGTGGGCGACGACGAGCACGAGGAAGACGTTCAGCCAGGTCCTGTGCCGGGGTCCGTTGACAATTGCCATTCTTCCAGGAAAGCGACCCGCCGAAGCCGCCTCAGAAGCCATGCGGAAACCTCCGCTCTCGCGCCGAACAATTTCTCTGACGTTGCGACGACAACGTCGTCAACCGTAGCGGTGCCGAATCGGCCGCTTCTTCTCCTGGATTGCCGAATTCGCCTTACGCGGACGATAACGCCGGTCCGCTGAAAGCACAATGGGAGAAGACAATGGGATCTTCACTCGTGCACGCTTGCTGCGAAACGCCCAGTGATTCCGCCATGAGCGAGGTATTTCTGATGCTGGTGAGCGTGACAGGCGGCACCGGATTCGTCGGGGCCCATTCGGTCGCGGCGTTCCTGCGGGCGGGGCACCGGGTCCGCCTGCTCGTCCGCGAACCGTCCGGGGTCGCCCGCGCCCTGGCCCCTCTCCTGCCCGGCCCGGCGCCGGGCGGGAGCGCCGACGAGGACACCTTCGCGGACACCTTCGGGGACACCTTTGGGGACGTCGTCGAGGTGGTGACCGGAGACGTCACCGACGGCGAGGCGGTCGGCCGGGCGGTGCGGGGGGCGGACGCCGTGCTGCACGCGGCGGCGGTCTACACCTTCGACAGCAGGCGGCGCGCGAGTGTGCGGCGGACCAACGAGCGGGGCGCCGAGGTCGTGCTCGGGGCCGCGCGCGCGGCGGGAGCCGACCCGATCATCCACGTCTCCAGCGTCGCGGCGTTGTTCCCCGCCCCCGGCCGGGTCGTCCGCGAGGACACCCCCGTCGGCAGGCCCCGCGAGCCGTACATGGCGAGCAAGGCGGCGGCCGAGGCCGTGGCCCGGGGCCACCAGCGGGAGGGCGCCCCGGTGGTGATCACCTACCCGCCGGCCCTGCTCGGCCCGCACGACCCCAGGCTCGGCGACCAGACCGCCAGGCTCCGTGACGTCCTGCGGGGCCTGATGCCGGTCTGGCCGCTCGGCGGGCTGCCCCTCGGCGACGTGCGGGACACCGCCGCGCTGCACGCCGAACTGCTCACGCCGTACGGCGGCGGCCCGGCCAGGCACTTCGGGCCCGGCCACTACCTGACGACCCGGCGCTATGTGGAGGTGCTGCGCGAGGTGACCGGACGCCGCCTGCCGACGCTCTTCCTGCCCGCCCGCGCCATGCTCCCGGCCGGGCTGCTGGCCGACCTCGCGCAGCGGGTGTGCCCCTGGCACATCCCGGCGCAGTACGGCGCCGTCTACGTGTGCGCCTGCGCGACACGGGTGGCGAAGGGGGCGAGCACCGGCGGCGTCGTCCCGCGTCCCGTCGCCGAGACGGTCGGCGAGACCGTGCGCTGGCTGCACGCCAACGGGTCGCTGTCGGACCGGCAGGCGGGCACGGCGCGCGGGGACCTGACGCCGGTGAGGGCGTCGTGACCCCGGCAGGCAGGCGGACCGGCCTGCGGGACGACGTCAAAGATGTGCCCGCCCCCTCCGGCGCGGGAGGGGAGGACGGGCCCGGCGAGCCGCCACGCTCGATGGACCTGCTGCGTGAGCGGCACGACAGGCTGCGCGGCCGGATCGCCGCGGGCTCCCGGGCCGCGGTCGAGCGGCAGCGGTCGCTGGGCAAACGGACGGCGCGGGAGCGGCTCGACCTGCTGCTCGACGAGGGCTCCTTCACCGAGATCGACATGTACCGCCGCCACCAGGCGAACGACCTGGGGATGGGTGAGCGGCGCCCGCACACCGACGGGGTGGTCGCCGGCTCGGGCACGGTGGACGGGCGCCGGGTCTTCGTCTACGCCCAGGACTTCACGATCTTCGGCGGCTCGCTGGGCCACGCGCACGCGGCGAAGATCCACAAGGTGATGGACCTGGCGATCGCCACCGGAGCGCCCCTCATCGGGCTCAACGACAGCGGCGGCGCCCGTATCCAGGAGGGGGTGATGTCCCTGGACGGCTACGGCGGCATCTTCCGCCGCAACGTCCAGGCCTCCGGAGTGATCCCGCAGATCAGCGTGATCCTCGGCCCCTGCGCCGGGGGAGCGGCCTACTCCCCGGCCCTGGCCGACTTCACCTTCATGGTCCGCGAGACCGCGCGGATGTACCTGACCGGCCCCGACGTCGTCGAGGCGGTCAGCGGCAGGCGGGTCACCCACGACGAACTGGGCGGCGCCGAGGTGCACGGCGGTCGCTCCGGGGTGGCCACCTTCGTGCACGACGACGAGGAGAGCGCGCTTGAGGACGTGCGCTACCTGCTGTCCCTGCTGCCGAGCAACAACCTGGAGCCGCCGCCCGCCGGGCCGCCGCGCCAGGCCACGACCGACCACCGGCCCGGGTTCGCCGAGATCGTGCCCGTCGAGCCGAACAGGCCGTACGACATCCGCTCGGTCGTCGCCGAACTGGTCGACGACGGCGAGTTCCTCGAACTGCAGGAGGGCTGGGCGCCGAACGTGGTGTGCGCGCTGGCCCGCGTCGACGGCGAGGTGGTCGGCCTGGTCGGCAACCAGCCCATGGTGCTCGCGGGGGTCCTGGACGTCGCGGCGTCACAGAAGGCGGCGAGGTTCGTCCGCTTCTGCGATGCCTTCGGCATCCCGCTGGTGACACTGGTCGACGTCCCCGGCTTCCTGCCCGGCCCCGACCAGGAGCACGCGGGCATCATCAGGCACGGCGCCAAACTGCTGTACGCCTACTGCGAGGCCACCGTGCCCCGCGTCCAGGTCATCCTGCGCAAGGCGTACGGCGGCGCCTACATCGTGATGGACTCCCGCTCCATCGGCTGCGACCTCTCCCTGGCCTGGCCGACGAACGAGATCGCCGTGATGGGCGCGCAGGGAGCGGTCAACGTCATCTTCCGCAAGGAGCTGGCCGCCGCGGCCGACCCGGCCGAACTGGCCGCCGAACTCGTCGCCGAGTACTCCGAGCGGCTCATGCACCCGCACTACGCCGCGGAACGGGGGCTGGTCGACGACGTGATCGACCCGGCGGAGACACGCGCCGCGGTCGCGCGCGCCCTGGCCATGCTGCGCAACAAGCGCCAGACGCCGCCGCAGCGCAAACACGGCAACATCCCCCTCTAGGTTCCGTTCCGCGGAGCCTCACGCCCGCCGCGGTCACGCAGGCGGTGCCTCGCGGAACAGGCCCTGACCTCCGGTCTCCTCGACCTCGGCCCGCATCCGGTCCCTGGACAGGGCGACCGATCTCCTCGCGCTGTCCAGGTCGTCCCCCGAGCTGACCATCAGGGCGGTGAGCTGGGCCTCGAAGCAGCGCTCGGCGTCGTAGGGGGCGATGAGGTAGCCGCCGAGCTCCAGGGTGACCAGCCCGTGGATCGCGCTCCACATCTGGTGGGCGACGAGTTCGGCGTCCTCCGCCCTGAACCGGCCCGTCTCGAAGCAGCGGGTGGCGCACTTGACGACGTTGCCCAGCGTGTAGCGCCCGTGCTGGCGGTCCTCCTCCGTCAGGGAGAAGCCGGCCAGCGACGCCCCGCCGAACATCACCGCGTACAGATGCGGGTTGGCCAGCGCGTTGTGGCGGTAGGCCCTGCCGAGCAGCGCCATGTCGGCCACCGGGTCACCGGTCTGGCGCACGTGGGTGAGATGGCGCTGCAGCCGGGCGAACCCCTCGTGCACGATCTCCCGCACCAGCCCGCTCATGCCCCCGAAGTGGGTGTAGACCGCCATCGTCGAGCTGTCGGCCTCGGTGGCGAGCCGCCGGGTCGACAGGGCCTGCGGTCCCTCCTCGGCGAGCAGCCGGGCGGCGATGTCGACCAGTGCGGGACGTGTCCTGGGGTCTGCTCGGCGGGGACTCATGTTGACAAGTATTACATAACGCCGATATGTTTCTAAGCACAACACCGTTATGGTATTGCTGACCCCGCCCGGAGGAGGCGCCTCATGGCCGCCCCAGCTCGCGCGTCCGGCCAGGCCCCCGCCTGGGTGCCGTCACCGTTGCGGCTCCCCGTCGAGGGAGCCCTTCCCGAGGGGCTCGACGGGTGCTTCCTCCAAGCCTTCCCGCATCCCCTCGGCGACGGCAGGACCCTCCTGTCCGGCGTCGGCCTGCGCGGGGGAGAGGCCTTCCGGCACCGCGCCCGCACGACCGTCCCCCCGGCGAGCCCCTTCGGGCCGGTGCCCGCCCTGGCCCCCGCCGTACGGCCCGCGAACCCCGGCGGCCGGGTCCCCGGGCCCCTCTCGCTCGCCAGGCCCGTCCGCGACCCCGCCACCGGCCGGTGGCACGCCGTCGCCTCCTACCCCGGGCTGGGACACGCCGAGCACCTGGTCGCCGACTCCGGCGGCGCCGTCCGCCACGCCCGGCCCTTCGCCCTCGACGGCGCGCCCCTCATGAGCGCCGCCGCCCTCACCGGGCACCACGTCGTCGTGTTCGACCCGCCGGTCCTCCACGACCGCGCCGCCGCCCTGGCCGGGACCCGCCCGCCGTACTCCTGGCGGCCGGGCGCGAGGGCGCGCGTCGGCCTGCTGCCCCGCGAGGGGGCGCCGGAGCCGCGCTGGTTCGAGATCGGCCCCTGCCACGTCTCCCGGGCGGTGAACGCCTACGAGGAGGACGGGAAGGTCGTGGTCGACGCCGTGCGCCACCCCCGGGCCTATGACGGGGCTCCCGGCCCGCAGGGGTCGCCGCGGCTGTGGCGCTGGACACTCGACCCGGTCACCGGCGCCGTCGGGGAACGGGAGCTGGCACCGGGGGCGGAGACGGCCCTGGCCGACGAACGGGCGACGGGTCGCGCGCACCGCCACGTGTTCGGCTCCCGTGACCCGCGGGAGGGCGCCGCGCTCGTCCGGTACGACCTGACGACCGGCGGCCTCCGGGAACACCGGCTCGGCGCGGGGAAGCGCGCCGGGGACCCCGTGTTCGTGCCCCGGGGGCCCGCTGAGGGCGACGGCTGGCTCCTCGTCTTCGTCCGGGACGACGCCAGGCGAGAGGGCGGGTTGCTGGTGCTCGACGCGCTCGACCTGGCGGCCGGGCCGTACGCCGTCGTCCACGTCCCCTGCCCGCCGCCCGCCTACGGCCGCGCCGCCTGGCTGCCCGCCTGACCCCGGCGGAGAGCCGCACCGGAGAGCACCGGAGAGCGCCGGAGAGCGCCGGAGAGCATCGCAATCCGGGAGATGCGCTGTACAGCGGGCGGATGTGACGCTGACTGCGTGACCGGACGCGACGGCGGCCGTCCACGGCGGGGGTGACGGCCCCGGCCGCCGGCGCCCGCCCGTGCCCGTCGTGCCCGCGAATCCGCCCCGCCCCCGGCCCCCGGCTCCCGCCCGCGCGGGCGGCCCGCACGGCGGGCTCAGGCGGAACGAACGGATTGGAGTACGCGATGGCTTCCCCTTCCACCCAGGGTTCCGTCCAGGGACGCTTCGCCGCCCAGGCGGCGCTGACCCCGGACGCGACGGCCGTCTCCTTCGGCGACCTCCGCCTGACCTACCGGGAGCTGGACGAACGGGCCAACCGGCTCGCGCACCTGCTGCTCGGACGGGGAGCCCGTCCGGAGAGGCCGGTCGCGGTGCTGATGGAGCGTTCGGCCGACATGGTCGCCGCCATCCTGGCGGTGCTCAAGACCGGGGCGTTCTACCTGCCGCTGCACACCTCCCACCCGCCGGAGCGCATCCAGTGGATCATGGACCACGCGGGCGCGCCGATCCTGCTCGCCGACGCGACGACCCTCGGGCGCGGCCTGCCGGAGGGCGGCCCGCTCGTCGTCGTCGACGGAGGCCGTGAGTCGGCGGGGGAGTCCCCGGCCGACCCGGGCGTGGACTCCCACCCGGACCAGCTCGCCTACCAGATGTACACCTCGGGCTCGACGGGAGAGCCGAAGGGCGTCGGCGTCACCCACCGGGGCGTCCTCGGGCTGGCCTTCGACTCCTGCTGGGAGGGCGGGCGGCACGAACGGGTGCTGATGGTCGCGCCGCACGCCTTCAGCGTCTCCACCTACGAGCTGTGGGTGCCGCTGCTGAACGGCGGCCGGATCGTCGTCGCGCCCCCCGGCGTCCTCGGCGTGGCCACCCTGGGCAGGCTCGTGACCGAGGAGGCGATCACCGGTCTGCACCTGACGGCCGGGCTGTTCCGGGTGCTCGCCGAGGAGGCGCCCAAGTGCCTGGCCGGGGTGCGCGAGGTGCTGACCGGCGGGGACGTGATCGCGCCCGAGGCCGTACGGCGGGTGCTCGACGCCTGCCCGGACACGGTGGTCAGGGCCATGTACGGCGCCACGGAGACGGCCCTGTTCGTCACCCACGGCCCGATGACCGCCCCCTACACCGAGGAGGGCGCCGTACCGGTCGGCGGCCCGCTCGACGACGTACGGCTGCGCGTCCTCGACGAGACCCTCACCCCCGTCCCGCCCGGCACGGTCGGCGAGCTGTACGTGGGCGGCACCCGCCTGGCGCGCGGCTACGCGGGCCGGGCCGACCTGACCGCGCAGAGCTTCGTCGCCGACCCGTTCGCGGGACCCGGCGAGCGGATGTACCGCACCGGCGACCTGGTACGGCTGACCGCCAAGGGACAGCTCGACTTCGTCGGCCGCGCGGGCGACCAGGTGAAGATCCGGGGCTTCCGGGTCGAACCCGCCGAGATCGAGGCGGTCCTGGCGAGACACCCCGGGCTCGCCCACGTCGCGGTCGTCGCCAGACGGGCCGAGGACGGAGAGAGAAGACTGGCCGCCTACGTCGTGCCCGGACCCGGTGGCGCCGACGTGGAGGCGTTGCGCGCCCACGCGGCGCGGGCGCTGCCGGACTACATGGTGCCCGCCGCGTTCGTCGTGCTCGACACCCTGCCGCTGACCCCCAACGGGAAACTGGACCGCGCGGCGTTGCCCGAGCCCGACTTCACGGGCCTGCCCGCCTACCGAGCCCCGAGCGGCCGGCTTGAGGAGACCCTGTGCGCCCTGTTCGCCGAGGTGCTCGGCGTGACGCGGGTCGGCGTCGACGACAGCTTCTTCGACCTCGACGGCCAGTCACTGCTGGCGATGCGGCTCATCAGCCGCATCCACGCGGAACTGGGCGAGGACCTGCCGATCAGCGCCCTGTTCGACACCCCGACGGTCGCGGGCCTGGCGGCGCGGTTCGGTGGCGCCTGACGGCTTGTCAGCTCTTCGAGCCCTCGCGTCCGAAGCCCGGTAACGGAGAAGGAGAACGAGATGGCCAACCCCTTCGAGAACCCGGACGGAACCTTCCTCGTGCTGGTCAACGAACAGGGTCAGCACTCCCTGTGGCCCGTCTTCGCCGCCGTGCCCGCGGGATGGGCCGTCACCCACGGCCCCGCGGGGCGTGAGGACTGCCTCGGCCACGTCAGGCGGCACTGGACCGACACCCGGCCCCGTGGCCTCGCCGCCCACCTGGACACCCCGCGCTGAACGCCCGGGCCGGGGCCGTACGCCGCGATCCGCCCGGGTCCCTCACCGGCCGTTCGCGGGTTCCGCGGACACGCGGGGGCCCGCACCCACGGACACCACCGGCAACCGGCCGCGCGCCGGTTCCCGACCACCGCAACGCACGAGGAGTGGCACGTGACCATCGACGCCGCGCGCGGTACGCCCCCGGGGACCGTCACAGCGCCCCCGCCGCCCCCGCCGCCCCCGCAGGAACCCGTCCGGCTGCTCACCCCGGACGGCAGGCGGGTCGAGCACCCGGACTACGACGCCGTCTTCACCGCGCGGGAGGTCAGGAGCCTCTACCGGGACCTGGTGATCGTCAGGAGACTCGACGAGGAGGCCCTGGCCCTGGCCAGGCAGGGAGAGCTGGCCGTCTGGCCCTCGCTGCGCGGCCAGGAGGCGGCGCAGGTCGGCTCGGCCCGCGCCCTGCATCCCGGGGACATGGCCTTCCCCAGCTACCGCGAGCACGGCGTCGCCTGGTGCAGGGGCGTCGACCCGGTGCGGGAACTCGGCTCCTTCCGGGGGATCAACCACGCCGGGTGGGACCCCAGGGAGCACAACCTGCACCTGCCGACGATCGTCATCGGCAGCCAGGTCCTGCACGCGACCGGCTACGCCATGGGCGTCCAGCGCGACGGCGCGGAGGACGCGGTGATCGCCTACTTCGGTGACGGCGCGACCAGCGAGGGCGACGTCAACGAGGCGTTCGCCTGGGCGGCCGTGCAGAACGCGCCGATCGTGTTCTTCTGCCAGAACAACCAGTGGGCGATCTCCGAACCCACCGAGCGGCAGTCACGCGTCCCGCTGCACCGGCGCGCGGACGGCTTCGGCTTCCCCGGCGTCAGGGTGGACGGCAACGACGTGCTGGCCTGCCTGGCGGTGACCGCGAGGGCGCTGGACAACGCGCGCAGCGGGCAGGGGCCGACGCTGGTCGAGGCGTTCACCTACCGGATGGGGGCCCACACGACGACGGACGACCCCGGCCGCTACCGCCCGCGCGCCGAGACCGAGGCCTGGCTGCTCAAGGACCCCGTCGAACGGGTCAGGACCTACCTGCTGTCCTGCGGCGCCGCGGACGAGGCCTTCCTCGCCGAGGTCGAGGCGGAGGCGGAACGGATCGGGGCGGACCTGCGCACCCGGTGCCGGGAACTGCCCGATCCGGACCTCGACGAGCTGTGGGACAACGTCTACGCGGCCGAGCACCCGCTGGTCGAGGACGAGCGCGCCGCCTTCGCCGCCTACCTCGCCTCCTTCGAGGACACGCCGCGATGAGGGAGACACGCGAAGGGAGGCACGACGGTGGGCGTTGAGACCCTGTCTTTGTCCCGGGCGATGAACGAGGGCCTGCGCAAGGCCATGGAACGCGACCCCAGGGTCCTCGTCATGGGGGAGGACGTCGGCAGGCTCGGCGGTGTCTTCCGGGTGACCGACGGCCTGCAGAAGGACTTCGGCGAGAGCAGGGTCATCGACACGCCCCTGGCCGAGTCGGGCATCGTCGGCACGGCCATCGGGCTCGCGCTGCGCGGCTACCGCCCGGTGTGCGAGATCCAGTTCGACGGGTTCGTGTTCCCCGCCTTCAACCAGATCACCACCCAGCTCGCCAAGATGCGGTTGCGTTCCCTCGGCACACTCGAACTTCCCGTCGTCGTCCGGATCCCGTTCGGCGGCGGCATCGGCGCCGCCGAACACCACAGCGAGTCCCCCGAGGCGTACTTCACCCACACCGGCGGCCTGCGCGTGGTCGCCTGCTCCAACCCCTCCGACGCCTACACGATGATCCAGCAGGCCATCTCCTGCCCCGACCCGGTGATCCTGTTCGAGCCGAAACGGCGCTACTGGGACAAGGCGCCGGTCGAGCTCGACCCGTCGGGAGCGGTGCCCCTCGGCCGGGCCGTGGTCGCCCGCCCGGGGCGGGACGTGACGCTGCTGGCCTACGGCCCGGCCGTACGGACCTGTCTCGAAGCCGCCCAGGCCGACGAGAGCCGCTCCGTCGAGGTCGTCGACGTCCGCTCGCTCAGTCCCCTGGACGAGGCGACGGTGCTGTCCTCGGTGCGCAGGACCGGCCGGTGCGTCGTCGTGCACGAGGCCCCGGTGTTCAGCGGGTACGGCGCGGAGCTGGCGGCGAGGATCACCGAACGGTGCTTCTACGACCTGCGGGCCCCGGTGCTGCGGGTCGGCGGCTTCTCCACGCCCTACCCGCCCTCGCGCCTCGAACGGCACTACCTTCCCGACCTCGACCGCGTCCTCGACGCCGTCGACCGGACCATGGCCTGGTGAGCATGAGCGAGCTGAGACGGTTCGCGCTCCCCGACGTCGGTGAGGGGCTCGTCGAGGCGGAGATCGTCAGGTGGCACGTGCGCCCCGGCGAGCCCGTGCGGGTCAACCAGGTCGTCCTTGAGATCGAGACGGCCAAGGCCGTCGTCGAGCTGCCCTGCCCCTTCGCGGGCGTCGTGGGGGAACTCCTCGTCGAGGAGGGTACGACGGTCGAGGTCGGCACACCGCTCATCACCGTGGCCGTCGGCGGGGACGCCCCCCGGGTGGCCCCGCCCGTCGCCTCTCGGGAGCAGGAGCGGGTTCCCGTGCTCGTCGGGTACGGGGCCATGCCGGGCGCGACGAGCCGCAGGCCGCGCAGGCGGACCGCCCCTGAAAGGCCCGGAAGATCCGAAAGGCCCGGAGGGAGCGGAGACGGTGGCGCGGGCGAGCCGACCGTCCGCAGACTGGCCAAGGACCTCGGCGTCGACCTGGCCGCCCTCGCCAGGACCGGCCCGGGAGGATCGGTCACCCACGAGGACGTCCGGCGGGCGGCGGCCGTACCGGACCCGGAGCCCGGCGGCGGGCAGGAGCGGATCCCGGTCAGGGGGGTGCGCAGGCGCACGGCGGAGGCGATGGTGCGCTCGGCGTTCACCGCCCCGCACGTGACCACCTGGCTGCAGGTCGACGTCACCGCGATGACGGAGCTGGTCACGAGGCTGCGCGGGCTGGCCGACTTCGCCGGGACCAGGGTCTCGCCGCTGCTGCCCGTCGCCAGGGCGCTGGTGATCGCGGTCAGGCGCAACCCGATGATCAACTCCTCGTGGGACGAGGCCGCCCAGGAGATCGTGCTCTGGCGGCGGGTGAACCTCGGCGTCGCCGTCGCCACGGAACGCGGGCTGATCGTCCCCAACGTCAAGGGAGCCGACGACCTGTCGCTGCCCGCCCTGGCCCGCGCCCTGACGGAGCTGACCGAGACCGCGCGGGCGGGCGGGACCACCCCCGGGGACCTGTCGGGGGGAACCGTCACGATCACCAACACGGGCGTCTTCGGGGTGGACGCCGGAACCCCGATCCTGCCGCCGGGTGAGTCGGCGATCCTCGCGCTCGGCCAGATCAGGGACATGCCCTGGGTGCACGAGGGACGGGTCACGGTCCGCAGGGTCGCCACGCTGGCGCTGTCGTTCGACCACCGGATCGTGGACGGCGAACTGGGCGCCACGGTGCTCCGCGAGATCGGCGCCATGCTGGAGGATCCGCTCCTGATGCTCGCCTGGTCCTGACCGGCCCCGGCACGAGGACGCCGCCCGGCCGTGGGGCCGGGCGGCGTCCGCGCGGGCGGGTCAGGCCGGGTTGACGGGGCTGTTCTGGTAGGCGGCGAGCCGCCACTGGCCGTCCTCCTTGACGACCAGCCAGGAGGCCCGGATGGCACGTTCCGGGGAGACCTCGGTCTCACCCGGAGTCAGTACGCCGCCCTGCGTGATCAGCACCCCGGTCGTCTCGCCGAGGAACCTGATGTCGATCGGGCGCCCGGTCACCTGGGTGCCCTTGAACGGGCCCTCGAACGCCTCCGCCATGAACGAGTGGATCTCCTGACGGCCCTTGCGGTAGAGGCCGGGCAGGATCATGCTCCCGTCCTCGGTGAAGACGCCGGCGAAGGCCTCCGCGTCGTGTTCGGCCCACGCGTCGACGACGCGCTGGGGGACGGCCGCCACGGCGGCCCTGTCAGCGTCCGAGGGGCTGGTCGTTGTCATGTTTCTCCCTTTCTCCTGGCTGTCCGATGGTCGTCGGGAAGTCTCAGGCGGCCTCGTCCGGAATCTCCCAGGCGGGGGACGGGCACGCGCGGGCACGCGCCGCCCTCCTCCGTGCCAGGGTCCAGGTCACACCCTCCGTCTCCTTGTCGTCCCCCGGCGGACAGGACGGGTCCTCCCGCCGGGCCGGGGGCAACTCGGACACGCGGCCGGTCGGCCGTCCTGATGCGGGAACGTCGGCGGTCAGCACCATTTCCTCCTGGGAACCAGCTGGGAACTAGCGGATGAGAACCGGGAGGCGTGCCGCTCGTACGGTCACGGAAGGCGGGAGAGCGGTGGTCCCCATGAGACGGTCGGGAACCGCCCGGAGCCGGACGCCCCTGTCATCCACTGTCATCCACCGGCGATGGCGGCGACCGCCTCCGGTGTGCTCACCCTCCGACCGTCCCACCCGGTCCGGGGGCCCCGCATCTCTCGGATTGCGCTGTCCGGGAGAACCGCGGTGATCAGCGCAATCTGGGAGAAAGGCATCGCCACCACCGGGTGCCACCATTGAGTTCCGCGGCGCCGCCCACAACTTCCCCGAGGAGTCGAGGTGCGAGACGAGCAGACAGGCCCCGTGACCCGCCCGCTGACCGGTGAGGAGTACATCGAGAGCCTGCGTGACGACCGTGAGATCTACGTGTACGGCGAACGCGTCAAGGACCCCACGACCC
This sequence comes from Streptosporangium sp. NPDC020072, assembly GCF_040631445.1. Lineage (NCBI taxonomy): Bacteria > Bacillati > Actinomycetota > Actinomycetes > Streptosporangiales > Streptosporangiaceae > Streptosporangium > Streptosporangium sp. NPDC020072. The sequence continues at coordinate 86,150 of NZ_JBEYAB010000018.1, read as the reverse complement.
ACCCGGCCTTCCGCAACCCCATCCGGATGACGGCGCGGCTCTACGACGCGCTGCACGACCCGGCCAGGCGCGAGGTCCTCACCGCGCCGACCGACACGGGAAGCGGCGGATACACCCACAGGTTCTTCACCACGCCGCACAGCGCCGAGGACCTCGTCGCCGACCAGCGGGCCATCGCCGAGTGGGCGCGCATGAGCTACGGCTGGATGGGCCGCAGCCCCGACTACAAGGCCTCCTTCCTCGGCACGCTCGGCGCGAACGCCGACTTCTACGAGCCCTTCGCCGACAACGCGCGCCGGTGGTACGCCGAGTCGCAGGAGAAGGTCCTCTACTGGAACCACGCCATCGTCCATCCCCCGGTCGACCGCAGCCGCCCGCCGGACGAGGTCGCCGACGTCTTCGTCCACGTGGAGCGGGAGACCGACGCGGGCCTGGTCGTCAGCGGGGCCAAGGTGGTCGCCACCGGCTCGGCGCTCACCCACTACAACTTCATCGCCCACTACGGACTGCCGATCAAGAGACGGGAGTTCGCGCTGGTGGCCACGGTGCCGATGGGCGCGCGGGGGATGAAGCTGATCTGCCGCCCCTCCTACACCGCCGCCGCAGCGGTGATGGGCAGTCCCTTCGACTACCCGCTCTCCTCGCGCCTCGACGAGAACGACACCATCCTGGTGCTGGACAAGGTCCTCATCCCCTGGGAGAACGTCTTCGTCTACGGCGACGTGGGAAAGGTCCAGCTGTTCACCGGGCACTCCGGCTTCATCGAGCGCTTCACCTTTCACGGCTGCACCCGCCTGGCGGTGAAACTGGAGTTCATCGCGGGCCTGCTGGCCAAGGCGCTTGAGATCACCGGCACCAGGGACTTCCGGGGCGTGCAGAGCAGGATGGGCGAGGTCCTGGCCTGGCGGAACCTCTTCTGGGCGCTGTCGGACGCCGCCGCGCGCAACCCCGTCCCGTGGCGCAACGGCGCGGTGCTGCCCAACCCCCAGTACGGCATGGCCTACCGGTGGTTCATGCAGGTCGGCTACCCCAGGATCAGGGAGATCGTGCTGAAGGACGTCGCCAGCGGGCTGATCTACGTCAACTCCAGCGCCGACGACTTCAAGAACCCGGACATCCGTCCCTACCTGGACAGATTCGTCCGGGGCTCGAACGGGGTGGACGCCGTCGAGCGGGTCAAGGTCATGAAGCTGCTGTGGGACGCGGTCGGCACCGAGTTCGGCGGCCGGCACGAGCTGTACGAGCTCAACTACGCGGGCAACCACGAGAGCACCCGCGTCGAGCTGCTGCTCGGGCAGGGCGCGTCGGGGCAGATCGACGACTACAAGGCGTTCGTCGAGCGGTGCCTCGGGGAGTACGACCTGAACGGCTGGACCGTCCCCGACCTGTCCTCCTTCGACGACCTGCGCCACGCCAGGAACGACCTGCTCAACGGCTGACCCCGCCGCGCCGTCCGGACACGCCCGGACCGGGACAACCGTGGGTTCGCACCGTTCCGCGGGCGGCGCGGCCTGAGGTGGCCACGCCCTCCGCATGGCGCGGGCCGCGTCTTCGGTGAAGACTGACGGGGAAGTACACGGGGGTGTGACGGGGGGTGTGACGGTCGGCGGACCCCGGAACGGCGCCGGGGAGAGTGGAGAGAACGGGTGCGGCGCTCATGCTCCCTTGGCTGGCGTGACTCCGAGTACCTCGCGGCCCGGCCGGGACGGGATCGGGTCAACCGGTTCGTCGTGATGCTGCTGGTCCTGCAGCGCGCGAGCTACCTGGTGCCCGCCGTCGCGGGAGTCTTCAGCGCCGACCGCCTCTACCGGAGCGCCGCGCTGAACGTGGTCCTGCTGGCCGTCGCGGTCGCCTGGAACGCCGCGCTGGTCGTGACCACCCGGCGCCGGGGCTGGTTCGCCCGCTGGGCGGTGGCCGCGGACGTCGCGGTGACCTGCGGGCTCCTGCCGGCGGTCGGCGCCAACTGCCTCGGTGACTCCCGAGCCCCGGCGAACTGGTCGTCGTCGGCCCTCATGGCCACGGGGGCGTTGACCGGGGCGGTCGCGGAGTCCCTCGCGTGGGCGTGGGCGCTGCTGCCGCCCGCGCTGGCCTACCTGGTGGCGCACGCGGGCGACCTCGGCAGCAGGTACCCGTTGCCGATCGACATCGTGGTGCGCCTGAACTCCTACCTGTGGTTCGCGGTCATCGTCTGCTTCATCCACCGTTACCTGCGGGCGCAGGCGAACCGCCTGGACGACCTGGCCGACCGGCGGCTGGCCACAGAGACGGGCCACGTCGCCGACCAGGCGCGTTCCGCCGAGCGTCTGGCGCACTACCGGCGGCTGCACGACACGGTGCTCACCACCCTGACGGCCATCGCCCGTGGCGGTCTCGACCACAGGGAGGAGCAGGTACGGCTGCGCTGCGCCGCCGACGCGGAGTACGTCAGGCTGCTCATCGGGCGCGAGGGCACCGGAACGGCCGCCCGCCTGGAGGACAGCCTGGCCAAGGTGATCACCAGGGCCTCCGGGCTCGGGCTGCGGGTCCGCTACGCCGCGGCCTGCCTGCCCGAGCGGGTGCCCGCGGCCGTCGTCTCCGCTCTCGCGGACGCCTCCCAGGAGGCGCTCAACAACGTGGCCCTGCACTCGGCGACGAAGGAGGCATGGCTGACGGTCATCGGCGAGGACGCGCACGGGAACGTTCCTGAGGACGGCCGGGGCCGTCGGGTGACCGTGCGCGTCGTGGACCGGGGGAGAGGCTTCGACCCGGCCTCCACAGCCCCGGGCTTCGGGCTCGCCTCCTCCGTCGCCGGCCGCATGCGGGAGGTCGGCGGTCAGGTCACCGTCCTGTCCGCCGAAGGCGAGGGCACCTGCGTCGAACTGGTCTGGCCCGGTGACCCGGCAGGGAGCGGGACGGGGCCGATCCTCGACGGTCACGTCAACCGAGACGGAGCCCGGCCCCCCACCGGGCCCGGAGGGGCCGGGCGTCAGAGTGACCGCGGCGCACACGGCTGACCCGCGGTGCACGACCCCGTCGTGCCCTCCACCAAGTGGCCCGCAGAAGGACCCTCAAGAGATCCCCTCGCCCGTGAGGCGCCTTACGGGGTTCCCCACTGTCTCCGACGCCAGAAGTGAAGAGCGTCGGCTTGTGCCTTACCCGGTGTCGTGCGCGAGGGGTTTGACCTTGTGCTTTACCGGCGCCAAGTATGAGGGGTTTCGGCTTGGGCGCGTCGGCGCTTGGACTGAGGAACGCAGGAGCACAGCGACGGAGTGACGAGGGAAAGCGCCGACTCGAAGCGCCCAAGCCCGCGACGCCGAAGGCGGAGCAAAAAGACACAGCTATCTCAACCAGCCGTCCTCCCTCACCCGGGTGGCGAGGTCGAGTTTGGTGTAGGCGGGTCTGCCCGCTCTGCGGTACTTCTCCTTGACCCGGTCGAGGTAGTTCTTGGCGGTTCCCGGCTGGACTCCCGCGCTGCGGGCCGCCGCGGACAGCGTCATCCCCGACGCGTAGGCCAGCAGTACGGCCCGTTCCTGGGGGGAGAGCACGGGGCGGTCGGCGGCGCGGTCGGACAGCCAGCAGAGCGCCAGTTCGGGGGAGTGCGTGCTTCCCCGGGTGGCGACCTCGCGGACGGCGGAGGTCAGCACGCTCAGGTCGTGGTCCTTGGTGAGGTATCCACCGGCTCCGGCCCTGACGACCTGGGAGCCCATGCTCGGTGAGGTGATCACGCTGACCACGAGCACCCGGCTGCCCGTGGCCACGATCCTGCGTACGTTGCCGATCGGGTCGGAGCGGTCGGCCAGGAGCAGGTCGAGGATCACCACGTCGGCGGGGGCGTGTCCTCTGGAGAGCAGTTCTGTGACCGTGCGGGCGGTGCCCGCCAGGCGTATGTCGGGGACTCCGGAGAACCAGGCGGTCAGTCCGTCGAGCAGCATCCGGTCGTCGTCGACCACTGAAACCGCGATCATGGTTGCCCTTCCCGGCACCGAGGAAACGGGGTGGTCTCGCCGTGATATGAACGCGTCAAAATCCCATTATGTCCTTACTTTTCGACCTGACTAACATAGATCATTAAGCCGGTCGAAGTGCGAAATATGACATATACCAAGGCATACAGCGCCTGAGTCACGCCCGGTGGGAGGGCTCAGCCCCCGCGAGCCGTACGGCCGGGCAGGAGGGCCTCGCCGCCGAGCCAGGCGGCCAGCCGCTCACGCTCGACGAGGATCAGCCCGCCCTGGTTCGCCTCGGTCAGGGCGGGGCGGGTGAGGCGGCCGGAGGTGACCAGGACGCCGGTGTGCCCGGCGAAGGCGTGGGCCAGCGCGCCGAGGAAGTCGCGGACCTGGGGGGCGCCGACGCTGCCGGTGTAGCGCTTGCACTGGAAGGCGAAGGGACGGCCACCGGGGCCGATCGCGGTCAGGTCGACGCCCCGGTCGCCCGCGCCGCCGAGCAGCCTGACATGACGGAAGCCGTCCCGGCGCAGCAGTTCCGCGGTGAGCCTCTCGAACTCCGCCCCCGTCAGCCGGTCGACCCGCTCCAGCTCGGAGTTCTCCCGGAACCACCTGCGCTCCCGCTCGGCCGTCACTCTGGCACGCGCCACGGCGAAGGCCGTGGCCAGGACGAGCGCGGCGACGGCGGCGGCCACGAACCACGGCCAGTTCCGCTGCAGGAAGGGCAGGGCCGCCCTGAGCAGCAGGAACACCAGCGCGGCGCCGAAGAGCCAGAGCAGGAGACCGGTCTCGCCTCCCTTCCCGCGCTTTCCCGCGCCCGAGGGTCGTCTTCTTCCGGCCGGTCGCCGGTCCGCCATCGTGTCAGCTCCCGTCGTCAGGGGGTCGAAGCAGTGAGTGTGAACGACGTCTCCGACAGAAACGGTCATGAGAGGAGGGAGAGTTCCCCCTTTCGCGGAAGAAAGTCCCCCGGGGGCCGATCGCGTTGGCGAGGCCGTACGAAAGGGAAAAACCATAAAAGAGCGGATAGTTCGCCATATAAGGCTTATGGAGAGAACGCGAACTTCATTTGGGTGCCGCCCCGTGGCCCCGAGGGGCGCCGCCCGGATCGGGTCCCGGTACGGCCCGGCGGGGGCGAGGTGGCGGTGCCGCCGTACCGCGCGGTGGGGGGCGCCGGGGCGCGCGGGGCGGCGGAGGACCGGGGAGCGCTCTCTCGTTTGACCCGGAAAGATGTGCACAGTCTTGGAACCCTGTGAAATCGCTATTGGATTTTGATTTAAAATGGTAGGGTTTCTCCCTATCATCGCCGCATGGACATGGAAATGCGCCATCTTCGGGTCATCCATGCGATCGCCGAGCACGGCAGTATCTCCAAGGCGGCCTCCTCCCTCGGACTGTCCCAGCCCGCGCTGGCCGGTCAGCTGCAGCGCATAGAGCGCATGCTCGGCGGCCAGCTGTTCGAACGGGCCCACGAGGGCAGCCGCCCGACCGCGCTCGGCGGATGGATGCTGGAGCGGTCGAGTTCGCTGTTGCACGCCTTCGGCACCCTGCAACGGGATGCGCGCCACTACGTCGAGCGGGGTACGGGGAAACCTCTCGTGCGGGTCGGCTGTGCGCCGATGTCGCTGGCGGGATACGTCAGCAACTGCATGTACGACCTGGTGCCCGGGGTGGACTTCACCATCCGTACCGAGGAGTGCATGGACACCCTGCACTCCTTCATGGAGACGGGCAGGCTGGAACTGGCCGTCCTGGGTGACTATCCGGGCTACGAGCTGACGCCGCCGCCCGGGGTGGTGTACGAGATCCCGGTGATCGAACCGATCTTCATCGGGCTCGCGGAGTCCCATCCGCTGGCCCGGCAGGAGGAGATCGACCTGGCCGACCTGGCCGGCGACGACTGGGCGATGCCCCCGCAGGCGGAGGTGGGCCACAGGGAGCACTTCTGGGACGCCTGCAGGAAGCACGGCTTCGCCCCCAGGCTGAACTTCTCGGTCAGTCCCGCCCTGGCCTACGACCTGATCAGAGCGGGCAGGTGTGTGGGAATGTTCCAGGCGATCTACCAGCCGCACCCGGGGATCGTGGTCCGCCCGCTGGTGGGCACCCCCATGTTGTTCCGCTACATCATCGCCTGGACCCGGCACGGTCCGCTGGCCGAGCACGTGGTCTCCCTGATCAGCAGTGCGATCCGCAGGTACTGGAGCGAGGCGCTGAAGGTCCCCGTCTACGCGGCCTGGCTCGAACGCCACGGACAGCCCCTGCGTTTTCCGTAGTGTCCCATGCCGGTCGTCTTGATGGGGTTCATGCGGCAAATCTGGTTCGAGTGAAAAAATTGGAAAAGTGAAGACGTATCATATCAAGGGGAAAGATTTTCATCTTCCGGATGAGCGTGCCGAGAAGGCTGTGGCCGATGCTTTTGAGGCCACAAACCATGGGATTAGACCGCTGCTGCTCATGTTCTGACATCGTGGAAACGCCGCAATGATCAGCGGCTCAGAACACGATTCCGGAGGATCAATGAAGCTCTATCGCTCATCGCTCCGAAGCGCCGCGACGGCCGCCGCCGTCGCGGCGCTTCTCGGGAGCGGATTGACCACCGTATCGGCCATTCCCGCCCAGGCGGCCCCCTGCACCGTCAACATCTACAAGGTCAACACAGGTCATGGCGGGTCGAGTGTGTACGTCAGTTACATGGGCGCCGAGCTGGTCTATCAGGATCCGAAGGCGGATGATTCCCCCGTTACCGGGCCAAGTTCCTATGTGATGAAGCCCAACCAGGTCAATGGCAGACGTGCTGTCTACCTGGCCGGTGGCCGTCTGGCCTGGATGTACGCTCCGGCGCTGGAATACGAAACCTGTCGTTAGCCGGATTCGAGAGGGCGGCCCGCGACCGTGCGGCGCCGCCCTCTTCTCTTTTCCTCCGGGCGAACCTTTCCGTGGAGGCCGCCCGGACGGCCCGGGGAAAGCCCGGCCCGGGAAACGGCGCCCGTCTTTGCGGTGGTCGGCCCGGACGGAAAAGGTGTGTCCGAAACGGACCGCCGTTATTCATTGCACAGGAAGGTTTCCTATTTAATACTGTTGTCAACGCGGCGTGTCCACGGTGCGGGGCGCAGTCTCTCCGCATCCCGGCCGCTCCGCCGTACCCCCCGGCGGTTCGTGTGGTCATTGGCCTCGGGGCGCTGACCGGCCCGGTCGTTCTCCCGTGGGCGATGACCGGGCCTGACAACGACATTGACTCCGGTTGTGCCGGAGGTCTTTGGCGCCGCCCCTGATGTTCGCGGGATGGGGAATGACCTGCGGACGCTCAAGAACGGCCTGGTCGCGCGACCGTCGGCCGGCATATGACATCGACGATTTCAGCCGCTCATCCGATGGGTAACGGGTGTCCGCTGACCAGTGAATACGCGCCTGTCCCCTGTCAAGAGATGAACGCCTGATCACCCCATAGTGGCGGACTATGGGCAGCTGGAGGGTTCCTGACATGTCGTAGTAATGGCACCTTTGGTCCAGCCCTGGCCGGCCACGGCTCCTTGGTCCCTTTCCCCCCAGGGGACTTGTGAGAGGAGTCATCCAGAGTGAGATCCAAGCTCAGAACAGGTGCCGTCGCCGTACTGGCGACAGCGGCGCTGGCGGCTTCCACGTTCGCGAACGCGCCCGGCGCCTACGCGGCCAAGCCCGCGGTGGACGCGAAGCCCACCCCCGTGGGAGCGGCGCAGAAACTCGACAGGGCGTTCACCCCACCCAACGCCAGAGGCCGCGAGCGTGCGATCGCGAACGCGGGCAAGGCGCTGGCCGCGGAGTCCGGGACACTGCGCAAGAGCGCACAGGACAAGTTCACCCTGGCCAAGACCATCGACGGTGCGTACGGCCTGCAGTACCTGACCTACGCCCGCACCCACCGAGGGCTGCCGGTCTACGGCGGCGACGTGATCGTGACCACCGACCGGGCGGGTGACCAGCTCGGCCAGGTCGCCTCCGGCCAGCGGGCGGAGATCAAGGTCGGGGTCACCCCCAGGGTCAGGCCCTCGACGGCGGCGGCCACCGCCCGCGCCAAGCTCGCCAAGGTGGAGAGCGCCGACGCCCCGACCCTGCTGGTCCACGCGGCGGGCACCCAGCCGAAGCTGGCCTGGGAGGTCGTGGTCAGGGGCGCCACCGAGAAGGCGCCCAGCGTGCTGCACGTCTTCGTCGACGCGCTGACCGGCTCGGTGCTGGACTCCTACGACGAGGTCCGCGCGGGCACCGGCAACAGCTTCTACAACGGCAACCCGGTCACCATCCAGACCTCGGGGTCGTCCGGTTCCTACACCATGCGTGACACCACCCGCAGCGGCCTGGCCTGTGGCGGCCAGAACGGCTCGGCCTACACCAAGAGCACCGACTCCTGGGGCAACGGCTCCGGCACCAACCTTGAGACCGCCTGCGTCGACGCCCTCTACGCGGCGCAGACCGAGTGGAACATGCTCAGGGACTGGCTGGGCCGCAACGGCTTCAACGGCCGGGGCGGCGCCTTCCCCATCCGCGTCGGCCTCAACGACGTCAACGCGTACTGGAACGGGTCCTACACCAACTTCGGCCACAACCAGTCGAACAACCAGCAGGCGACCCCGATGGACGTCGTCGGCCACGAGTTCGGCCACGCCATCTTCCAGTTCTCCGGCTCCGGGGACGGCGGCAGCGGCAACGAGGCCGGCGGCCTGAACGAGTCGACCGGTGACATCTTCGGCGCGCTGCTCGAAAGCTACGCCAACAACCCCAACGACCCGGCGGACTACCAGGTCGGCGAAGAGGTCAACCTGGTCGGCCAGGGGCCGATCCGCTACATGTACAAGCCGAGCACCAACGGCGACCCGGACTGCTACAGCTCCTCGATCCCGAACACCGAGGTGCACGCGGCGGCCGGTCCGCAGAACCACTGGTTCTACCTGCTGGCCGAGGGCACCAACCCCGGCGGCGGCAAGCCCACCAGCCCGGTCTGCTCCGGATCGTCGAACCTGACCGGCATCGGCATCCAGAAGGCCGGCCAGATCTTCATGGCCGGGCTCAACAACAAGACCTCGCCGTGGACCCACGCCAAGGCGCGCGCCGCCACGGTCGCCGCGGCCAAGCAGCTCTTCCCCAACAGCTGCGTCGAGTGGAACGCGGTCAGGGCGGCCTGGAGCGCGGTCAACGTCTCCGCCGGTTCCGGTGAGGGCACCTGCACCATCCAGAACCCGAACGACTTCTCGGTCTCCCTCAACCCCACCTCGGGCAGCGTCCAGGCGGGCCAGCAGGCGACCTCGACCGTCGGCACCACGGTGACGGCGGGCAGCGCCCAGTCCATCACGCTGCGGGCCTCCGGCCTGCCTTCGGGGGCGAGCGCCTCCTTCAGCCCGCCGACCATCACCGCGGGCCAGAGCTCGACGCTGAGCGTCACGACCTCGTCGAACACGCCGAACGGCACCTCGTCGATCACGGTCACCGCGGACGGCACCGACGTCGACAGGACCGCGACGTACTCGCTCACGGTCAGCGGCGGCCCGCCCGGCGGCGGTGAGGCACCGGACATCAGCCTCGCCAACGTCAAGGCGCACCTGCAGCAGTTCCAGTCCATCGCGTCGAGCAACGGCGGCAACCGCCGTTCGACCGGCGCCGGCTACACCCAGTCGGTCAGCTACGTGGAGAACAAGCTCCGCGCCGCGGGCTACACCGTGACCCGGCAGAGCTGCACCTCCGGCTGCAGCGGCGGCGCGGGTCCCAACCTGATCGCCGACTGGCCGGGCGGCGACGCCAACCAGGTCGTCATGTCCGGTGCCCACCTCGACAGCGTCTCCGCCGGTCCCGGCATCAACGACAACGGCTCGGGCTCCGCCACCCTGCTTGAGGTCGCGCTGACCCTCGCCGCGAAGAACCCCACCATGACCAAGCACGTGCGGTTCGGCTGGTGGACCGACGAGGAGCAGGGCCTGCTCGGCTCGAAGTACTACGTCGGCTCGCTCAGCTCGGCCGAGCGCTCCAAGATCAAGGTCTACTACAACTACGACATGGTCGGCTCGCCCAACGGCGGCTACTTCATCAACAACATCGCCACCGCCGCGGCGGCCGATCTCAAGGCCTTCTACACCAAGATCGGCGTCCAGACCGAGGAGAACGTCGAGGGCGCCAACCGCTCCGACGACGCCTCCTTCCGCAACGCGGGCATCGCCACCTCCGGTGTGGCCGCGGGCGCCAGTGACATCAAGACCTCGGCCCAGGCCACCAAGTGGGGAGGTACGTCGGGCAGGGCGTACGACTCCTGCTACCACTCCTCCTGTGACACCACCAGCAACATCAACGACACCATCCTCGACCGGGCGGCCGACGCCGCCGCGTACGCGGTCTGGAAGGGCGCCGTCGGCGGCGACACCCCGCCCCCGACCGACGACTTCTCGGTCTCGGTCAGCCCGTCCTCGGCCACGGTCCAGGCCGGTGAATCGGCCTCGGCGACGCTGAGCACCCAGGTCACCTCGGGCAACGCCCAGTCGGTCTCGCTCAACGCCGGCGGCGTGCCCTCCGGCGCGAACGTGAGCTTCAGCCCGGCGACCATCACCAGCGGGCAGAGTTCCTCGGTCAGCATCACCACCTCGTCCGCGACCCCGGCGGGCACCTACTCCATCAGCCTCAACGGCAACGGGACGAGCGCCAACCGCTCGGCCGTCTTCACCCTCACCGTCGGCGGGACCGGCGGCGGGCGCACCTTCACCAACGACACGCCCTTCGAGATCAACGACGGCTACCAGGACTACACCGACATCGACGTCGCCCTCGACGGGGAACCCGAAAGCACGTTCACCGTCACGGCCGACATCCAGCACACCTGCTCGCAGGACGTGCGCATCACCCTGTACCAGCCGAACGGGTCCGCCCGGGTGCTGAAGTACGAGGGCTACGAGGCCTGCACCCCCTACGACGGGCCGGTCACCTTCACCGTGAGCAACCCCTCCAGGCTCGGCAACGGCACCTGGTCGCTCATGGTCGGCGACTACTTCCAGGGAGACACCGGAGTGGTCAACTCCTGGAGCATCTCCTTCTAGCGGGAACACCCCAAGAAACCGGAGAGCGAGCACCCGGCGGTGGCCCGGACCTGTGAGGGTCCGGGCCACCGCCCCCGCCGTTATCCGGGAAGCCTGCCCGGCAGGTCGGAGACGCTCTCGCGCCAGGCCCGGTGCAGGTCCGCGAACCGGCCCGCGTCCCGGACGAGCCGATCGGGCGGCCCGTCCTCGACGATCTCGCCGCCCTCCATGACCAGGACCCGGTCGGCGATCTCGACGGTCGAGAGGCGGTGCGCGATGATCAGGGCGGTCCGGTCGGCGAGGATCGTGCGCATCGCCCGCTGCACCAGCCGTTCTCCCGGTACGTCGAGACTTGAGGTCGCCTCGTCGAGGATCAGCACCGCCGGGTCGGCGAGGAAGGCCCTGGCGAAGGCGACGAGTTGCCGCTGTCCCGCGGAGAGCCGTCCGCCGTGCTTGCCGACCTGGGTGTCGTAGCCGTCGGCGAGCGCGGAGACGAAGCCGTGGGCGCCGACCGCCTTGGCGGCCTCGACGACCTCGGCCGTGGACGCCTCCGGCCTGCCGAACCTGATGTTGTCCGCGACCGACCCGGTGAACAGGAAGTTCTCCTGCGTCACCAGGACCACCGCCGCGCGCAGCGTCTCGTCGTCCAGGTCGCGCAGATCGACCCCGTCCAGCAGCACACGCCCGGCGACCGGGTCGTAGAACCTGGCCACGAGCTTGGCCAGGGTGGTCTTGCCCGCCCCCGTCGTGCCGACCAGCGCCACACTCTGCCCGGCGGGAATCGTCAGGTCCATCCTGGGCAGTACGGGGGTCCCGTCGAGGTAGGAGAACTCGACCGCCTCGAACCGGACGCCACCGCGTGGCCGTACCAGCGGCACGGGGTCACGCGGCTCGGCGACGTCGGGTCTCTCCTCCAGCACGCCGGAGAGCTTCTCCAGCGCCGCGCCCGCCGACTGGAAGGCGTTGTAGAACTGCGAGATCTCCTGCATCGGCTCGTAGAACTGACGCAGGTAGAGCAGGAACGCGGCCAGCACGCCGACCGTGACGTGGCCGCCGAGCGCCAGCCACCCGCCGTAGAGCAGGATCGCGGCGATCGTGACGTTCCCGATCAGTTTGACGACCGGTGCGAAGATCGAGATCAGGCGCATGCCCCGGATGTTGGCGTCGCGGTAGTCGACGTTGAGCCGGCCGAAGATCTCCTGGTTGCGCGGCTCCCTGCGGAAGGCCTGGACCGCCCTGACACCGGCCATCGACTCCACGAAGTGGACGATCAGCAGCGCGACCGTCTCCCGTGTCCTGCGGTAGGCGATGCTCGACTGCCGCCGGAACCAGCGGGTGAACAGCAGCAGCACCGGCAGCGGGAGCAGGGCGACCAGGCCGAGCCGTACGTCGAGGACGAGCAGCAGGACGGCGGTCCCGGTCAGGGTCAGCACCGCGGTGACGAGCCCGTCGAAGCCGGATTCGAGCATCTCGTAGATGGCGTCGATGTCGGAGGTGAGCCGGGAGACGACCCGGCCGGAGGTGTAGTCCTCGTGGAAGGACAGCGACAGCCGCTGGAAGTGGGCGAAGACCCGCCGCCGCAGTTCGAGCAGGACGTCCTGGCCGATACGGCCGGAGCGCCTGAGGAACACCTGCCGGGTCGCCGCCTGGAGCGCCGCGGCCACCAGCACCGCCATGACCACCGCGACGAGCGTGCCCGGTCCCTGTCCCGAGGTCATCGGCGGGATGCCCGAGTCGATGCCCACCTTGACCAGGAACGGGATGGCCAGCGAGGCCCCGTTGCAGACCACGATGACCGCGACGAGCACCGCGATCTCCCGCCGGTACGGCCGCAGCAGCTCGGCCAGCAGCCGTCGCGACCGGGCGCGCAGCAGGAAGGAGGCCCGCTCGGACAGCTCGTCCTGGTTCTCCGCGGCGACGCCCCGCCAGCCCGGGCTCTCGCCGGTCGTCTCCGTCTTCTGGTTCTCCTTCGTGGTCCCGCTCACAGCAGCGCCTCCTGTTCGTCCAGCGGCTCGTCGAGGGCCGCCGACAGCAGCTCGCGGTACTCGGGAACGGTCGCCATCAGCTCGTGGTGCGGGCCGACGTGGGTGATCGTGCCGTCGAGCAGCAGGGCGACCCGGTCGGCGAGCAGCACCGTCGAGGCGCGGTGCGCGACGACGATCCCGGTCGCGTCCCGCAGCACCCGCCTGAGCGCCTCCTCGACCAGGGCCTCGGTCTCGACGTCCAGGGCGGAGAGGGTGTCGTCGAGGACGAGGACCTTCGGCCTGGCCAGCACGGCGCGGGCCAGGGCCAGGCGCTGACGCTGGCCACCGGACAGCGACATGCCCTGCTCGCCGATCCTGGTCTCCAGCCCCCACGGCAGGTCGTGGACGAACCCGGCCTGGGCGATCTCGACGGCCGCCGCCATCTCCTCCTCGGTGGCGTCGTGCCGTCCCAGCGTGAGGTTCTCCCTGACGCTCATCGAGAACAGCGTCGGCTCCTCGAAGGCGGTGGCGACCATGGTGCGGAGCGCGGTCAGGGACAGGTCCCGCACGTCGTGGCCGTCGAGGGTGACCCGGCCCTCGGTGACGTCGTACAGGCGGGGCACCAGCGAGGTCAGCGTGGTCTTGCCCGACCCCGTCGCGCCGACGACCGCCACCGTCTCCCCCGGACGGACGTCCAGCCAGACGTCGCGCAGCACCGGCCTGTCCGCGCCGGGGAAGGTGAAGCCGACCCCCTCGAAGCGCAGGTGCCCGCGGGGCCGTTCGACCGCGTCCGTGCCGCCGACGATGGCGGGCTCGGTGTCCAGGACCTCCATCACCCGGTCGGCCGCGGTCATCGCCTCCTGGCCCATCACCAGGATGAAGCCGAGCGCGGAGATGGGCCACACCAGCTGCAGCATCAGCGTGGTGAAGGCCACCATCGTGCCCAGGGTCAGCGCTCCCGTGCCGACCGCGAGCGCACCGGTCAGCAGTACCACGGCGAGGGTGACGTTGGGGACGACCTCAAGGAAGGTGAAGAAGCGGGAGGACAGGCCCACCTTCTCCATCGCGGTGCGGTAGATCTTCAGCGCCGCGTCGCCGAAGACGCCGCCGACGTACGGCCCCCGCCCGAAGGCCTTGATCGTGCGGATGCCCGCCGCGGACTCCTCGACCAGGGTGGCCAGGTCGCCCTGCTGGTCCTGGACCCGGCGTGAGGCGTCGACGTACCCCCGCTCGAAACGCAGCGAGATGAGGGCGATCGGCAACGCCGAGGCGGCGACCAGCAGGCCGAGCGGCCAGTACATGTTCAGCAGCAGGCCCGTGACCGTCACGATCTGGACGCTGATCAGGACGAGGAAGAGCATGCCGAAGCCGAGGAAGCGCCGGATCGCCGACAGGTCGGTCGTCGCGCGGGACAACAGCTGCCCGGACTGCCAGGAGCCGTGGAAGCCCATCGGCAGCCGCTGGAGGTGGGCGTAGAGGTCGTCGCGGATGCTGGTCTCCACGCCGAGGACGGCCTCGCCGAGCATCCACCTGCGCAGCAGGACCAGCAGCGCCTCACCCGCGCCGAGGGCCAGCGCGAGCAGGAACAGCGGGAGCAGCGCGTCGGTCTCACCGCTGGCGACGGGGCCGTCGATGACCTCCCTGCCGATCAGCGGGATGACGATGCCGATCCCGACCCCGGCCAGGGCGGCCAGCCAGATGACGATCAGCCGGGTCGTGTAGGGACGGAGGTAGGGCCGCAACCGCCACAGTGACGAGATCCTGGCGCGGCGGGGGTGGGGGAGAGGGGAACGGGTGGTACCGGATTCTCGCGCTGAGGCGACGGTATCGGAGGGCATCAGCAGGCAGCACGCTCCTTACTGGGTTCAGCACTGTCCTCGCAGAAGGGCCCGTAAAGGCTAAAACCCCCGTCAAACGGTTTTCCGCGTCACGGGCCCCGGTGAACGCCCGCCGGATCGGTCCCCCCGTCCGGCGTGCGGCGACCATCAGAGTGTCCGCAACGGTTCAGACGCCGACAACTGTCCTGAAAGTGGGCCTCCCCTGACATCGGGGCCACACGACCCGCGTCTCCACCCACGGGTGGAGTTCTCCTGTCTCCACCCGTGCTCCGATCCGCGCCGGGGCCACCGTCCCTACCGTCGGTGACATGGATTCGCTGCAGATCGCCGTCTTCTCCCTCGTCGTCCTCGCCCTCGTCGTCTACCGCCAGATGCGGACCCGGCCCGCCGCGGGACGCGGCCTACTGGTCTTCGGCCTCATCCTGACGGGGGCCGGGGTGTACGGCGGCGGCCTCCTGGAGGAGATCCCGTCCGTCCTCGGCGTCGCCGTGATCGCCGTCGAGGCGGTCATGGCCGTCGCCTTCGGCGCCCTGCGCGCCTGGACCGTGCGGGTGTGGCGGGAGGCCGACGGGGTCGCCTGGGCCAGGGGCACCGCATGGACCCTGGCGGCCTGGGTGGTCTCCTTCGCCGCCCGCCTGGCCCTGTTCGCCGCGGGCGGCGCGCTCGGCCTCACCTACCGGCCGGCCGCCGCCCTCGTCTTCGCGGGCCTGACCGTCGCGGCCCAGGCCGTCCTGGTCGCCAGGAGGGGGCGGATGCTCGGCGAGGCCGTACCGGCGTGGGTGCCCGCCTCGCAGCCGGCCGGGCGGGATCGGTAACGTCCGTGGCGTGACGACGCGACTCAGGGACACCACGATCGCCCCCGTTGTCCTGCGGGCCGGGGTGATCGTGTTGTTCCTGGTCGCGCAGGCGGGTGCCGGGGCCGGGTTCGGCCTGTCGGGGGAGAGGCTCGCGGTCACGCTCCTGGCCTTCGCCGTCGCCGGGTTCCTCGCCGTGGCGATCCTGCCGTCGGCGACCGGGCCCTCGCCGCGCCTGCCGCTCCTCGGGGTGCCGGTCAAGGTCGTGGCCCTCGGCCTGGCGGTGCTGCTCGCGCTCTGGCTGGAGATGGTGGCCGTCGACGGACCGGCCGTCGCGGTCCTGCTCTTCGGCGTGGGGACCGCCGCGGTCAGGTATCCCCTCGCCCGCTCGCTGCCGATCGGAGGGCTCGCGCTGGGCGGGCTGCTGGTGGCCGGGGCGGTGACCGGCGCCCTGGAGCGGGACCTCAGCCTGGCCTTCAGCCTCTGCATGGTCTTCATGATCGCCTACTCGATCAGGGAGCGCAGGGCCGCCAGGAGCGCGCAGGAGCGGGAGGCGGTGCTCGCCGAGCGCGCCCGTATCGCCAGGGAGATACACGACATCCTCGCCCACAGCCTGTCGGCGCAGATCGTGCACCTGGAGGGGGCCAGGATGCTGCTGCGCGCCGACCGGGCGGGAGAGGCCCTGGAACGGGTCGAGCGCGCCGGTGACCTGGCCAGGAACGGGCTTGAGGAGGCACGAAGGGCCGTGTCCGCGCTGCGGGAGAACCAGCCGCCGCTGCCCGAGGCGCTGCGGAGGCTGGCCGAGGAGTTCCACGCCGCGACCGGGCAGGAGTGCGCCCTGCTGACGTCGGGCAGGCAGCGGCGGCTGCCACCGGAGACCGAGCTGGCGGTGATCCGCACCGCCCAGGAGGCGGTCACCAACGTGCGCCGGCACGCGCCCGGCTCCCCGGCGACCGTACGGCTCGGCTTCCACGGCGGCTCGTGCGAACTGGAGGTCACCAACCCCCTGGCGGACTCCCCGGGGACGCCCGGGGGAGGATACGGGATCGTGGGCATGCGGGAACGGGCCGAGCTTCTCGGCGGGACGCTGGAGTCGGGGGAGCGGGAGGGGATCTTCCTGGTCCGGCTGCGGGTGCCCGCGTGAGCGCCCGGGTGCTGGTGGCCGACGACCAGGCCGTGGTCCGCGAGGGGCTGGTCCTGCTGCTCGGCCTGCTGCCGGACGTCGAGGTGGTCGGCTCGGCAGGGGACGGGCTGGAGGCGCTGCGGCTGGTCGCGGAACTGCGTCCCGACGTGGTGCTGATGGACCTGCGGATGCCGAGGATGGACGGGGTCGAGGCGACCCGGGAGATCCGTGCCGCCTTCCCCGCGACCCAGGTCGTGGTGCTGACCACCTACGCGGACGACGAGTCGGTCTTCGCCGCGCTGCGCGCCGGGGCGCGCGGATTCCTCACCAAGAGCGCGGGCGCGGAGGAGATCGGCAGGGCCGTCGCGGCGGTCGTCAACGGTGACGCCCAGCTCGACCCCGGCGTGCAGCGCCGCCTGCTCAACGCCGTGATGGGGGAGCCGCCCCCGCCGCCGGGCCGTACCCGGCCTGCGGAGCGGGAGCGGCAGGAGCGGCGGGGGCGGGGGCCGCTGCCCGACGGGCTGACCCCGCGTGAGGCGGAGGTGCTGCGCCTCATCGCCAGGGGACTGTCGAACGCCGAGATCGCCGCCGTCCTGTTCATCGGCGAGGCCACCGTCAAGACGCACATCAACAACCTGTTCGCCAAGGCCCGGCTGCGCGACCGGGTCCACGCCGTCACCTACGCCTACCGCGTCGGCCTGGCGGAGCCGGAGACCGGCGGGGCGTAGGGAACGCGTCAATAAACGGTGCGAAGGCGTATGGAACCCATCAAGGCGCGCAAAAACCCATAAATCCCGCGATTTCCTTGTCGCATGGCCGCCAAACGGCGGCCGGGAACGTATGCGCCAACAAGGAGTGAGGATGGCCGACGTCATCTTCGTCGCCCTGACGATCGCGATCTTCGCGGTCCTCGGGCTCGTCGTCAAGGCGGTGGAACGGCTGTGAGCGCCGTCAACGCCATCGGCCTGGTCGTGGCCGTCGTGCTGGCGGCCCTCATGGTCGCCGCCCTGTTGTTCCCGGAGCGCTTCTGATGTCACCGGCCCTGTCGGGGATCGTGTTCATCGCCTCCCTGATCGTCGCCCTCGCGGTGGTCCACCGCCCGCTCGGCGACTACATGTACCGCGTCTACACCGCCCCCGGGCACCTGGCCGCCGAGCGGGTGATCTACCGGCTGGCCGGGGTCCGCCCCGAGGCCGGGCAGCGCTGGAGCGCCTACGCCCGCGCCGTGCTCGCCTTCTCCGCGGTCTCGGTCCTGCTGCTGTACGGCCTGCAGCGCCTGCAGGAACGGCTGCCGCTGAGCCTGGGCATGCCCCCGGTCACCGGCCACGTCGCCTGGAACACCGCGGTCAGCTTCGTCACCAACACCAACTGGCAGGCCTACTCCGGCGAGTCCACCATGGGACACCTGGTGCAGATGGCCGGGCTCGCGGTGCAGAACTTCGTCTCGGCCGCGGTCGGCATGGCCGTGGCGATCGCCCTGGTCCGCGGCTTCGCCCGCGGCCGGAGCGAGGAACTGGGCAACTTCTGGGTCGATCTCGTACGCGGCTCGGTCCGCATCCTGCTGCCGATCGCCTTCGTCGGGGCGCTCGTGCTGGTCGCGGGCGGCCTGGTGCAGAACCTCGCCGCGCCGTACGAGGTGACCACCCTGACCGGCGGCACCCAGGCGATCACCGGTGGCCCGGTCGCCAGCCAGGAGATCATCAAGGAACTCGGCACCAACGGCGGCGGTTTCTACAACGCCAACTCCTCCCACCCGTTCGAGAACGCCACCGGCTGGACGAACTGGGTGGAGATCTTCGCGATCCTGCTGATCCCGTTCGCGCTGCCGCGCACCTTCGGCCGCCTGGTCGGCGACCGGCGGCAGGGATACGCGATCGTCGCGATCATGGCCACCCTCGCCGTCGTCAGCGTCGCGGTGCTGACCGGCCTGGAGCTGGCCCACAACGGCACCGTCCCGCAGGCTGTCGGTGCCGCGACCGAGGGCAAGGAGGTGCGCTTCGGCGTCGCGAACTCCGCGACCTTCGCCGCGGCCACCACGCTCACCTCGACCGGCGCCGTCAACTCCTTCCATGACTCCTACACCGCGCTCGGCGGCATGGTCACGATGGTCAACATGATGCTGGGCGAGGTCGCGCCCGGCGGCGTCGGCTCCGGTCTGTACGGCATGCTGGTACTGGCCGTGATCACGGTGTTCGTCGCCGGGCTGATGGTCGGCCGCACCCCCGAGTACCTGGGCAAGCGGATCGGCGCCCGCGAGATCAAACTCGCCTCGATGTACTTCCTGGTCACCCCCGTCCTGGTGCTCGTCGGCACCGCGCTGGCGATGGGCTCGTCCGAACAGCGCGCGAGCATGCTCAACGGCGGGCCGCACGGCCTGTCGGAGGTGCTCTACGCCTTCACCAGCGCCTCGAACAACAACGGCTCGGCCTTCGGCGGCCTGACCGTCAGCACGCCGTGGTACGACACCGCGCTCGGGCTGTGCATGGCGTTCGGCCGGTTCCTGCCGATCGTGTTCGTGCTGGCCCTGGCCGGCTCCCTGGCCCGCCAGGACCCGGTTCCGGTCTCGGCGGGCACGCTGCCGACCCACCGGCCGCAGTTCGTCGGCATGGTCGTCGGCGTGACGGTCGTCCTGGTCGCGCTGACCTTCCTCCCCGCCCTGGCGCTCGGCCCGCTCGCAGAAGGAATCCGGTAGACGTGTCCACCCCAACGCTCCAGGCCCCGGCCCCGGGGAGCCCGCGCAAGGAGAGCCGGGTCGGCGGCGGCCTGCTCGACCCCGCCCAGCTGATCACCTCCCTTCCCGCCGCGTTCACGAAGCTCAACCCGGCCACGCTGTGGCGCAACCCCGTCATGTTCGTCGTCGAGGTCGGCGCGGTCTTCACCACCGCCCTCGCGATCCTCGACCCCTCGTTCTTCGCCTGGGCCGTCGTGGTCTGGCTCTGGCTGACCGTGCTCTTCGCCAACCTCGCCGAGGCCGTGGCCGAGGGCCGGGGCAAGGCGCAGGCCGCCACACTGCGCGCCGCCAAGCGCGACACCGTCGCCCGCAGGCTCAGGGACTGGCGGCCCGGCTCCGAGGAGCCCTCCTACGACCAGGTCGGCGCGCCCGAACTGCGGCAGGGCGACCACGTGGTCGTCGAGGCGGGGGAGATCATCCCCGGCGACGGTGACGTGGTCGAGGGCATCGCCAGCGTGGACGAGTCGGCCATCACCGGCGAGTCAGCGCCCGTCATCCGCGAGTCCGGCGGCGACCGCTCCGCCGTCACCGGCGGCACCAAGGTCCTCTCCGACCGGATCGTCGTACGGATCACCCAGAAGCCCGGGGAGAGCTTCATCGACCGAATGATCGCCCTGGTCGAGGGCGCCGACCGGCAGAAGACCCCCAACGAGATCGCCCTCAACATCCTGCTGGCCGCGCTGACCGTCATCTTCCTGACCGCGACCGTCACCATGCAGCCCCTGGCCGTCTACTCCAAGGCCGTCAACCCCGGGGTCCCCGACTCGCTCGCACTGACCGCCGACGGCGTCAGCGGGATCGTGCTCGCGGCCCTGCTGGTCTGCCTCATCCCCACCACGATCGGCGCCCTGCTGTCGGCGATCGGCATCGCGGGCATGGACCGGCTCGTGCAGCGCAACGTGCTGGCCATGAGCGGCCGCGCGGTCGAGGCCGCGGGGGACGTCTCCACGCTGCTGCTGGACAAGACCGGCACCATCACGCTCGGCAACCGGCAGGCCGCCGAGTTCGTCCCGGCACCCGGCGTCTCCGCCGAGGAACTGGCCGAGGCGGCCCAACTGTCCAGCCTCGCCGACGAGACCCCGGAGGGCCGCTCCATCGTCGTGTTCGCCAAACAGGCCTACGGCCTGCGTGAACGCGCCCCCGGTGAGCTGGCCCACGCCGAGTGGGTGCCCTTCACCGCCCAGACCCGCATGTCCGGGGTCGGGGTGGACGGCCGCCAGGTCCGCAAGGGCGCGGCGACCGCGGTGATGAAGTGGGTGCGCGACCACGGCGGCCACCCGACCGGCGAGGTCGGCGCGATCGTGGACGCCGTCTCCGCCTCCGGAGGCACCCCGCTGGTCGTCGGCGAGATCACAGGCGGCCCCGGTGGCACCGCCAGGGTGCTCGGCGTGATCCACCTCAAGGACGTCGTCAAACAGGGCATGCGCGAACGTTTCGACGAGATGCGCAGGATGGGCATCCGCACCGTCATGATCACCGGCGACAACCCGCTGACCGCCAGGGCCATCGCCGACGAGGCCGGGGTCGACGACTTCCTGGCCGAGGCCACCCCGGAGGACAAACTCGCGCTGATCCGCAAGGAACAGCAGGGCGGGCGGCTGGTCGCGATGACCGGCGACGGCACCAACGACGCCCCCGCCCTCGCCCAGGCCGACGTCGGGGTGGCCATGAACACCGGCACCTCCGCCGCCAAGGAGGCCGGGAACATGGTCGACCTGGACTCCAACCCCACCAAGCTCATCGAGATCGTGGAGATCGGCAAGCAGCTGCTCATCACCCGGGGCGCGCTGACCACCTTCTCCATCGCCAACGACGTCGCCAAGTACTTCGCGATCATCCCGGCGATGTTCGCCGCCGTCTACCCGGGCCTGGACGCGCTCAACGTCATGCGGCTGACCGGCCCGCAGTCGGCGATCCTGTCGGCGGTGGTGTTCAACGCGATCGTCATCGTCGCGCTCATCCCACTGGCCCTGCGCGGGGTGCGCTACCGCCCTGCCAGCGCCTCCAGGCTGCTCAGCCGCAACCTGTACGTCTACGGCCTCGGCGGCGTCGTCGCGCCGTTCGCCGGCATCAAAGTCATCGACCTGCTCATCCAGTTCCTTCCAGGGATGTCTTAAATGGAACGCCTGCCCGGCTGGCTCAGCCGTCACCTCGCCGCGCTGCGCGCGCTGCTCGTCCTCACCCTGCTCCTCGGGCTGGCCTACCCCCTTCTCGTCACCGGAGTCGCCCAGGCCGTGTTCGGCCACCAGGCCGACGGATCCCCCGTCCAGAAGGACGGCAAGGACGTCGGCAGCGAACTGATCGGCCAGAACTTCACCGGCAAGGACGGAACCCCCGTCAGGAAGTACTTCCAGAGCCGTCCCTCGGCGGCGGGCGACGGCTACGACCCGCTGGCCAGCGGTGCGAGCAACCTGGGCCCCGAGGACGTCCTGGACGTCCTCCCCGTACCGGGTGACGCCGGTAGGCCGTCCCTGCTGACGCGGGTCTGCGCCCGCTCCAGGGCGGTCGGGGAGCTGGAGGGCGTCAGCGGCGCCAGGCCGTACTGCACGCCGGACGGGGTCGGCGCGGTGCTGAAGGTCTTCCCCACGACCGGCACCCCCCAGCGGGTGGTCAGCGCCAACCAGGCCTGCCCCGTCACGCCGTTCCTCACCGCCTACCAGGGCGTCAGGGTCACCTGCGCCAAGCCGGGGGAGGACCTGTCGGCGGGCCGTACGGTCCCGGTCCGCGGCACGGCGGTCGCGGTCGTGCCCGCCGACGCCGTCACCGCGAGCGGCTCAGGGCTCGACCCGCACATCTCCGTGGCCTACGCCGAACTCCAGGCCCCCCGGGTGGCCGGGGAACGCGGCCTGGGCGTGGCGCGGGTCAGGGAACTGATCAGGGAGCACACGACCGGCAGGCCCCTGGGCTTCATGGGCGAGGCGGCGGTCGACGTCCTGGAACTCAACCTCGCCCTCGACAGGGGATGATCGTAGGAAGAGGCGAGAGGAGATGAGCGGGCGATGAGCGGGGCGCGCGGGAAACTGCGGATCTACCTGGGCGCGGCCCCCGGCGTCGGCAAGACCTACGCGATGCTCGACGAGGGGCACCGGCGCCTGGGACGCGGCACGGACGTGGTCGTGGGGCTCGTCGAGACCCACGACCGGCCCCGCACCGCGGCGCTGCTCGACGGCCTTGAGACCGTCCCCCGCGCGACCCTGGTCCACCGGGGGGCGAGCTTCACCGAGCTGGACGTGGACGCCGTCATCGCCCGCAAACCGAAACTGGCGCTGATCGACGAGCTGGCGCACACCAACGTGCCCGGCTCGCGCAACGCCAAGCGCTGGCAGGACGTCGAGGAGATCCTGGACGCGGGGATCGACGTCATCTCCACCGTCAACATCCAGCACCTGGAGTCGCTCAACGACGTCGTCCAGGAGATCACCGGCGTTCCGCAGCGCGAGACCGTCCCCGACGAGGTGGTACGGCAGGCCGACGCCGTACAGCTGGTGGACATGGCGCCGGACGCGCTGCGCCGCAGGATGGCCCACGGCAACATCTACCTTCCGGAGAAGGTGGACGCGGCCCTGTCGAACTACTTCAGGGTCGGCAACCTCACCGCGCTGCGGGAGCTGGCGCTGCTGTGGGTCGCGGGCAAGGTCGACGACCAGCTCGACCGCTACCGCGCCGAACACGGCATCGCCGGGACCTGGGAGGCGCGCGAACGCGTCGTGGTCGCGCTGACCGGCGGCCCCGAGGGCGACACCCTGGTACGGCGGGCCGCCAGGATCGCCGCCAGGACCAAGGGCGCCGATCTGCTGGCCGTCCACGTCACCCGTTCCGACGGGCTGAACGGCACCGACCCGGCGCACCTGGCCCGCCAGCGCGCCCTGGTGGAGAGCCTGGGAGGCACCTACCACCAGGTGGTCGGCGACAGCGTCCCGCGCGCGCTGCTCGACTTCGCAGGCGGGGTCAACGCCACCCAGCTCGTGCTCGGCGCCTCCCGCAGGGGACGTTTCGCGCAGCTTTTCTCCCGGGGGGTCGGAGTCACGACCACCGCGCTGTCCGGCTCCATCGACGTCCACATGATCACGCACGGCGAGGTGGGCAGAGGAGCCGGGCGCGACCGGCCGAGGGCGGCGCTCACCCGAGGACGCAGGATCGCGGGCTGGGTCATGGCGCTGCTGGGCATCCCGGCGATCACCGCGCTGCTCGCCCCGCTCAGGGACGGCCT
Organism: Streptosporangium sp. NPDC020072; assembly: GCF_040631445.1. Classification (NCBI taxonomy): domain Bacteria; kingdom Bacillati; phylum Actinomycetota; class Actinomycetes; order Streptosporangiales; family Streptosporangiaceae; genus Streptosporangium; species Streptosporangium sp. NPDC020072. The sequence goes on along the minus strand of NZ_JBEYAB010000018.1, from coordinate 62,542 downwards.
GAAGCTGTCGAGCGCGATCCTGATGTTCCTGCTCATGGTGGTCTGCGTCGCCCTCGCCGGAGGGATGTGGCCCGCGGTCACCGCGGCCGTCGCCGGGTTCATGCTGCTCAACTACTACTTCACCCCGCCGGTCGACCGGTTCACCATCGCCGACCCGGAGAACATCTTCGCGCTCAGCGTCTACGTGCTGGTCGCCGTCATGGTCAGCGCGGTGGTCGACCTGGCCGCCAGACGGACCAGGGAGGCGGCTAGGGCGAGCGCGGACGCCGAGGTGCTGTCCACCCTGGCGGGACACGTGCTCAGAGGGGAGGCGGCGCTGGCTTCCCTGCTGGCGCGGCTGCGCGAGACCTTCGGGCTGACCTCCGTCACGCTGCTCGAACGCACCGGCGAGCCCGCCCCCGAGGACCGCTCCGAGCCCGCGGCGTGGCGGATCGCGGCCACCTCGGGAGGGCCGCCCTGCGCCACCCCCGGCGCCGCCGACACCGACGTGGTGATCGACCGCGACCTGGTGCTCGCCGCGCGCGGCAGGCTGCTCGACGCGGCCGACCGCAGGGTCCTGGAGGCCTTCGCCGCGGAGGCGGCCGTCGCCCTGCGCCAGGAGCGGCTGCGGCGTGAGGCGGACCTGGCCGGGCCGCTGGCCGAGGCCGACAGGATGCGCACCGCGCTGCTCGCCGCCGTCAGCCACGACCTGCGCACCCCCCTGGCCTCGGCCAGGATCGCGGTCGACAGCCTGCGCAGCACCGAGATCGACTGGAGCGAGACGGACCGGCGGGAACTGCTGGCCACCGCGGACGAGTCGCTGGTCAAGCTCGACCGGCTGGTCGCCAACCTGCTCGACATGAGCCGCCTGCAGGCGGGGGTGCTCGGACTGGCCCTCGAACCCGTCGCGGTGGGGGAGGTCGTCCCGCGCTCCGTCGACGACCTCGGGCCGCTCGGCGAGCGTGTCGAGGGCGACATCCCGCCCGGCCTGCCCGAGGTCGTCGCCGACCCGGCCCTGGTCGAGCGGATCCTGGTCAACGTGATGTCCAACGCGGTGCGTTACACCCCGGGAGACCACAAGGTCCTGGTCACCGCCAGCTCCTACGGCGACAGCGTCGAGGTCCGCGTCATCGACCGGGGCCCCGGCGTGCCGAGGGAGGCGCACGACCGGATCTTCATGCCCTTCCAGCGCCTGGGCGACCGCGACAACCACACCGGTGTCGGCCTCGGCCTCGCCCTCTCCAGAGGGCTGGCCGAGGCGATGGGCGGGACGCTCACGCCGGAGGAGACACCAGGGGGAGGCCTCACCATGATCCTGAAGCTGCCCATCGCCCCCGAGGAGCGGACATGACCCGCGTCCTCGTCGTCGACGACGAACCGCAGATCCTGCGCGCGCTGCGCATCAACCTCCTGGCCAGGCACTTCGAGGTCGCGGTCGCCGACGGCGGCGGCGCCGCCCTGCGCGAGGCCGCCGACTGGCACCCCGACCTCGTCGTCCTGGACCTCGGGCTGCCGGACATCGACGGGATCGACGTCATCCACGGGCTGCGCGGCTGGACCAAGGTGCCGATCATCGTGCTGTCCGGACGGGCGGGCAACCAGGACAAGGTCGAGGCCCTGGACGCCGGGGCCGACGACTACGTCACCAAGCCGTTCAACATCGACGAACTGCTGGCCCGCATCAGGGCCGTCACCCGCAGGACCACCGTCCACGAGGCCGAACTCGCCCGCGTCGAGGTCGGCGCGCACGTGGTCGACCTGGCGGGCAAGACGATCTCCGGAGGGGTACGGCTGACGCCGACCGAGTGGCAGCTGCTGGAGATCCTGCTGCGCAACCCGGGCAAGCTCATCAGCCAGCGCCAGCTGCTGACCGAGGTCTGGGGCGCCGCCTACGTCAGGGAGACCCACTACCTGCGCCAGTACATGGCCCAGATCCGCAGGAAACTGGAGCCCGACCCGGCCCGCCCGGTCCACCTGCTCACCGAACCCGGCATGGGCTACCGCTTCCAGCCCTGAACGAACCCCGTCCTGGGAGGGCGGGCGACGGGACAGCACCGTAATCCTGAAAAATCAGGAAAAGGCGGCTCATGCCGTGCGAGGGCGTGCGATGGCCGTCATCAGCAGGCCGCCGGACACCAGCCACCGGCCGTCGAACCCCGTCAGCGGGCGCCCCTCGACCAGCGGGCCCTCGACGAGGATGCGGGCGCTGAAGGCACCCGAAGGGTCGAAGGTGACGTGGGCCTCCTCGAAGCCGAGCCAGCGCCGGGCCAGGGGATACCAGGCCTTGTAGACGCTCTCCTTGGCGCTGAACAGCAGCCGGTCCCAGTGCACGTCCCCGCCGAGCAGTTCGAGCTCCTTGCGTTCGCCCTCCGAGGAGACGGCCCCGAGCACGTCCTCGGGGAGCGGCTCGTGGGGCTCGGCGTCGATGCCGACGGTCAGGGCCTCAAGAGAGACGGCGGCGGCGCGGTAGCCCGCGCAGTGGGTGATGGCGCCCGTCACCCCGCCGGGCCACGTGGGTGCCCCGCGCTCGCCGGGCAGGATCGGCACGGGCGGCAGTCCGAGATCGGCCAGCGCCCGCCTGGCGCAGTGGCGCGCGGTGGTGAACTCGATCCGCCGTTTGCCGACCGCGCGGGCGATGACGGCCTCCTCCTCGGGGAACAGCGTGGCCTCGGGCGGGTCGTCGAAGGCCTCGGCGCTCACCACCCAGGACGGCAGAATCCTGTCGATCACGAGGCCGCCCCGGGGGAGGACAGGATCAGGCGCGGCCTGCCGGGCGGGGTCGGCCGGGGCCGCCACTCACGGGGATAGCCGAGGGAGACCTCCTCGAAGCGCACGCCGTCGTGCCAGGTCGTCCTGGGGATGTGCAGATGGCCGTAGACGACCGCGGCGGCGTCGAAACGCAGGTGCCAGTCGGCGGTCAGCTCGGTGCCGCACCAGATCGCGAACTCCTGGTGCCGCAGGATCCTGGTCGGCTCACGGACCAGCGGATAGTGGTTGACGAGCACGGTGGGCACGCCCTCGGGGCGTCCGGCGAGCCTGCGTTCGGTCTCGGCGATCCTGGCCCGGCACCAGGCGGCACGGGAGGGGTACGGGTCAGGGTGCAGGAACATCTCGTCGGTGCACACCACCCCCTTCTCGTACGCCAGGGCCAGCGCCTCCTCCTCGGTCGCCGCGCCGGGCACCCGGAAGGTGTAGTCGTAGAGCACGAACAGCGGGGCGACGGCCACCGGCCCGCCGGGCCCCTCCCACACCGGGTAGGGGTCCTCGGGGGTCACCACCCCCAGGTTCTGGCAGACCTTCACCAGGTGCCGGTAGCGTTCCTCGCCGCGCAGCTGGACGGGGTCGCTGGGATGGGTCCACAGCTCGTGGTTGCCCGGCGCCCACACGACCTTCGCGAAGCGCTCGGAGAGCAGGCGCAGTGCCCACTCGACGTCGGCGACCGCCTCGGAGACGTCCCCGGCGACCAGCAGCCAGTCGGAGGGGGAGTCCGGCCGCAGCCCCTCGACGATCCTCCGGTTCTCCTGGTATCCGATGTGCAGGTCGCTGATGGCCAGCAGCGAGGTCATGCTTGCACCGCCCTCGGTGGTTCAGAGGTCTCCCGGGCCACGGCGGCCCGGGGTCGTCCGCCGGGGCGGCCCCACGCGGCCGCGCCGTACGGCGTCGCCGCCTCCGTCCCCGTCCGCCCCGATGCCAGGAAGATATCCGGAACCCCCGCGATCACCAAGAGGGTGGGTTCGGGGAGCCACGGCCGTACGGCACGGGCGGGTCAGGGCGGGCGCCGGTCCCCGGAGAGGGTGAGGGCGCGTTCCAGCAGGCCGAGCAGCCGGGTGTGCTCCCGGCCGCCGCGCTGTTCCGGGGGAAAGGTGTTCAGCGCGGCCCGCAGCCAGCAGGCGGCGACCCCCGGAGCCGACTCCATGACCGCCGCGGCGGCCTCGCCCAGGGCCGTCAGGTGCTCGTGCTCCGAACACGCGGGCGTGGGTCTCGCGGCGGTGCCCCGGCCCGTCCCCTCGTGGGGCGAGCCCGACCGTGGCCGCGCCCGTCTTCCGTGCGCGGTTCTCTCACATGTGGTTCTCTCACGCGCGGTGCGGACCCGCTTCCACCGGACCGCCGACTTGTCGCCCGCCACGCCATCACCCGACCAGACCGACTCCATAATGTCAATATTACCTACCGATTTATAGGGTATATCTGCGATGTGTGACTTCGGGAGCGGGAGGCCGGTGGCGGCATGCCCATGATCAGACCTTTACCCCGGTTTGCAGCGCCGGAGGTGTCGGCGTCTCGGACACGCGTCGTAGCCTGACGACTACCGCGGACAACGGAGCGTTCACCCATGCCAGTGACATCGACCATGCATCCGGCTGTCGGCGCGGCCTTCCTCAGACGTGACCGTGCGGGCCGGGCACTCGCGGCGGACGCCGAACGCGTCGCCCTGGCCTGCCGTGAGATGGCGTCGCGGTTCCGCAGGGGCGGAAAGCTGATCGTCTTCGGCAACGGCGGCTGCGGCACGGACGCGGCCCACATCACCGCCGAGTTCATGCACCCGGTCATCGTCGGCAGACGGACGCTTCCCGCGCTGGCGCTGAGCAACGACTGCGCGACCGTCACCGGGGTGAGCGGAAGGGAGGGCCTCGCCGAGGCCTTCGCCCACCAGGTGCGCCGCTGGGCGGACCCGGCCGACATGGCGCTGGGGATCTCCCGCGACGGCCGCTGCGAGAACGTGCTGCGCGGCCTGGAGACGGCGGGGGAACTGGGCCTGCTGACCGTCGCGCTCACCGGGGGCGACGGCGGGATCACGGCCGGGCGGGGCGTTGCCGACCATCTGCTGACGGTCGACTCCGACGACCCCGCCGTGGTCAAGGAGGTCCACGTGACCCTCTGCCACCTGCTGTGGGAACTGGTCCACGTGTTCTTCGAGAAGGCGGGACCCGTGGGCGAGGGAGCGCGATGAGCACGCTTGAGGATCCCGCCGCCGGGGCGGTGCCCGCCCTCTACCCCTTTCCCGCCCCGGGACGGCGGATCGCCGCCCCCGCACGATCCGACTCCGCCGCGGCGCTGGCCGAGGCCCGCAGGTCGGCCGAGGAGAAGGCGGCCGAGATCGTACGGCTGCGCTGGCAGGTCGCCGAGGTCGCGGGTGACGAACTGGCCGAGTGCGCCCAGGAGATGGCCATCAGGTTCGCCGCGGGAGGCAGGCTGTTCGCCTTCGGCAACGGTGGCGGCAGCGCCGACGCCCAGCAGGTCGCGACCGCCTTCCTGCACCCGGCCTACGGCCTGTCGCTGCCCGCCCTCAGCCTGACCGGCGACGTCGCCGTGATCACCGCGCTCTCGAACGACGTGGGCTTCGAGGCCGTCTTCGCGCGTCAGCTGGCCACGCTCGGAAGGCGCGGCGACATCGCCCTCGGCCTGTCCACGAGCGGCGGCTCCTTCAACGTCCTGCGGGCCCTGGAGGAGGCCGCGCACCAGGGCATGCTCACCATCGGCCTGGCCGGTGACCAGGGCGGCAGGATGGCCGGGCTCGGCCTGCTCGACTATCTCTTCGTCATCCCGTCGTCGTCGGCGCACCGGGTCCAGGAGGCCCAGGCGACGGTCTACCACGTGCTGTGGGAACTCACCCAGCGAGCGCTCGGGGTGAACCCGCCGGGCACGGGCTGAGGGCGGGCGGCGACAGGACAGAGACACAGGACAGAGACACAGGACGGTGGCACAGCGGCGACAGGGTATCGGCGGGCGACGGGCGCGAGGTGGCGGGAGGCGGCATGACGGCGTGGACCGGAGACGGGATCCCCTCCGGCGTGCCCGCGCGGATCGCCCGCAGGGTCGCCGACGCCGTGCTGTACCGGGACCGGTCGCCCGCGGCCCCGGGGGAGCGGCCGGGAACGCTGGTGCCGCCGGGACGTCCCGAGGAGGAGGGCACCTCGTGGAGCATGACCGAGTGCCTGCTCGAACGGGCGCAGGACGCCTCGGTCCACCTGTGCCTGCGCTTCCTGCACCTCAGGAGGTGCGGTGTCGAGCGCACCCGGCCGGAGTCCGGGGAGGGGACCTTCCTGTCCTACGACGAGGCGACCGAGCGCGAGATCGGAGTGTCCTTCCCGCTGGCCGTACTGCTCGGCGGGGAGCGGACGACGGAGGTGAACGTCCCCGGGGACCGTTTCACCGAGCAGATCCGCGGCCCCCGCGGCGGACCGGAGGGGCGGGTGGTCTGCGAGCACCTGCCGTTGGACGCTGCCCTCACGATGAGCGCCGAACGCCTGGCCGGGCCGTGCGGGCTCATCCGGTTGCGTGTCGTGGCGCGCAACACCGCGCTCCTGATCGGGCGGGGGGTCTCGGGCGAGTACGCGCTGCGGCGGTCGCTGCTTTCGGCGCACCTGATCGTCGAGACAGACGGCGGAGGCTTCGTCTCGCTCGCCGATCCCCCCGAATGGGCCGGGCCGTTCGCCCGTGCCTGCCGTAACGAGCACACCTGGCCCGCGCTGGTCGGTGAGCCGGGGCACCGTGACGCGGTGCTTTCTTCGCCCGTGGTCCTGCCCGACCACCCGGACGACCCCGCGCAGGCGGGGGATGAGGAGGCCATCGCGTGAGGAGCTTCGCCATGGGAGGAGGACTGCCGCGACGGCCGCTGACCGCGGTGACGACAGCGGCGACAACGGTGGTGACGAGGGCGCTGGTGACGGGAGCCGGCTGGGTGGTCTACCGGGTCCTGCCCCGTCTCGGGCGCCGGGGCGGCCGCCCGGAGAACGGTGGGACGTGACACTCCGCGCGGCGGGAAGCCGCTGAGGAACAGGACAAACCGGGAACGAGGGAATCGGGCATGCACGAGTTCGGGGTCGCGGAGGCGATCCTCATCGCGGTCGAGGAACGCGCGGAGGGCCGGAGGGTGGGCCGGGCCAGGGTGCACGCGGGCGCCCTGCTCCGGGTGACGGAGCCGGAGATCAATCACGCCTTCGCCAAGGTCGCGGAGGGCTCGCTGGCCGAGGGGGCGAAGGTGGAGCTGCTCATCGTCCCCGCCCAGCTCATCTGCCGCAGGTGCGGCCAGACCGCGGCGGCGTTCGTCCCGCGCTCCGTCTGCGTCGAGTGTGACGGCACCGACGTCGAGACCGTGGGCGGCGACGACCTCTTCCTCGACTCCGTCCAGTTCCTGGAGTCCGCCCAGGCCGCCGGGCCCGCGGACGTGCCGGAGCACGCTTGACCACATCAGGGCGTTTTATGGCCTTTTTTGCGACTTCTTGCGTGATGGGGTGATTTATTGGCACGGAGCCCGGGGATGGATCGTCAGGGAATGCGATGATCATGGCCCATTCCGGCTCGCTCTCCGGTAGGCGCATCCGAATGCGGTTGCGGCTGCGAAGTTACCCCCAACAAGACAGAGGAGCGACGCCCATGGCCACCGTCACCCGCGAAACCGATCATCTTCGCGAGCGGATGAGCCGCTACCTGGACGAGTTCCTGGAGCGGGAGACAGCGGAGATGGCCTTCCTGGGTGAGGACCTCGACTTACTACGGCACACCCTGCTCGGTTTCGTCCGCCAGGGCGGCAAACGTCTCAGGCCCGCCTTCGTCCACTGGGGGCACCGGGCGGCGGGCGGCGAACCAGGGGACGAGGCCGTGCTCGCCGCGGGCTGCGCGGTCGAGCTCGTGCACGCGTGCGCGCTGATCCTCGACGACGTGATGGACGAGGCGGAGACCCGGCGGGGGAGGCCCGCCGTACACCTCGCGCTCGCCGAGCACCACGGCGGACGGGGCTGGCGGGGGGACGGGCGGCGTTTCGGGGAGTCGGCCGCGACCCTGTTCGGCATGCTCGCCTACACCTGGGCCGACGCGGCGCTGCTGCGCGCCGGGCCCCACCTCACCGACGCGTTCGAGGTCTTCACCCGGATGAGGACCGAGGTCGTCGGCGGCCAGTATCTCGACCTCGCCTACGCGGCCGGGGGAGCGAGCAGCCCGGTCGAGGCCGCTCGGGTCGCGACGTACAAGTCGGCCAAGTACACCATCGAGCGCCCCCTGCACCTCGGCCACGCCGTCGCGGGCGGCGACCCGAGGCGGCGCGCCCCGCTCAGCGCCTACGCCCTGCCCCTCGGGGAGGCGTTCCAGCTGCGCGACGACGTGCTCGGTGTCTTCGGCGACCCGGAGGTCACCGGCAAACCCGTCGGCGCAGACCTGCGCCAGGGCAAACACACCTGGCTCACCGCGACGGCCAGGGAGCGGGCGGGCCGGTACGACGCCGCGCTGCTCGACGACGTCCACGACGAGGCGGACGTCGCGGCGGCCCGACGGCTGATCGTCACCACGGGAGCCCTGGAGACGGCCGAGGAACGCATCACGGACCTGGTCTCCCTGGCCAGGACGGCCCTGGACGAGGCGGACCTGCCGGCGGAGGTCGTGCGCGGGCTCGGCGAGCTGGCCGACCTGGCGACGCGGAGGAGGGCGTGAGCCCGGTCGTGGTCGTCGGCGCCGGGCTCGGCGGCCTGGCGGCGACGGTCAGGCTGGCCGCGGCGGGCAGGGACGTCACGCTCGTCGAGGCCAGGGACGTGCCTGGAGGCTGCTGCGGCTCCGTGAGCCTGGACGGCTACCGCTTCGACACAGGTCCCTCCGTGCTGACCATGCCGCAGGTGCTGGCCGACGTCTTCGCCGCGGCAGGGCACGACATGGAGAGCCTGCTGCCGCTGCGGCGTCTGGACCCCTACTACCGGCTGCGTTTCCACGACGGTTCCCACCTGGACGTGGTCGCCGGCCGGGACGCCATGGCCGAACGGGTACGCGAGCTGTGCGGAGCGGCCGAGGCCGACAGGTATCTCCGTTTCAGGGCGAGGCTCGGCGAGCTCTTCACCGCGGAGTGGCACGACTTCATCGACCGTGACGTGACACGGTTGCGGAGCCTGCTGCGCCCTCTCGCCCTGGCGAGGCTGGCCTCTCTGGGGGGTCTGCGACGCCTCGACCGGCTCGTCAAGGCCCACCTCACCGACCCCAGGCTGATCAGGGCGCACACCTTCCAGGCTCTGTACGTGGGGTTGTCCCCTCGTCAGGCCCTCGGCATCTACGCCGTGATCGCGCACATGGACACCGTCGGCGGTGTCTTCTTCCCCGCAGACGGCGGCATGCACGCCATCCCGCGGGCACTGGCCGACGTGGCGCGGAAGGCCGGGGCGCGCATCAGGTACGGCACGCGGGCCGTCAGGGTCGAGACCGGCCACGACGGGGTCCGCGCGGTACGGCTCGACACCGGCGAACGTCTGCCCGCCCGGCACGTCGTGGTCGCCTGCGACCTGCCCGGCGCCCATCAGGGGCTGCTGCCGCCCGAGGCGAAGGACTGGCGCCTGCGCCGCCCCCGTTTCTCACCCTCGTGCCTGGTCATGCACTTCGGCCTCGACCGGAGGCTGGCCGACCAGGCTCACCACACGCTGCACTTCGGCAGCGACTGGGACTCCGGCTTCTCCGCCCTGCGCGCGGGCAGGCCACAGCCCGACCCCAGCCTGCTGGTCACCTACCCCGAGTCCGACTCCTCCGCCGCCCCCGAGGGCCACGCGACGCTCACCGTGCTGGAGCCGACCGCGAACCTGCGTGGCGAAGGAGACTGGACCCGTCTGACCCCGTACCTGCGCGAGCGTCTGCTCGGCAGACTGGCCGGCCTCGGCTACGGCGACCTTTCGCAGGACTCCCGGCTGACCTTCGACCCGCCCGCCTGGGCCGGGCTCGGCCACTCGGCGGGCACCCCTTTCGCCCTGGACCACCGCTTCACACAGACGGCCTGGTTCAGACCGGCGGGCGCGGCCGGCCGTGTCCCCGGCCTGCACTTCGCTGGAATGCACACCGCCCCCGGCGTCGGCGTGCCGCCGGTGCTGATCTCCGGCAGGCTGGCCGCGGAACGCATCCTGAGGACATCCCGATGACCCTGGCGCCTCCGGTGACGCTGACCACCAGCTACGAACTCTGCCGCAGACTCAACGCCCGCCACGGCCGCTCCTACTACCTGGCGACCCGGCTGCTGCCGGCCTGGAAACGTCCCCACGTACACGCCCTGTACGGTTTCGCGCGCCGTGCCGACGAGATCGTGGACTCTTTCGCGATGACCGGGGACCGGGCGGCCGCGCTGGACGGGTTCGCCGTACGTACGGCCCACGCCCTCGCGGGTGTCCCCCAGGATGATCCGGTGCTTCCGGCGTTCGCGCAGACCGTGCGCTCGTTCGGCATCGACCACGGCGACATCGAGTCCTTCCTCGCCTCGATGCGGGCCGACCTGACCGTCAGCCGCTACACCACCTACGACGACCTGCTCGGCTACATGGAGGGGTCGGCGGCGGTCGTCGGCACCATGATGCTGCCGGTTCTGGAGGCGCTGCCCGGCATGGTGGAACGGGCCCGCGAACCCGCCAGGCAGCTCGGGTTCGCCTTCCAGCTGACGAACTTCCTGCGTGACGTGTCCGAGGACCTGCGACGTGGCCGGGTCTACCTGCCGCTGGAGGACCTGGAGAGGTTCGGGGTACGGGTCGCAGACCTGGGGCGGCCCACCCCCACCCGCGCCCTGCGCGAGCTGCTGGCCTTCGAGACCGAGCGGGCTCGTGAGCACTACAGACGCGCGGCCGAGGGGATCGACCTGTTGATCCCCTCCTCCCAGCCGTGCGTCCGCGCCGCCCACGAGCTGTACGGCGAGATCCTCAGCCGTATCGAGGCGGCCCGCCACGACGTCCTCGGCGCCAGGGCGGTCGTGTCGCTGGGCCGCAGACTGGCCGTCTTCACCCGGCACCTGTACGCGGCCTGTGTGGCGGACAGGGCCGAACGCCGGGTGGTCACCCGGAGTCCCCAAGGAGGGCGCGATGCCTGATCCGGTGGCCGTCGACGCCATGGGCGGAGACCACGGCCCAGCCGAGACGGTCGGCGGTGCGGTCGTGGCCAGCCGCGAGTACGGCGTCCCCGTCGTGCTCGTCGGCAGATCCGGGGAGATCCGCCGGCACCTGGCGCGACACGGCGCCCTCGGGGAGATCGGCGTGGTGCACGCGGAGGAGGTGATCCCGATGGACGAGCCGGGCGCGGCGGCCACCGAGGCCGCCTCAAGCCTGAGGATCGGCTGTGAACTGGTCGGGCGGGGCGACGCCTCGGCGTTCGTGTCCTCGGGCCCGACCGGGGCCGTCGTGGCGTGCGCTGTCCGCGGCATCGGCAGGGCGCCGGGCGTGCTCAGGCCCGCCCTGGCCGTCGCCCTGCCCTCGGTGACCGGTGGCGCGACCGTGCTGATCGACGCCGGGGCGACCGCCGATCCGGTGCCGGAGATGGTCGCCCAGTTCGCGGTGCTCGGCACCTCCTACGCCCGGCTGGTCCTCGGCGTGCCGGACCCGTCCGTCGGCCTGCTGTCGATCGGCTCGGAACCCGGGAAGGGGAACCGGGTGACCCGTGGGGCGGGGGAGCTGCTGTCCAGCCTGCCCCTGCGCTTCCACGGCAACGTCGAGGGACACGATGTGCTGGCCGGGACCGTGGACGTGATCGTCACCGACGGGTTCACCGGCAACATCGTGCTCAAGAACGTCGAAGGGACGGTGCGCGCGGCGCTCACCCTGGTCGCGGAGGGGGGAATCGCCACCTCCGAGGCGTTGCGTGAGGTCACCCGCCGCTATGACCCCGAAACCCACGGCGGGGCGGCGCTGCTCGGTCTGCGCGGCACCGTCGTCGTCTCGCACGGCGCGTCCGGGGCAGCGACGATCGCACGGGCCTGCGTGCTCGCCCGTGCCCTGGCAGACGGCGGCGTCACCGGCCGCCCCGGGGACTGGCCCGCCGCCGAGTCCGTTCGATGAGCCGGGCGCTCCCCTCAGGCGATGGGGTCGGCGCCGTTCCAGGTCCCCTCACTGGCGTACGGCGCGAACCGGGCGAACAACTCCTCGGAGTACCACCGCTGTGCCCTGGTTCGCTCGATCACCTCCCGATGCGCCCGTCCCCGGTAGGCGAAGTCCCGTACCGCGCCCGTGTCGCGCCACAGCGAGAACGTCGCCTGTCTGGCCAGCGGCCACTCGCCGACGCCGACGCAGGCCAGACAGCCGTCCTGGCCCAGCAGGAGACGGTCGACCCGGGGAACGGACCGGTAGAACGCCACCAGCCGGGACGGCCGGATCGACGCCCGGGTGAGTACGGCCACCGGCCCGCCGCCCGCCGCGTCGTCTCCGCCCGCCTCCGGTATGCCGGAGCCGAACGGTTCGACGCCACCCCACCTCCCACGCGAGGCCAGCGGCCTCAGCCGTACCTGCCATGCCTCCACGGCCCGCCCGCGCCAGCGCGCCACGATCGGGGAGGTCGCGAGGAAGCCGTCGAGGGCGGCCTCGTGCCGCCAGACCGCGAACAGAGCCCAGCGGCGCAGGTCCGCGCCCAGGCTCATCGACGCGCCACGGCCGGTGCCGAGCAGCCGCCAGAACACCAGCCCGTCGGTGCCCGTGAGTGAAGGCCGGTCGAAGGCCATGTGACCGACAGCCCCCAGATCCGCATATCTGACGAGATGGAATGAGGCGATGACTCCCGGACCGCTCTGCGCGCTGGTGGCTCTCATCGGCGGCTACCTCCTGGGATCCGTGCCGGTCGCCGTACTGGTCGGGCGGATCCACGGCTTCGATCCCCGCGAGACGGGGGACCGCAACCCCGGCTTCTGGAACGTCATGCGAAGTCTCGGCCGGCGGGCCGCCGTACCCGTCTTCGCGGGCGACACCCTCAAGGGCACGCTCGCCGCAGGGCTGGCCCTGGCGGTGAGCGGCGCGCACACCACGGGGACCGGCGTGGTCGCCGGCGGCGGCGTCGTGCCGGTGTACCTGGCGGTGGCCGCCGCGATGGCCGGGCACGCATGGCCGGTGTTCGCCGGATTCAGGGGCGGCCGGTCCGTCCTCACCTTCGTCGGCGGCTTCGCCGTGATCTGTCCCCCGGCCTTCCTGCTGGGCGTCGTGGTCCTGGTCCTGGCCGCCCTGACCGCGCGTTCCTTCGCGGTCGGGGCCAGGGTCGCGGTTTTCGGTCTGCCGCTCCTCCAGCTGTTCTTCACCCCGATCGGGCAGGTGGCCGCGACGGGGGCGCTGATGTGTCTCATCGGCCTTCGTTTCGGACAGGCCGCCCGGTCCTCCCACGCGGGCCGGGCGGCGGACGGTACGTGAGAGCGCCCATCTCGGCGGCGGGGTAGCGGCGGCCACGCCACGAGCGCACGGGGCGCAGCGTCGCCTGCGTCAGCCGTACGGCCGTCAGCGGATCCAGCAGCGGAGAAAGCAGCACGCCGGGCCCCGGTACGGCGTAGTTGCCGCGCAACGCGCGGGCCAGCAGTGTCCGCGCGGCCAGCAGTCCCAGATCGAGACGGGTCGGCCTGCCGGAGAGCAGCCGCAGGACGGGCAGGGCGGTCGTCAGCCAGACGACCGCCAGGTCGGCGGCCTGCCAGCCGGGCCCGGTGACGTCGCGCAACGGCAGCGATCTGCCCCACTCACGCCACACCCCGGCGGCGGACTCGTGCATGTCCACCTCCAGCAGCCCGCCCGCGTCCAGGAAGGTGACCGCCCAGCCATCCGCCGCGAGGAGCCTGGCCAGCGCCACGTCGTCGGTCATGTGCCCGCGCACCCTGCCGAACCCGTCCGCCTCCAGCATCGCCGTACGGCGGAAGGCCATGCACTGGCCGTTGGCCACGACCCGGTGGGGAGGCGGTGGCGTTGACGGCCCGATCGGGCCGAACCGGTAGACCAGCGTCGCCAGGAAGGAGGCGTGCAGTGCCTGCTCGGCGACCCCGTCACAGACGAAGCGCGGACCCGCGCTGACCAGGTCGTGGTGCGCCAGGGCGGCGGTGAGCGCCCCGACCAGGCCGGGGGCGGGCCTGGTGTCCGCGTCGAGGGCCACCACGACGTCGTTGACCGCGGCCGTGACCCCCTGCCGCAGCGCCCACTGCTTGCCGACCCAGCCACGGGGCGGCGGCGTGCCCGCGACGACCCTGGCGCCAAGCCCTGCCGCCAGGGCGGCGGTGCCGTCCCGTGACTCGTCGTCCACGACGACGACCTCGGCCACCGCGGGATCGGCCAGGAGCGCCTTCAGGCAGGGACCGATGCGCTCCTCCTCGTCGCGGGCCGGTACGACCACGGAGACCGGCGTATCCGTCGTCGTGGGACTCAGCGGAGGCAGGCGGTCACGGCCGCGGGCGAGCCGCACCGCGGCGGTGACCGCGGCCGCCGCCTGGAGCACGGTCAGTGCCCTCATCGGAGTCCTCATCGGCGCGTCCGGATACGCGGACGGCGGGCGTCCTGCTTCAGGGAGAAGTCCTCCTCCACGAGCGAGGCCACGATGCGACCGCCCAGCGTCACCAGCGGCAGCCCGCCGCCGGGATGCGCGGAACCGCCGACCAGGTAGAGGCCACGTCTGGGCCCTCTGTTGCCCGGACGCCTGAAGGGCGCCAGCGGGCCGTCGTAGGCGCCGCCGTAGATCGCCCCGCCCCATGCGCCGTAACGGTCCCGCAGATCGGCGGGGGTGAACAGGTCGACGAAACGCAGCCTTCCCGACAGGTCGTGGCCACGTGCGGCCAGGCGTTCCAGAACCAGGTCCCGGTAGGCGGACGGCGACATCGGCCACCGCAGCGGATCACGGGCGGGGACGTTGACCAGCATCACCCAGTTCTCCGCGCCGTCCGGTGCCTGCGACGAGTCGTCGACGGCCGAGCAGCCGACGTAGACGGTCGGATCCTCCGCGGGCCTGTGCCGCTCGAAGATGTCGGCGAACTCCCGCCGGTAGTCGGCTGAGAAGACCACCGAGTGGTGCGCCAGGCCTTCGGTCCTGCCCTCGACGCCGGCCAGCAGCAGGAACGCCGAGGACGACCTGCCGAGCCTGGCGATCCGCCGCAGCCGCCGCCGGTCAGGCAGGAGCCGCCCGTACAGCGCCGCCGCGTCGACGTTGGCGATCACCACGTCGGCCCGCTCGCGTTCTCCCGAGGCGAGCCGTACCCCCAGGACCCGCTCCGAGTCGGCGAGCACGTCGGTGACCCCGGTGCGCAGTGTCACCTCGACCCCGGCCTCCTCAAGCCGTGCCCGCAGGGCGTCCGCCAGACGGGGCAGGCCGCCACGCACGTACCAGCCTCCCTGCCCGTGTTCGAGGGCGGGGACGCATCCCAGCGCCGCCGGAGCCCGGTAGGGGTTCGCCCCCGCGTAGGTCGCATACCGTCCCGTGTACTGCCGCAGGCGGGGATCGGTGAAGAAACGCCTGGCCAGACCGTCGAGCGTACGGCCTGGCGCGACCGCGAACAGGTCGGACAGTCGTGCTTGCGCGGGCGGCCGGTCGATCGGGCCCGCGAAGAACGTGCGGTGCGACGCCTCAAGACAGGTCCGTCCCCAGCGGTGGAAAGCCAGCCAGTTCCGGCCCTCCCCGGGCGCGAGCCGGTCGACCTCCGCGGCCATGGCGCCGGGATCACGGCGGGCCGTCAGCACCGAGCCGTCGGCGAAGCGGTAGCGGCACAGTTCCCGGGGTTCGACGAGGTCGAGGCCGAGCCCGGCGAACAGATGCGGCATGGTCAGCAGCGACGGGCCCAGGGAGAAGGCGAAGCCGTCACGCCGGTGCTCGGCCAGCTTGCCGCCGAGGCGGTCAAGCCGCTCGTACAGGCGCACCCGGTGGCCCCGCCCTGCCAGCAGAAGGGCGGAGACCATCCCGCCGACGCCGCCTCCCACCACGATCACGTCTGCCACGCGCGGCTCCTTCTTCTGACGCCCGACCAGGCGGCCACGGCGAAGCACCCCATGCAGACCCCTCCCAGGACGGCCACCAGGGGGTCGGGCGGGGTGAAGACCACCGCGAAGCCGACCGTCTCCATCAGGGCCATCACGGTGTAGAGACCCACGAGCCCCGCGCTCGTCATGGCGCCTGCCGCGGTGATTCCGTCGATCAGGACCATGACCAGCAGCGAGACCAGCAGCCAGCCGGCGAAGTTGCTCAGCGGGACACCGCGGTAGGGCCCGGGGACATGCCAGGTCCACAGGCCGAGCCGCGTCATCTGCGGGTCGAGGAACAGGTCCCAGGCGGTGAGCGCGCAGGCGCCGAGCACGATCCGTGTGACCCGGCCGCCCCTTGAAACCGTGGTGGCGGCCAGTGCCGTCGCGTGCGCGGCCAGTCCCATGCCGCCCCAGGCGAGCGCCACGATCACGGGAACCCCGCCCGGCTGCGGCCAAAGGACGCCGGTGTAGGCGTAGCCGCCGAACGGCAGCCCTGTTCTGACGCCGACCCACTCGGCGGCGTACCCCGCCGCGGCCGCGGCGCAGAGGGCCGCAGAGGCCCTGAACGGACCGTACGTCCCGGCGGCGAAGGCCAGGGCACAGACCGTGAGCAACAGCACGATCAGACCGGTCAGCCGGGCGGGCCGGGAGTCGAGACCGGACACGACCTGCGCCGCGACCATGGCGGTCAGCAGGATCCCGCCCGTCGCATCCGGAAGGGAGGGTCTGGCGCGCGGGGCGCCCCGGGCGTCCGTCGTCGCGCCAGGACCCGGCCGTCCGCTGCTCATCTTCTCGCTGTGCCCCACGAACGGTCATTCGAGCGTTGCCCCATGGTCAGATTCACTTTGGCCTCCCGGAGTCCGTCCCTGTTCCCCACGGTGTTCCCTCCACCCGTGCCGCTCGGTGCCGCTCCGTGCCGTTCCGCGCGGAGCGGCGCACCGGGTGCGGGAGGGGGAACGGCGGGTGTCGCGGCCGAAACTTTTTCGGAAATCCGGGACGAGGTTATCCGCCGCCATGAATACACATCAAAGGTTGGCGCGAAATATTAAGTTAACCAATGGTTTACATGGTTTGCACTGCATGCACCTTATGTCCATTACTTGCTCATGTAAAACCAGAAAGGGTTGTCCGTAAATCCGGTTTGGGGCTGAAAGAATAGATTATTAACTGCGCCCGCAAACCCGGGTTTCTGTCATTGCTTCTATGGGTTGAGGGTGGCCTGCAAAAAATCTGGTCCGCGTCATATTGATTCCGGTTGGTGCCTGTGGTTACGTCTGAATGTCGAACGATGGGGGATGAATTACCGCATTGTCCGAACATGGGAAAATTGTCGCCAGCCCAAATCTGCCCAGGTCAAAGCCATTTTGGAGTACTGTGACGTTGTCCGGACTCTTGATAGAGGGATGTCATGCGCGAGAGCGTCTTCGGGGGAGGGGGGGTGAAGATGACGGGCTTCGGGGGAGCTCTCCCGTTCCGCCGGAGGTCGCCGCCGTGATTTCCGTATCCGCCGTTCCTTTGACCGATTTGCGGTCGTTCGAGTCTTTTTAGGTGGATGCGTGGCATGGGTATTATGTTCGAACAAGTGTCGCAACGGCGGCGAAGGTTAAACAGTTTCACGTTTCCGGCGCGCCGTCTCGTGCGCCGTTGCGCCTACCCCGTCCTTCTCGTCGCCGTCGTTTCGACAGCCGTGGTGGCCATAGGCCGCCACCTGGATTTCGGTCAGGTCAGCGCTCTTTTCCTGGCCGGCACGATCGCATACCTCGCACTGCTCGAACGGGTGGTCCCCTACGAGCGTGGCTGGCATCCCGACCGCCGCGAATGGGGTTGGTACGGTCTCTACCTCGTGCTGACGCTCGCCACCAGCAGCGTGGCGCAGTTCCTGGTGACGACCCTCGTCGGCGTCCTGGCGGTCCGGGTCCCGATGATCCCCCTGTGGGCGGAGATCCCCACGGCCCTTCTCGTCGGCTCGCTGGCCAGTTACGTGGTCCACCGGCTCGCGCACACCCGCCCCCTGTTGTGGCGCCTGCACGGTGTCCATCACGTCCCCGAGAAGGTCAACGTCGCCAACAACGGCGTCAACCACGTCTTCGACGTCCTGTTCGAGCAAGGGATCGTGCAGCTGTCGCTGGCGCTGGCCGGCTTCTCCCAGGAGGCGGTCTTCGCGGTCGGCCTGTTCGTCGTCGCGCAGGGCTACTTCGTACACGTCAACGCCGACATCCGCATCGGCCCGCTCAACTACGTCTTCGCGAGTCCAGAGCAGCACCGTCTCCATCACAGCACCGACCTGTCGGAAGCCGGTCACTACGGCTCCGACCTGTCGATCTGGGATCTCATGTTCGGCAGCTTCACATGGCGTTCCGGCCGCACACCGGTCGCCGTAGGGCTGACGGACCCCGCGTCCTTCCCCAGGACGGACGCAGTCCTTGCCACCTTCTCCCACCCCTGGCGCCGACGCCCCGCGGTTTCGTCGCCGGAGGCCGGTGGCCCGGCCGCCTGACCAGGTCGGGAACGCGCGCCGTACGGGCGCGTCCACTGTTGTCCGCTTTCCCCTCATGCTCGCGCACAGCGCCATCACACAAGGATCAATCGTGACGGACCTCAGTAATGCTACTCTCCGTGACAAGATCGCCATTATCGGTATCGGGTGTAGATTCCCCGGAGGAGCCTCCGATCACCGCACGTTCTGGCAGAACCTGATCGAGGGCAAGGACTGCATCACGCCGACACCCGCCGACCGCTACGACGTCGCGACGCTCGGCAGCCGGGACAAGACGAAGCCGGGAAGGCTCGTCGGCGGCAGGGGCGGTTACATCGACGGCTTCGACGAGTTCGACCCCGCCTTCTTCGGCATCAGTCCCCGCGAGGCCGACCACATGGACCCGCAGCAGCGCAAGCTGCTCGAGGTGGCCTGGGAGGCGCTGGAGGACGGCGGCCAGAAACCCGGCGAACTGGCCGGGACCGACGTCGGAGTGTTCGTCGGGGCCTTCACCCTGGACTACAAGATCCTGCAGTTCGCCGACCTGAGCTTCGAGACCCTGGCGGCGCACACCGCCACCGGGACCATGATGACGATGGTCTCCAACCGCATCTCCTACTGCTTCGACTTCCGCGGCCCCAGTGTCTCCCTCGACACGGCCTGCAGCTCGTCGCTGGTGGCCGTGCACCTGGCGTGCCAGAGCCTGAGCAGGGGCGAGACCAGCCTCGCGCTCGCCGGAGGCACCCTGCTGCACATGACGCCGCAGTACACCGTCGCGGAGACCAAGGGCGGCTTCCTGTCCACCGAGGGGCGCTCGCGCACCTTCGACGCCTCGGCCAACGGCTACGTGCGCGCCGAGGGCGTCGCCGTGGTCGCCCTCAAGCGCCTTGAGGACAGCCTGCGCGACGGCGACCCGATCCACGCGGTGATCGTGGGCAGCGGGGTCAACCAGGACGGCCGTACCAACGGCATCACGGTGCCGAACCCCGACGCCCAGGTCAGGCTGATCGAGCGTGTCTGCGCCGAGGCGGGCGTCGAACCCGGCAGCCTGCAGTACATGGAGGCGCACGGCACATCGACACCGGTCGGCGACCCGATCGAGGCGGGCGCGCTCGGCCGCGCGCTGTCCATCGGCCGCAGACCCGGCGCCAAGTGCTACGTCGGCTCGGTCAAGACGAACATCGGGCACACCGAGTCGGCCGCGGGGATCGCCGGTCTGATCAAGACCACCCTGGCCCTGAAACACAGGAAGATCCCCCCGCACATCAACCTCGAACAGGTCAACCCGGCCATCGACCTGGAGTCGATGCCGTACGAGATCCCGGCGGAGCCGACCGACTGGCCCGAGCACGAGGGACCGGCGCGCGCCGGCGTGAACTCCTTCGGCTTCGGCGGCACGAACGCGCACGTCCTGCTTGAGGAGGCTCCGTCACGCCCGGCCGAGCCCGCCCCCGCGCGCGACACGGGACACGCCATCCTGCCGCTGACCGCGCGCGACCCGCAGGCCCTGCCCGAACTGGTCAGGGGCGTCAGGCAGGAGCTCGCGGCCGGTGTCTCGCCCGGTGACCTCGGCTACACGCTGGCCCGCCGCCGTCAGCACCTCGAATCACGGCTCTCCGTGGTCTACTCCTCACCCGAGTCGCTCGACGAGCGCCTGGCCGACTACCTGCGCGGCGAGCAGGGGCCGTACGTGCTGCAGGACCAGCGGCGCGAGGGACCGCGGCCCGAGCTGGTGTGGGTCTTCACCGGCATGGGCCCCCAGTGGTGGGCCATGGGCCGCCAGCTCCTTGAGAGCGAGCCGGTCTACCGCGAGGTGATCGAAGACTGCGACCGTGAGATCCGCCAGCAGGCGGGCTGGTCGCTGATCGAGGAGATGGGCGCGGCCGAGGCCGACTCCAACATGGCGGAGACCTGGCTGGCGCAGCCCGCCAACTTCGCCGTGCAGATCGGCCTGGCGGCGCTGTGGCGCTCCTACGGCGTGCACCCCGACGCCATCGTCGGGCACAGCACCGGCGAGGTCGCCGCCTTCCACGAGGCGGGCGTCTACGACCTGCGCGAGGCGGTCAGGGTCGTGCTGCACCGCAGCCGCCTGCAGCAGAAGCTGGTCGGCACCGGCACCATGCTCGCCGTGAGCCTGCCGGAGGACGAGGCGCGGAGCCGCGTCGCCCCCTACGGCGACCTGATCTCGGTCGCCGCGGTCAACAGCCCGACCGCGATCACGCTGGCGGGCGAGGAGGAGGCGCTCGGCAGGTTGCAGGCCGAGCTGCAGGCCGAGCAGATCTTCGCCAAGTTCCTCACCGTGCGGGTGCCCTACCACAGCGCGCAGATGGACCTGATCAAGGACGAGCTGCTGTCCTCGCTGGCCGGGCTCGAAGGACACCCCGCACGGGTCCCGCTCTACCTGACGGGCAAGGAGGGCCTCGCGCGCGGCCCCGAGCTGGACGCGGAGTACTGGTGGCACAACGTCCGCGACAGCGTCCGCTTCCGCGCCGCCGTCGACCGCCTCGCCGACGACGGCTACGGCCTGTTCCTTGAGATCGGGCCGCACCCGGTGCTGGGCCACTCGATCAAGGAGTGCCTGGAGGCCAAGGACGTCGAGGGCAGGACGCTGCCCTCCATCCGCCGCCAGGAGGATGAGAACGCGCGCTTCACCATGTCGCTGGCCGCCCTGCACAACCTGGGTGTCGACATCGCCTGGGACAGGCTCTACCCCTCGGGTGAGACGGTGACGCTGCCGCGCTACCCGTGGCGGCGCGACCGCTACTGGACCGAGCCCGAGCAGGTCAGGCAGGTACGGCTCGGCAGGCTCGACCACCCGCTGCTCGGCCGCCGCCTGGCCATGACCGAGCCCACCTGGGAGGTCAAGCTCGACACCGAGGCGCTGCCCTACCTCGACGACCACCGCATCCAGGGCAACGCGCTGTTCCCCGCGGCGGGCTACCTGGAGATGGCGACCCAGGCGGTGCTGGCGATGACCGGCGGCACGGAGGCGACCCTGGCCGACGTCGAGCTGCGCAAGGCGCTGTTCCTGCCCGAGGGCGAGGTCAGGACGGTCCAGCTGTCCTTCTCCTCGGAGGGGGCGTCCTTCACCGTGGCCACGGTGCCCGACGGCTCGGGCGACCGGGTCGTGCACGCGGGCGGCGTCGTGCGCGCGGGCCAGCACCGCAGGCTCAACCCGGCACTCGACATCGAGGGGATCAAGGCGCGCAGCGAACGCCACCTCCGGGGAGAGGGCTGCTACGCGGCGCTGGCGGACATGGGCTACCACTACGGCCCCGCCTTCCAGGGGATCGAGGAGGTCTGGATCGGCGGAGACGAGGCGCTCGCCCGCATCCGCCCGCCCGAGGCGCTCGGCGGCGACGCGGCCAACGCGCACTTCCACCCGGCGCTGCTCGACGCCTGCTTCCAGACCCTGCTGACGCCGCTGGTCCTCAGCCACACCGAGGGGACCGGCATCCGCCTGCCGCTGTCGATCGAGGAGGTGCGCGTCCGCCCCGTCGGCGACCGGCCGCTGTGGGTGCACGCGACCGTCGTACGGCGCGGCGGCGACGAACTGGTCGGCGACATCGCCGTCCACGACGCCGACGGCGCCTCGCTCGGCCGGATCAGCGGCTTCCGCGCCGCCGACGTCGAGAAGGCCTCGACGGCGGTCGGCAGGAGCACCATCGACGGCTGGCTGGCCGAGGTGACCTGGGTCCGCAGGCCGTACGGCGAGCCCGCGGCCGAGAGCGGCGAGGGCGCGGCGGGGAACGCCGGTGAGACAACGCGGGACTGGCTGATCCTCGCCGACTCGCGAGGGGTCGCCGACGAGCTCGCGGGCCTGCTGCGCGCCCGGGGCACCCGCTGCCACCTGGTCCGCCCCTCGGACGTCTACCGTCTTGAGGACGCCGACGGCGAGTCCGCGGTCGTCCCCGGCTCCGCCGACGACCTCGCCCTTCTGTTCGACGGCCTGGAGGCGAGCGGCACGTCGTTCGGCACCGTCGCGCACCTGTGGAACCTCGACCTGCCGTCGATCGAGGAGACCGACCGCGACTCACTCGCCGGGCACAACGGCCTCGGCGCCTACTCGCTGGTCGCGCTGGCCCAGACGCTTCCCGCGGGGCAGGACGACAGCAGGCTGCACGTCGTCACCCGGGGCGCGCAGGCCGTCACCGCGGACGAGGCGGCCGAGCCGCTCGGCGCTCCCGCGTGGGGCGTCACCCGGGTGCTGCGCCACCAGGAGCTGACCACCTGGCGCGGCAAGCTCGTCGACCTCGACCCCGCGGGCGGGGACGTCAAGGCCGAGGCCGAGGCGTTGCTGCGTGAGCTGCTGACCGACGACGAGGAAGAGATCGCCCTGCGCGGCGGCGAACGCCACACCAGCAGGCTCGCGCAGGCCGCGGACCTGACCAGCCCGCTCCCGCTGCGGCTGCGCGCCGACGGCGGCTACCTGGTGACCGGCGCGTTCGGCGCGCTCGGCAGGCTGATGTGCCGCACGCTCGTCGCGCGGGGCGCCCGCAGGCTGATCCTCGTCGGCCGCACCCGGCTGCCGGAACGAGACCGATGGCGCGAGACGGACCCGGACACCACCGCGGGCCGCAACGTGCGCTTCGTCAAGGAGCTTGAGGCGCTCGGCGCCCAGGTGATCCTGGCGCCGCTCGACATCACCGACGAGGCGGCCCTGACCGCCTGGCTCGACGACTACCGGCGCAACGACTCCCCGCCCATCCGCGGCGTGTTCCACCTCGCGGGCCACGTCCGCGACACGCTCGTCCCCGAGATGGACCGGCAGGCCTTCGACGCCGTCCACGGCCCCAAGGTCGCGGGCGCCTTCCTGCTCCACCGCCACCTGCGGGACGAACCGCTTGAGCACTTCGTGCTGTTCGCCTCGATCGCCTCGCTGCTGACGACCGCGGGCCAGACGAACTACGCGGCGGGCAACGCCTTCCTGGACGCGCTGGCGCACCACAGGCGCGCCAAGGGGCTGCCCGCGCTGAGCCTCGACTGGGGCCCCTGGGCCACCGGCATGATCGAGGAACTCGGCCTGATCGACCACTACCGCAACAGCCGGGGGATGAGCTCGCTGCCACCCGACGCGGGCATGGCGGTGCTCGAACGCGTCATCGGCCAGGACAAGGCCCAGCTGCTGGTCGCGACCGTCGTCGACTGGCCGGTCTTCATGGCCTGGTACGACTCGCCGCCGCTGCTGGTGACCGAGCTGGCCGCGGCCGCGGACACCTCCTCACCCGCGGAGAGCGGGGGCTTCCTCGACACCTTCCGCGAGGCCGACGAGGACAAGCGCAGGCTCCTGGTGACCGAGCGGTTCACCGCGCTGGTCGCGGGCGTGCTGCGGGTGCGGGCGGAGCAGGTCGAGCCCGAGGTCAGCCTCAACACCCTGGGACTGGACTCCCTGCTCGCGATGGAGGTGCGGGCCCGGGTCCAGGCCGACCTCAAGGTCGCGCTGCCGGTGGTCGCCCTGCTCAGCGGCACCTCCGTCGGAGACCTGGTCACCCAGCTGCACGACGGCCTGGCCGCCCTGGTCGCCGCGGACGCGGACGACGACGGCGCCGACGCCGCGGTCGAGGTGTACCTGGACGAGAACCAGTACCCCCTGACCCAGAACCAGAAGGCGCTGTGGTTCCTCAAGCAGCTCAACCCCGACGGCTTCGCCTACAACATCGGCGGCGCGGTCGAGGTGCGGGTCGAGCTCGACCCCGAGCTGATGTTCGACGCCGTCCGCGCGCTGATCCGGCGCCACCCCATCCTGCGCGGCAACTTCGTCCTGCAGGACGGGCAGGCGCTGCAGCGGATCTCCGCCGAGGCCAGGGAGGACCTCGCCCTGTTCGACGTGCAGGACGAGGAGTGGGACGACATCTACCAGATGATCATCCGTGAGTACCGCAGGCCGTACGACCTGGAACGGGACCCGCTCGTCCGCTTCCGCCTGTTCAAGCGGGGTGAGGACCGCTGGGTGATCATGAAGGCGGTCCACCACATCATCTCCGACGCCATCTCGACCTTCACCTTCATCGAGGAACTGCTGGCCATCTACGAGGGTCTGCGCCGGGGTGAGCAGGTCGAGCTGCCGCCGCTGACGGCCACCTACCTCGACTTCCTCAACTGGCAGAACCGCTTCCTTGCCAGTCCTGACGCGCGGCGGATGCTCGACTACTGGCGCGGTCACCTGCCGGCCGAGGTGCCGCTGCTCAGCCTGCCCGTCGACAAGCCCCGCCCGGCCGTGCAGACCAACAACGGCGCCTCCGAGTTCTTCGTGCTCGACGCCGACCTCAGCGCCCGCGTCCACGCGCTGGCCCGTGAGAACAAGATGACCGTGTTCATGGTGCTGCTGAGCGCCTACTACCTGCTGCTGCACCGCTACTCGGGACAGGACGACATCATCGTCGGCAGCCCGGTGACGGGCCGCACCCAGGAGGAGTTCGCCTCCCTGTACGGCTACTTCGTCAACCCGCTGCCGCTGCACGTCAGCCTCGCCGGTGAGCCGTCGGTCTCCGAGCTGCTGGCGCAGGTCCACACCACGGTGCTCAACGGCCTGGACAACCAGGAGTACCCGTTCGTGCTGCTGGTGGACAAGCTCGGCCTGCAGCACGACCCCAGCCGCTCGGCGGTGTTCCAGGCGATGTTCATCCTGCTCGCCCACAAGGTCGCCACCGAGAAGTACGGCTACCGCCTGGAGTACATCGAGCTGCCCGAGGAGGAGGGGCAGTTCGACCTGACGCTCTCGGCCTACGAGGACGAGGCCGAGCAGCGCTTCCACTGCGTGTTCAAGTACAACACCGACCTGTTCCTGCCCGAGACGGCACAGCGCCTGGCCTCGCACTACGTCAACCTGCTCGACGCGCTGACCCGCGCCTCCTCGGCGCAGCCCGCGACCCGCCTCGAACTGCTCGCCGCCGACGAGCGCGAGCGGGTCCTGGAGACCTGGAGCGGTGCCAGGCGCAGGACGCTGTACGAGACCCCCGTGCACGAGCTGATCAGCAGGGCCGCCGCCAGGAACCCCGGCGCGGTCGCGGTCACGGCCCCCTCGGAGACGGGTGAGACCGTCCGGCTGACCTACGCCGAGCTTGAGGAGCGGTCCAGGGCGCTGGCGGGCAGGCTGCGCGGCCTGGGTGTGCGTGAGGGCGCGGTGGTCGCGCTGTGCCTGGACAAGTCCCCCGACCTGATCGTCACCCTGCTGGCGGTGCTGCGGGCCGGTGGAGCCTACCTGCCGCTCGACCCCGACTACCCCGCCGAGCGCCTGGCCTACATGGTGCGCAACGCGGGCGCCGCGCTCGCCGTCGTCGACGAGTCGGGCCGGGAGAGCCTGGCCGGGGCGGCGGGGATGACGCTGACCCTGGAGGAACTGCACCGGGACACCGCGGAGGCGCGGGACGACGAGCCGGAGTCCGAGGTCGGGCTCGACGACCTCGCCTACGTCATCTACACCTCGGGATCGACCGGCAGGCCGAAGGCCGTGCAGGTCACCCACCGCAACCTGGCCTCCGTCAACGCCGCCTGGCGGGAGGCCTACCGCCTGGACGAGGACGTCCGGGTGCACCTGCAGATGGCGAGCTTCTCCTTCGACGTCTTCACCGGTGACCTGGTCCGCGCGCTGTGCTCCGGCGGCAACCTGGTCCTGGTCCGCCGTGAGCTGCTGTTCGACACCGCGCGGCTGTACCGGACGATGCTGGAGGAGAAGGTCGACTGCGGCGAGTTCGTGCCCGCGATCGTCCGTGGCCTGACGGCCTACTGCGAGCGGGAGGGCGAGCGCCTGGACTTCATGCGCCTGCTGATCGTCGGCTCCGACGCCTGGAAGGTCGAGGAGTACCGGCGCCTGCGCGCCCTGTGCGGCTCGCGGACCCGCCTGGTCAACTCCTACGGCCTCAGCGAGGCCACCATCGACAGCGCCTACTTCGAGGGCCCGGCCGACGAGCTCGACCCCAGCCAGATGGTGCCGATCGGGCGGCCCTTCCCCAACAGCGCGCTGTACATCCTCGACGAGCACGGCGAGCCGGTGCCGCCCGGCGTCCCCGGTGAGTTGTGGGTCGGCGGCGACGGCGTCGCGACCGGTTACCTCGGCGACCCCGAGCAGACCGCGCAGCGCTTCGTCACCGTGACCCTCGGCCGCGGGGACGGGGCCGAACCGTTACGGCTCTACCGCACCGGCGACCTGGCGAGCTGGGACGCCCACGGCGACGTGCGGCTCCTCGGGCGCGTCGACGCGCAGATCAAGGTGCGCGGCCACCGCATCGAGATCGGCGAGATCGAGACGCGGCTCGCCGCCTGGCCGACGCTGGCGCAGGCGGTGGTCACGGTCGTCGCGGACGCGCGCGGCGAGAACGCGCTGTGCGCCTACTGCGTGCCCGCCCAGGGCGAGTCCCTGGACTGGCGCGAGCTGCGCAGGCACCTGGCCGGGTACCTCCCGACCTTCATGGTCCCGTCGTACTTCGTCGAGCTGCCCGAGCTGCCGCTGACGCCCAACGGCAAGGTCGACGTCGCGGCGCTGCCCGCGCCCGAGGCGGACACCGGGGAGCGGGCCTACGAGGCGCCGGTGACGCTGTACGAGATGCGCATGGCCGAGCACTGGAAGGCGCTCCTCGGCCTTGAGCAGGTCGGCCTGCAGCACGACTTCTTCGAGGTCGGCGGCAGCTCGATCAAGCTGATCGAGCTCATCTACCGGCTCCAGGGCGAGTTCAACATCACGATCCCGGTCAGCCACCTGTTCAAGGTCACGACCCTGCACGGCATGGCCAAGACGGTCGAGCACATCATCACCGGCAGGCTGGGCGGCGCGCAGCCGTACCTGTGGTTCAACCCCGACCAGGACCGGACGATCTTCTGCTTCCCGCCCGCCGGCGGCCACGGCCTGGTCTACCGGCAGCTGGCGGCGCACCTGCCCGAGTACCGGTTCGTCGCGTTCAACTACGTGGCGGGGGACGACAAGGTCACCCACTACGCCGACCTGATCGAGTCCCTGAGGCCCGAGGGCCCCTGCGACCTGTTCGGCTACTCGCTCGGCGGCAACCTCGCCTTCGAGGTGGCCAAGGTGCTCCAGAGCCGGGGGCGCGAGGTGCCGAACGTGGTCATCATGGACTCCTACCGCATCTCCGAGTCCTTCGAGCTCGGGGAGGAGCACCTCGCGATCTTCGAGCGTGAGCTGAGCGAGCACCTGCTCAGGCACACCGGCTCGGAGATCGTGGCCGAGGAGACGCTCGGCCAGGCCAGGGAGTACATCGACTTCTCCAGCCGCACGCCGAACCTCGGAGTGGTCTCCGCCGCGGTCAGCGTGATCTCCGACGAGGAGAAGGTCTCCTTCTACGCCGCCGCCGAGAGCGGCACCTGGCACGGCAGCTCCGAGGTCCGCACCGAGGTCTTCCGCGGTTCGGGCACGCACGCCGAGATGCTCGGCCAGGACCACATCGCACGCAACGCGGACCTGGTCCGCGAGATCCTCGCGGGAGGCGCCACCCATGCCGGCTGAGACCGAACAGGACTGGAGCGTCCGCGAACGACCTCCAGGAGGCAGGCCCCGGGTCCTCGTCATCGGCGGGGGCGTCGCGGGCATGGCCACCGGCTGCTACGCGCAGATGAGCGGGATGGAGACCCGCGTCCTCGAAAGGCACGTCCTGCCGGGGGGCTGCTGCACCGCCTGGGCGCGTGACGGTTACGTCTTCGACTACTGCATCGAATGGCTGATCGGCACCGCCCCGGGCAACAACGCCAACCAGGTGTGGCGGGAGCTCGGCGCGCTCGACGGCAAGACGATCACCAACTTCGAGATGTTCAACAAGGTCACCGACGAGACCGGCAGGTCGGTGACGTTCTACAACGACCCGGACCGCCTGGAGCGGCACCTGCTGGAGGTCTCTCCCGCAGACGCCGCCCTGATCCGGTCGTTCTGCCGTGACCTGCGGCGCTTCGTGAACATCGACCTGTACCCGTTCCTGAAGCCGCCGCCGCTGCAGACGGCGCGGGAGAAGCTCGGCACACTGCGGACGGTCCTGCCCGCCTTCCGGCTGTTCTGGCGCACCGCGGCGACGCAGATGCACACCTTCGCCGACAGGTTCCAGGACCCGCTGCTGCGCCGGGCCTTCCGCAACATCTTCTTCCAGGACCCGGAGAGCTTCCCGGTGCTGCCGTACCTGTTCAACATGGCCAGCGCCCACAACGGCAACGCCGGCTTCCCGCAGGGAGGGTCGCTGGGGCTGGCCCGCTCCATCGAGGAGCGCTACACCTCGCTGGGCGGCACGATCAGCTACCGGGCGAGGGTGGACAGGATCCTGGTCGAGGACGGGCGCGCGGTCGGGGTCGAGATGCGGGGCGGCAAGCGGTACTACGCCGACCACGTCGTCTCGGCCTGCGACGGCCACACCACCGTGTACGGCCTGCTGGAGGGCAAGTACACCAGCCCGAGGATCGAGAAGCTCTACGACGAGATGCTGAACCGCCCCGGCATCCTGTTCCCCGCGGTGGTCTCGGCCTTCGTCGGCATCGACGGCGACTTCGAGCCCGGCGACGCGCACAGCACCACCTACCTGCTGCCCGAGGAGGAGGGGGCCAGGCTGCCCGGCGCGCTGCAGAGCAGCCTGGTCGTACAGCTGCGCTCGCGTTACTCCGAGGGGTTCGCGCCGCAGGGCAAGTCGGTGATCCACTGCACCTACTTCAGTGACTTCGGCTACTGGAGGACGCTGCGCACGGAGAACCGCAAGGAGTACTGGGCGCGTAAGCGGCAGGTCGCCGACTTCGTCCGGGACTTCCTGGAGCGGCGCTATCCGGGGCTCGGTGAGCGCATCGACCTGGTCGACGTGGCCTCGCCCGCGACGACCAGGCGCTACACCGGCAACTTCAACGGAAGCATCCTCGCCTGGAAGGCCTTCTCCGACGCCGACGACCTCGCGACCAAGCTGGTCAACGAGGACCGTATGCGGCTTCCGGGGCTGCGCGGCTTCTCCATGGCCGGTCAGTGGGTCGGCATGGGCGGCCTGATCCGCGCCGCCTCGACCGGGCGTTTCGTCGTGCAGTACCTGTGCGAGGAGCTGGGGATGGAGTTCAAGGCCTGGGAGAGCGACAACGACGAGGCCTGGCATCCGGGGAAGTTCGGCCACATGCCACAGCTCGACAAGCGGCTCGTGCGATAGGTGGCGACAGTGATCACCAAGGAGAACAGGGACGTGTCACGGCCCGGTCAGAACAGAGAGACGATGATCATCATCGGCGCCGGTCTCGGTGGTCTGTCCACCGGCTGCTACGCGCAGATGAACGGGTACAGGACCCAGATCTTCGAGATGCACGAGATCCCCGGCGGCTGCTGTACGGCGTGGGAGCGGGGTGACTTCACCCTCGACTGCTGCATCAGCTGGCTGCTCGGCAACGGGCCGGGCAACCAGATGCACCAGATCTGGCTCGAACTCGGCGCGCTCCAGGGCAAGCAGATGCGTCACTTCGACGTGTTCAACATCGTGCGGGGACGCGACGGCAGGGCGGTGTACTTCTACTCCGACCCCGACCGGCTCCAGGCGCACCTGCTCGACCTCTCGCCTGCCGACGCCAAGCTGATCAAGGACTTCTGCGCGGGGCTGCGGGCGTTCAGGAAGTGCCTGGCCGTCTACCCCTTCCTGAAGCCCGTCGGCCTGATGGGCCGGATCGAACGGCTGCGGATGCTGGCCTCCTTCGTCCCCTACTTCAACGTCATCCGCAAGTCGATGGCGGTGCTGATGACGGAGTACTCGGCGAGGTTCAAGGACCCGCTGCTGCGGGAGGCGTTCAACTTCATCCTCTACGAGAAGCACGCCGCCTTCCCGGTGCTGCCGTTCTACTTCCAGCTGGCCTCGCACGCCAACCTGTCGGCGGGCGTTCCCGAGGGCGGCTCGCTCGGCCTGTCCACCTCGATCGAGCAGCGCTACCTGCGGCTCGGCGGCAAGGTGACCTACAACGCCAAGGTCGAGGAGGTGCTGGTCGAGGACGACCGCGCGGTCGGCGTACGGCTCAGCGACGGCAGCGAACACCGCGCCGACATCGTGGTCTCCGCCTGTGACGGCCACACCACGATGACGAAGTTCCTCAAGGGGCGCTACCTCAACGAGGCCTACCGGAAGCTGTACACCACGACCATC
This sequence comes from Streptosporangium sp. NPDC020072, assembly GCF_040631445.1. Lineage (NCBI taxonomy): Bacteria > Bacillati > Actinomycetota > Actinomycetes > Streptosporangiales > Streptosporangiaceae > Streptosporangium > Streptosporangium sp. NPDC020072. The sequence continues at coordinate 32,315 of NZ_JBEYAB010000018.1, read as the reverse complement.
AAGGAGCCGGGCATGGTCTTCCCCGGCTACTTCTGCCTGTTCCTCGGCCTGCGGCGCCCCTTCCCCGAGGGGGACCCCTGTACGACCTATCTGCTCACGGAGGAGGAGGCCGCCGACCTGACCGGCATCCGCCACCCGAGCATCAACGTGCAGTTCCGCAGCATGCACTACCCCGAGCTGTCGCCGGAGGACAGCACCGTGGTCTACGCGACCTACTTCTGTGACATCGCCCCCTGGCGCGCCCTGGCCGAGGGGCCGGAGCAGTCCAGCCGCAAGCACAAGGGAGAGGAGATCCACACCATGCCGGTACGGCGCGGCCGCGAGTACTCCGCGGCCAAGCGCCGGGCACGGCTGGCGCTCATGGAGTTCCTCGAACGGCGCTTTCCCGGCATCACGGACGCGGTGGCCGTACGCGACGTGTCGACGCCGCTCACCCAGGTCCGCTACACCGGCAACTACGACGGGACCGTCCTGGGCTGGCAGCCGTTCGTGGAGAGCGGAGAGACCCTGGAGGAACTGGTCAAGAAGCACGGCCCCGGCCTGCCCGGGCTGGAGAACTTCTACCAGTCGGGCGTGTGGGCCACCACCGGCGGCCTGATCCGCGCCGCCGCGGCGGGCAGGCACGTCATGCAGTTCGTCTGCCGTGACGACGGCAAGGAGTTCACCGCCTCCATCGACGACACGGCTCCGCCGCCGACCCACCTCGTGATACCGGTCGGGCCGCGTCCCGGCCGGGCGGACGCCCCGGCGGAACCCCGCAGGCAGGCCGTGCCCACCGGCCGGTAGTTTCAGGGGGCGGCCGGTTCTCCGGCCGCCCCCATGAGCGTCTCCGCGACGGCCCGGGCCCGCAGGGCGGGGACGGTGGAGCGTTCACGCAGGGCGGTGACGATGGCGCCGTCCATGAGCATGACGAGTTGCGGCGCGAGCGCGGCGGCGCGGGGGTGCCCGGCGGCGGTGAGCAACGACTCGACGTAGCCGGTCACCCGGTCCTTGTGGCCGGCCGCGACCCGGTGCGCGGCGCCCGCGGGGTCGGCGGCCTCCACCATCGTGTTGATGAACGCGCAGCCGCGGAAGTCGGCGCGGGCGAACCGTTCGGCGAGCGCGTCGAAGACCGCCAGCGGCCCGCCGCCGTGCGCGGCGACCCGTTCGGCCAGCCATTCGCGCCACCGCCGGTCACGGCGTTCGAGCACGGCCACGACCAGGTCGTCCTTGCCGGGGAAGTGGCGGTAGAAGGAGGCGCGCCCCACCTTGGAGACGGTCAGGATCTGCTCGACGCCGACCGCGCGCACCCCCTGGGCGTAGAAGAGCTCCTCGGCGGTGTCCAGCAGGCGTTCACGGGCTCGGGTCGGCACGTCGTCGATTCTATCCGCCGTTGACGCAAATGGAACTGATCGGTACCGTCTTCTCAAACGGAACCGACCGGTACCGTTTTGGGTTCTGATCACGGAGGACACCATGCCGAGGCTGCCGCAGCTGACCGAGGATCCCGACGGCCTGCTTGAGGAGACACGACGGCAACTGGGCAGAGTGCCCAACCTGTACGCCGCCCTGGCCAACGGCCCCGCCGCGCTCCGCGGCTATCTGGCCATGCGCGATGCGCTGTCCCGCGGCGTGCTCAGGGCCAGGCTGCGCGAGCAGATCGCCCTGCTGGTCGCCCAGGAGAACCGCTGCGTCTACTGCGTCAGCGCGCACACGCTGCGCGGCGGCCTGATGGGCATGGACGGGCGGCAGCTTGAGCGCACCCGCGACGCCCGCGACGACGACCCGCACACCGAGGCGGTGCTGCGCCTCACCAGGCAGGTCGTCAGGACGGGCGGCAGGGCGGACGACGAGGAGCTCGCCCTGGCCAGGAAGGCCGGGGTGACCGACGCCGAACTCGCCGAGATCGTCGCGCACGTGGCGCTCAACACCCTGTCCAACCACTTCAACCACCTGGCCCGCCCCGACCTGGACTTCCCCGAGGTGACCGTATGACCCTCACCTGGCGCACCGCCTCCGTCGAACTCGTCGAGGGATACCTGCTGACCGGCGAGGACGGCGCGCCCACCACCCGCGTGGGACAGGCCCGCGTCGCCTTCGAAGGGGGGTTCGCGCACGTCGAGGTGCCGGGCAGCGGTCGCGTCGAGGTGCTCTCCGCCCCGGCGATCCGCATGGTCACCTACCGTTCCGAGGACTCCTGCGCCGTGTGACGCCCGCCGTGAACCTTCCGGCGGGGCCGCAGTCCCTCCAGGTGGTCCAGTACGGCTCGCGCCACCTCGCGCTTGGAGGCCGAGGGACGCTGGAAGCGCAGGTCGGCGACCTCTTCGAAGAAGGCGGCCCTGCGCTCGTGCAGCTCGGTCGCCAGGGCCAGCGGCTCCATGCCGAACCGCGGCCGGTACGGCTTGGCGGCGATCTTCTCGGCGACGAACTCGGGGGCGGCGTCCAGCCAGACGACCAGGGCGGGCTTCATCTCGGTCCGGGCGCCGGGGTCGTCGAGCACACTGGAGGCGGCGGCGATGACCGGAGCGGGCCGCTCCGCGAGGCAGGCCCGCAGGTGCTCGACCTCCCTGGCGTGCAGGACCTCCATCCCCTCACGCTCGGCGATCTCCGCGGCCGTGGCGCCGTAGCGTTCCCGGAGATACTCGTCGCTGTCGCGCACGGGCCTGCCGAGGCTCTCGCCGAGCAGGCGCGAAACGCTGGTCTTTCCCGCCCCCATCAGGCCGACCACGACGATCGGGATGTCGTTCGTCATGCTGCCCTCCTCCTGCCGGCGCCCAGGTGATCCCCACCGTCGGCCCCTGCCCGGAAAACACCGTCCCATCCACCCTGGTTTCCCCTCTCCCATCGGCTTCCCGGCCTTGCGGGGGAACAGACCGGTTTGCTGCGTCCTGCCGGAGGACCGGAAAACGGGCACACGCGACGGTCCTCCACGGCGAACCTCTCGATGGAGGGCTGTTACAAAGCCGCAGGAAGACCGAGAAGTTTCCCTCCTACCGTCATCGTTGTGCCGGGCGGGGCGTGCTGAGACGCCCCTCGTCGGGTCCCGGCGCGTACGAGGCCCAAGGGGGAGACGATGAGAAGGATCACAACGGCCGTGGCCGTCACGCTGCTCGGGTTCGTGGTGGTGACCTGCGCGGCGGCCTGCGGGGCCGACGAGGTCAGGCGGCCGCTGGCCCAGACGTTGTCCCCGGAGGACGCGGAGCCGGTCTCCCACGAGGTTCCGCAGGAGAGCGGGGTCTACGTGATCAATCTGTACGGTGCCGAGGAGGGGCAGCCCGCCCGGCGCCCGGCGAACCTGGTCGCCTCCGAGTTCAGCACCCTCAAGGGGATCACCTGGCGGAGCTGGGGCCCCGAGAGGGCCGTCGGCGGCGGCAGGCTGAGCGGGACGTGGTGCCTGCCCGGCTGTCAGGCCAGGCCGTACGAGGCGACGATCACTCTCAGCAAGGCCAGGAAGGTCGGGGAGAGGCGCTACTTCACGAAGTTCGACATCACCGGTGACTTCCCCCGCCCTGACAGCCCCAAGGACACTCTGAGCGGGACGCTCCCGCTGCCGTTCTCCACCCCCTGAACTGCGGGTTTCTGAGCGGAGGGGTCAGCGGGTCGCATACCCTCCACACGATGATGACCGGTGTGAAGCGAGCAGCCCCCCTGAGCGCCGCCGTTCTGACCGCTGTTCTGACGATGATTCCGGTGGTGGCGGGGTGCGGAGCGGACGGCGGGGTGCGGGTGGAGGGGTCGGCGCCGCCCTCCAAGCCCCCCAGAGGGCCCGTCTACGTGATCGCCTACCTGGGAGATCCGCTGCGACGGCCGAGCAGGCTCGCGTTGGACGAGTTCAACAGCGTCACGGGGATTCGCTGGGAGTCCTGGGGAGGAGAGAGCGCCGTGGGAACGGGTGAGCTGAGCGGCACGTGGTGTCTGCCCGGCTGTCAGGAGAGGCCCTACCGGGGGACGATCACGCTCAGCGAGCTGATCTGGCACGAGCGGGCCGGATACTACGGCCGGTTCACGGTGAGGGCCGACGGCCTCCCTCCTGACAAGGCCAAGGAGCTGACCGGCGGGAAACTCACGGTGCCGGAGTCCTGAGACATGATCGACGTGCTCCTGGTCGAGGATGACCCGGTGATCCGCGAGGCCACTGGCATGGCCCTGGAGCTGTACGGCATGCGGGTGCGGACCGCGTCCGACGGACTGGCCGGCCTGGCCGAGTTCCGCGCCCGCCCACCGGATGTCGCGCTGCTGGACGTCATGCTTCCGCACCTGGACGGGGTCAGCCTGGCCAGGCGGATCAGGGAGGGCGGCGAGACCCCGATCATCATGATCTCCGCCAGGTCCGACGCGATCGACGTGATCAACGCCCTGGAGGCAGGGGCCGACGACTACGTCACCAAGCCGTTCGACGCCGCCGTGCTTCACGCAAGAATCCGCGCCGTGCTCCGCCGTGTCGCCATGCCCGGGCAGGCGAACGCGCCACTCGCCTTCGGCGACCTCGCGATCGACGTCGAGTCCATGGAGGTACGGCTGCGCGGCGAGCGGGTGGCGCTGACGCCGACCGAGCTGAAGCTCCTGCTGGAGTTCGCCGCGGAACCGGGGGTCGTGCTGTCGAGGGACACTCTGCTCAACCGGGTCTGGGACTACTCCTGGGACGGGGACACCAGGGTCGTCGACGTCCACGTGCAACGGCTCAGAGCCAAGATCGGTAACGACCGCATCGAGACCGTGCGCGGTTTCGGCTACAAACTGCGGAGATGACGCATGGGTCTGCGCGCGAAGCTCAGCCTGGTCATCGTGGGAATGTCGGTGCTCGTCGCCACGGTCCTGAGTCTTCTGGTCCACACACGTACGGCCGTCGTCACACTCGACTCCGCGCGGCGCGGCCTGGACGCCGAGCTGACGAGCACCCTGATCCGTCACCAGGAGGGGCAGGACACCCCGCTGGCGGCCGGAGACGTTCCCGCGCCGCTGGCCGCGGCCCTCGGCGAGGGGACACGCGCCACCTACCTGCAGGACGGCACCACTCTCTGGGCGGCGACCAGGGCCGACGGGCAGACGCTCTCGCTGCGCCGCTCCTACGAGGCGGAGAACGCGGAGCTTGCCCGGCTCGACCGCATCCTCCTCGGTTCCGGCCTGGCGGCGGCGCTGTTCGCCTCCGGTGTGGGGCTGGTGGTCGCGGGCGGGCTCAGCAGCAGGATCCGCGCGGTGGCGAGAACGGCCGCTCACATCGCCGAGGGGGACCTGTCCGCCCGGGTCGAGGCGCGGGGCCGGGACGAGATCGCAGCCGTCGGGGCGGCGCTCGACCAGATGGCCGACGCGTTGCGGGCCAGGCTCGAAGCGGAGCGGCGGGTCACCGCCGACATCGCCCACGAGCTGCGCACCCCCGTCGCGGGACTGGTCACGGCGGCAGGGCTGTTACCGTCGGGGCGCCCCGCCGAACTGGTCAGGGACAGCGCCGCGACGCTGCGCCGCCTGGTCGAGGACATCCTGGAGGTGGCCCGGCTCGACGCCTCCGCCGAGACGCCGGTCAGGGAGGTCCGCTCCTCGGGGGCGCTGGCCAGGCGGGCGGTCGTGGCCTCGGGGGTGCCGGGCGTCGAGGTGGTCGTCGCAGGTGAGGCCGAGGTGGAGACCGACCCGCGACGGGTCGAGCGGATCCTCGCCAACCTCGTCACCAACGCGGCAAGACACGGAGCCCCGCCCGTTCGGGTCAACGTCACCGGGTTCAGCGTGACGGTCAGGGATCACGGTCCCGGTTTCCCCGAACCGATGCTCGTCATGCTCCGTGAGCACGGCCCACAGCGCTTCGGCACCGGGTCGGCCGCCCGTGAGGACGGCGTCGGCCTCGGGCTGACCATCGCCGCGGGACAGGCCCGTGTCCTCGGGGCGCACCTCAGCTTCGCCAACGCCCCGGACGGCGGTGCGATCGTCCGGCTGGACCTCGCCTGACCCGGTGGTGCCTGCCGGGTCGCCGGGCACCATCTGCGAGACGACGGAACCGGACGCAGGCTCGAACACCGGGGCTGGAGATCGGCCCCGGATATTGTCTGAGCCCCGCGGTAGCGTCCCTGGCGACGCCGACGAGAACGGGGAACCCCATGAGTGACATCGCCACCCGCTATCGAACCCGTGCCGACATCTTCGCGGCCAAGATCGCCGCTGTGGAGCCCGGCCGCTGGTCCGACCCGTCCCCCTGTGAGGAGTGGACCGCGAGAGACGTCGTCGGTCACATCATCGACATGCACGCCGTGATGCTCAGGCCCCTGGGCCGGTCGCTGAGCCCCGCGCCGTCCGTCGCGCAGGACCCGCTCGCCGCCTTCACCGCGGCCCGCGCCGACGTGGAGGCCCTGCTCGACGACCCGGCCACCGCAGAGAGGAAGGTGGACACCCCGACCGGCAACGTGTCCGTCGAGCAGCACATCGACCAGGTCGTCAGCGCCGACATGGTGCTGCACGGCTGGGATCTGTCCCGGGCCACCGGGCAGGACGACACGATCGACCCGGCCGAGGTCGAGGCGATGTGGCCCCATGTCCAGTACATTCCCGATGAGATGCGCATCCCCGGTGCCTTCGGCCCCGGGGTCGTCGTCCTGGGGCCGGAGGTAGAGGTCCCCGACGACGCCCCGCTCCAGCACCGCCTTCTCGGCCTGTTCGGCCGCGACCCGAACTGGTCCGCCTGAACCGGGGAGGGCGGAAGCCCCGGTCCGCGCGTCCGGGCCGGGAGGAGGGCTCGCGGAGGCGTCCTGGGTCACGGTCCGCTTCATGACCCAGGCAGGAGAAAGAAGCACGCACACGGGTGGGAGAGGGGGTCCTCCGGCGGGGCGATCAGCCGGTGACGCCGGTCCTGGGGGTGAGGCCGCGTGAATAGTCCTTCGTCCTGACCTCGTCGTGCAGGCGCAACCCCCTGGCGCCCATGTCGGTCAGGGTGCGGGCGGCGGAGGTGGGGATGTGGTTGATCAGCCACATCCCCCACGTCAGGGTCCGCAGTGCCCCGGGGCTGGCAGGGATGAGCCGCTTGGCCGCGCCGACGGCGAAGGAGCGGCTGCGCCGTACGTAGTCGCCGATCTCCTGCTCGTAGGCGGGGAAGGCGCGGGTGTGGTCGCCGCCTGCCTCGGCCAGCTCGCCCGCCAGGACGTAGGCGCCGACGACGGCCAGACTGGTGCTGCCGCCGACCGCGGGGCCCGGGCAGTAGCCCGCGTCCCCGGCCAGGCTCACCCGCCCCCGTGACCAGGTGTCCATGCGCAGCTGGGTGATCGAGTCGAAGTAGAACGCCGTGGCACGGTCGAGCTCCTCACCCAGCAGGCGAGGGACCTCCCAGCCCATCCCGGCGAACTGCTCCCGCAGCAGTTCCTTCTGCCGGGCGACGTCCCGGTGGTGATAGTCGAGTTCGGCCGGAGGGCGGAACAGGAAGACGGCGCGGGCGTCGTCCAGGTGGGCGCCGCCGTACACGCCGACCATCCTGTTGACGCCGGTGATGCCCGATATGCGGTCGCGCAGCCCCAGATAGTTGGGGATCGACATGACCGCCAGGTAGGCCCCGATCCAGGCCGTGTAGCGCGACTCGGGGCCGAAGACCAGGCGCCGGACGTTGGAGTGCAGCCCGTCGGCGCCGATGACCAGGTCGAACCTGCGGGCCGGTCCCCGTTCGAAGGTGACCTCGACGCCGTCGGCGTCCTCGGTCAGGGAGGCGATGGAGTCGCCGAAGACGTACTCGGCGTCGTGCCGGGTGGCCTCGTACAGGATCTCGCCCAGGTCGTCGCGCATGATCTCGGCGTGCCGGTCGGACACGACGCGCATCAGCCTGCCGACGTCGAGTGTGTGCGGGCGGTCGCCGTTCTCCGCCAGGAAGGAGAGCCACTCGGTGCCGGTCTTCCTCGCCTGGACGGCCCCGGCCAGTCCCATCCTGTCGACGATGTCCATGGCCGGGCGGAACAGGTCGACCGCGTGGCCGCCGGCCTTGCGGGGGGAGGGGGCCCGCTCGACGACGGTGACGGCGAAGCCGTATCTGGTGAGCCAGTAGGCGAGGACGGGCCCGGCGACGCTGGCGCCGGAGATGAGGATCCGCATGCGCCGTCTCCTTACTTAACGGGAGGTAAGTTAATTACTTAACGATAGGTAAGCACGGTTGGCGGCGGGGCGCAAGTCTTACTGAACGATAGGTAAGCGATACTCTTGGCTCATGGCGAGGCCCTCGGACACCAAGATCCGCATCCAGGCGACGGCGCGTGAGCTCTTTCGTGAGCAGGGTGTGCAGAACACCAGCCTCAAGCAGATCTCCGACCGGCTCGGCATCACCAAACCGGCTCTCTACTACCACTTCTCCTCGCGGGAGGAGCTGGTCAGGAGCATCCTGCAGCCCGTCATGGACACCCTGGAGGCGTTCGTCATCGGGCGTGAGCCGGGGGAGGGGCGGCTACTGCTCGAAGACTACTTCGATCTCATCTGGCGCTACCGCGAGGAGATCTCGATGGTGCTGCACGCGCCGACCGTGCTCGCCGAGCTGGAAATGGTCGATCGGATGTGGCGCTGGCGCAAGGAGCTGACCGTGCTCCTGCTCGGCCCCGCTCCCTCGGACGCCGCCCGGATCCGCTCGACCGTGGCGCTGGGCGGCATGGCCGACTGTGTGGTCGAACACGCGGATCTCCCCGCGCAGGAGGTCAAGGCCGCCGCCGTCGAGGCCGCGCTCGCCGCCCTCGGACCGCTCGGCCAGGCGACCCCCTGAGGATCACCGAAAGGCGCTTTTCGGGCACCTAAAGTGACCGTATACCCTCCTTCGTACGAGTATGGGTGGTGTACGGGTGGGGACCGGTATCCGTTCTCCCAGATGGCCGTGTGGAATGTTGTGGGGTTCCTCCATGCGTGACCCGGCACCTCCTGGTGTGGGATCGACCTCATGACAGATGAAGGGAAGACGGTGTCACAGCAGGAAGGGACGGCGGGCTCCTCGTCGGGCCGAGGCTTCTCCACCGGAGATCTGGCCAGGGTCAGCGTGTTCGCCGCGCTGATCGCCGTGCTCGGACTGCCCGGGGCGCTGAACGTCTTCGGCAACGCGGTGCCCATCACCCTGCAGACGTTCGGCGTCATGCTCGCCGGAGCGATCCTGGGCACCTGGCGGGCCGGGCTCGCCGTAGCGGTCCTCATGGCGCTCGTCGCGACGGGACTGCCGTTGCTGGCCGGCGGCCGTGGCGGACTCGGCGTCTTCGTCGCGCCCTCCGCCGGGTTCCTGATCGGCTGGCTGCCCGGCGCGATGCTGACCGGCTGGATCGTCGAGCGCGGCGGGCGCACCCCGGGCATCGTCCGCCTGCTGACCGCCTGCCTCCTCGGCGGAGTCGGGATGGTCTACCTCCTCGGCATTCCCGTGCAGGCGGCCGTCACCGGCGTCTCCCTGGGACAGGCCGCGCTGCTCAGCCTCACCTTCCTGCCCGGCGACCTGATCAAGGTGGTGCTCGCCTCCCTGGTGGTCAGGGGGACGCAGCGGGCCTACCCCGACGCCGTCCCCGCCGTGCGGCAGGAGCGGCTCAAGGCCGCGGGGAGGCGTTGACCCGCCCATGCCGGTGGCCCTTCAGGTGGTGCGACACGCCTCGGAGCACCCGCGCCGGATCGCGCTGCGCGCTCCAGGAGGCGACCTGAGCTACGCCGGGCTCGCGAGGCGGACGGAGGCCGCCGCGGCGGCACTGCGGAGCCGGGGGATCGGCCGGGGCTCGCTGACGGCGCTCAGCCTGGCCGACCCGGCCGAGTTGCTCGTCGCCGTGCTCGCCGCGGACCTGGCCGGTGCCACGCCGCTGGTCTGCGACCACACCTGGGAGCGGGAACGGCGCGAGCGGATCATGGCGACGGTCCCGGCCCACGTCCGCGTCGAGGCCCCGCTGCCCTCGGACCCCGGCCCCGTCCCGGTGGACTCCGGGGCCTCGCCGCAGGACCGGGCGTGGGCCTGCTTCAGTTCGGGCAGCACCGGCAGGCCACGCGCCGTGGTACGAACCCGCGCGTCGTGGACGGGTTCGTTCCCGCACCTGAGCGCGCTCACCGGGATCGGCCCAGGCGACGTCGTGCTGGTCCCCGGTCCCCTGACCTCCTCCCTGTACGGCTTCGCGGCCGTGCACGCCCTGGCGACCGGCGCCACGGCCGTCGTCCCCGGCCGCTGGCCGGCGAGGCCGGCCGCCCACCTGGGCGACGTGACCGCGGTCCACGTGGTGCCGCACCGGCTGCCCGCCGTACTCGACGCGCTGCGGGAGAGCGGCGGTGCACGGGGGCGGCTGCGCACCGCGGTCGTCGGCGGGGCGGCGCTGGGCGCGGGCGTCCGTGACCTGGCGGCGCGAGCAGGGGTGGACGTGGTCGCCTACTACGGCGCGACCGAGCTCTCGTTCGTCGCCGCCGACACCGACGGCCACGGCCTGCGACCCTTCCCCGAGGTGGAGATCCAGGTCAGAACCGATCCGGGCCAGGAACTCGGTGAGGTGTGGGCGCGCTCGCCCTGGCTGGCCGAGGGATACCTGACGGCAGGGGCGGGCCCGCTGCGGATCGACGGCGACGGCTGGGCGACGGTCGGCGACGTGGCGGAGCCGTACCGGGCGGGGGAGGTTCTGCGGCTGCGCGGCCGGGGCGGCGGCGCGATACAGACCGGCGGCGCGACCGTGGTGCCGGAGGACGTCGAGGAGGTCCTCAGACGGGCACCGGGGGTCGACGACGTCGTGGTCGTCGGCTCACCGCACCCGGAGCTCGGCTCCGTGGTCACCGCGATCCTGGAGACGGACGGTCCCCGGCGACCCTCACGCGCCACGCTTGAGGAGGTGGCGCGCGGCGGCCTGGACGCCGCGCAACGGCCAAGGCGCTGGTACGCCGTCCGCAGCCTGCCGCGAACCCCGGCGGGCAAACCGGCGCGCGGCCTGCTCGCCGCCCGCCTGGCCGACGGCGACCCGGACATCAGGCGGCTCACCTGACATGAGACGGGACCCATCCTCACGGCCGGTCGTCGTCGCGGCCCGCCGCGGCCCCATCGGCACCGCCTTCCACGCCTTCAAGGAACTGACGGTCGAGGCGCTCGCCGCCCCTGTCATCGACGCCGTCGCCCGGGACGTCGCCCACCTGGGCCCGCCCGTCGAGGACGTCGTGCTCGGCAACTGCACCGGCCCCGGCGGCAACGTCGCACGGATCTGCGCGCTGGCCGCCGGGCTGGGCCACGGCGTCCCCGGCGTCACCGTGGACAGGCAGTGCGGCAGCGGCCTGGCCGCGATCCTGCTCGCGGGGAACGCGGTCGCCGCGGGGGAGACGGACCTCGTCGTCGCCGGAGGAGTGGAGAGCGCCTCGACCGCTCCGCTGCGGACCCGCCGCGGCACGGCCGTGCCGTACGAGCGGGCGCCGTTCGTCCCCGCGGGATGGCACGACCCCGAGATGGGGCCCGCCGCCGAGGCGCTGGCCGCCGCGCGCGGTGTGACCCGCGAACGTCAGGACGCCTACGCCCTGCTGAGCCACGCCAAGGCACTGGCCGCGCGGGAGGCGGGCCGGTTCGCCCAGGAGATCGTCACGGTCGGCGGCCGGGACGACGACCAGTGGCCGCGCCCGCTGCGCGCCCGGTCGCTGGCCCGGTTGCCCGCCGCGTTCGTGCCCGGCGGCACGGTGACCGCGGGCAACTCCTCCCCGGTCAGCGACGGGGTGGCGGCCGTCGCCCTCGTGCCGGAGTCGCTGCGGGCCGAGCTCGGGCTTGCGGGACTGCGGCTGCGGGCCGGAGCCGTCGTCGGCTGCGACCCCGCACTTCCCGGACTCGGACCGGTGCCCGCCGTACGGCGGGTGCTCGAACGCGCGGGGGCCGGCCTCGGGGAGGTCGCCGCGGTGGAGATCGTGGAGGCGTTCGCGGCGCAGGTGCTCGCGGTGACCGACGAACTCGGCCTCGACCCCCTCGGCGCGGACGCGGAGCGGGTCTGCGCGGACGGCGGCGCGCTCGCCCTCGGCCACCCGTGGGGCGCGACCGGCGCCGTGGTGGTCACCAGACTGTTCAGCAGGCTCGTACGGCAGGGCGCCCCAGCCGGGACACTGGGACTGGCGACGGCCGCGGTCGGCGGCGGCCTGGGCGTCGCCGCGTTGTTCGAGGTGGTGTAGATGATCGAGATGAACGACGTCGGGGTGCGGTTCGGGCGGCGTGAGGTGCTGCGCGGCATCACGGCCTCGCTGACCGAACGCAGGATCGGCGTGGTCGGGGCCAACGGCTCGGGCAAGAGCACCCTCGCCCGCCTGGTCAACGGCCTGGCCCTGCCGACCTCGGGCGGCGTCACCGTCTTCGGGCTCGACACCCGCCGTGACGCGGCCAGGATCAGGCGCCGGGTCGGGTTCCTGTTCAGCGACCCCGACGCGCAGATCGTCATGCCGACGGTCGCCGAGGACGTCGCCTTCTCCCTCAGGCGTGGAGGGCTGACACGGCAGGAGATCGACCTGCGGGTGCGGGAGGTCCTGGACAGGTACGGCCTGGCCGATCACGCCGACCATCCCGCGCACCACCTGTCCGGAGGCCAGAAGCAACTGCTCGCCCTGTGCTCGGTCATGGTGCTCGACCCGGAGGTCCTGGTCATGGACGAGCCGACGACGCTGCTCGACCTGCGCCACTCCCGCCAGGTCGCCGGCCTGCTGCGCGAGCTGCCGCAGCAGGTCGTGGTGGTCACCCACGACCTGCCGCTGCTGGCGGGTTTCGACCGCGTGCTGGTGCTGGACGAGGGACGGATCGTCGCCGACGACGAGCCGGAGGCGGCCATCGGCCACTACCGGAAGCTCATGGCGTGAACGCGCTCACCGGCGCCTACGTCCCCGGGAACTCGTTCCTGCACCGCCTGCCCGCCGGGGTCAAACTCCTTGGCCTGGCCCTGTCGTGCACCGTGCTCCTGCTGCTGCGCCCGCCCGTGGCGCTGGCGGGGGCGGCGTTCGCCGTGGCGCTGCTGTACGCGCTCTCCGGGGTCGGCGCCGCGGCGGCCTGGGCGCAGATCAGACCGGTCCGCTGGTTCGCCGTGGTCCTGTTCGCCATGCAGTACCTGCTGGACGGCTGGGCGGGGGCGCTGTCGTCCGTGCTTCGTGTCCTGCTCGCCGTCGCGCTGGCCGGGCTGGTCACGCTCACCACGCGTACCGCGGTCATGATGGCCACCCTGGAACGGCTGCTGGCCCCCGTCAGGTTCGTCGGCGCCGACCCCTTCCGCCTGTCGCTGCTGCTCTCCCTCACCCTGCGCAGCGTGCCCGTCGTCGCCGGGCTGGCCACCCGGGTCAGGGAGGCGCAGCGCGCCAGGGGCACCGAGTGGAGCGTGCGGGCCTTCGCCGTACCGCTGGTGGTGAGCGCCCTGCGGCACGCCGACACCCTGGGCGAGGCCCTCAGCGCCCGCGGCCTGGACGACTGACCACAGATCTCCATAAAAGCGGAAAAATCCAGATCCTCCTCGGTTATCGTGTGGACGATCTTGGCGGCGACCGTCACCACGCGTCCGGAGGGAAATGTGGCCGAGGGCTTTCCTGACCGTGGGTTCAAGGCCTACTGGTCGGCGATCGGGGTCTCGCAGTTCGGCACCGCCGTCAGCATGGTCACCATCCCGATGGTCGCCGTGCTGACCATCGGGGCCACGCCGGGGCAGATGACCTGGCTGGTGGTGATGGAGCTCGCGCCCGCGATGCTCGCCGGGGTTCCCGCCGCGGCCTGGGCCGACACGCTGCACCGGCGGTTGCCGCCGCTCATCGGCTGCAACGTCGTCCAGGCGCTGGTCGTGGGGGCGATTCCGCTGCTGTGGTGGCTGGGCTCGCTGAACTATCCGGCGCTGCTGGCCCTGGTCGGGGTCTCCTCACTGGTCCGCGGCCTGCAGTCGGCGCTGTCCAGCCCGATCCTGGTGCAGATCGTCCCCAGGGAACACCTCGTCGACGCCAACGGGAAGACGAACGCGACCCGCAGCGTCGCCGACATCGGCGGCCCCGCGGCCGGCGGGATGCTGATGGCGGTCCTCGCCGCCCCCCTGGTCGTCCTGGCCGACGCGTTGTCGTTCCTGCTCTCCGCGGCGCTGCTCACCCGGGTCAGGACGCCGCCACCCTCCGGGCGGGCCCCGAGGGAGAGATCACGCGGCACCCTCGGCGAGGTCGTACGGCTGGCCCGCGCTCTGGGCCGCCGCTCCGGAGTGCAGGCACTGGCCACCCTGTGCGTCGCCCAGGGGATCATGCAGCCGATCCTCGTCCTGTTCCTGGTGCGGGAACTCGGCCTGGGGCCGGCACCGATCGGGCTGCTGCTCGGTCTGGGCGCGGTCGGCGGCGTCGGCGGGGGACTCCTGCTGGGCAGGGTCATCGGGCGGCACGGCCCGGGACGGACGCTGGCGCTCGGCACCGCCGTCTCCATGTGCTCGCTGCTCGCACTGCCCTTCTCCGCCCCCGGCGTCTCCGGAGCCGCCGCGGTCGTCCTGTTCGAACTCGCGGGCAGCCTCGGCGGCACCGTCATGGCCGCCACGGTCTACGGAACCCTCCAGAGCGCGGCCAAGGACGGTGAGGTGGCCAAGGTGATGGCGCTGGCGGGCACCTTCCTGCAGGTCGGCGGCCTGGTGGGCTCCTTCGCCGGGGGAGCGCTGGCCACGGCGTTCGGGCTGCGCGCCGCCGCAGGAACGGCCGCCGCCCTGATGCCGCTGCTCCTGCTGCCCCAGCTCGTCCGCTGGTACACGGCCCGGTGGCGGATCGACACGGCCACCATCGGGTGAGTCCACGGTCGAATCCACGGTCCCGCCCCGGGGCGCTGCGGGACCGTGGATGTGTCACCTGGTCTCGACGGGCATGACCGAGGAGAGGCTCCGCTCGACGCGCTCGGCGTCGCCGAGCAGCACCGCCGTGGCCCGGCCCGGTCCCATGTAGGTCGAGGCCACGCGGTGCACGTCCTCGACCGTGGCCGCGGTGAGCCGTTCGACACGCCGCGCCAGGTGGTCCAGCCGCAGGCCGAACCCCGCCAGCGTCCCGGCGAACCTGGCCAGCCCCGCCTGGGTGGCCGTGGCGACCTGCAACGTGCCGATGGCGTACCGCCGGGCCTGCTCGACCTCCTCCGGCTCCGGCGGCAGCGTGGCGATCCTGCCCAGCTCGTAGAGGGTCTCGACCAGCGCGGGAGCCGTCACCTCGGTGGAGACGTCGACGGAGAGTATGACGGCGGAACCGCCGAGCGAGTGGTCGACGATCGAAGCGGGACCGTAGGAGTACCCCTTGTCCTCGCGGATGTTCTCCGTCCAGCGGGAGGAGAAGTAGCCACCGAAGATCAGGTTGGCCAGCTGCATGGCGGCGCTGTCCGGGTGGTCACGGCCGGGGGCGGGCAACGCGAACCGTATCGACGACTGGAGCGTGCCCGGCCGGTCGACCAGCAGCAGCGGCCCCGGCACCGGTGACGGTGCGGGCGGCATCGTCACCTTGTGCCCGCTCCCGGCCCACCCCCCGAGCCTGCGCCCGGCCAGTTCGATCGCCTCGCCGGGGTCCAGGTCGCCGACCAGCACCAGGACGGCGCCGTCGGGACGCATCCGCCGCTCGTGCAGGGCGCGTACCCGCCCGGCCTCGACCGCGCCGACCCGCTCGGGATCGGGCGTCTCCACCGCGTACGGGTGCGTGCCGTAGACCCGCTTCAGCAGTTCGGCCCTGGCCAGCGCGGGCGGCTGGCTCAGCGTCACCCGGAACCGGTCGGCGAGCCTGTCCCGTTCGACGGAGAACTCATGGTCGGGGTACCGGGCGTCGCAGAGCGCGTCCGCGAGCACCTCCAGCAGCCGGTCGAGACCGGAGGCCAGGCAGTCTCCGCTGACCAGCCACCGGTCGGGGCTCGCCCCGCAGTCGAGACTGCCGCCGATGGCCTGCGTCTCCTCGGCGATCACGGCGGCCGAGCGGGTCCCCGTACCGGAGAACAGCGTCTGCGCCAGCAGGGCGCCCTCGGCGATGTCCACCTCCGCCATCGGCACCCACAGCCGCGCCTCGACCAGCGGCGTGGTACGGCGGGCGATCGCCACCACCGTCAGCCCCGAGGGCAGCACCGCCTCCGCCTGCGGTGGCAGGACCAGAGGAACGGCGGGCTCCAGATCGGGCAGGGGCCGTACGGTCTGGGCGTTCATCGGCCCCTCCCCGCCACGACCTCGACCGAGGCCCGCCGGTCCGGGACCAGCCTGGCCGCGGCCGCTCCGACCTGCTCGGCCGTCACCGAGGACAGCAGCGCGGGCAGCTCGTTGAGCAGCGCCGGATTTCCTCGTTGCAGCTCCAGCACGGCCAGCCGTGTCGCCCGGTCGATCATCGTGTCCCCCTCGCGCAGCAGCAGAGCGGTCATCCGCGCCTGGACGCGCGACAGTTCCTCGGGAGCCGGGCCCTCGGTGGCCAGCCGCTCGGTCTCCTCGCCGATGACGTCGAGCACGTGCCCGGCGGACCCGCCCGCGGGCAGGTTGGCCTGCAGCAGCAGCGCCGTGGGGTCGAGGACGTCGAAGGGGTCGCCCATGAAACCCACGTAGCCGCTGACGCCGGTGGCCAGACGGTCCCCGAGCACGAGCCGGGAGACCAGACGCGAGGAGGCGCCGTCGGTGAGCACCTCCGACAGCACCACGTACGGCAGATAGCCCGCCAGGTCGGAAACCGGGTCGGGCACCCGCCACGCCGCCGCGACCGCGGGGGTCGGCGCCGCCGCGTCCACGTAGGAGTGGTGCCGGGCCGCGGTGAGATCGGGCTCCGCCAGGACGGGCGCGGGCGGCGCCGGGCGCGCGGGCACGTCGCCGAAGTGCCGCCGGACGAGCACCTCGGCCTGTTCCACGGAGAAACCACCGGTGACGCACAACACGGCGTTCCCGCAGGCGTAGTACCGGTCGAAGAACTCCTCGGCCTCGTCGACCCCGGCCGCGTCGAGGTCGGTGAAGGAGCCGTAGCCGTCGTGCGCGTTGGGGAAGGTGTCGAACATCACCGGGGGGAGCCGCAGCCACGGGAAACCGCCGAAGGGACGGTTGAGGACGTTGACCCGGATCTCCTCCTTGACCACGTCCACCTGGTTGCGCAGGGTCTCCGGGGTGATCCGCGGCGCGCGCATGCGGTCGGCCTCAAGGAACAGCACCCGTTCGAGGGCGTTGGCGGGAACCGTCTGGATGTATCTGGTGTAGTCCAGATGGGTCGAGCCGTTGAAGGTGCCTCCGGCTCCCTGGATGTGCCGGAAGTGTGCGAGTTTCTCCAGGTTCTCCGACCCCTGGAACATGAGGTGCTCGAACAGGTGGGCGAATCCGGTACGGCCCTGCGGCTCGGACCGGATGCCGGCGCCGTACACGACGGCGACCCCGGTCACGGGGCAGTCCGGCTCGGGGGCGAGCACGACCCGCAGCCCGTTGTCCAGGGTGAGGCGCTCGACCCGGTAACCGGTGCGCGGCCGGATGAGGTTTGACGTCGGCATTCGCGGCTACCCCCCGACCTGGGGCGCGTGCCCGAAGAGGGGGATCAAGCCGTCCTGGCCGATCGGTTCTCCCACTGCCATGGTGTCCTTTCGTGATCGCCGGGCAGATGCCTCCCCAGTCTTCCCAGTCGGAGCCCGGGGCGGAAGTGGGTCCCTGATCACGTCTGGATTGTCCGTTTCCTGGACAGTCGTGCGAGACTTTCGAGAGCGAGGTCCGCCAGCTGCTGGGCGGCACGTGAGGAAAGAAGGTCCGGGATGGTCAGGAAGGCTCCGCGAGAGGACGTCAACGAGGACGGGCTGGAGGTCGGCCCGCCCAAGGAGTGGGCGGCGGGCATCCCCGGGGTGACCCGGTCGCTGCTGACGTCCTACGCCCAGATGGGCGCGGGCCGTACGTTCCTGACCCTGGCCCGGGTCAACCAGAAGGACGGCTTCGACTGCCCCGGCTGCGCCTGGCCGGAGGGCGGGCACCGCAGCCCGGCGGAGTTCTGCGAGAACGGCGCCAAGGCGGTCGCCGAGGAGGCCACGACCCGCAGGGTCACCCGTGACTTCTTCACCGCCCACACGATCGGCGACCTGGCCCGCCACACCGACTACTGGCTGGGCCAGCAGGGGCGGCTCACCGAGCCGATGTACAAGCCGGAGGGCGCCGACCACTACGAACCGATCACCTGGGAGCGGGCCTTCGGCGTCGTCGCCGAGGAACTGCGCGCGCTCGGCGGCCCCGACGAGGCGGTCTTCTACACCTCGGGCCGCACCTCGAACGAGGCGGCGTTCGTCTACCAGCTCCTCGTGCGGCGCTTCGGCACCAACAACCTGCCCGACTGCTCCAACATGTGCCACGAGTCGAGCGGTTCGGCCCTCACCCAGACCCTGGGCATCGGCAAGGGCACGGTCTCACTGGAGGACCTGCACCGCGCCGACCTCGTCTTCGTGGTCGGCCAGAACCCCGGCACCAACCATCCGCGCATGCTGTCGGCGCTGGAACGGGCCAAGCGCAACGGGGCGCGGATCGTCGCGGTCAACCCGCTGCCCGAGGCGGGACTGCTGCGCTTCAAGAACCCGCAGCGCCCCTCGGGGCTGGCCGGGCGCGGCACGACACTGGCCGACCGGTTCCTGCAGATCCGCCTCAACGGCGACCTGGCGCTGTTCAAGGCGCTGTCCCGGCTGCTGCTGGAGGCCGAGGACGCCGCCCCCGGCACCGTGGTCGACCACGCCTTCGTCCAGGAGCACACCCACGGCTTCGAGGAGTGGGCGGCCGACACCCGTGCCCTGGACTGGGCGGAGGTCGAGGAGGCGACCGGGCTCGACCGCGGGGCCGTCGAGGAGACCGCCCGCGACGTGCTCGGCGCGAAGTCGGTGATCGTCTGCTGGGCGATGGGTCTCACCCAGCACAGGAACTCCGTCGCCACCATCAGGGAGGTGGTCAACTTCCTGCTGCTGCGCGGCAACGTCGGCCGCCCCGGGGCGGGGGTCTGCCCGGTCAGGGGCCACTCCAACGTCCAGGGCGACCGGACGATGGGCATCTACGAGAAGCCCTCCGCGGCCTTCCTCGACGCGCTCCGTGACGAGTTCGGCTTCGAGCCGCCCCGCGAGCACGGCCTGGACACCGTCGAGGCGATCAGGGCGCTGCGCTCGGGCGCGGCGAAGGTGTTCTTCGCGATGGGCGGCAACTTCGTGGCCGCGACGCCGGACACCGAGGTGACCGAGGCGGCGCTGCGCCGCGCCAGGCTGACCGTGCAGGTCTCCACCAAGCTGAACCGCTCCCACGCCGTCTGCGGCGAGCGGGCGCTGATCCTGCCGACGCTGGGCCGTACCGAACGCGACAACGACCGGTTCGTCACGGTCGAGGACTCCATGGGCATGGTCCACGCCTCCCGGGGCAGGCTCAGGCCCGCCTCGCCGGACCTGCTGCCCGAGGTGGCGATCGTCTGCGGCCTGGCCCGCGAGCTCTTCGAGGACGACCCGCATGTGCCCTGGAAGGAGTTCGAGGCCGACTACGACGCGATCAGGGAGCGCATCGCGCGGGTCGTGCCCGGCTTCGGCGACTTCAACACCCGGGTCCGCGCTCCCGGCGGATTCGCGCTGCCCAACGCGCCCCGCGACGAGCGGCGTTTCCCCACGGCGACGGGCCGGGCGACCTTCACCGTCAACCCGCTTGAGGTGCTGCGGGTCCCCGAGGGACGGCTGCTGCTGCAGACGGTCCGCAGCCACGACCAGTACAACACCACGATCTACGGCATGGACGACCGCTACCGGGGCGTGAGCGGCGGGCGCAGGGTCGTCTTCGTCAACCCGGACGACCTGGCCGAACGCGGCCTGGCGGACGGTGAGACGGTGGACCTGGTGAGCGAGTGGCCGGACGGCGAACGCAGGGCGGAGCGGTTCCGCGTCATCGCCTATCCGACCGCTCGGGGGTGCTGCGCGGCCTACTTCCCCGAGACCAACGTGCTCGTGCCGCTGGACTCCGTCGCGGAGACCTCCAACACCCCGACCTCGAAGAGTGTGGTCGTCAGGCTCGTCCGGCCCAACTGAGCACCGGGCGGCGGACGTGGACCGGCTCCCCGGGGCGGAGCATGCGAAACAGCGGTATGGCGTTGTGCAGCGGCACCCGCACGCACCCGTGGGAGGCGGGACGGCGCGGTACGAGCGTGGAGCCGTGCACGGCGATGCCGCCGTTGAAGTAGACCGGGTAGTACATCGCCCCCAGGGGGCCGGTCGACCAGCCGCGCACCCGCTCGCCGACCGTGAAGTCGCCGGGCGGCGTGTCGGCGAACCCGCAGTGTCCCCGGTCGCAGTAGGACTTGCGCGCGCCGGTCGAGACATGGCTGACGAGTACGGCCTTGCCGTCCCGCCACATCGTGAGCAGCTGGCGGGTCAGGTCGATCTCGACCCGTGAGGGGCTTCCCCCGGGCACCAGCGGCCTGATCCGCGCGGGCCTGGCCATCGCCCGCCGGGTGGCCGTGTCCACCCGGTCGAGGGCGGGCAGCCCGTTGGCCTTCTGGAAGGCCCACACGGCCATGCGCAGGGCGGAGTCGTACTCGGGGCCGGGAGCGCCGGGGGCGAACCCCAGCTCGCGCAGGCGCCTCTTCACCTGGCGGACCTCCTGCAGCCGGACGCCGAAGCGCAGGGTCTGCGGTGGCTGCCCGGCCGCCGAAGGAGGCGTGGCGTCCGCGTGGGCGGGCCCCGTGGACACGAGCGCGGCCGGGGTGAGAGCGGTGAGCACGACCAGAAGACAGCGGCCGACGGTACGCATGGTTCACGCCTGTCCGTTGCCGGGAGCGGATGTTCCCGGTGATCTTCCCGCAACGGCATGGAGTTGACGGGCTTTCCAGTGGTGTTCGTGCCGGGAGGGACGTGGCCCGGCGGGGAACGCCCGCCGGGCCCGTGGACCTCTACGACAGGAAGCGGGAGGTCATCATGCGAAGGAGCGGACGCTTCTCATGGATCGCCCCGGGACCCCGGCCGTGGCACCCCGGCCGGTGGCAGCCGAACCAGTGACGGCCGCCGTCGAGGTGGTGCCGGCTGTGGGTCCACACCTTCCCGGCCTGCCCTCCCGTTCCGCCCTCCACCGGAGGCTTGGGTGGACGCGGGGTCCGGGTGGGACTGGGTGTCGGGGTTGGTGTGGGAGTCGGGGTTGGTGTGGGTGTGGGTGTGGGAGTCGGGGTTGGTGTGGGTGTGGGTGTGGGTGTGGGTGTGGGTGTGGGTGTGGGTGTGGGTGTGGGTGTCGGGGTTGGTGTGGGTGTCGGGGTTGGTGTGGGCGTCGGTGCCCCGCAGTCGGGAAGGTCCCCGTTGAAGGGGTAGGCGTGGATCTCGTATCCGCCGTTCCCCGTGTGCGTGAGAGAGCCGTTGACGAACAGCCGCCCGTTGAAGCCCGGCATGCTCAGCGTCGTGGTGCTGGCCGGGTCGGCCACCAGGACGCTGCCCTGGAAGTTGCCGCCGCCCTGCAGGTTCACCGTGGTCGCGTCGGGGAAGTTCCACAGCGACCGCTCACGCAGCGCGTTCCACGGGTCGGCGTCGGCGATGTCGCCGCTGAAGGTGTTGATCGTACGGCTGGTGCCCAGCATGTTGATCAGGACGGTCGCGTTCGCGGGGATGCCCTCGAACACGATGCCCTGCGTGGAGCCCCCGGGGCCGGTCAGGTCGAAGTCGACGTTGAAGACCTGGAGCGCGGAGGTGCCGTCACCGGTGAACAGGGTCTGGGCGCCCTGGTTCACCGCGGTCCCCGTCGGCGTGCTCGGAGGGTTGCCGGTCGAGTCGGCGTAGCACCGGCTGGCCTGCTGCAGCGCGGGCACCAGGTCCAGATAGGGGGTCGCCGCGTCCGGGTCCTCGACGAGGGTTCCGGTGACCGTGCCCGTCAGGGGACCCGCGTGCCGTACCACCCCGCCTTCGGCCAGGAGGCGCTGGCCCGGAGCGACGGTGACCGATCCGCCGGTGGTCAGGAAGTCGGCCCCCTCGGGAGGCGGCACCCGTGAGCCGACCCCCGCGATGCCCACGTTGTAGGCGGGGGAGGCGGCGGCGTCCTTGTTCTGGTCGAAGTCGCCCAGCACGACCGCCCGGCCCTCGGCCTCGGCCGCGAAGCCCCGGACCAGGAAGTCGCCGCCGACGAAGGTGTTGATGGCGTTGTCACGGCCCGCGAAAGGCCTGTTGTTCACCGGAGGGAAGGGGGAGGGGCAGCTGCCCGGTACGCAGGGGCCCAGGCCGAAGGGCAGTGTCGCGGCCATGACGGCGGGAAGGGCGATGACGCCTCCCACCACGACGGCGAGGACCCCGGCACCTCCCGTCAGCAGCGAAGGGCGGCTGAAAACCCGGTATTTTCCGGGCCGTCGCATCTTTTGGAGCATGATCGATTCCTTTTTCCGAACGAGTCCTCCTCATCCTGAGCGGGAACATGATCATTTCCGTGATGGAAGCCCCCTGGTTGGTCACTGTTTGCGATCTACGGGGAAAAGCAAGGCGAAGATCAGTGCGGGACCGTGGCGAGCAGGTGCCGCAGGTGGTCCCGCAGGACCACGGCGTTGTTGTGCTCGGTGTCCCGTGCCGAGTACAGCAGGGTGACCGGCCCCTTCCTGGCGGCGTCGAGCAACGGCCGTACGGCCTCCGGGTTGGCCTCGAGCTCCCGCAGGTAGCGGTCACGGAACTCGGCGAACCGCTCGGGGCGATGCCCGAACCATGTCCTCAGCTCCGGCGAGGGCGCGACGTCGCGTGTCCAGCCGTCGAGCCTGAGGTCCTCCTTGCGCACGCCCCTCGGCCACATCCCGTCCACGAGGAAGACCGCCCCCGTGGTGGGTTCGGGATCGTACGCCCTGCTGATCGTGATACTCCCCATCCTCCGGACCTACCCGTCGACGGTGCCGTGAAGCCGTACGAGAGGTTATGAGGATTTTGTGAGGGATCTGCCAGAGGAGGTTCCTAGATTCGTCCTCGCCTCACCGAAACGCCTCACCGAGACAAGAAAGACGAGGACGAATGGACATGACCATGTGTGCCGTCACGCGGGGACCGTCGGACCCGGCGCGGACGTTCGCCGGGCGCGGGGGCGCCGGCCACGGGGACGCGGTGCGGGACGACGGCGTCCGCATCACCCGTGGCGTTCGCATCACCTGATCCGGGCCGGGGAGGGGTGGACGGGGGTGTGCGCCCCTCCCCGGTTCTCAGCCTCGGCCAGGCGCAGCCGTACGGCCGCCGCCCGGTCGTCGTCGAGCTCGGCGAAGATCTCCGCGGCCTCCCGCCAGTGCGCCCGCGCCGCCTCGTGGTCGCCGCAGTCGCGCAGGACCTCGCCGAGCAGGTCCAGGATCTCGGCCTCGTCCAGACGGTCGTCGAACTCCCGCATCACCCGCAGCGCCTGCGACAGCAGGACGCAGGCCTCCTCGTGCCGGCCGAGCCCGGCGTTGGCCGTGCCCAGCACGCGCAACGCCTCACCCACGCGATAACGGTCACCGAGCTCGGTGTAGCCGTCGAGCGCCGCCCGCGCGCCTGCCAGCGCCTCGTGATGGCGGCCGAGTTCGTTGTCGTTCCTGGCCAGGTCGTTGAGCGCCTCGGCCTCAAGACGCCGGTCACCGCTCAGCCTGGCGATCTCCAGCGCCCGGCCGTAGCACGACGCCGAGTCGGCGAACCTGCCGAGCCTGAAGTAGGTGGCGCCCATGTTGACCAGGACGTCCCCCTCAAGCCCCGGCTCCCCGATCCGTCGGGCCACCGCCAGTGCCTCCTCGTAGTGCGCGACGGCCTCCTCCGGCCTGCCGAGCAGCGCGCTGACCCAGGCCAGGTGGTTGAGGGCGAACCCCTCCTCGTACGGCTCACCCGCCCGTCCGCTCGCCTCGGCCGCGACGCGGAAGACGGTGGCCCAGGCCTCTCCGGGCACGTGCAGGTCGAGGAAGGAGGCCAGCAGCCGGGGAATCCGCCAGGCGGCCTCGTGCCGGTCGAGCGACGCCGCGCGCCGGGCGGCGGCCATCAGGTTGGGCAGTTCCTCCTCGTACCAGTCGACCGCCTCCTCGGGACCGCCGAAGCTCGGCAGGCTGAGCCCGGGCGGAACCGGCCCGTGTCCCGAGTCCCACACGGTCGGCGGCAGGTGTTCGGCGGCGGCGCGGGCCGCGTGCAGGTACCAGTCGAGCACCCGGCCGAGCGCGGCCTCCCGCTCCCGCCGATCCTCTCCCTCCCCGGCCCGTTCGGCGGCGTAGTCGCGCAGCAGGTCGTGGAAGTCGTACCGGCCGGGGAAACGGGACCTGAGCAGATGGTCGGCGGTGAGCCGGTCGAGCAGCGGGGTGACCTCCGCGAGGCCCGCGCCCATCAGCGCGGCCGCGGCCCCGGCGCTCACCTCGGGTCCGGGGTGCAGGCCGAGGAGCCGGAACAGCCGTGCCGCGTCCTCCTCAAGGGCGCCGTAGGTCCACGAGAAGACCGTGCGCAGGTCGGTGTGCCCGCCGTCCCCGGCGTCGAGCGCCGACAGCCGGGTCGCCTCGTCCCGCAGGTCGGCGACGAGCCTGCCGAGCGGCACGGCGGGGAAACGCGCCGCGCGCTCGGCGAAGATGCGCAGCGCCAGCGGGAGACGGGCGCACCGTTCGACGGCCTCCGCGACCGCCTCCGGCGCGGCGGCGACCCGGTCCCGGCCGAGGACCCCGGCCAGCAGTTCCGTCGCCTCCCGCTCGGACATCTGGTCGAGTACGACGCGCCGCGCGCCGTACTCGACGACGAGGCCGCGCAACTGGTTGCGGCTGGTGACGACGACCACCCCGCCGGAACCGGGGATCAGCGGGCGGACCTGCTCGCTGCTGCCCGCGTTGTCGAGCATCAGCAGCGTCCGCCTGCCGCTCAGCAGCGTCCTGAACAGGGCGGAGCGCTCGTCGAGACCGGCGGGAATCCGGCCCGCCGGGGTGCCGAGGGCCCGGAGCAGCGTCTCCAGGGCCTTGGCAGGGTCGACGGGCGGTTCGGGGCCGTAGCCGTGCAGGTCGAGGTAGAGCTGCCCGTCGGGGAAACGGTCGGAGATCCGGTGCGCCCAGTGGACGGCCAGCGCCGTCTTGCCGGACCCCGCGGTCCCCTGGAGGGAGACGATTCTCGGCCCCGTCGTGGGAACGTCCTTCCCGAGCAGCAGGTCGAGCGCGGCCAGCTCGGTCCTGCGGCCGGCGAAACCCGGCGTGTCGGGCCGCAGCTGCCGGGGGACGGGAACGGGGGCCTCCTCACGCGGCGCGGCGGCGGGCGCCCGCGGAGACCGGTCGGGCGACTCACCGGTCAGGATCGCCTGGTAGGCGGCGCGCAGCGAGGGGGCGGGATCGACACCGAGCTCCTCGGCCAGCAGCTCACGCAGTGAGTGGTAGGCCTGGATCGCCTCCGCGTGACGCCCGCAGCGGTGCAGCGCGAGCATCAGCAACTCCCAGAACGGCTCCCGCAGCGGGTGGGCACGGGTCAGCTCGCGCAGCGTGGTGACCAGCTCGGCGTGCCCGCCGGTGCGCAGCCCGATCTCCAGGCGTTCCTCCTGCAGGCGCAGCCACTCCTCGGTGAGCGGCCCGACCTCCTGGTCGTGGAGCACGGCCGAGTCCACGTTGGACAGCGCCGGGCCCCGCCACAGCCCCGCCGCCTCGGACAACGCCCGCGAGGCCGCGGCCAGGTCGCCCGCGGCGGCGGACCGCCGCCCGCTCTCCGCCAGGGAGCGCAGCCGCAGCAGGTCCAGCGACCCGGCGTCGACCTCGGCCCGGTAACCGTCGGGAAGGGTACGGATGACCTCACCGGGTTCCAGTTGCCGCCGCAGCCGGTTGACGTAGCTGTGCACGGTCGCCCGGGCCCTGGCGGGGTCGTCCGCCTCCTCCTCCCACAGCCAGGAGACAAGCCGGGAGACCGGGACGGTCTCACCGGGGCGCAGCAGCAGACCGGCCAGCACGACACGCAGTTTGTTGCCGCCGACCGGCACCTCCCGGCCCTGGGAGATTACGGTCAGCGGGCCGAGTACACGAAATCTCACACCATCACCTGTGACGCGGAACCGACGAGCCCGCCGTCCGGTCCTGGGACGGCGGAGGCGGCGCGCCACACGCTACCGCCGCTCGGCCCCACATGCCTCCTCGTACGGCGGAGGCGGGCGGCTCAGGCGTCCCGGGCGAGCAGTTCCTTGAGCGCGTCGTCGATGAAGGCGGTGTCCACCGGGTTGAGGCCGCCACCCGCGAAGTGCCCCCACGAGCCCGGGATCACCCGCAGTTCGGCCGAGGGCATGTGGGAGACCTCCCACTCGTTGTCCTCCGGCGGGAAGTAGAGGTCCTGCCGGCCGGGCATGATGATCGCGGGCATCCTGATCGAGGACAGCGCCTGCTCGGTGCCGCCGGCCCCGGGGGTCTTGCCGATGTCGGCGTTCTGCCAGGTCCACAGCATCGTGAGCAGGTTGTTCGCGTCGCGTTTGACGAACAGCCCCTCCCAGAAGCCGACGAGGAAGTCCTCAAGCGAGCCGTAGTCGAACGGGTCCCGCTCGTAGGTCCTCTCCCGGTAGAACTGCTGGGAGAAGCCCCAGCCCGCGTAGACCCGCGCCAGCGCCCGCAGGCCGGTCCAGGGCTCCTCGGTGTACCAGCCGTGCTTCCAGGCGGAGTCGGCGGTGAGCGCGGCCTTGACCCCCTCAAGGAAGACGATGTTGTGCAGGCTGGTCCTGGCCGAGCCGCAGAAGGGCAGGATGCGCCGCACCATCTCGGGATGGCTGACCGCCCACTGGTAGGTCTGGCCCGCTCCCATCGACCAGCCGGTGACCAGCGCGAGACGCTCGATGCCGAACACCTCGGTGACCAGGCGGTACTGCGCCTCGACGTTGTCGTACATCGTCACGTCGGGGAAGCGCGCCCTGTCGTGCGGCGGCGGGGTGTTGCTCGGCGACGACGACAGGCCGTTGCCGAACATGTTCGGGATGATGATGAAGTATCTCGACGGGTCCAGGGCCATGCCCTCGCCGATCAGCCACTCGTTGTCGTAGTGCTGGCCCGAGTACCACGTGGGGTAGACGATCGCGTTGCCCTTGTCGGCGTCGAGCTCGCCGTAGGTCTTGTAGGCGAGCTTCGCGCCGGGTAGCGTCGCGCCGTTCTGCAGCCGCACGTCCCCGAGTTCGAACACGTCGTAGTCCATCGTGGCCTCCCTCGCCGACCACCGGTCCCGGCCGTCCCAACCCCCTCATGGTAACCGGGACACTTCGGACAATCAGGAGGTAGGCAGGGATCTGACCTGCCCTTTCCTCCCGCCGTACCCGCCCCCGCGCCCACCGCGCCACAAGCCCACGGCGCGGTCCGGGGTCACCTGGGGCGGAGCCCGTCGAAGACGACGGCGAGGGTACGGCGCCGCAGGTCGGCGTCCCAGCCCGCGTGCAGCGCGCCCTGGCAGAGGGCGGTGAGCAGGGCGAGCACCTCGTCCGGGCGGGCGTCGGCGCGCACCGCCCCGGCCCGCTGCGCGCCGGTGAGGAGCCTGCCGACCTCCTCGCCGAGGAGCCGCACCGAGTCGGCGATCCCGACGGCGGTCCCGGACTCGGCCAGGAGGGCGACGACCGTCCTCTTGCCCGCGGCCTGCTCGACGATCCCCGTGACGAAGGAGAACAGCGCCGTCGCGGGGTCGGCGCGCTCGGCGAGTTCCCCGGCCTCCGCCGAGAGCCGTGACAACAGGTCCTTCATGATGGCCGCGAGCAGGTCACGTTTGGCGGGGAAGTGCTTGAAGACCGTGCCGACCGCGACCCCGGCACGGGCGGCGACCTCCTCGGTCGAGGCCGAGGGCCCCTTCTCGGCGAAGACCTGCTCGGCGGCGGCCAGGATCCTGGCCCGGTTGCGGCGGGCGTCGGCGCGCAGCCCCCTGGCGTCCCCCGGTGGTTTCGGCGTGTTCATCGGGTCGGTGTCCCTCCGGCGTCTCCGGCGTCTCCGGCGTTGACAAAGTGAGTCTCGACTCACCATATTGAAAGTGAGTAGAGACTCATCTTATCCGCCGTAACGGAGGGAGAACCGTCATGTCCGGTCCCCACGAGCTGTTCGAGCGCATGCGGGCACACTGGTTCGGCCTCGCGGAGGGGGAAGCGGAGGGGGACCTCCTGGCGGACGACGTCGTGCTGGAGATGCCCTTCGCGCCGCCCGGCACCCCGGGGCGCGTCCAGGGGCGTGAGGAGGTGCTGGCCTTCGTCACCCCTCGCAGGGCGGCCCTGCCCGCGCGGCTCGACGGCTTCCGTCTGCTGGCCGTCCACGAGACCGCCGACCCCGAGGTCATCGTCGTCGAGTACGAGCTCACCGGGGTCGCCACCCGTACCGGGCGCCGCGCGAGTCTTCCCTTCGTGGGGGTTCTCGGGGCGCGCGACGGCCGGGTGGCGTTCTGGCGGGAGTATCAGGACACCGCGGGCATCGCGCGGGCCCTCGGAGCGGGCTGACCCCGCGCGGGGAAGGGCGCGCTCAGTGCGCCCGAGGCAGGACGGGGAGCAGGTGGACCTCGGCGGCCGGGGGGAGGGCGCAGGCGAGCCCGCCGAGCCCCCTGGCGTTCTCGCCGCAGACGAACACGCTGATGTGACGGCGCATCCGCCCGTGGTCGTCGCGGAGCCTGCGCTCAAGCGACGGATGGGTACGGCAGAGCGTGTCGAGGGCGGCCCCCAGGGTGGGGCGGCCGCCGTCGCGGTCGGCGACCGCGAAGACGCGAAGCTCGACCATGTCGCCCGCCCAGCGCCCCAGGGCTGAGGGGAACACGAAGGTGACGAGTGTGGCGGACCTGGTCAACGTTCTTCCTTTCCGATGCGGCCTCATGCTGTCACGGCGCGGGACGCCGCGTCCCGCGCTCAGCCGGTCAGGTATGGCAGTGGGCACCCCGGCGCCGTCCCTCCTGGGGACGGTCCCGGTGGATGTCCGCGGGCGGGACCCCACCGCGCTGGAGCCTGAGGATCGTCTCCTCGACCATGTCGTCGGGTCCGCAGACGTAGACCTCGTGCCCGGCCCACGGCCGCAGGCGGTCGACGACCTCGGGCAGCCGCCCCCGTTCACCGCCGTAGCGGGGCTCGTCGGAGACCACGGGCACCACTTCGAGCCTGGGCACGCGTGAGCGCATCCTCATCAGGTCGGGCAGGTCGTAGAGCTCGCGCGAGGTGCGGGCGCCGTACAGCAGGCGGACGCGGGGCGGGGTGGGGTCCGAGGTGATCACGTGCTCCACGATGGCCTTCAGCGGGGCCAGGCCGGTGCCCCCGGCGACGCACAGGATGTCACGTCCGCGCTCGGGCGGCGTCATCGTGCCGCCCGGCGCGCCGAGCGTCACCGTGTCCCCGATCCGGGTGTGCCCGACAAGGGCGGAGGAGACCCAGCCGCCGGGGACGGCCCTGACGTGCAGGCGGACGGTGTTGTCCCGCCTGGGCGCGTTGGCGATGGAGAACGGGCGCCACACCCGCGGCCAGCGCGCGGTCTGCACGTCGACGTGCTGGCCCGGCAGGTACGGCAGCGGCTCGCCGGGCCGCAGGGTTATCACCGCGATGTCCGGGGCGCGCAGTTCGTGACCGATCACCTCGGCGGTCCACCAGGCGGGCGAGGTCCGGGCGTCCTCCTCGGCGGAGGTGATCATGATGTCGGCGGCGGCGGTGTAGGCGGCCAGCCACGCGGCCTCCATCTCGGGGCTCCACACCTCGGCGGCGAAGCGCCGCACCGTGGCCAGCAGGGCGTTGCCGAGCGTGGTGTAGTGCTCGGGGAGCACGCCGTACCTGCGGTGGCCCCGGCCGAGCTCGCCGAGGAACGACGACAGGCCGTCGAGGCTGTCGAGGCTCCACACGATCCTGGTCAGCGCGCCGAACAGGCGGTCGCGCTGGGTGTCCATCGCCGGGGGGAACATGGCCCGCATGTGCGGGTTCTCCGCGAACAGACGGCCGTAGAAATACGCGGCGGCCTTGTCCGCGACGGGTTCGATGACGGCGAAGCTTTCCTTCACGAGACGCGGATTCAAGGACATGGACGGAACCCACCCTAATTGACCGGATCGAATGTCCGATCACGCAGACCTACCTCCTGACGAATCCGGGTGATGAGCGTCCTGCGGCCCCGGCGCACCAGAGCGCTCGCATTTGAGTCTTCCATCACCATGTGAGGCTCACAACGTGTTCTCAGCAATATGGCGGGAATTCAAACTATCTGTAATTGCGAGACTATTTTTGGCGATCGTGCTATAGGAGTGACCTGGGTGGTCACAAATCGTATTTATCCGAACTTTGTTATTTATCCCTTGTGTGGGTGTTTGCCGTGTCGCCTGGTGCGGCTCGTCCCGTCCCTGCGTGGCGACGGCGCGGTGAGACGACACTGAGACCTTCAAAAGCGTGACATAACCGAAATAGGGTGCGCCATGATAGGGAAGTTGCTGAAGACGGGACGGGTGCCGCCCGGAACGGGGACGCCGCCGTCGCATGGCCCCCTTGGAGTTCCACATGCCCCGACCCCTGATCGGTGTCACCGCTTACCTTGAGGCCGCCCGCTGGGGCGACTGGGTCCGCGAGGCCGTCCTGTCGCCCCCCTCCTACGTGCGCGCGATCGAGAAGGCGGGCGGGATCGCCGTACTGGTCCCGCCGACGAACCCGGCCGCGGCCGGCGACCACGTGCGGCGTCTGTCCGGGCTGGTCCTCGCGGGCGGTGGCGCGCTCGACCCCTCCCTGTACGGCGCGTCCCCCGAGGGCCGCGCGGGCGCGCCCCAGCCCCACCGCGACCGGTTCGAGCTCGCCCTCGCCCGCGCCGCCGTACGGGAGGGTCTGCCGTTGCTGGCCGTGGCCAGGGGCATGCACGTCCTCAACGTCGCCCAGGGCGGCTCGCTGATCCCGTGGCTCTCCGACGAGGTCGGTCACGACCGTCACTCCGCCGCGGGCCGGGAGCACCTGATCCAGATCAGCGTCTCAAGCGGCCTGGGCAAGGCGGTCGGCGACCACGCGGAGGTGACCGCGCCGCACCACCAGGCCGTCAAGAGGCTGGGTGAGGGGCTGCTCGCCGTCGCGTGGGCCGACGACCAGATCGTCGAGGGGGTCGAGCTTCAGGGGCACCCCTTCTGCGTCGGCGTCCAGTGGCATCCGGAGCGCGCCGGCGACAACCGGCTGTTCGAGGCGCTGGTCCAGGCGGCGCGCTGAGGTGCCCCCGAGGTGTCACAGGTCGCAGGCGCCTGCGGTGTCGAGGGTCCGGGGCCTGCGCACGTGGTAGACGAAGGCGGGGGGAAGGTTGCCCCAGACGGTCCTGCCGACGACGACCTCCTCGAAGGTCTCGTGCAGACGGCGCCGGAAGCGCTGCGCGGGCCGCATGCGCTTGGCGAAGCTGTAGGCGAAGGTCGTGAAGGCCGTGTGCGGGCTCATGGTGGCCACGACGGCGTCCAGCAGGCGCGTCTGGGTGTCGGCGGAGAAGGCCGCCCAGGGCAGGCCGCTGATGACGGCGTCGGCCTTCTCAAGACCGCGCTCACGCAGCATCTCGGGCAGCCGCGCCGCGTCGCCGACCACCACGTCCACCTTCGGGTGCCGCTCCGACAGGAACGAGGCCAGCGCGGGATTGATCTCCACGGCCAGGTGGTGCCCCCTGCCGTTCAGCCGCCGCTGGATCTCCGCGGTGAACGCCCCCGTCCCCGGGCCCAGCTCGACGATCACGGGATCGCCCCGCTGGGGGACCGGGGTGGTCACCGTCTCGGCCAGCCGCCGTGAGCTCGGCGCCACCGCCCCAACGGTTCCCGGGGAGCGTAGCCACTGCCCCAGAAAGAGCGTGGTGTCTTTGGTCATGCTGTGAAGGGTAGAGGCTGAAGCGGGCGGAATGGCCCCGTAATCCGATTGATTTTCCTTCCGCCATGAGGAGGAGAGGGCCGACCTACCTCAGGAGGAGAGGCGCGGGCGCCGCGAACGGGTTCCGTCCCGGCGCCGTCCCCGGAGCACGGCGAATCCGCCACGCGGCGGATCGGCGGGTACCCCTGGAGGCTGACGACCCGGCGGATCCGCGCGGCCACGATGTGTCCCTGAACAGTCATTGCAGGAAGGACACATCTCATGCAGGAGGGCATCACCCGGCCGCTCTCGGCACCGGAGCGCTCCGTCTCCGCGGGCCTGCTGTACGGCCTGCGCGTTCTGGTGATCGCGCAGGCCGTCGGTCTGATCGTCGCGGCCTCCTTCGCGGGCCAGGCCGTACAGGGCGGAGCCGATCTGGCCGAGACCCACGTCATGGTCGGGATGGTGGTGCACCTGATCGCACTGCTGCAGACCGTCGCGGCCGTGCTGTTCTGGCGGCCGGGCCGAGGCGCGGGATGGCCCGCGGCGGCCAGCGCTGGCCTGCTCCTGATCGGCATGGGGCAGCACTTCACCTGGAACCTGCTCGGCACACACGTGCCCAGCGGGCTCACCCTGTTCGGGCTGACCGTGGCCCTGCTCGTCTGGGTCTGGTCGCCCCGCGCCGCGGTCCGCGGCCGCTGAGGCGCGGCGCGGGCGGTCTCCCGGCCCGCGCCTCGCCCGACCCCCGGAACCTCGGAAGGCCCGGGACGCACGAGACGGATCCGTCTC
>NZ_JBEYAB010000017.1:0-234007 GCF_040631445.1 Streptosporangium sp. NPDC020072 | reverse complement strand
TCTCAGGGAACTACAGGTGCTGCTGGCCGTCTGGGCAGGCCGGTGCCCGACCTGCCACCAGCGACCGCCCTAACCACCTAACAAAGCACTACTAGGACCCGTTTTGCGGATCTTTCCGCCTGCCGCGGTCGCCCAGGCGGCGCCCCGCCGCGTTGTCGCCCCACCCCACGAAAACGCTCCGCGTTTGCCGCGGGGCCCGGGGAGAATCTGTCGCCCATAACTCCGTTATGAGCTCCTCCTCCGCCTCGCGGGGCATCCACCTGGACGATCCTCGCCACGGCGAAGATCCACAAAACAGGTCCTGGGCGGGGCGTCGTGCCCTTGGGGAAACGGGAAACGGAGCGATCCCGTTTCCCGTTTCCCGTTTCCCGGCACTCGTTCTCCGTGAGCCCGCGACGGGCTCGTCGCGAGTTCTCTAACGCGAGGTGGTGGAAACCGGCAGGCGGGACTCCTCCCGCTGTTCCTCGTGCCCCTCGCGCCGGGGGAGGGTCGCGGCGACGACCAATGTCCCGGCGATCAGGACGACGTTCTTGACGACGAACTCGCCCTCCATTGTGAGCATGAGCGGGTTTCCGTCCTTGAACGCGACACCCGGGTGGAGCACCAGGACCAGGAACGTGCCGACGAGGTGGAGCAGGAGCACGGGCAGGAACGGGCGCAGCCACCGGCCGGTGAACAGCGCCAGGGCCACCGCGACCTCGAACACGCCCAGGGCGGGCACCACGAACGACGCGGGCAGCGGCACGAAGGACAGGGTGTCGGCGACCAGGGCGCCGACCGGGCTGACGTTCGCCACCTTCAGCACGCCGAACCACAGGAACACCAGGCCGAGCGTCCCTCGCATGATGACCGGGAAACGCCGGTGGAGAATGGCGGCGACTCGCGACTTGACATCGGTTAGGGCGCTTGGTATACGCCCTTGATGGAGATGTGACCCTTTAGTCCGATACATGGTTAACTCCGATGGCTGGGGGGTTTGCCGGGTCTAATATAGCCTGCCCTTTTCTTTCGGAAATTGTAGGAAATGGGGTCTTAGGTCACGGTTGTTGAGTCGCGAAAGCGGGGGGCGGAGATTTTCCCGCGACCCGCGAATTCCCCCGTACGGTTTCAGGCGGCCCGGGGCGATGGGAGAACGATCCCGCGAACCCGCCGGCGGGCCCGAATATGGTTGTCGCTCCGCCATCGGATGCGCGTAGGGTTGGGGACGCAGTCGGTTCGCCCTGCCCGCCAGGCAGACGCGTCGTAAGAGGGAACCCGGTGTGACTCCGGGACTGCCCCGCAGCGGTGAGTGGGAACGACCGCCGTCAAACGCACTGGATCCGGCAGATCGGGTCCGGGAAGCGACGGCCACTAGGTGTCAGGGCGAGACAACGGCCCGGACGTGCCCGCGAGTCCGAAGACCTGCCACTGCCCGCGTGCGACCACGCACGCGGTGACCTCGGTGACCTCGCGGGTGGGTCGGCGGCATGGGACGGGCCTGGTGCGCCCGCCTCTCCTTCGTCTCTCCCCTCGGGGCACCGGAGTCCTTTCGTGACTCGCGAAGGAGAGTTCCGTGACCGAGACTTCCTCCCCCACCGTGTACGGCTACCCCCGTCAGGGGCCGGACCGTGAGCTGAAGAAGGCGATCGAGGGCCACTGGGCGGGCCGGGTGACCGAGCGTGACCTGCTGGACGTCGCGGCCGGGCTGCGCGCAGGCAACTGGCGGCACCTGACGGAGGCGGGGGTGCGGGAGGTGCCGACCGGCGACTTCTCGCTGTACGACCACGTCCTCGACACCACCGTCATGGTCGGCGCCGTCCCCCCGCGTCACCGAGCCGTCGTGGAGACGGAAGGCCCCCTGGCGGGATACTTCGCCATGGCCCGGGGCACCCAGGAGGTCGCCCCGCTGGAGATGACCAAGTGGTTCGACACCAACTACCACTACCTGGTGCCGGAGCTGGGACCTGACACCGTCTTCGCCGCGGACCCGGCAAAACAGGTCGGCGAACTGCGCGAGGCCGTCGCGCTCGGGCACACCGCGCGCCCCGTGCTCGTCGGCCCCGTCACCTACCTGCTGCTGGCCAAGGCCGCCCCCGGCGCGGACCCGGCCTTCGAACCCATCGGCCTGCTCGACCGGCTGCTGCCCGTCTACGCCGAGGTGCTCGCCGCCCTGCGCGCGGCCGGTGCCGAGTGGGTGCAGCTCGACGAGCCCGCGCTGGCGCAGGACCGCGACCGGGCGGTGCTCGACGCCGCCGCCCACGCCTACCGTGAGCTCGGCGCCCTGACCGACCGGCCGAAGATCCTCGTCGCCGGTTACTTCGACCGGCTCGGAGACGCGCTGCCGGTCCTGGCCAGGGCGCCGATCGAGGGCCTGGGACTGGACTTCACCGGCCCGGCCGCGGCCAACCTGGAGGACCTGGCCCGCGCGGGCGGTCTGCCCGGCAAGCGCCTGATCGCCGGTGTCGTGGACGGCCGCAACGTGTGGATCAACGACCTGGGCGGGTCGCTGGCGACCCTGGCCACCCTGCTCGGCCTGGCCGGCCGGGTGGACGTCGCGCCCTCCTGCTCGCTGCTGCACGTCCCCGTCGACCTCGGGCTCGAACACGGCCTCGACCCGCGGGTCGGCCGCTGGCTCGCCTTCGCCAGGCAGAAGGTCGCCGAGGTCGTCACCCTGGCCACCGGGCTCAGCGAGGGAACCGGGGCCGTCGCCGGACGACTGGCCGCCAACCGGGCCGACCTGGCCTCACGCGAGGCCTCCGCGCTCACCCACGACCCAGAGGTCAGGGCCCGCGCCGCCGCGGTCACCCCCGCCGACACCCGCAGGCCCCAGCCGTACGGTGAGCGGGCGGCGGCCCAGCGCGCCCGCCTCGGCCTGCCGGAGCTGCCCACGACCACCATCGGCTCCTTCCCGCAGACCGGGCGGCTGCGGGCGGCCCGCGCCGACCTGCGCGCCGGGCGGATCGACCAGGACGCCTACGACGAGCTGATCGCCTCGGAGATCCGCTCGGTCCTGGTCTTCCAGGAGCGGGCGGGTATCGACGTCCTGGTGCACGGAGAGCCGGAACGCAACGACATGGTCCAGTACTTCGCCGAGCGGCTCAACGGCTACCTGGCCACCCAGCACGGCTGGGTGCAGTCGTACGGCACCCGCTACGTGCGCCCGCCGATCCTGGCCGGGGACGTCTCCCGCCCCAGGCCGATGACGCTGCGCTGGACGACCTACGCCCAGTCCCAGACGGGGCGACCGGTCAAGGGCATGCTGACCGGCCCGGTCACCATGCTCGCCTGGTCCTTCGTCCGCGACGACCAGCCGCAGGCCGAGACCGCCCGCCAGGTCGCCCTCGCCCTGCGCGACGAGGTCGCCGACCTGGAGGCCTCGGGCATCGCCGTCATCCAGGTGGACGAGCCCGCGCTGCGGGAGACGCTGCCGCTGCGCGCGGCCGACCGGCCCGCCTACCTGGCCTGGGCGACGGAGGCCTTCCGCCTGGCCACGAGCGGGGTGCGGGCCGACACCCAGATCCACACCCACATGTGCTACGCCGAGTTCGGTGAGATCCTGGCCGCCATCGACGACCTCGACGCCGACGTGATCAGCCTGGAGGCCGCCCGCTCCCACATGCGGGTCGCCGGCGAACTGGCCGGGGCCGGGTATCCCCGCGAGGTGGGGCCGGGCGTCTACGACATCCACTCCCCGAGGGTGCCGGACGTCGAGGAGGTCGCCTCCCTGCTGCGCGAGGGACTCGGCGGCATCCCGGCCGGGCGGCTGTGGGTCAACCCCGACTGCGGCCTGAAGACCCGTGGCTGGGGCGAGGTCCGTGTCTCCCTGGACAACATGGTCGCCGCGGCCCGGGTGGTCAGGGCGGAGGCCGGCTGACCCCTCCTCCGGGCCCGGCGCGCGCCGGGCCCGGAGGCTCCCGGTCACGACAGGCGTCCGGCCGCGAGCCGCCGCACCTCAGACCGCACGATCTTGCCCAGCGGGGTTCTCGGGAAGGCGTCCAGGCCCAGGTCCTCGACGGGGACGAACCTGCGCGGCACCTTGAAGGTGCTGACGAACCTCAGCAGCGTCGCGCGCCAGCCGTCGACGCGGGCGACGGCACCGGGCAGCAGCGTGTAGACGAGCACCGGCTCGGCCCCCGTCACCGGGTGCGGCAGCGCCACCAGGACGGCGTCCTCGACGCCTTCGAGGTGCGGGACGAGGTTCTCGACCTCGGCGGGGTAGAGGTTCTCGCCGTTGACGACGACCATGCCGTCGAGGCGGTCGACGATCGACAGCTCCCCGCGTTCGTCGAGGCGTCCCAGGTCGCCGGTGCGTATCCAGCCGTCGTCGACCCGCTCCCCGGTGAGACCGGGGGCGTCCTGGTAACGGGTGAACACGTTGTCCCCGCTCAGCAGCACCTCGCCGCTCTCACCGGTCGCGACGTCCCGCCCGTCCCGGCCGGCCACGCGGACCCGGGAGCAGTCCAGGGGCAGCCCGGCGCTCCTGGGGTCGCCGCTCTTTCTCCCGCGTGGTTCGACCGTGGCGATCGAGGCCGTCTCGGTCATGCCGTACACCTGGTGGACGGGCAGGCCGAAGGTGGCCTCGAAGCGGTGGATCAGCTCGACGGCGAGGGGGGAGCCTCCGGCGAGGACCCCCTTCAACCGGCCTGCGACCGGTCGTTCCGGCCGTTCGACCAGGTGGGCGAGGTAGGCGTTGACCACAAGCGTCCACGTTGGCTCGTAGCGGTCGACGTAGGTCCAGAACCGCGCCAGCGCCGCCTCCGGGCGCACGCACACGGTACGGCCGCCGCACCACAGCGGGGTCAGCGTCGGGAAGACCTGCCCGCCGGCGTGGAAGAGCGGGCTCACGTTGAGGAAGACGTCGTCCTGGCCCGCCCGCGCCCATCCGGCCAGGGACCGGGAGCCCGAAAGCAGGCTCCGGTGCGACAGGACGACCCCCTTCGGGGTGCCGGTGGAACCGGAGGTGTAGACGATCTCGGCGTCGGCCGCGCCGTCGCCGCCGGAGAGGATCGGCCGCCTGCCGTACGCCTCACCCCGCGCGAGCAGGCCGGTCAGCAGGGGCTCCTCGTCGTCGGTGCCGATCCACTCCGGGCGTCGCCGCAGCTTCACGGCCGTGGCCTCGCGGCCGAGGACGAGCGCGGGGCCGCAGTGCGCCAGGAGCGTTTCGAGTTCGGCGGCGCCCGCCTTCGGGTTCAGCGGCACCAGCACCCGCCCTGAGGCGACGACGCCGAGGAAAAGCAGCGCCGCCAGCGACGAGTTGTGCATGACCGTCACCACCCGCGCCCCGGCGGGGACGCCGCGTTCCTCGAACAGGGTCGCGCATCCCCTGGTGAAGGTCAGGACGTCCGCGAAGGAGACGACGCGGCTCTCCGGCTCGACGGGCAGCAGGTAGGGGCGCTCGCCGTACCTGGCGGCGGCCGAGGTGACGAGGCCGAGCAGGGTCGTCGCCGCGGGGAGGGACGGCCCGGTCACGGCCGGCGGGGCGGGGCCGGGCAGGGCGACGCTCCGTGACCCCTCCCGCAGGGCACGTCGTACGGCGGCGCACAGGTGGCTGACCGTGGGCGTCTCGAAGACGACGTCGACGACGTCCGCGCCGAAGGACAGTTCGAGGCGCGTCACGATCTCCACGGCGGCCAGTGAGTCCATCCCGGCCTCCATGAGGTCGTCGTCGGGACCGAGACGGGAACGGTTGAGGGCCTCGGCGCAGATGGAGGTCACCCGCGCCTCAAGATCGGTCGTGGCCACCGAAGAACGCCTCCGTTCAATTCACGGACCGTTCTGCCGCCGCGCCGGTCCCCTTTTCTCTCCCGCGGTGATATTCATCCGTCGCCCCACGGACGGTCAGAAGTGACGTCGCGATGATCCGCGGATAGCCGGGATCATGTGCGGTGGTTCTTCGCGGCGGTGTCACACCGCCCTCGGAGAATGCGCCCGAAACGGCCCGCTGTCAACGACGGAACAGTTCCCGCGGTGCTGATTCGGGTTTTCGTTTCTTTCTTCCCGCATGGGGTACGCCGGGCCGGTGAAATCCGGGGAGCAGGGGTACGGGCCGACACGAAGACCATTTCGACCCTGGGGCGGGGTAATGGCCACGGCACCGCTCGGCGGCGATTTCGACCCCTTCTCGCCGGAGATCACGGCGGGTCCTTATCCCGTCTGCGCCGGCCTCCTCCGTTCCGGCGAACCCGATCGCGCGCCCGCCGCGCGCCTGACACCCCGTCGTACCCGACGCCCGCCGGGTCCGGGTCCGCGGGGCGGGAATTCCGGTCCCAGGGCGGACCGGAAAAGGCGGAGCCGAATATCGGAATAAAAAGCCGCCCGAAACCAGGGGTCCCGGAATCCCCGACTTTTTGTGTTACCTGTGAAACGTGTGTTACCAGAGTGGCCTGATGGATTCGGTATTCCGTGACGGATCGAGCACCGTACGACGGTTGTGGACGCTCCCTGGTATCGGTCTTGACCGTGTGTTAGCATTCCTCCGACTAAAGGCCTGTAAGGGAATTTTATGGCCGTTGACCGCGAGGACGCCGGCTGGTCGGTTCGGTTTCCTGTGTCGTAAGAATTACCGCTCGCGTACTTTTTCTGGAGAAAGCATCAGGCCTGTTTCGGCATTGGAGGGTGACGGTGACCCGGAAAGTCGCGGTTCTGGACGACGAATTGCTTGTGGTGCGAACACCCGAAGAATTCCATCGTGCGCCGGGCGACTATCAGAAGATGCTGATCAGCCAGGTCATGATCAACACAGAGGGTGAGCTGTCCGGCGGCGACGACTACACCATGGTCTTCCTCCCGCTGGCGCCGAACGCCGAGGAACGCCAGGTCTGCGCCGAGCGCGCGGTCGAGGAGTACGACCACTACAAGATCGGAAAGCGGATCCTCGCCGAGATCGGCGTCGACACCACCTACATGGAGCAGCAGTCGCTCGACGAGCGCAACCTGTTCGCCGACCAGGGACTGCACACCTGCACCACCTGGGCCGAGCGGGGCGTGTTCTCCTACATCGGCGAGGAGGCGGCGCTGCTGATGATCCGCGAGTTCGCCGAGAGCAGCTACAAACCGTGGGCGGAGGCGGTGCGCACCATCATCCTCGACGAGAAGGTGCACATCGCCCACGGCGCCCGGGTGTGCAGGAACCTCGCCACCACCGAGGAGGGCAGGCAGCAGCTGCAGGCCGCGCTCGACCGGCTGTGGCCCACCTTCATCGGCGTCTTCGGCAACCCCAACTCCAAACGCGCCGACCTGGCCATCAGGTACGGCCTGCGCCAGACCACGAACGCCGAGGCCCGCGACCAGTGGATCAAGACCGTCTCGGCCCGCGCGATCAACCTCGGGTTGCGCGTACCGACGACCCAGGCGGGCTGACCATGGCCACGGTTCCGCTCACCCTCGCCCCCTACAACCCTCCGGAGCCGGAACGGCGCGCCGCCAAGGTACGGCTGCGCGAACTGCTGGCCGACCGGCCGGACCTCGCCGAACGTGTCCAGGCCATCCGTGAGATGGGACGCCGGGTCCGCGCCTGCGAGGTCCACCTGACCACCACCTGCAACATCCGCTGCAAGGGGTGCTGGTACTTCGAGGGCGGCTTCGACGCCGCCGTGCCCGAGACCTCCGACATCGGCCTGATCAGGGCGTTCGTCGAACGGCTCGACGCCTCGGGGGTGACCCAGGCCACGCTGATCGGTGGCGAGCCGACCCTGGTGCTGAACCGGGTCCAGCCGTTCGTCGAGCTGCTGCCGTACATCACCATCTCCACCAACGGGCTGCGCCCGCTGCCGAGGGAGGGCTTCGAGAACGTCGCCGTCGCGATCAGCCTCTTCGGCGGCGGCCCGCTCGACGACGACCTGCGCGCGCACCGGCCCAACGGCTCGACGTTCACCGGCCTCTTCGACAAGGCGCTCGGGCACTACCGGGACGACCCGCGTGTGACGTTCGTCTTCGCGTTGTCGGAGGACGGCCTGCGCCACGTCGAACCGACCGTGCGGGCCATCGCCGACAACGGCAACCAGGTCACCTTCAACTTCTACAGCGCGCACGGCACGGACCATCCGCTGCGCATCGAGAACGAGAAGAGAACCCTGGCCGAGGCGCTGCGGGTCAAGGAGCTGTTCCCGGAGACCGTGGTCTCCCACCCCTACTTCATCGAGACCCTCATCACCGGGCGCACCCACTGGGGAGGCCGGTTCGGCTACGACGTCTGCCCGAGCATCAGCGTCGAACTGCCCGAGCACGCCGCGCGGGTCGGCAACGGCCACCCGGTCATCGACGGGTTCGCGGTCTACGGCGCCGACTACAAGACGCTGCAGTTCTGCTGCACCTCGGGAGACTGCGGCGGCTGCCGCGACAGCCAGGCCGTCTACACCTGGCTGGTCGTCAGCCTCAACCGGTTCCTGGACAGCCCCGAGCGGCTGGAGACGTGGACCGGCCTGGCCGAGGCCTACTGGCGGCAGTGGTACTGGTCGCAGCGTCACTCGCCGAACTTCGCGCGCCGTACCGCATCCGCATCCGCCGAGTGAGACAGGCCCAGTGAGACAGAAGGGAAAGACAGGCATGACGAGTGAGGCCGCCCCGTCCGCCATCCGGGACTTCATCAACAAGGAACTCGTCGACCTCGGGGTCGAGGAGGACGCGCTCGACGCCGACGCCAGGTTCGACGAACTGGACATCGACTCCCTCGACGTCGCCGACCTGATGACGTCGATCAAACGTGACTACGGCGTCGTGATCCCGCGCCGCGACCTGGTCGGGATCACGCTCGGCCAGCTGGTCGACCGCGTCGTCTCCGAGCGGGCCGCGGCCGTGCAGGAGGCCGCCGAGGCGGGGTGACCGGCACCGGGTGAGGACACCGGCGGCGCGCAGGAGAACGAGAACCCCCGAACGGAGACATGCAGGTGTCCGGACTTTTCACGGGCAGGAAGTACCTCATCACCGGAGTGCTCAACGAGGAGTCCATCGCCTGGCACGTCGCCGCCGCGCTGCAGGCGCAGGGCGCGGACGTCGTGCTCACCTCCTTCGGGCGTGCCCTGCGCGTCACCCGCAAGGCGGCGGCCCTGCTGCCGTCGCCCGCGGACGTCCTCGAACTGGACATGACCGACGACACGCACTTCCAGGCGGTCGCCGAGGAGGCCGCGGAGTGGGACCGCCTCGACGGTGTGCTGCACAGCGTCGCCCACGCGCCCGCCGACGCGCTCGGCTCGGGTTTCCTGACCACCCCGGCGGCCAGCGCGCTCGACGGTTTCCGCGTCTCCGCCTACTCCCTGCAGCAGCTCGCCCAGGCCCTGGCCCCCGTGCTCGCGCGGGCGGAGAACGGCGGCGCGATCGCCGGGATGACCGTGGACACCGGCAGGGCGCTGCCCGGCTACGACTGGATGGGCGTCTACAAGACGGCCCTTGAGTCCGTCGCCCAGTACCTGGCCCTCTATCTCGGCCCGTCGGGAATCCGGGTGAACCTGGTCGCCGCGGGCCCGGTCGAGACCGTCTCGGCCTCGGGAGTGAGCAGCTTCGGGCGGCTGGCCGACCACTACGAGCGGTGGGCGCCG
Organism: Streptosporangium sp. NPDC020072; assembly: GCF_040631445.1. NCBI lineage: Bacteria > Bacillati > Actinomycetota > Actinomycetes > Streptosporangiales > Streptosporangiaceae > Streptosporangium > Streptosporangium sp. NPDC020072. The sequence goes on along the minus strand of NZ_JBEYAB010000017.1, from coordinate 224,495 downwards.
CTCGGCTGGGACCGCAACGACCCGTCGCGGGTGGTCGGCGCGGTGCTGTTCCTGCTCTCCGACCTCGCCAGGTACACGACCGGACAGGTGCTGTACGCCGACGGCGGGATGCACGCGGTGACCGGCGGCGTCGGCGTCCCCGACCCCGCGGCCCCCTCCGGGCGGCGGTGAGCGCCGCACACGGGCCGAAGCCACCGACGACCGGTCGCGGGGCGTCGGCCGCCACGACTGGTTGAAGGAGGTCGGCATGCGTCTCCTCGTCAAGGGAACGGCCGGACCGCTCGCCGGGGAGCTGGACATCCCGGTCTCGAAATACCACGCGCACCGCGCCCTCATCCTGGCCTCCCTGGCTCCGGGGACCAGCCGCATCCACGGCCTGACCGACGCGGGGCACGTCCGGCACACCGTCGCCGCGCTGCGGAGCCTCGGCACGTCCATCAGGGTGGAGGGGGACACCTTCGTCGTCGAGGGCGGGCCGTACCGGCCGAGGGACGGCGTGGTCTCGGTCGGCAGTTCGGGCACCACCCTGTACTTCCTGACCCCGCTGGCCTGCCTGGCCGAGGCGCCCGTCACGATCACCGGGCAGCGCTACTTCCGGCGCAGGCCGATCAGGCCGCTGCTCGACGCGCTCGCCGCACTCGGCGTGACCGTCGAGGCGCCGACGGGCTGCCCGCCCATCTCGGTCCTGCCACACCGCCCCTCGGGAGGGCGGGTGAGCGTGCCGGGCACGCTGTCGCAGTGGATCTCCGGCCTGCTGCTCCTGGCGCCCTTCGCGACGGGCCCCAGCCTCATCGAGGTCACCGGGCCGTTCAACGAACGCTCCTACGTGGACCTGACCGTGTCGATGATGCGGACCTTCGGCCTGACCGTCGAGGTCGGCGACGACGGCCGCGCCTTCGCCGTCGAACCGGGCCAGCGGGCGCGTCCCGCGACGGTCACCCTGCCGCCGGACATCGGCTCGGCCGCCTTCGGGATCGCGGCCACCGCGCTGCACCCGTCGGACGTGCTGCTGCGCGGTCTGCGCACGACGAGCGCCGCGGAGACCGACCACCCGGAGGCGGACCTGCTGGACATCCTCACCCGCATGGGGGTGCCGTTGCTCCGCGACCCGGACAGCGGGTTCGTGCGGGTGCGCCACGACGGGCTGCGCCTTGCCCCCGTCACGGTCGACTGCCGTACGGTCCCGGACGCGCTGCCGGTGCTGAGCGCCCTCGCCTGCCACGCCGAGGGCACCTCGGTGCTGGAGAACGTGGCCCACGTGCGGCTCAAGGAGTCCGACCGGGTGACCGCGATGCTGCAGCTCAACCGGATGGGGGCACGGCTCGGGCTGCGCGGCGAACGGCTGGTCTGCCACGGGGTGGAGAGCCTCGCCGCGGCCGACCTGTCCTCCTTCAACGACCACCGGGTGCTGATGGCGCTGGCGGTGGCCGCGTCGAGGGCCGACGGGGAGAGCAGGCTGACCTACCCCAACGCCTACCGGATCTCCTACCCGCGCTTCCTCAACGAGATGAACACGGTCGGCATGTCCATGACGGTGCAGGCCCCGGAGCGGGGGCCCCGGGCGACACAGGGGACACAGGAGACACGGACCCCGCGGGTCGATCCCGGCAGGACGGCCGCCACGACCGTCGGCGCGCTCGTGCGCCGCAGGGCGGGGGAGCGGCCGGACGACGTCGCCGTGGTCGAGACCGCCTCGGAGGGCCGCGGGGAGCGCGTCCTCACCTGGCGGGAGCTCGACGAGCGCGCCGACGCCGCCGCCGCACTGCTGCTCGACCTCGGCGTCGAACCGGGCGAGCCGGTCGCCTGGCAGCTGCCGAACTGGGCGGAGTTCCCCGTCCTGGCCCTGGCGACGGCCCGCGTCGGGGCGCTGTGCTGCCCGCTCATGCCGATCTTCCGTGAGCGGGAGATGTCCTTCATGCTGGGCGCCTCCCGGGCGAGGGTCCTCGTCGTCGCGGAGCGGTTCCGGGGGCGCGACCACGCCGCCGAGATCGCCGGGCTGCTCGCGCTGCCGGGCGCGCCACGGCTCGACCACGTCGTGGTGACCGGTGGCGAGGGGCCCCTGCCGTACGGCACGGGCACGACCGCGTGGCACCGCTGGGAGGAGGCGACGGCCGGGCGTTCCCCCGGCCGCGCCGTGATCGACGCGCGCGGGCCCGCGCCGACCGCGCTGGCCCAGCTGCTGTTCACCTCGGGCACCTCCGGCACGCCCAAGGGGGTGCTGCACCGGATGGACGCGCTGACCAGGGCCGCCATGATGGAGGTCAGGCACCTGGGCCTCACCCGGCGGGACCGGGTCTTCGTCCCCTCCCCGCTGGCCCACCAGACCGGGTTCCTCTACGGCATGTGGCTGGCGATGGCGCTGGGCGTCCCGCAGGTCCTGCAACCCGTCTGGGACGGCCGGGCCGCGCTGGACGCGCTGCGCCGCTGGGAGTGCACCTTCACCCAGGCGGCGACCCCGTTCCTCGGCGACCTGCTGGGCGCGGTCGAGGAGACCGGACGACGCCCGGAGGCGCTGCGGATCTTCGTGGCGACCGGCGCCGCGGTCCCGCGCGCGCTGGCGGAACGGGCCACCCGGACGCTGGGCGCCGCGGTGTGCGGCGCGTGGGGCACGACCGAGACCGGCCTGGGCACCCTGTCGGCGCCCGGCGACGAGGAGGCCCTGGTGTGGGGGACCGACGGACGGGCCCTGACCGGGGTGCGCGTCCGGGTCACCGACGACGCTGGCCGGGTCCTCGGCCCCGGCCAGGAGGGCAACTTCGAGGTCATCGGCAAATGCCTGTTCGAGGGCTACCTCGACCAGCCGGAGCAGACCGCGCAGGCCATGACCCCCGACGGGTGGTACCGCAGCGGCGACCTCGCCGTGATCGACGAGGCCGGGTTCGTCCGGATCACCGGGCGGGTCAAGGACGTGATCAACCGGGGCGGGGAGAAGGTGCCCGTCGCCGAGATCGAGCAGCTGCTGCACACCCACCCGGCGATCGGCGACGTGGCGATCGTCGCGATGCCCGACGAACGGCTCGGCGAACGGGCCTGCGCCTACGTCGTGGCGACCGGCGAGATGGACCTCGGCGAGATGCGGCGCTTCCTCGACGAACGCCGGGTGGCCAAGCAGTACTGGCCGGAACGCCTTGAGCTCGTCGGGGAACTGCCCCGCAACCCCGCGGGCAAGGTGCAGAAGTTCCTGCTGCGCGAACGGGCGAGACAGCTTGACGGTGTCGACAGTGAGGTGCATGGGTGATGTGGAGCGGTGAGAGCGCCTTCCCGGCGTTGCTCAGGGAGGCCGAGGCGTTCGTCCGCGGCCCGGGCGAGGAGTACGCGGCCGAGATCGAACGGACCCGCGCCGTCCCCGCGCGGCTCTGGGAGGACCTGCGCGAACGCGGCCTCCTGCGCCTGGCCGCGCCGGTGGAGTACGGCGGGCACGGCGTCCCCTTCTCCCGCTACCTGGAGGTCCTCGAACTGATCTCCATGTCGCACGCCTCGGTGCGGATGATCGTGCACGTGTGCAACGGGGTGTGGCGGTCCATGGACCGTTTCGCCACCGACGAGCAGCGCAAGGAGTTCGTGCTGCCGCAGATCGCCGGGGACATCAGGGTCGCCTTCACACTGACCGAACCGGACGCGGGAACCGGCGCGGACCTGCGCGCCAGTGTGACCAGGCAGGGGGACACCTACTTCCTGTCCGGCAGGAAGCACCTGATCACCTTCGGGGTGAGCTGCGACTACTGGCTGCTGTTCGCGCGCCTTGAGGGCACCGCGGGCAAGGAGGGCACGGTCGCGCTGCTGGTCGAGCGCGGGGCGCCGGGCGTGACGGTCGAGGCCATGCCGGACACCATGGGCGTGCGCGGCACCGACCACGCCAGGCTGACCTTCGACCGCACGCCGGTCCCGGTCGCCAACCGGCTCGGCGAGGAGGGCCAGGGGCTGGAGGTCGCGCTCGGCGGATTCCTCACCCCCAGCAGGATCGCGGTCGCGACGACCTGCGTCGGGCTGGCGAGGAGGGCGCAGGAACTGGCGGCCGAGCACGCGCGGGAACGCCACACCTTCGGCAAGCCCCTCGCCGCCCGGCAGGCGATCGCGTTCGCCCTCGCCGAGAACGCCGCCGACATCGAGGCGGCCCGCCAGCTCACCCTGTACGCGGCCCGCCGGTGGGAGGACGGCGACGAACGGGCGGGCACGCTGTCGTCGATGGCCAAGCTCACCGCGGTCGACATGCTGACCAGGGTCACCGACAAGGCGCTGCAGGTGCACGGCGGCATCGGGTACTGGGAGTCGAGCCCCATCGAACGGGTCTACCGGGACGCCCGGGCCCAGCGGTTCGAGGAGGGCACCAACGAGATCCAGAAGACCGTGATCGCCAGGGACGTACTGAGGGCGGGAAATTGAGCATCTATCAGGACAAGATCGTCGTGATCACGGGAAGCTCGCGCGGCATCGGGCGGGCCCTGGCGCTCACGCTCGCCGCGGGCGGCGCGACCGTCGTGGTCAACTACAAGAAGAACACCGCCCTGGCCGAGCAGACCTGCAAGGAGATCGAGCAGGCGGGCGGCAGGGCGCTGGCCGTGCGGGCCGACGTCGAGCAGCCGGAGGAGATCGACAGGCTCTTCGGCACGGTCGGCGAGACCTTCGGCAGGCTGGACCACTTCGTGTGCAACGCGGCGGCCAGCGCGTTCAAGAACATCGCCGACCTCAGGCAGCACCACCTCGACCGCTCCTACGCGATGAACGTGCGCTCCTTCGTGCTCGGCGCGCAGCACGCCGTACGGCTGATGACCGGCGGCGGGCGGATCGTCGCGCTGTCCAGCTACGGCAGCATCCGCGCCTACCCGACCTACGCCAACCTCGGCGCGGCCAAGGCGGCGATCGAGGCGTGGGTGCGCTACATGGCGGTGGAGTTCGCGCCGAAGGGCGTCAACGTCAACGCGGTCAACGGCGGCATCATCGAGTCCGACTCCTCGGAGTACTTCTACAACATCCCCGGCATGGCGCCGCTGCCCGGAGTGCTGTCCAAGATCCCCAAGGCGCGGATGGGAACCGCGCGGGAGGTCGCCGACTGCGTCGCGTTCCTGCTCTCGCCCGCCTCCGAGTACGTCACCGGGCAGACCCTCGTGGTCGACGGCGGCCTTTCGGTGATCGCGCCGCCCTTCCACGAGGACCTGACACCCCCGCTGGCCTGGGATGACTGACCTGCGGCACGTCCTGTCCCCGGGGCGGATCGGGCGGCTCGAACTCCCGCACCGCGTCGTCATGGGCGCGATGCACCTCGGCTTCGAGGCGCGCGACGACGGCGGCGCCGCGCTGGCCGCGTTCTACGCCGAACGGGCCAGGGGTGGCGCCGGGCTGATGGTCACCGGCGGCGCGGCGGTGAGCGCCGAGGGCGCGGGAGGCCCCGGGTACGGCGTGCTCGGCGACGCCGCCTTCCACGCCCGGCTGCGGCGGGTCACCCGGCGGGTGCACCGGGAGGGCGGGCTGATCGCGCTGCAGCTGTTCCACGCGGGCCGTTACGCGCGGCCCGCGCCCTCCGGGCCGCCGCCGGTCGCGCCGTCCGCCGTGCACAGCCGCTTCTCGGGGCGCGAGCCGTACGCCATGACCCCGCAGCGGGTCCGCGGGACGGTCGAGGACTTCGCACGCGGCGCCGCCCTCGCGCGTGACCTCGGGTTCGACGCCGTCGAGGTGATGGGGTCCGAGGGATACCTGGTCGACCAGTTCCTCTCGCCGCTGACCAACCTCCGCGACGACGAGTGGGGCGGCGACGCCGTACGGCGCGGGCGTTTCGGCGCCGAGGTCACCCGGGCGGTCCGCACGGCCGTGGGGGAGGACTTCCCGGTCGTCGTCCGTTTCACCGGGATCGACCTGATGGACGGCGGCACCCCGCAGGAGGACGTCCTGGCCTTCGCCAGGGCGCTCGCCGCGGCCGGGGCGGACGCGCTCAACGTCGGCGTCGGCTGGCACGAGTCCCCGGTGCCCAGCGTGCAGGCCGTCGTGCCGCCCGGGGTGTGGACACCGTTCGCCGTCCGGGTGAAGGAGGTCGTCGGCGACCTCCCGGTCATCGCGGGCAACCGGGTGAACCGCCTGGAGACCGCCGAGGCGATCCTCGCGGGGACCCCGATCGATCTGGTCTCCATGGCCCGCCCCTTCCTCGCCGACGCCGGCCTGGTCTCCGCCGCGCGGCGGGGCCGGCCGGTGAACGTCTGCCTGGCCTGCAACCAGGCGTGCGTCGACCACTCGCTGACCGAGCGCGAGGTGTCGTGCATGGTCAACCCCAGGGCGGGCCGGGAGTCCGTCCCCCGGTGGTCCGTCCGCCCGGTACGGCCTCGCACCGTCGCGGTCGTCGGCGGCGGGCCCGCCGGGCTGCAGGCCGCCAGGAGGGCGGCGCTGGCCGGGCACCGGGTCGAGCTCTACGAGGCGGCCGAGGCCCTCGGCGGTCAGTTCCGCATGGCGCGCCAGGTGCCGGGCAAGGCCGACTACGGCGGGACGATCGCCTACTTCGCCGCGGAACTGGCCCGGCTCGGCGTCCGCGTCCACCTCGGCCGCGCGATCGGGGCCGCCGACCTCGGCCTGCTGCGCTCCCACGACGGCGTGATCGTCGCCAGCGGCACCCGCCCCCGCCGGGTGGACGTCCCCGGCGCCGACCTGCCGAACGTGCTCACCTACCCCGAGGCGTTCGCCCGCCTTGCCCGGGAGGGCCTGGAGGGGCGGGTGGCGATCGTCGGCGGTGGCGGCGTCGCCGCCGACCTGGCCCACCTCCTCAGCAGAGGCCACGGCCCGCTGGGGGAGGACGAGCGCTTCCTGCGCCGCCACGGTCTGGCCGCCGGTCCCGTGCCGGTCACCGCGCGGACCGAGGTCACCCTCGTGCAGCGCGGCGCCCGCACCGCCGGGCGCACCGGCAGGTCGACCCGGTGGGCGGTGCTGGCGGAGCTGCGCGAACAGGGCGTGCGCGTCCTGCGCGAGACGGCCTGCCTGCGGATCACCCCGGCCGGGGTGTGGATCGCCGGGCCGGACGGCGCCGAACGGCTCGTCGAGGCCGAGACGGTCGTCGTCGCCGCAGGCCAGGTCACCGACCGGGCGGTCCCCGCGCTCGCCGGGGACGCCGGGGTGTGGCACCGCCTCGCCGGCGGGGCGAGGGACGCCGAAGGGCTCGACGCGGTGCGGGCCTTCGCCGAGGGGTTCGCCGCCGCGGCCGAGTTCGACGAGCGGGGGCCGGGCGCGCTCGAGCCCGCCGGTCCGGGAAACCGTGGAGGGACTGTCAATGGGTAACGGGCACGAGGTGGTGATAACCGGGATCGGCGCGGTCACCCCGGTCGGGATCGGCAGGGAGGAGACCTGGCGCAACCTGCTGGCCGGGCGTTCCGGCGTCGGCCCCGTCACCGCGTTCGACGCGAGCGGGCTGCCGACCAGGATCGCGGCGGAGGTCAAGGGCTTCGACCCGGCCGCCTACCTCGACGCCAAACGGGTCCGCCGCTCGGCCCGCTTCTCCCAGTTCGCGGTCGCCGCGGCGCGCGAGGCCGTCGCCGACGCGAAACTGGAGATCGGCCGGGACAACGCCGCCAGGGTCGGGGTGGTGGTCAACGCCGCCGTCGCCGGGTTCGACACGGTCGAGACGGCGACCAGGGGGTTGCTGTCCCCCTCGCCGGTCACGCCCAACAGCTACTTCGTCCCGTCCTCGCTGACGAACATGCCCGCCTGCGAGACGGCCATCGACCTCGGCGCGCACGGCCCGGTCAACGCCAGCGCGCTGGCCTGCGCCAGCGGCCTGTACGCCCTGCTCGACGCGCGGCGGCTCATCCTCTCCGGTGAGGCGGACGCGGTCGTCTGCGGGGGGACGGACGCCGCGATCACCCCGGTGATGTTCGCGGGCCTGGTCGGCATGGGCGCGATGTCGGAGCGCAACGACGACCCCCGGGGCGCCAGCAGGCCCTTCTCCGCGGACCGGGACGGGTTCGTGTTCGGGGAGGGGGCGGTGATCATGGTCGTCGAGTCGGCCGAGCACGCCGCAGGACGTGGGGTCACACCGTACGCCGCCGTCGCGGGCGGGGCGCTGACCTGCGACGCCTTCCACATCAGCGCGCCCGACCCGTACGGCGGGCACGCGGCGGAGGCGATCGGCCAGGCGCTGCGGCGCGCGGGGGTCCAGCCGGGGGACCTCGACTACGTCTGCGCGCACGGCACCTCGACCGCAGCCAACGACGCGACCGAGACCAGGGCCATCCGCACGGCGCTCGGCTCGGCCGCGGACCGGGTCGCCGTCAGCGCCCCCAAGTCGATGGTCGGCCACCTCATCGGGGCGGCGGGCTCCCTGGGGGCGATGGTGTGCGCGATGGCGATCCGCGACGGGGTCGTGCCGCCGACCATCAACCTGGAGGTGCCCGACCCCGCCTGCGACCTCGACTACGTTCCAGGCGCCGCGCGGCGGACACCGGTCCGCGTCGCGGCCACCAACGCCTTCGGGTTCGGGGGGCAGAACTGCGTGGCCGTGTTCAGCGGCCTAGAATAAGTCGACACCCGACAGGAGGCATTCATGAACGATGGTTTCCAGCTCCTTCGCACAACGCATCCCCTTCCCGCGGCCGAACGGGAGGAAATCCTCGCTGCTCCGGGTTTCGGTCGTTTCTTCACCGACCACATGGCCTCCGCGACGTGGACGCCGGAGACCGGCTGGCATGACTTTCGGGTAACCGCTCTCGAACCAATTCCAATGCACCCCGGCGCGGCCGTCCTGCATTACGCCCAGGAGATTTTCGAGGGCCTCAAGGCATTCAGGCACGACGACGGGAGCATCTGGCTCTTCCGGCCCGACCTGAACGCGCGTCGTTTCGTGAACTCGGCCAGGAGGCTGGCCCTGCCCGTGCTGTCCGAGGAGCTCTTCGTCGCCAGCGTCGAGGCGCTGGTGCGCGCGGACGAGGCATGGGTGCCGCCGTACGAGGGCGGGCGGAGCCTGTACCTCCGGCCGTTCATGTTCGGCTCCGAGGCCTTCCTCGGGGTGCGCCCGGCCGCGCACGTCACCTACGGCGTCATCGCCTGCCCCGCGGCCTCCTACTTCTCCTCCGGTCTCAGCGGCGTCAAGCTGTGGGTCAGCGAGAACTACGCGCGGGCGGGCAAGGGCGGCACCGGCGCCGCCAAGTGCGGCGGCAATTACGCCTCCAGCCTCGCCGCCCAGGTCGAGGCCCAGGAGCAGGGCTGCGACCAGGTGCTCTACCTCAGTGACGACGAGGAGCGCTACCTGGAGGAGTCGGGCACGATGAACCTCTTCCTGGTCACCGCGGACGGCGAGCTGGTCACGCCGGGCCTGGGCACGATCCTCGACGGCGTCACCAGGGACAGCGTGCTCGAACTGGCCGACGAGCACGGCCTGAAGCCGACGCAGCGGCAGGTCGGCCTGGCCGAGCTGCGTGAGGGCTGCGCGAGCGGGGCGATCACCGAGATGTTCGCCTCGGGAACCGCCGCGGTCATCAACCCGATTCTCGGATTCAAGGGAAGAGAATACGAGCAGACCGTCGGCGGCGGCGTTCCCGGAGAAGTGACGACAAGTATGAGGAATCACATTCTGAACATTCAGTACGGCCTGGCCCCCGACACCCGCAACTGGCTTCGCCGGGTGATTTAAAAGTGGCGTCCGCCTTATCGGGCCGGGAAACGGAGAATACGCCCTCAGGACGTGTCGCCGTCATCGGGATCGGAATACGCGCGCCGGGCGGCGTGACGGACACCGCGTCATATTGGGACGCCATTGTCCGGGCCCGCGACCTGACCGGTGACTTACCGGCCGACCGTCGCGAGGCCTTCGGTGCCGAATGGGATGACGTGGTGACCCGAGGTGGTTACCTGGACAATCCCTTCGATTTCGACGCACGGTTCTTCGGCATGTCGCCGCGTGAGGCCCGCACGGTGGACCCCCAGCACAGGCTGCTGCTCGAAGTCGTCTGGGAGGCGTTCGAGGACGCGGGCACACCGCCGGGCGCCGGGGCGGAGGCGACCGGTGTGTTCGTGGGCATAACCGGCCAGGACTACCGGCACTGGCTGTCCGGAGAGCCCAACTCGTACTGGACGGTCGGCAACGGTCACAGCTTCTCCGCCGGGCGGATCGCGCACACGCTGGGCCTGGGCGGCCCCGCCGTCGCCATGGACACCGCCTGCTCCTCCTCCCTCGTCGCGATCCACACCGCCTGCCGGGCCCTCACCGCGGGCGACTGCGACCTGGCCGTCGCCGCCGGGGTCAACCTGGTCCTGTCCCCCCGCACGACCCGGGAGGTCGGCAGGACCGGGGCGCTGTCCCCGGACGGTGTCTCCCGGCCGTTCGACGCCGCCGCGAACGGGTTCGTGCGCGGTGAGGCGTGCGGGGCGGTCGTCCTCAAACGGCTGGACGACGCGCTCCGCGACCGTGACCGCGTCCACGCGGTGATCGACGGCAGCGCGATCAACCAGGACGGCCGCTCGGCCACGTTCACCGCCCCCAACGGCGACTCCCAGGCCAGGCTCATCGGGTCGCTGCTGGCCAGGATCGGCCTGACCGGCGCGGACATCGGCTACCACGAGGCGCACGGCACCGGGACCCAGCTCGGCGACCCAGTCGAGATGCGGGCCGTGACCACCGCGCTGCGCACCGGCGGAGGCGTTCTCCACGTCGGCTCGGTCAAGGCCAACCTCGGCCACACCGAGTCCGCAGCCGGGGTGATGGGACTGGTCAAGGCCGTCCTGTGCCTGGAGAACCGGTTGATCCCCCCGCAGGCGGGCTTCGAGACGCTCAACCCGCGCATCGACCTGACGGGGACAGGCGTGGTCGTCCCGGGACGGGCCCTGCCCTGGGGCCCGGAGGCGGGCGCGCGGGCCTCGGTCTGCTCGTACGGCATGAGCGGAACCAACGCCTACGCGGTGCTCTCCGCGGCGCCCGCCCCCGGCCCGGTCCCCGCCCGGGACACCGGTCCCGTGCCCGGGTTCACGATCTCCGCCCGCACCCCGGCCGCGCTCGGGGAACTCGCCGGCCGGTACGGCGAGCACCTGGCGGGGCTCGCCGAGGACGGCTACCCGGCCTTCGCCCACACCGCGACCCACGGCAGGACACGCCACGCCCGCACGGTGTGGGTCGGCGCGGACTCGGCGGCGGCGGCGTGCGAGGCCGCCGAGGCGTTCGCGCACGGCCTCGACCATCCGGCCGTGCGCCCGCTCGCCGAGGACGAGCCGGCACCGTGGCCCGCCCCGGCCGGCGCGCGCGCCGTCGCGTCGCTGCCGTCCTATCCCTGGCAGCACGTCCGGCACGTCGTCGAGAGGGACGGGGGACAGGCATGACACGGCCACAGGAACGGGTGGGGGAGCACGCGCCCCTGAGCCCGCGCCTCTCCCTCGACGAGGTGCGCGGGCTGGTCACGGAGTTCTGGCCGGACTCCGGGCTGTGGGTGAGCGAGGTCTCGCCGTACCGGGTGGTCGTCACGGCGGGACCGGAGGGGCTGGAGTGCAGGCCGGGCGGCACCCTGTCCGGCCCGGCGATCTTCAAGGCGGCCGACCTGTCGTCCTTCCTGGCGATAAACGCCTACGCGGGCAGGGTGCTGACCGGGGTGCTGACGCACGGCAGCGTCAGCCTGCTCGAAGCGGCGGAACCCGGCCCGCTCACGGTCGTCGTCGAGGTGGTCAGGCTGGGCCGCCGGACGGCGGTGGCGAACGGGCGGATCAGCGACGCCGAGGGCGGGCTGGTCGCCGTGACGACCATGCAGTTCGCGCTGCCCTCCCGGCAGGTGCTCAGCCCCGGTCCCTGAGGCGCGGACCGACGTGGTGGCGGCGCTCCGGACGAGCCGCTCCAGCCCTTCATGACCGGTGTGCGGCCCAGGCCGCCCGGTGTCGTCGTGCGTCCGGCCACGGGGATCTCCCCGCGAGGGCCGTACGACCCGGATGACGGGGTAGGGGCGCGGTACGGAAGAGGGCGCAAGAGGGGACCAAGGTCCCTGGCCGACCACGTGAAGGACGGAAATGCTCATGGACATGGACACGCTGCGGGAAGTCGACATGTACTGGCGGGCGGCGAACTATCTGTCGGTCGGGCAGATCTACCTGCTGGACAACCCCCTATTGACCGAGCCCCTGGCTCCGGAGCACATCAAACCCCGGCTGCTCGGGCACTGGGGCACGACCCCCGGCCTGAACTTCTGCTTCGCCCACCTCAACCGGATCATCACCGGCAGGGACCAGGACATGATCTACATCGCCGGACCCGGGCACGGGGGGCCTGCGGCGGTGGCGCACGCCTGGCTTGAGGGCACCTACACCGAGCGCTACCCGGCCGTCACCCGTGACGAGGCCGGGATGCGGCGGCTGTTCCGCCAGTTCTCCTTCCCCGGCGGCATCCCCAGCCACGTCGCCCCGGAGACCCCCGGCTCGATCCACGAGGGCGGCGAACTCGGCTACAGCCTGGCCCACGCCCACGGCGCGGCCTTCGACAACCCGGACCTGGTGGTGGCCTGTGTGATCGGGGACGGCGAGGCCGAGACCGGCCCGCTCGCCGCGAGCTGGCACTCCAACAAGTTCACCGACCCCGTCCGCGACGGGGTGGTGCTGCCGATCCTGCACCTGAACGGTTACAAGATCGCCAACCCCACGGTCCTGGCCAGGATTCCCGAGAGTGACCTGGTCAAGCTGCTCGAAGGGTACGGCTACCGCCCGCACCTGGTCTCCGGGGACGACCCGGCCGCCATGCACGAGCTGATGGCCGCGACCATGGAGACGGTGTTCGACGAGATCGCCGCCTACAAGGAGGACCGGGGCGGCAGGCTGCCGATGATCGTGCTGCGCTCCCCGAAGGGATGGACCGGGCCCGCGGTCGTGGACGGGCTGCCGGTCGAGGGCACCTGGCGGGCGCACCAGGTGCCGCTGGCCGCGGTCCGCGACGACGCCGGGCACCGGGCGATGCTTGAGGAGTGGATGCGCTCCTACCGGCCGGAGGAACTGTTCGACGAGCTGGGCCGTCCGGTGGCCGAGATCACCGTCACCGTGCCGGAGGGCGAGCGGCGGATGAGCGCCAGCCCGCACGCCAACGGCGGTGTGCTGCTGCGCCCGCTGACGCTGCCCGACTTCCGTGACCACGCGGTGCAGGTCAAGTCCCCGGCCGTCGAGTCGTCCGAGCCGACCCGGGTGCTCGGCGGGTGGCTGCGCGACGTGATCGCCGCCAACCCGGAGACCTTCCGGCTGCTCGGGCCGGACGAGACGGCCTCCAACCGGCTGTCGGCGGTGTTCGAGACCACGGCCAAGGTCTGGGAGGCCGAGATCCTGCCGACGGACGAGCACCTGGCCCCCGGCGGACGCGTGATGGAGGTGCTCAGCGAGCACCTGTGCCAGGGCTGGCTCGAAGGGTATCTGCTGACCGGCAGGCACGGCCTCTTCAACTGCTACGAGGCGTTCATCCACATCGTGGACGCCATGTTCAACCAGCACGCCAAGTGGCTTGAGTCGTCCAGGAAGATCGGCTGGCGGGCGCCGGTCGCGTCGCTGAACTACCTGCTGTCCTCGCACGTGTGGCGTCAGGACCACAACGGGTTCAGCCACCAGGACCCGGGCTTCCTCGACGTGGTGGTGAACAAGAAGGCCGAGGTGGTGCGGGTCTACCTGCCGCCGGACGCCAACACGCTGCTGTCGGTCGCCGACCACTGCCTGCGCTCGCGGGACTACGTGAACGTGGTCGTGGCGGGCAAACAGCCGGTGCTCGACCTGTTCCCCATGGACGAGGCGATCGCGCACTGCACCAGGGGGCTGGGCATCCTGGAGTGGGCGGGCACCGAGCACCGGCCCCAGCAGGACACGGCCGCCGAGGCCGGGCCGGACGTGGTGCTGGCCTGCGCCGGGGACGTGCCGACCCTGGAGACGCTGGCCGCGGCGGCGCTGCTGCGCGAGCACCTGCCCGAGCTGAGGGTCCGGGTGGTCAACGTGGTCGACCTGATGCGCCTGCAGCAGCCGTCGGAGCACCCGCACGGGATGCCGGACGCGGAGTTCGACGCGCTGTTCACCCCGGACAAACCGGTGATCTTCAACTTCCACGGTTACCCCTGGCTGATCCACCGGCTCACCTACCGGCGTACCAACCACGCCGGGCTGCACGTGCGGGGCTACAAGGAGGAGGGCACGACGACCACCCCGTTCGACATGGCGATGCTCAACGACATCGACCGCTACCACCTGGTGATGGACGTGATCGACCGGGTTCCCGGGCTGGCGGTCAGGGCCGCGTGGCTGCGCCAGCGGATGGCCGACACCCGGCTGCGGGCGCGGGCCCACACGCGGGAGTACGGGGAGGACCTGCCGGAGGTGCGTGACTGGGCCTGGCCGTACTGAACCGTAAATATCCGGAAAGACCCTTGCTTTAGGGATTTTTGCCGCTGTGTCCACCTATGTCGGGAAATGAGAGAGGGGGATGGAACCCACAACAGGGAGGAACCCATGAGCACACCGATGCGCCGTGAGCAGAGAGGCCTCGTTCCGGAGCTGTTCGACTGGCTTGAGCTTCCCTTCGCGGCGCTGCGGCCGCCCGCGGCACAGCCCATCAAGTTCGAGGACTACGTCAAGGACGACCGCTACGTCCTGCGGGCCGAGCTGCCGGGGATCGACCCGGGCAAGGACGTGGAGATCACGGTGTCGAACGGGGTCCTGACCGTACACGCGGAACGGCGCGACGAGCACCGCGACCAGCACAGGACGGAGTTCAGCTACGGCTCCTTCACCCGTTCGGTCAGCCTGCCGCCGGGAGCCGACGAGAACGACATCAAGGCCACCTACGACAAGGGGATCCTGGAGGTCAGCGTCAGACGCGCCGGGCGCGAGCGGGAGGGTAAGCGCATCCCCGTCGAGTCCCAGACACGGCAGCAGCAGAAGAAGAGCTGACCGGGCGAGAGGCGGGGGAGGGCACCGGACGCCTCGCCTCCGCCGGGCGCGGCGGGATCCGGACGGGGTTCACGAGGCCCGGGCGTGCGGGCCCGCCGCGCGCTCCGCGCGCAGCACGCCTCCGACGACCTCGCCGTCGACGGTCTCCTGTTCGAGCAGGATCGCCGCCAGCCGGTCGAGGGCGCCGCGGTGGGTGCGCAGCAGGCCGACCGCGCGCCGCTCCGCCTCGGCGAGCAGGCGGGCCACCTCCTCGTCGATGACCTGCTGGGTCCGCTCCGAGTACGGCCTGCGCGCCAGGGTCTCGGCCTCCTCACCCAGATACTGGGGGCTCGACGAGGAGTAGCCGACGGGGCCGAGGGCCGGGGAGAGGCCGAAGTCGCGCACCATGCGGGTGGCGATCTGGGTCGCGCCCGCCAGGTCGTTGGCCGCGCCGGTCGAACCCTCACCGAAGACGACCAGCTCGGCCGCCCGGCCACCGAGCCGTACGGCCAGCAGGTCGGCCAGGTAGCTCTCGCCGTAGAGGTGCCGTTCGGCCTCGGGAAGCTGCTCGGTGACACCGAGGGTCATGCCCGCGGGCAGGATCGTCACCTTGGCGACCGGGTCGGCGTGCTCGCACAGCGCCGCGAGCAGGGCGTGCCCCGACTCGTGGACGGCGACCGCGTGCCGCTCCTGGGGCAGCAGGGCGTTGGAGGTGTCCCTGCGGCCGAGCAGCACGCGGTCACGCGCCGCGCCGAGGTCGCCGGGGGTGATGGTGGTACGGCCCGCCCTGACCGCGTTGATCGCGGCCTCGTTGACGAGGTTGGCCAGGTCGGCGCCGGAGAAGCCGGGGGTGGCGCGGGCGACGACCCCGAGGTCGGCGTCCGGGGCGAGGTGTTTGCCCGTCGAGTGGACGGTCAGGATCGCCGCCCGCTCGGCCTGGTTGGGCAAAGGCACGGTCACCTGACGGTCGAAGCGCCCCGGCCGCAGCAGGGCCGGGTCGAGGGTCTCCGGCCGGTTGGTCGCGGCCAGGACGACGATCCCGCTGCCCTGGTCGAAGCCGTCCATCTCCGCGAGCAGCTGGTTGAGGGTCTGCTCACGCTCGTCGTTGCCCCCGGTCACCGTCCCCGAGCCCCGGCGGCCCCCGATCGCGTCGATCTCGTCGATGAACACGATCGAGGGAGCGCGCTTGCGCGCCTCGTCGAACAGGTCGCGCACCCGGGAGGCGCCGACGCCGACGAACATCTCCACGAACCCCGAGCCGGTGACCGACAGGAACGGCACCTCCGCCTCACCGGCGACGGCCCTGGCGATGAGTGTCTTGCCGGTTCCCGGCGGGCCGACCATGATCACGCCCCGGGGTGGCTTGGCGCCCGCGGCGGCGTACCGCTCGGGCGCCCGCAGGAAGTCGATCATCTCGCTGATCTCCTGCTTGACGCCGTCGTACCCGGCGACGTCGGAGAACCTGGTGGTCGGGCGCTCCGCCTCGATGATCTTCGCTTTGGAGCGGCCGAAGCCGCCGATGCCGCCGATGCCTCCGGAGAGGGACTGCTGCGCCTGCCGGCCCGTCCAGGCGAACAGGCCGATGAGCAGCAGCAGCGGCAGGAATCCGATCAGGGCCGACCAGAGGGAGCCTCCCGACTGGGTCGCCGTGGTCTGGACGTCCTTGGCACGCAGCCGGTTCTCCAGCTGGGCGGAGTTGGGCGCGGTGGGGATCTGGCTGGTGAACCTCGTGCCGTCCTTCAGGGTGCCGGTGACCGCGCCCTGGTCGTCGATGGAGACGGTCTTGACCTGCCCGGCGTCCACCCTGGTCAGCAGGTCGCTGTAGGAGTACGGCGCGGGCGGGTTCCCCCCGAGCAACAGCGGGACCAGCAGCCAGACCAGGATGATCAGCGTGCCGATCGGCAGCAGCCAGCTCCGCCAGCCACCGGAGGGCGGCGTCGCGGGAGGCGGCGGGTCCTTCGAGGGACCCGGGTTCGCCTTGCCCGTCAGGTGCCGGCCGAACAGCCGCATCGGGGTGATCATCCGCAGGCCTCCATGTCGGCTCCCCCCCTTAGGGCCAGTCTCCGGCCGGGAGACGGGTTCCGGCAGGGCCGAAAGACCCGAATCAGCCCAGGTGCCTGACCCTGACCACCCCGGGGACCGTACGGGCGAGCAGGTCGGCGATGTCGTCCACGCTCGCGGCGTGACGGCCGCGCAGCTCGACCATCCCGTCACGCACCACGACCTCCCAGGACGGTCCCGCGGGGTAGCGCTCACGCAGCGCGGCCAGCACGTCGGCGCGGATGTCCTCGTCGGGACGGGCCAGCAGGGCGAGCAGGTCACGGCGGCTGAGCATGCCGACCACCCGATCCCCCCTGGTCACCGGCAGGCTCTTGACCCGCCTGCAGATCATCAGGTCGATCGCCGCGGTGACGTCGGTCGTCTCCGTAACGGTCGTGACCTCGGAGGTCATGACGTCGGCGACCGTGTACGGCGCGGGCGCCGAGTGCCCGAGCACGATCCTGGCGCTGGAGCGGGGGTCGCGCTCGAACTCACCGCGCAGCAGGTCCATCTCGCTGACGACCCCCGCCAGGCGGCCGTCGCCGTCCAGCACGGGCGCCGCGGTGACGTCGTGCCCGTACAGGACGCGCACCGCCCGCCGTACCGGATCGGAGGGGCCGACCGTGACCACGTCCGTGGTCATCACCTCCCGGACCAGCATGGTCGTCACCCGCCTCTCGTCACTCCCGCGGTCATGTGTCCTCACCGCCATCCCAGCCCGGCACGCCGGTGGGACGGTAGAGGCGGAGGTCCTCACCCGGGCTTCCGCCAGGGCCGCCGGGAGGGAAGCCCTGCCGGAGCGAACCCGCCCACCGGGGGCGGGCACCCGGCCCGGCCGCGGGAGGAGGAACCACGGAGCCCGAGCGCCGGGCCCTCCTCCCGCGGCCCGCTCCTACCGTCGTCCGCCGTCGTCCGTCGCCGGGCAGCGCAGGCCCCGCGACGGCACGGTCAGTGAGATCAGGTAGTCGTCCATCGCCTTCGTGGTGCACTCGGTCATGCCGTAGACGCCGTGTCCCCAGCCCTCGTAGGTGAGCAGCACGGCCCTGGGGCCGAGCTGGCGGGCCGCGTTGGCCGACCACGTGTACGGAGTGTCGGGGTCGTGCAGGGAGTTGGCGAGCAGCAGCGGCGCGGTGCCCGTGTACCGGAGCCGGTGCTGCGGGTTGTTGACGGGATGGCCCTGGCAGATGGGCATGTCCCCCATCGGCATCGGGTTGTAGCGCATGTCGGGGGCCAGGCGGTTGGCGCCGCGCAGCAGCCGCTCGTACTCGGCGTAGCTCCGCACCGACAGGTCGTGGTCCTCACAGAGGATCGCGGTCGGCAGTTCGGCGAGTTCCCCGCCCACGGGCCCGTTGCCGGGCGGGGGCGGCAGGTCGGACGGCACGGGGCCGCCGTCCAGGGCGAGGATCACCTGGGCCAGCGACTGCCAGGCGGGTCCCTCGTTGAGCACCACACCGAGCCAGAGGAGGTTGTGGGCGCTCAGCGGGCGGTCGGTGACGCCGGGGTAGTAGAGCTCCCCGCGCTGGGCCTTGGCGATCAACCCCTGCCACACCTGCCGGACGTCGCGTCCGTTCAGCGCGCAGGAGGCGTCCCGGTCGCACCAGGCGACGAACTCGTCGAAGGCGTCCTCGACGCCGGCCGCCTCGGTCTCCTGGAACGCCCTGACACCGAGACTGTGGTCCATGTTGCTGTCCAGCACCATGGCCCGGACCCGCCGCGGGAAGAGCTCGGCGTACATCTGCTGGGCGAGCGTGCCGTAGGAGACCCCGTAGGAGGTGAGCTTGCTCTCCCCGAGGGCGGCGCGGATGGCGTCCATGTCGCGCGCCACGTTGACCGAGTCGACGTGGTCGTACACGGGGCCGGTGCGCTGCCTGCAGTCCGCGCGCAGCGTCCTGTTGTAGGCGATCCACCTGTCGTAGTCGGCCTGGCTCTTCATGATCGGGTCCGGCATCCGGTTGTACACCGACGCCGAGCAGACCACCGCGTTGCTGCGGGCGACGCCCCGGGGGTCGTAGCCGACGACGTCGAAGCGCCGCCGGATCTCCTCGCTGAAGCTGGGGGCGCGCAGGACGTCGTTCACGCCCGATCCGCCGGGTCCGCCGGGGTTGGTCAGGAGGGAGCCGATCCTGGCCGAGGGGTCGGTGGCCCTGCGCCGGGCGAGGGCCAGGTCGAGTGTGTCCCCGTACGGTTTCGACCAGTCGACCGGGACGGTCAGCGTGCCGCACTCGATGGCCGGGTCCTCCTCGCACGGACCCCAGGTGATGCCGTTCCCTCCGGTGGTGTCGGCCGCCTCGGCCGTCGTGAGGGGGCACAGGGCCGTCATGGCGGGGCACAGGGCCGCCACCGCCACGAGGACGACGGCGAGTTTGGAGAGTCCTCTCCGCAACGTTGCTCCAATCGTCGATTGGCAGATCAAGCCGTTCGCGCGGCGGGGGATCGGTCCTGGCCGTGCCGCGCGTGGCCGCATCGGAGGCTCACCGGATGCCGGCCCCCGGACCGTGGGGGCGATCCCGGGCCGCAGCGGGGCCGCTGACATCTGTCTCGTGTTGATCTTCTGGCATGCTACCGACCATTACCGCCATGTGCGATAAATCGCATTTGAAGCTGATATATCGCCACAATGGGTGGTCGTCGGGTGGCGCTCAGGTCAACCGGGGGAACGGGTGAGCGAGCGGGCGGCGCGGGCCAGGTGGACCGCCATCGCGCAGAACGTGAGAACCCAGGCCGCCAGCCCGAACCACACCTCGACGTCGCCGAAGGCCGTCACCAGGCCGAGACCGGTCGCCTCGCCCAGACCGTGGGAGGCGGCGGCGTAGGTGCCCAGCGGGAAGACCAGGCTCCACATCCCGGGCCCGTAGCGCAACGGGACGCCGCGCCGTACGTGCCGCCACCAGCCCGCCAGGAGCAGGGCGAAGAAGACCCAGGTCGCGAACCCCCAGAAGACCACGCCCACGTGCAGGGCGAAGTCACGGACCACCTCGGCGGCGGGCGCCTCCCGCATGCCCGCGATCTTCGCCGCCGCGACGACGCTGATCGCGTTGGCGCCCATCGCGACCCAGTAGGGCGGGTTCAGCTCGTCGGCGTCCATCTCGAACAGCATCAGACGGAAGCACACGACGACGCCGACCAGCAGATAGAGCCACATGGAGATCGACCAGACCGCCACGGCGAACAGCGCCAGGGCGTCGCGGGGACCGGCCCCGGAGCGTTCGAGCGTCGCGGCGAGGATCGCGACGGACTGCCCGCCGACGACCCAGACGAACCAGGTCCCGTTGGCCCGCGCCAGGGCCTTGACGCTCTCGTGCCGCAGCACGCTCGCCCAGGGAACGAGGTAGGCCAGGACGAGCCAGCTGAGCGCGCCGACGACGAGGAACACCGTCGCGACCCCGAGACGGCCGTCCATGGCGATCCGGGTGCCGAGCAGGTCGGTCGCGGCGACGAAGGTGAAGAAACCGAAGGCCTTCGCCGGGTCGCCCAGGTCGCGGGCCGTCTCCGCCCGGCAGCCGAGCAGCCGCCACCCGGACAGGACCAGCAGCACGGCGTAGCCCGCGATCCCCACCCAGAGCAGGACGGCAGAGGGCACCTTCAGGCCCATGGCGCGCGTGTCGACCGAGATGATGCCCGTCGCCATCACCATGGCGAAGTAGGCGGGCTCCAGATTCCGCACCGCGGCCCGCCGTACGTCCCCCGGGGACGGCAGGCGCATCTCAGGCGGGTCCGCCGATCCTGCGCCATCTGCGGCCCGCCGTACCGGGCTCGGGTGGCAGGATGACCCCGCGGCTGCGGTAGACCACGAAGGGCCGCCACAGGTACCACAGCGGGAAGCTCCAGGCGTGGACCAGGCGGCTGAACGGCCAGACCGCCCACAGGACCCAGGCGGCCGTCGCGTGCAGCCGGTAGACCGCGGGCGCGTTCGCCACGGCGGCGACGTCGGGCGAGCCGGTGAACAGGCCGCGGAACCACGGGGCCACGGTGAGCCGGTAGTCGTATCCCGGCCCCAGCAGGTTCCACCAGATGGTGGGCACGACCCCGGTGATCACGATGACCAGCAGCAGCACCAGGGCGACGTAGTCTATCTTCGCCGTCGTGGCCCTGACCCGCCGGACGAGCATCCTGCGGCCGGCGAGGATCACGATGCCGACCACCACCACGACCGCGGCCAGCCCACCGCCGACGGCGGAGAACCACCGGTAGACCTCCTCGGGAATCCCGAGGGCGTGGGTGAAGGAGGCCGGGACGAGGATGCCCATGACGTGCCCGAGGATCGCGGCGAACGCCCCGTAGTGGAACAGCGGCGCCCCCCATTTGAGCAGCCGGCGTTCGAGGAGCTCGGTCGAGTAGCAGTCCCAGCCGAACCTGTCGTAGCGCCACCGCCACACGTGACCGACCACGAAGACGGTCATCGCGACGTAGGGCAGCACGACCCACCAGAACACGTCCAGGGCACCGGCGCCGTTCATCGTGCCTCCTGTCCGCCGGTCAGGCCGGAGAGGTACTCCGGGGGCGCGAACGGTTCGAGCCCGACCTCCTCACTGGGCGGGCCGCTCTCCCACAGCGCCCGCACCGCCCTCAGCTCCGCGCGCCGCAGCCCGGGAAGCAGTGCGCAGACCGCCTCGACGACATGCGTGTACGGCGTGCCCGCCGCCTCAAGCGACCGCCTGAGCAGGTCGAGGTCGGCACGGCGGCGGCGCAGCAGCGCCATCCCCTCCGGGTGGAGGGCGGCGAACTCAAGCACGAGCGGCAGGAAGTCGGGCAGCTCCTCCTCGCAGGGCAGCAGCCCCGCCCGCCGGTAGGCGGCCTTGTAGGCGAGCATCGCCATCCCGCGCCCGCGCGTGTCGCCGTGCCGGTGGTAACTCAGGTAGAGGGCGCAGCGGTGACGCAGGTCGAAGGTCTCCACGTAGTGCCCGACCACCTCACCGGGCGGTTCGGCCCGCAGCCAGGCCAGGAAGGCGGCGAACCCCGCCCGCGCGGCCCTGGGCGTGGCACGGGCGGCCTCGTCGAGCCGGTCGGCCCCCTCGAACAGGGCCGGTCGAGGGTACTGCAGCAGCACCGAGGCCAGCTTGCACGCCGTCTCGGCCGCGTTCACGTCGCCTCCCCCTGAGCCTCGGGGAACTGAGCCTCGGGGAACTGGGCCCCGGGGAACAGCCGCGACGGGTCGCCGGTGCCGTCCCAGCCGAGCAGGTTGGCGTGCAGCCGCCCGTCCTGCCCGCGGAAGACGGGCGCCTCCCCGGCCGGGGCGGAAGGCGGTCCGTGACCGCCCATGCCGGGCCCGCCCTCACCGTCGAGGCTGCAGAACAGCTCCTGGTGCTGGGCGCTCAGCGCCCCGGCCTCCTCGGCGTGGACCTGCGGGATGACGTAGCGGTCCTCGTACTTGGCGATCGCCAGCAGCCGGTACAGGTCGTCCACGTCGTCGGGGGTCATGCCGACCGAGTGCGGCACCTCCTCCCCGGGGTCCCTGCCGAGCTGTACGGCCCGCATGACCGCCCTGACCGCGGCGAGCCTGCGCAGCACCAGGCGCACGGTCTCCGTCCTGCCCGCGGTGAAGAGGTTGGCCAGATACTCGACGGGCACCCGCAGCGCGTCGATGGCGGCGAAGACCCGGTCGGGGTCGGCCGGGTCGTAGCCCTCGGCGTGCGCGACGTCGGCGACCGGCGACAACGGCGGGATGTACCAGACCATGGGCAGCGTGCGGAACTCGGGATGCAGCGGCAGCGCCACCCGGTGCCGTACGGCCAGCGCGTGCACCGGGGAACGCACGGCCGCCTCGATCCAGTCGTCCGGGATGCCGCAGCGCGCGGCCTCCGCCCTGACGTGCGGGTCACCCGGGTCGAGGAACACCGACAGCTGCGCCTCGTAGAGGTCCTGCGGGTCCGGCGTCGAGGCGGCGGCGAGCACCGCGTCGGCGTCGTAGAGCAGCAGCCCGAGATAGCGCAGCCGTCCCACGCACGTCTCCGAGCAGATCGTGGGCTGGCCCGACTCGATCCTGGGGAAGCAGAACGTGCACTTCTCGGCCTTGCCGGTCCTGTAGTTGAAGTACACCTTCTTGTACGGGCAGCCGGAGACGCAGAAGCGCCAGCCCCGGCACCGGTTCTGGTCGACCAGGACGATGCCGTCCTCCTGCCGCTTGTACATCGCCCCCGACGGGCACGAGGCCACGCACGAGGGGTTCAGGCAGTGCTCGCAGATGCGCGGCAGGTAGAACATGAAGACCTGCTCGAACTCCATCCGCACCCGCTCCTGGAGCCCTTCGAGGTCGGGGTCGCCCGGGGCGTGCTCGGGCGCGCCCGCCAGGTCGTCGTCGAAGTTGCTGCCCCACCGGATGCGCATGTCCTCACCGGTGAGGGTGGAGACGGAGTGCGCGCTGGGGTTGATCGTGCCCAGCGGCGCGTCGATGACGGTGCGGTAGTCGTAGGTCCACGGCTCGCCGTAGTCGTCGATCGTGGGCAGGTCGGGGTTGTAGAACATCTCCAGCAGGCGGCGCAGCCTGCCGCCCGCCCTGAGGGTGAGCCGCCCCTTTCCGTCCAGTTTCCAGCCGCCCCGCCACTGCCGCTGGTCCTCGTACCGCCTGGGGTAGCCGACCCCCGGCTTGGTCTCGACGTTGTTGAAGTAGACGTACTCCAGGCCCGGCCGGTTGGTCCAGACCTGCTTGCAGGTGACCGAGCAGGTGTGACAGCCGATGCACTTGTCGAGGTTCATCACCATCGCGACCTGCGCCATGACGCGCATCAGAACCGCACCTCCTGTGACCGCCTGCGGATGACGACGAACTCGTCCCGCTGGAACCCCGACGGGCCGTAGTAGTTGAAGGCGAACGTGAGCTGGCCGTACCCGCCGATCATGTGGGTGGGTTTGACGATCACCCTGGTCAGCGAGTTGTCCGCGCCTCCGGGCCAGCCGGAGATCTCCGAGTGGGGGGTCATCAGGTTGCGGTCCTTGGCGTGGTACATGAAGACCGTCCCCTCCGGCATCCGGTGGGTGACCACGGCACGGCAGGCGACCACGCCGTTGCGGTTGTAGGCCTCGATCCAGTCGTTGTCGGCGACCCCGATCCGCTCGGCGTCCTGACGGCTCATCCAGATGACCGGGCCGCCGCGGAACAGCCGCAGCATGTGCAGGTTGTCCTGGTACTCGGAGTGGATCGACCACTTGGAGTGCGGGGTGAGGTAGCGCACCGTCACCTCGGGGCGGCCGTCCTCGCCCAGCCCCTGAGAGCCGAACAGCCGGGCGTAGTTGAGCGGCGGACGGTAGTTCGGCAGCATCTCGCCGTACTCGGCGAGCCAGTCGTGGTCGAGGAGGAAGTGCATGCGCCCGGTCAGCGTGTGCCATGGTTTGCGGCGCTCGACGTTCATCGTGAACGGCGAGTAGCGCCGCCCGCCGTTCTCCAGGCCGGACCACTCGGGGGAGGCGAACACGGTCCTGGGCTGGACCTGGGTGGCGGTGAAGCTGATCCGCCGTCCCGCGTTCTCCTCGGCCAGGTCGGCGAAGCTCACCCCGGTGCGCTCGCCCAGCGCCCGCCACCCCTGGACGCCGACCTGCCCGTTGGTGCTGCAGGAGAGCGCCATGATGGCCTCGGCCATGTTCACGTCGCGCGCCAGCGAGGGACGGCCGTCGCCGGGTCCGCCGCGCACCAGGCCGTTGTCGCGCCCGAGCTGACCGACGGCGGCAGAGGGCACCCAGGAGATGCCCTTGCACGCGGTGCCGAGGGTGTCGACGAGCGGGCCGAGCGCCGCCATCTTGCCGGCCACGGCGCCGTAGTCCCGTTCGATCGTGACCAGCTTCGGCATCGTCACACCCGGTACGGGCTCGCACTGCCCCGCCTTCCAGTCGAGCACCCTGCCGCCCGGCTGGGCCAGCTCGTCCGGGGTGTCGTGGGCCAGCGGCGAGGCCACCACGTCGGTGCGGGTGCCCAGGTGCACGGCACCGAGCCGGGACACCTCCTCGGCGATCGTCATGAACGCCTCGAAGTCGCTGCGCGCCTCCCAGGGCGGGGCGATGGCCGGGTTGAAGGAGTGGATGAACGGATGCATGTCCGTGGTGGACAGGTCGTACTTCTCGTACCAGGTCGCCGCGGGCAGCACCACGTCCGAGTAGGTGCAGGTGCCGGTCATCCGGAAGTCGATCGTGACGAGCAGGTCGAGCTTGCCGCGCGGTGCCTCCGCGCGCCAGGTCACCTCCGCGGGCCGTACGGCGGGCGGTGACTCCTCGGCCCTGACCGCGTCGACGGTGCCGAGCAGGTGCCGCATGAAGTACTCCATGCCCTTGCCCGAGGAGCCGAACAGGTTGGCCCGCCAGGCGATCAGGACACGCGGGAAGTTGCGCGGGTCGTCGGGGTCCTCGGCGGCGAAGCGCAGCCGTCCCGCCCTCAGCTCCGCCACGACGTGGTCGGCGACGGGCCGTCCCGCCCGCGCGGCCTCGTCGGCGAGGTCGAGCGGGTTGCGGTCGAAGGCAGGGGCCGCGGAGGTCCAGCCGAGCCGCTGGGCCTGCACGACGCAGTCGGCGAAGGAACGGCCCTCGAACAGCCCGGGCCCGAGCGGGCTGGACAGCTCTCCCGCGCCGAACAGCTCGTAGCGCCACTGGTCGGTGTGCAGGTACCAGTACGGCGTCGCGGCCGTCTGCCGGGCGGGCCGCTGCCAGTCGAGCGCGAAGGCGAGCTGCGACCAGCCGGTGAGCGGGCGGATCTTCTCCTGCCCGACGTAGTGGGCCCAGCCGCCGCCGTTGACCCCCTGGCAGCCGCACAGCATGATCAGCGTGAGGAAGGCCCGGTAGGTCTGGTCGGAGTTGCACCACTGGTTGGTGCCGCCACCCATGCAGATCATCGACCGGCCCCGGGAGACCTCCGCGTTGCGGGCGAACTCCCTGGCCACCCGGGTCGCCGCGGCGGCGGGCACCGAGGTGATCGCCTCCTGCCAGGCGGGGGTGAACGGCTCGGGGTCGTCGTAGCCCGCGGGCCACCGACCGGGCAGGCCGTCGCGCCGTACGGCGTAGTGCGCCATCACCAGGTCGAAGACCGTCGTGACCAGGTGGCCGCCGACCCGCGTCACCGGGACCCCCCGGCGCACGCTCGTGCCGCCCTCGGTCGCCCCGGTGTCGAAGCGGGGCAGGTCGACGGCGAGCGCGTCGGTGTGCCTGCCGTACAGGGTCAGCAGGGGGTCGACCCCGCCCAGGCCGAGGTTCCAGCGGCCCTTTCCCTCCTCGCCGAAGCGGAAGCCGAGCGAGCCGTTGGGCACCTTCGGCGTGCCGTCCGCCGCGTCGAGCAGCACCTGCTTGTGCGCGGCGCCCTCACCGGTCTCGCCGATGTCGGCGGCGGTCAGGAAACGGCCGGGCACGTGGGCGTCACCGCGTTCGGTCAGCGTCACCAGCAGCGGCAGGTCGGTGTAGGACTTGACGTAGTCGGTGAAGTAGGGCACCTGGCGGTCGCGGAAGAACTCCGAGAGCACGACGTGTCCCATGGCCATGGCCAGCGCGCCGTCGGTGCCGGGACGGGCCGCCAGCCAGTCGTCGGCGAACTTGGTGTGGTCGGAGTAGTCGGGGGAGACCACGACGACCTTCTGCCCCCGGTACCGTGCCTCGGTCATGAAGTGCGCGTCCGGGGTGCGGGTGATGGGCAGGTTCGTCCCCCAGACCATCAGGTAGGAGGAGTTCCACCAGTCACCGGACTCGGGCACGTCCGTCTGGTCGCCGAAGACCTGCGGCGAGGCGATCGGCAGGTCGGCGTACCAGTCGTAGAACGACAGGATGGTGCCGCCGATCAGCGAGAGGAAGCGCGTCCCGGCCGTGTAGGACACCAGCGACATCCCCGGGATGGGGGAGAAGCCCGCCACCCGGTCGGGACCGTACTCCTTGATGGTGTGCACGTGGGCGGCGGCGATCAGCTCGCTCACCTCGGGCCAGGTCGAGCGGACGAACCCGCCCTTGCCCCGCGCCTGCTTGTACCGGGCGGCCCGTTCGGGGTCGCCGGTGATCTCCGCCCAGGCCAGGACCGGGTCGCCGAGCCGCTCGCGCTCCTGCCGCCACATCTCCAGCAGGGGCCCCCGCACGTACGGGTGGCGCACCCGGGAGGGGGAGTAGGTGTACCAGGAGAACGCCGCGCCCCTCGGGCAGCCGCGTGGCTCGTACTCGGGGGAGTCCGTCCCGGTCGAGGGGTAGTCGGTCTGCTGGGTCTCCCAGGTGATGATCCCGTCCTTGACGTAGACCTTCCAGGAGCACGATCCGGTGCAGTTCACCCCGTGGGTCGAACGCACCACCTTGTCGTGGCGCCAGCGCTCGCGGTAGAACTCCTCGGCGCCCCGGCCGTCGACGTGGTACAGGTCGTGCCGATCCCGCGAGGGCGTGCCCGTGGTGAAGAACTGCGCGGCGCGCAGCAGCGCCTCGGCGGGCTTGCCGCCGGGCGGTGGAGGCGGGGAAACCGCCGGTTCTGCCATAAGATCACCCCGATTTAATACGGTATGCCGGAAAGGCAATACCGCTTGATTCTTTGGGTGAAATATGGCGATTAAATTGCTTTAATGGATTTAAGGGGAGATGTTTGGCTTCGGGTCGCTGACCAGGGGAAACGCCGGTTTCCTGGAGGGTGGTTGGCCCTTCCGTGGCCGGTTCCCGCGCTGCGGGTTTGCGTTTCCCGCCGGAAGAATTGGCGGCCTCGTTGGGGAGAAACGGGTGTGGGGGCCGCGATCGGGGAAACGGGAGGGCGGGGCGCACGCCCTCCCGCGGGTCGGGTCCGGGCTAGCGGACCTGGACGTCGACGCAGTTGTAGAAGGCGTTCACGGTGTCGGCGACGTTCCAGACGGCCAGGATCTTGTGGCGGCCGCCGGGAAGCCCGCTGATGGTGTGCGAGATGTTCGACGGCGGCTGGGTGTTGCCCTGGTTGAAGGTCTTGAACAGGGCGCCGTCGACGTAGTACTGCCAGGTGCTGGTGCGGTGGGCGGCGGTCAGCCGCCACTGGAAGGTGACCGTGCTGGAGACGGCCGTCGCGGGCCAGCCCTTGCCCTCGTTGTCAAGGACACGCCATCCGCTGCCGCCGCTGCACAGCCTCGAACCCTTGGGGGCCTCGACGCTCTGCGGCTCGTACTCGAGTCCGCCGCATCCGCTGACCCGCCTGCTGGCGCACATGTCCTGCCTGCTGGGCGGGGAGGTGATCCAGCCGTGGGCGCTGGCCGGGGCCGCGGTGGTGAGAACCACCGTCAGCGGTACGGCCAGCAACACGGACAGGGCGGTGATCAGGCGCTGCCTGATACTCATTGGGGCTCCTTTCAGCCGACGCGCCCGGGGGGTTGTGGCGCGCGCCGTCGGTGCCGTTGGGGGTGTACGGCGTCACCGGGGGCGGTGACGCCGTCGGCAGCATAACTCGATCCGTGCCTAACTGTTAAGATTCTTGTCAGTTAATTTTGCCTGTTGCCCACCTGCCGGACCCTTCCTGGCGGCCGGTTCCGGAACGGTGCCAGGCCCGTCGAGCCGGTGCCCGGCACCCTTCCGCGCACCGTCCTGTCAGGTGCCGGTCAGGACCGGGGGCACCGAGACCGCGGGGGTTCCCTCCCGGTTGTGCCCGGCGGCCCACGAGGTCAGCGCCGTACGGCAGGCGTGGTCCAGATGTCGCAACCCGGACAGTTCCAGCTCGATGTGCCGGTCACGAGGCAGCGCCTCCAGGGTGTCGAGCATCTTGGGCAGCCGCAGGAAGGTGGCGTTGCCGCTGAGCGTGACCCTGATCGGCCCGTCCGGGGTCTCCTCATCCACCTCCAGATGGATGTGCGAGGTCTCCCAGGCGGTCTTGACCACCGCCATGAGCAACCCGATCAGCACCCCCTCGAACAGGTTGAGGGCGACGACCGCGACCGCGGTGCACACCAGGACCACCGCCTCGCCCCGGTGCCGCCGCCACAGCGAGAGCAGCTGCGTGGTCGGGATGAGCTTCCAGCCGGTGTGCACCAGGACGCCCGCGAGCGCGGCCAGCGGGATGACCTCAAGCGCCGCGGGCAGCAGGGCGGCGAACAGCAGCAGCCACAGCCCGTGCAGCACGCGGGACACCTTGGTCCGCGCGCCCGCCCGCACGTTGGCCGAACTGCGCACGATCACCGCCGTCATCGGCAGCGCGCCGAGCGCCCCGCAGACGGCGTTGCCCACTCCCTGGGCCATCAGCTCCTTGTCGTAGTCGGTGCGGGGGCCGTCGTGCATACGGTCGACGGCCGCCGCGCTGAACAGGCTCTCGGCGGAGGAGATCAGGGTGAACGCCACGACGGTGCCGAGGAAGCCGAGCTCGGCGAGCGGTGCCAGATCGTCGAGGCCGGGCGGTCTGATCGCGCCGAGCAGGCCGTTCACCTCAAGCCTGGCCACCGGCAGGCCGAGGAGCGCGACGGCGGCGGTGGCCAGCGCGACCGCGGCGAGCGGCGCGGGGACCATCCGAGCCCGCGCGGGCAGCCGCGGCCACAGCGCCAGCAGCACGACGGTGCCCGTGCCGACGGCGACGGCGGCCAGGACACCGGGTGAGGTGAGGGAGCTCGCGGCCAGCGCGGGCAGGCCCGCCAGCTTGCCGAGACCGGAGCCGGGGGCGGAGACGCCGGCCATCGCGTACAGCTGCCCGGCGATGATGGTCAGCCCGATCCCGGCGAGCATCCCCTCGACGACGGCGATGGAGATGGCACGGAACCAGCGGCCGAACCGCAGCGCCCCGAGCAGCAGTTGCAGGAGCCCGGCCGCCAGGACGAGCGTGCCGAGGGCGGGCAGGCCGTAGAGCCGTACGGCCTCGAAGACCAGGACGGTCAGGCCCGCGGCCGGGCCGCTGACCTGCAGGCTGCTGCCGGGCAGCAGTCCGGTGACCAGGCCGCCGACGATGCCGGTGATCAGCCCGAGCTCGGCGGGCACACCCGAGGCGACGGCGACGCCGACGCACAGCGGCAGGGCGACGAGGAAGACGACGACGGAGGCGGCGACGTCGCCACGCAGGGTCGAGGTTCTCAGCATGGTGGTCACCGTCACAGGGGCAGGAACGTGTCGTGGCCGGGACGGTGGGCGAACACCATGCCCGTGTGCACCTCGTAGAACCAGCCGTGCAGCCGCATCCGGCCCTCCTCGATCCGCCGCCGCACGGCGGGGTAGGCGTGCAGCCGGTCCAGCTGGGCCAGGATGTGCTGCTTCGTCGCCGACCCGAGGTCGGTCCGCTCGTCGCCGAGGGAGTCGGCGGCGTGGGCCAGCCAGCCGCCCATGGCGGGGACGGCGGCCAGGTCGTCGCGGCGGACCACGGCGCCGACCGCGGCGCAGTGCGAGTGACCGCAGACCACGATGTCGCCGACACCGAGGGCCTCGATCGCGAACTCGATGGTGGCGGCCTCGCCGGAGGGGCGGTCGAGGTCGTAGCGGGGCACGATGCCGCCCGCGGTGCGCAGCTCGAACAGCTCACCGGGGCGCGCGCCGGTGATCAGGGACGGGACGACACGGGAGTCGGAGCAGGTGATGAAGAGCGCGAGCGGGGCCTGACCGGCGGCGTGCCGGTCGAGCCGCTCCCCGGCGACGGCGGCGCGGGCGGGGAAGGAACGGGCGTGCTCGATGAATGCGTGCATGCGAAAGCCCTTCGGACAGTCGTTGCTTCGGACACGTCGGTGAAGCGGAGGTGGTCGTGAGGACCGGGGAGCCGGGCGTGCCCGAGGGCACGCGGGACACGCGGACGTCCGGTGCTCGCGACCGGCGGCGCGGGCCCGTGGGCCGGCTCACTCGCCCGGCCTGGGGGAGAGCCGGGCTCGCTCCCGAGGCGCCTCCGGCCGGTCAGGCGCGGAGGGCGGCAGGGGAGGACGGGCGAGGGGCGGTTACCGCCTTCCTCGCAGGGGGGATTGAGCGGTGCGCGTCGCACCGCGGCGCCGTCTCACGCGGCCCCGGCTCGCGCCTCACACGTCCGCCCGTCCAGCGGGGCGGTGGCGGGGAAGGAGGCCGAAGCGGGCACCCGGGAGACGGCGGGCCCTGTCAGCAGCGGAACACCTGCAGCCGGGACTGTGAGGGAGCCGCGACGGCCGTTTCGCGCCGCCCGGCTCCGGGACGTGAGAGAGACCGCGCCGACGTCTCCGGAGAAGGGAGCGCCGTCGTCGTGTGCTGACCCGGACCGCGCAGCGGGGACAGGCACTGCGGCCCGCCCGCCCATCGCGCGGGCGCCTGGTGGCGGCAGCCACGGGTGGGCAGGTCGGTGCCGCCGTGGTCGGGGTTCGGCTCGGCCTCCCGGCCCGGGCCTCTCGGAGTCGCCGAGACTCCCGGGGCGGAGGCGGAGGCGGCCCTGACGGTCCGCGCCGTGCCACCCGTGCCACCCGAGGTGAAGATCGTCATGAAGGCGGAGACGGCGCTCGGCGGCGCCGTCCTGCGGTCGCCGTCAGGATCGACGACGACGTTCGTCAACAGGAAGGCGGTCACCACGGCCATGATCCAGGCCGGCACGTGACGCGCCACGACAAACCTCCATGACATTAGCGTTATCGCCGCTGAGACGACTTTCACCGCAAATGCTAATCGACAGAACGGGCCGTTCCCACGATTCATCGCAGGCATAATTCCGTGACCGGCTGGTTACGCTGGGCGTAACTATGAATGTCCGGGATGTGCGCGCAAAGCGGGATCAGGGTGGAGAAGTGAAGGGCTGTCCGGGATAAAAGACGAGGTCTGCTCATCTATGCGGCCTCTCCGGGGTTCGGGCCCCGCCGGGAGGGTGCCGCGTTTCCCCGGAGGATGGCGGCCGTTCCCTCTTTGCCGCCGCCTATTTCCACGGCGTTTCCCGCCGTCCGGCGCCTCTTTCCTCGGCGTGGCGGGTGTCGTGTGACGGAAATCACACGATATACCACCCCAAAAAGGCGCAGGTATATAGCGACTAGCCAGCACTTATGGCCTTTTAGGTCTCTATCAAGGAGGAAGCGTGTAAAGGGGTATTTGGTGTTTTTGTCAGACGCTTCCCGGGGTCACCCGCGGGCAGAGGCCGTCCCCAGCGGGCCGGCGAAGGTCGAAAGTGTCGGCGTCGCTGGCTAGTGTCCCCAGCCGTGGAGCACTGGGACGAGATCAGGAAACTGATCGAGGAAAGACGCGCCGACCGGCTCGCCGGGCGGATCACGACGCTGGGCGCCGAGGCCCGCAAGGAGGTCGCGACCCGGCTGCCCGGCCTGCTGAAGGAGCTGCGGGGCCGCTCCGACCGGTGGGACGACTCCCTGGTCCGCCACGGCACCGCGCTGCGGGTCGCGGGCGCGGGCACCCTCGGCGGCGCCGCGGCCGTCGCGTCCTGGCTGTACCGGCGCGACTTCGCCCCGCAGTGGGCGGGTCCCGACAACGACGTGCACCTCGTCCTGGCGGTGATCGCCGACCGCCCCGCCGCCTGGCGCGCCGACCTTGCCCGGCGGCTCGCGTTGCGCACCCGCACCCCCGACGACCGGGGAATGACACTCGCCCTGACCCTGCTGCGCGAGACCGGCGTCGAGCCTCCGCCGCACGACCCGCTGGTCGCGGGCTGGGTGAGCCGCAGGCCCTCGCGCCTGGCCGCCGACCCGCTGCTCGGTCACCTGCTGCCCAGGTTGTTCGAGGCCCAGGGGGCAGGCCGGGCACTGCGGGGCGAGAAGGAGCCGGACAGGGGCTGGCTGGCCGCCCTGTCCGGGCTGGCGGAGACGGGCAGGGTGCGGCGCGAGACCCTGGTCGAGGGCTGCCTGCGCCGCTTCCTGCTCGGCGGGACCGTCACCGACCTGCGCTTCTTCGTCCACCTGCACGAGGCGCTCGACCCCTCGCCCGAGGAGGTCGCCTCCCGCACGCGCGACTACCTGCGCCTGCTGGCCGTCTCCCCCGGCCCGGTCGCCACGCTGGCCGTACGGCGCCTGCGCGGGCACGATCTCACCGCGGACGACCTCGCCGAGGCGTGGGACTGCCTGCTGTTCCGCCAGGAACGGGTCCTGGTGCGCGCCGGACTGTCATGGCTCGACCGTTCCGTACGGCGTGACCCCGCCCTGGCCGGGGTGGCGGCCGCGCCACTGGCCAGGGCCTTCGCCGCGGAGTCCGTGGAGCTCCAGGCCAGGGCCGTCGAGCTGGCCCTCGCGCACACGGACGCCATGGGTGCGGAGGGACGCGCCCGCGTGCGCGAGTCGGCGGCCCTGCTCGCCCCCCACCTCGCCGACCGGGCCGCCGCCGCCTTCGAGGAGGGCCACGGCACCGGTACGGCTCCGCGTCCCGGGCCCGTGTTCGCTCCGCCGCCGCTGCCCGAGCCCGCGGAAGGTTCCCCCACCCCGCCGCCCCCGCCCGCCTCGGCCGAGGAGCTGGCCGAGCTGCTGGAGCGGCGGGACGACTCCTGGCAGTCGTGGGAACGGCTGCTGGCCGGGTTCGTCACCCTCGCCGTCCGCGACCGGGTGGCGCTGACGGCCGCGCTGCGCCCCTGGCTGCTCGGCGAGCCCGCCTGGCCGTACCGGGAGGAGACCTGGGAGCGGACGGACCAGTGGCTCTGGGGAGCCGTCCGCTCCCTGAGCACGACCGGCTCGGGCCGGGGCGCCTGGCGGACCCTCATGCCGTCGAAGGATCTGGCCGCCCCGTACGTCCTGCTGCTGCACCGCGCGGCCGAGGTCCTGCGCGCGGTCGAGGAGGACACCCTGCCGCCGGTACTGCTGGCCACGCCGACCCACGAGACCGGGCACGTGGCGGCGGCCGAGCTGGTCGGGCGGATGGAGGTCGTCGAGGCGGCCGGGGCGCGGCCGCTCGCCGCCGACCTGCAGCAGGCGCTGCTTCGGCTGCCGCGCGTCCCCGACCCCGAGGCGGCGGAGCGGGCGGCCCGGCTGACGTCGGCCGCGGGCGAGATCCTCGCCGGGTGGATCCGCCCCGGGGCCGCCGTCGAGGCCGAGGTCGAACTCGGCTGGACGACGGAGAACGAGGGCGGGCGGGACGGCACACGCCCGGTCCCGGTGATCACCGCCCCGCCGACCGGCCTGCCACTGGTCGACCTGATG
The DNA here is from genome assembly GCF_040631445.1 of Streptosporangium sp. NPDC020072. Lineage (NCBI taxonomy): Bacteria > Bacillati > Actinomycetota > Actinomycetes > Streptosporangiales > Streptosporangiaceae > Streptosporangium > Streptosporangium sp. NPDC020072. The sequence continues at coordinate 190,689 of NZ_JBEYAB010000017.1, read as the reverse complement.
TTCCGCGCCCCCGGGCATGGCGCCGGGGCCGGGCACTCCGGCTGGTGGCCCTCGACCCTGCCCTCGCACCGCGAGGTGGCCGCCGCGCACCTCGTGCCCTACACGCTCAGGCGCTCCTGGGGCGCCCCGGCCGCCGGGCCGGAGCAGATCCGCGACCTCGTCAGGGCGGAGGGACCCGCCGGAGCGGCGTTCTCCGCGGTGCTCGCCCGCTTCCTCGCCGACCCGCGGGCACCGGAGGCGGTCGACGCGCTCGTCGAGGCCGCCGCCCGGGACGGGCTGCCCACCGGTGAGATCGGCCGTCAGATCGGGCTCCTGGTGACCGCGGGCGAGGTCAGGGTGACCGACGTGGCCGCCGCGCTCGACACGGCGGCCAGGCGGGGTGCCCACGAGAGCGTGTGGCGGATCGCCGCCGCCGCGCTGCCCGCACTGCTTCCCGCCCCCGGAGAGCGTCCGCGCAACGGGCTGGCCGGGTTCGTCATGCTCGCCGCCACGGTCGCCGGGTGGTGCGGCGCGCGCGGCGAGATCCCCCAGGTGCGCGACATGGCGGCACGCAAGGGCGGCAGCGGGCTGCTCCGCGAGGTCCGCGCGCTGCACGACCTGCTCACCGGCGGCACCGCCAAGAAAGGATGATCATGGAATCCGGATACTGGCGCTCCCGTCACGAGGAGGGGCACGGCATGCGGGCCGCCGTCGGCGACCTCGTCCGCGCCGCGGCGGAGCCCGGCTGGTCACGGCTCACCGTCCGGCACGCCCAGGTCGGCACGCGCACGAGGACCACCGTCCTGCGCGACGGCCACGAGATCACCGTCGAAGGGCTCGCCGAAGACCTCGCGGGGCCGTTCAGGCGGCTGCGTGAGCTGTCACACCGGGCGGGGGAGGGCACCTGGTTCACCTGCGAGCTGTCCTTCTCCCCGGGCGGCAGGGGCTACACCGGCCACGTCGACTCCCGGGCTCAGCCGTTCGAGCGCGTGCCCGCGACGGCGGCGCTGACGGAGCTGACCCTGTTCCCCCGCGACGAACCGCCGGACTGGCTGCTGGCCGCGCTGCCGACCGCCGCGCCCCTCGGGCTCACCGTCGCCTACGGCGGAGACCACGGGCGCCGCAGCCCCGGCGAGCCCCCGCCGCCCTCCCTGCCGGTCACCGGCGAGCTGTCCTACCTCCCCGAGGCCACCATGACCGCCCGCTCCTTCGAGCACACCTGGGAGTACGGCCAGCCGACGGTCTTCCTGCGGGAGCGTCCCGGAGACCGGCAGGCCGGGCATCTGCTGGTCTCCCGGCACCGGGACACCTTCTGGATGGCGCGTCACGGCATGCGCGGCAGCGGCGAGGGGCTGCGCGCGGTCACGCTGGACGGCCGGGTGCTCCGGTTCGAGCTGTCCCCCAGGACGGCCGACACCCTGGAGACCGAGACCGTCTTCGAGATCAGCCTCGACCTGCCCCAGGAGACCGTCGGCGAGATGCGCGCCGCCCTGTCCGGCATCCTGCGGGCCGTCACCCGGGCGCCGGAGCTCACCGGGCTGTGATCCTCAGGGCGCCCCCCGCTCCAGATACTGCAGCACCGCGGCCACCCGCCGGTCGGTGCGGTCGCTCGGCGCCAGGTCCAGCTTGGCGAAGATGTTGCGGATGTGCTTGTGCACCGCGCCCTCGGTGACCACCAGCCGCTCGGCGATGGCCGTGTTGCCCAGCCCCTCCGCCATGAGCGCCAGCACGTCCAGCTCACGCGGGCTGAGCCGGTCGAGCCGCCTGCCGGGGCGACTGTGCGACAGCAGCTGCGCGACCACCTCCGGGTCGATGGCCGTCCCGCCGCCCGCCACGCGGCGCAGGGCCGTCATGAACTCCTCGACCCGTCCCACCCGCTCCTTGAGCAGATAGCCGAGGCGGGAGCTGCCGTGGATCAGCAGGTCGGTGGCGAAGGCCTGCTCGACGTAGGCCGACAGCACCAGCACGGCCAGGTCCGGCCTGCGGCGCCTGGCCTCGACGGCGGCGACGATGCCCTCGTCGGTGTGGGTCGGCGGCATGCGCACGTCGACGACGGCCACGTCCGGCTCGTGGGTGTCGACGGCGTCGAGGAAGGCCTTCGGGCCGTCCACGGCGGCCACCACGTCGAGCGACTCGGCGCGCAGCAGCAGCGCGAGGCCCTCGCGCAGCAGGGGGTCGTCCTCGGCGATCACGATCCGCATGGCAGGCTCACCTTCAGCGTGGTCGGTCCCCCCGGGGGGCTGGTCATCATGAACGTCCCGTCGTGGGCCTCGGCCCGGCGGCGGATGCCGACGAGTCCGGACCCGGCGCGCTCGTCGGCGCCGCCGTGACCGTCGTCGGTGATCTGGACGAGCAGCCGGTCGCGCCGCAGGCTCAGGGCGACGGAGACACGGCCCGCCCCGCTGTGCCTGGCGACGTTGGTCAGCGCCTCGGCCACCGTGAAGTAGGCGGTGGCCTCGACCGAGGCGGCGCACCTGCCCGGCAGGTCGGCGGTGACCGTACAGGGCACCGGGCAGGCGGCGGCGAGTCCGGACAGGGCGTCGGCCAGGCTCCTGTCCTCAAGGACCGGCGGCAGGATGGTGCGCACCACGGCGCGCAGCTCGGCCAGGGCCTGCTCGGCGGCGCCCTGGGCGCGTTCGAGGATCTCCCCGGCGCTCGCGGGGTCGCGGGCCACCGCCCGGCGGGCGGCGCCGAGCAGGACGGTGACGGCCACGATCCGGTTCTGGGTGCCGTCGTGCAGGGAACGCTCGATCCGCCGCAGCTCGGCGGCGTGCGCGTCCAGTGCCGCGGCCCGGGTCGCGGTGAGGTGCGCGACCCGCAGGGCGAGGTCGCCGCCGGGAGGCGCGCTCAGCAATCGCCGTCCCGGCCAGGACTGCAGCCGCTCCAGGCCCGGGATGACCAGCAACGAGAGCGCGGTCCAGCCGACGGCGAACACGCACACCGCCAGCGCGCTGCGCTGGTCGCCGACCCGCCAGAGGTTCAACGCCGCGTCCTCCGCCTCACCCGGCGGCAGCAGCCGCCACCACAGCGGGAAGGTGAGGTCGCGCACCGCGGCGAGCGGCAGCGACATGGCGATCACACCGGTCAGCAACCCCAGCGTCGAGTGGCAGACGACCCAGCCCAGCTCTCCCCGGACACCCGGGTCGGCCAGGGCGGCGCGCAGCCCCGGAGGCGGCGGCCCGGGGCCGACCAGCTCGGGATCCCGCTGCGACAGCCGGACCCGTTCCCGGTCGGCGACGACGCGCAGCCCGCGCAGCGCGACGGGCGCCATCGGCAGTCCGACCCCGACCAGGCACAGCAGCGCGACCACGGCGAGCCAGAGCAGCGCGGTCAACGCCAGGATCCCGGTCCCCACCCCGCCGACGAGGTGATCGAGCGCGTCGACGGTGGCGCGGGACCGGGCGAGCAGGCCTTCCAGGCGCGTACGGCGGACCGTCACGGGAGGCCTCCTGGAGCACGGCCCGCCGGGACACGGCTCGGGTGGGCCGTCGCCGGGTCACCGGGCGCCAGCACGGCCCGTCATATCCTCGTCCGCCTTCTCGTCCCGTCTCTTCGGCCACGCCCGGTGATCCGTCACCGGGATCTTGCGAACCTACATGTCATGATTTAACCAGTCGGCCACGGCGGCCGGGGCTCCATCGCGACCGGTTACCCCGGACGACGGGTCAGGGGATGAGGGAGACCTCGGGGAAGCGGGCGTCGGGGGCCTCGAACAGGGTGGTCGCCTTCCTCCGCAGGTGCAGGTCGAAGAAGGCCGCGACGTAGGCCCGCTGGGCCGCGACGGACCGGACCGGGTCGATCGTGCCGACGAAGTCGGCGACGGGCACCTTCGGCACCGTCTCCGCGATCTTCGGCAGAAACGCCTGCAGGTCGGTGAACGAGCCGTGCGCCGCCCCCTTGAACCGGAGCTCCCGCTTCCAGCCGGTCGAGGCGTCCCAGAAGGACTTCCAGCTCGGCTCGCTCGCCCGGGTGTGCGCCTCGGCCGCCAGCTGCATGAACGGCTTGGCGACGCCGCTGTCCGCGACCCCGCCGACGTAACCGCCGTCGAGGTTGACGCCCGCGTCCACACGTGGGTCGTCGTGGACGAGCTGCGCCGCGACCGACCCGCCGAGGGACTGGCCGAGCGCCCCGACCCGGGACAGGTCGGGGGCGCCGCGAAGCCCCGCGGGCTCCCCCGCGCCGAGGGCGTCGCCGCGTCCCAGGGCGGCGATCCGGCCGAGGACGAACCGCATGTCCGCCAGACGGGCCCGCGAATGCCGGTCGAGCAGCTTGGCGATGACGCGCGGGGTCAGCTTCGAGGGCAGCGGCAGCGCGCGCACGACCCGCCCGCCGGGGAACTCCACCTGGTCGGCCTCATAGGTGTGGTCGACGGTGACGACCAGATAGCCGCGGGAGGCCAGATCCTCGACGAGGGAGGTGCCGAGGGTGCGCGGCCCGCCGTCCCCGGAACCGAAGAGCACGACGGGCAGCCTGCCCGCGCCGCGGTCGACCGGCGCGCCGGGGCGGGCGTGGGTCGGGGTGGCGGCCCAGTTCACCGCGCCCGCCGGAACGCCCATGGGCGGCGCGGAGTGCCGGTCCCAGTCGGCCGCGGCCAGGGGAGCCATGTGGGGGGCCGTGCGCGGGTTCCCGCCGGTGCCCCTGGCCGGGTACCACAGGCTGACCATCAGCTCCCGGTAGGGCTTCGACCTGACCAGCGGGTCGGGGCGGGACCGGTCGACCAGGCGCACGGCGAAGGTGCTGACGGGGTACGGCCCGCCGGGCGCGGGCAGCGTCATCGTGACGGGGGCACCGTCCGAGGCGTGCGCGGCAGGGACGGCGGAGGCGGCGACGGGCGCAGAAAGGGGCGCAGAAAGCGGCGGGGAGACAGGAGCGGCGAGGGGAGCCGCGGCGACCGCGGTCAGCGCCAGACCGGCGACCGCCGAGGCGATCGTGCCGAGGGACATGTGGGACTCCTTACGAGTGGTGGATTCCTGCGCCGACGAGGCTGGCAGCGGGGCACGGTCCCGGGCCAGCGGCATACGGCTGATCCACACCTACGACTTCCGGCTGAGGTGCCCGGACGCTCCTCCCTGAGAAGGATGGGGGGAGAACCAGCAGGACAAGTAGGGTGAGCGGCATGAAAAGAGGCGACCGCCCGGTGGCCTGGCCCACGGATCCGATCCGATGGCCGTCCCTGGCCGCCGACGCGCTGCCGGCCGCCGTGATCTTTCTCGTCACGCTCGGACCCGGCCAGGTGCTGTCCCGGGGAGAGCCGTGGACGTTGTTGCTCCAGGTGGCCCTGACGGCGCCGCTGCTGTGGCGGCGGCGCGCGCCGCTGACGGTCTTCTGCGCGGTCGGCGCCGCCGCCGCGATCCAGTGGGCCGCCGGCGTGCAGCTTCCCGCCGACGTCGCACTGCTGGTCGCCCTCTACACGGTCGTCGCCCACCGTCCGTGGCGGTGGGCGCTCACGGCCGCCCTCGTCCTGGAGGCCGGGGTGGTGCTGGCCGCGGCGCGGTGGGCGCCGCCGGGCCAGTTCCCGTTCTCGGTGGCCGCGTTGACCGCGATGGCCGCCGTCGCCGTCACCACGGGTCTGTGGGCGCGGGCCCGGCGGGCGTACGTCGCCTCGCTGGAACACGACCGTGAACAGCGGGCCAGGCTCGCGGTCGCCGAGGAACGCGCCAGGATGACCCGCGACATGCACGACATCGTCACCCACAACCTGTCGGTCATGGTGGCCCTGGCCGACGGCGCCGCCCACGTACGGCACCGCGCGCCGGAGCGGGCGGCCGACGCGATGGAGCGGATCGCCGGCATCGGAAGGCAGGCGCTTGAGGACATGCGCCGCTCTCTCGGCGCCGGCGAACCCGGGGCGGGCGAGTTCGGCGCCGGCCCCGCCGAGCGGGCGGACGCCTCGCGCCACCCGGCGCCCGGGATCGACCAGCTGGGTCCCCTGGCCGACCGGATGCGCGCGGCCGGGCTGCCGACCAGCCTGCGGGTCGCCGGAGACCCCGGGACGATCCCCGCCGCCGCCCAGCTCACCGTCTACCGGCTGACCCAGGAGGCGCTGACGAACACGCTCAGGCACGCGCCGGGCGCGACGGCCGAGGTCCGCGTCCGGCTGACGCCTCGGCGCGCCGAGGTGGAGATCGTCGACGACGGCCGCCCCGGACGGGCGGCGGACGGGACGCCGGGGCGGGGCCTGACCGGGATGCGCGAACGGGTCGCCGCCTACGACGGGACCCTGCACGCGGGACCGGTGCCCGGCGGCGGCTGGCGGGTGGCGGCCGACCTGAACCTGACAGGGGAGAGAAGACCGTGACGATCCGGTTGCTGATCGCCGATGACGAGTCGCTGCTGCGGATGGCCTTCCGGATGGTGTTCGAGGCCGAGCCGGACATGGAGGTGGCCGGGGAGGCGGGCGAGGGCGAGGAGGCCGTCAGGATGACCCGGCGGCTGCGCCCCGACGTGGTGCTGATGGACGTGCGCATGCCCGGCCTCGACGGGATCGAGGCCACCCGGAGGATCGTCAGGGACTGCCCACGCTCACGTGTGCTCATCCTGACCACCTTCGACCTGGACGAGTACGCCTTCGCCGGACTGAAGGCAGGGGCGGTCGGCTTCCTGCCGAAGAACACCCGGCCCGCCGAGTTGCTCGGCGCGATCCGTGACGTGGCGGCGGGGGAGGCCGCGCTGTCCCCGAGGGTCACCCGCCGCCTGCTTGAGAGGTTCGCCCCCCAGCTCACACCGTCCGTGTCCGAACGCGACGAGCGGCTCGCGCGGCTGACCTCCCGCGAGTACGAGGTGCTGGTCCAGGTGGCGCGCGGACTGTCCAACGCCGAGGCCGCCGTGGCGCTGAACCTGGCCGAGGCCACCGTGAAGACGCACCTCAGCCACGTTCTGCTGAAACTCGGGCTGCGCAGCCGCGCCCAGGTCGTGGTCTTCGCCTACGAGAGCGGCGTCGTGCGCCCCACGACCCTCCACGACTGACGGCCACCGGTCAGCGCTGCGGCGGAGTCACCCGGGCGCAGGCCAGGTCGGCCGACATCCTGGCCGCGGTCTCGACGAGCGCGGGCAGGACCTTCTCGACCAGGGCGGCAGGGGTGGCGCGGTCGACGTGGGTGGCGACGTTGACGGCGGCGACGACCCGGCCGTCCCGGCCGCGCACCGGGACGGCGATGGACCGCACCCCCTCCTCGAGCTCCTGGTCGACCACGGCGTAGCCGTCCACGGCCGCGCGCCGTACGGCGGACGCGAACTCGGCCGGGGAGGTGACCGTGTCCCGGGTCAGCGGGCGCAGGGCGATCGAGGCCAGCCGCTCCTGAGGCAGGTCCGCCAGGAGCACCCTGCCCATCGACGTGGCGTACGCGGGGAAGCGGGTGCCGACGACGATGTCCACCCGCATGATCTTCGTCGTGGGCACCCGGGCCACGTAGACGACGTCGTCGCCGTCGAGCACCGCGACCGATGTCGACTCGTGGATCCTGGCCGCCAGGTCCGCCAGGTGCGGCTGGACGATCTCGCCGAAGGAGAGTCCCGAGAGGTGGGCGTATCCGAGCTCCAGGACCCGGGGCAGCAGGACGGAGCGGGAACCCTCGGTGCGGGCGTATCCCAGCCGCTCCAAGGTCTGCAACGCCCGTCCCACGGTGGCCCTCGGCAGAGCGGTCACCCTGGCGACGTCGGCGGGAGACAGCCCGCCGGGAACCGTGCCGAGCGCCACGAGCACGGCCAGGCCACGGGCGAGTGACTGCAGGTAGGCCGCCCCCAGCGCCTCCTTCGCCGGGCGCGAGACGTCCACGGCGGGGGGAGGCGGCACGGGACGGGCGGGCGGCGGGACGGCGGCCAGCGCGGCCTCCATCCGGGCGGCCGTCTCACGCAGCCTGGCCACCGCGTGGGAGCGCAGCCCGGCCATGGTGTGCCTGCTGGTGTGGCTGACCACGCTCAGCGCGCAGAGCGCCTGACCCGCGGCGTCCCTGACGGGGACCGCGACCGCGATCAGACCGGGTTCGACGAGCTGGTCGTCCTCGGCCCACGGCGTGTCCTGGTCGTCGAGGAGGGCCAGGCCCGCCGCGCAGCGGTCCGCGGGCAGCAGGTCCCCGACCCGGAAGGCGACCGAGACGGCGCGCCGCCGGGTGAACTGCCCGAAGAAACGCACCCCGTCCCCGTCGGGCACGGCCAGCGAGACCGACTCGTCCAGCTCGGCGGCGAGCCGTTCGGCGTGCGGGGCGAGGACCTCACGCAGGCCCGCGCAGACGAGGTAGGCCTCACCCAGCTCCATCAGGCGCGGGGCGAGCAGCACCTCGCGCTCCTCCGCCCTGAGGTAGCCCAGGTGGACGAGGGTCGCCAGGACACGGTCGACCGTCGACCTGGCCAGGCCGGTGGCGCGGACCAGGTCGGTCGCGCGTGTCCGCCGCCACGGCTCGGTGGTGAGCGCGCGCAGCACGCCCAGCCCCCGCTCCAGGGTTCCGGCCGGTTCCATTCGGTGTCCCTTCTCGGTCCCTTCTCGTCCGTCGCAGGCACTTTGACAGGAACTACTCCGGACCGCATACTCGACACAACAATAGTGAACTAAAGTTCACTCAACGAACATCTCGGGCGGGTGGAACACACGTGCGGAGAGACAAGGTGGTCGCCACGGCGGCGGACGCGCTGGCCGGGGTCGGCGACGGGGCGTCGTTCGCGGTCGGCGGCTTCGGCCTCAGCGGCATCCCGAACGTGCTGATCCAGGCCCTCTACGAGACCGGGGTGACCGGAGTCTCCGTGGTGTCGAACAACTGCGGGGTGGACGGCGGCGGCCTCGGCCTCCTGCTGGCCGCCCGGCGCATCGCCCGGGTGACCGCCTCCTACATCGGCGAGAACAAGGAGTTCGCCCGGCAGTACCTCGCCGGTGACATCGAGGTCGAACTGACCCCGCAGGGCAGCCTGGCCGAACGGCTGCGCGCGGGCGGCAGCGGCATCCCGGCCTTCTACACCCCGGCGGGTGTCGGCACCCCGGTCGCGGACGGCGGCCTGCCGCTGCGCCACGCCCCCGACGGCTCGGTCGCCGTCGCCTCGCCGCCCAAGGAGGTCCGCGAGTTCGACGGCAGGTCATACGTGCTCGAACGCGGCATCACCACCGACTTCGCGCTGGTCAGGGCGGCGAAGGGGGACAGGCACGGCAACCTGGTCTTCAGCAAGGCCGCCAGGAACTTCAACCCGCTGGCCGCGATGGCCGGGCGTGTCACCGTCGCCGAGGTCGAGGAGCTGACCGAGCTCGACCCCGACGAGGTCCACCTGCCGGGCGTGTTCGTCCAGCGCGTGCTGGTGCTCACCCCCGAGCAGGCGGCGGACAAGGCCATCGAGAAGCGGACCACGTCATGACCTTCGAGGAGTCCCGATGAGCTGGAGCCGTGACGAGATGGTCGCGCGGGCGGCGGCCGAACTGCGCGACGGCGACCACGTCAACCTCGGCATCGGCCTGCCCACCCGCATCCCCTCCTTCCTGCCGCCGGACGTCGAGGTCGTCCTGCACTCGGAGAACGGCATCCTGGGCGTCGGCCCCTACCCCGCCGAGGACGAGGTGGACCCGGACCTGATCAACGCGGGCAAGGAGACGGTCACCGTACGGCCGGGCGCGTCGTTCTTCGACTCCGCGCTGTCGTTCGGCATGATCCGCGGCGGTCACATCGACGTGGCGGTGCTGGGGGCGATGCAGGTCTCCGAAGGCGGCGACCTGGCCAACTGGATGGTCCCCGGCAGGCTGGTCAAGGGCATGGGCGGGGCGATGGACCTGGTTCACGGCGTCCGCAAGGTCATCGTGATCACGGACCACACCGCCAAGGACGGTTCCCCGAAGCTCGTACGGCGGTGCTCGCTGCCGCTCACCGGCAGGGCGTGCGTCAACCGGATCATCACCGACCTCGGCGTCCTCGACGTCACCCCCGAAGGCCTGAGGCTCGTCGAGACCGCCCCCGGCGTGAGCGTCGAAGAACTGCGAAGCCGTACGGACGCGGACGTCCTGATCTGATCGTCCGGAGGACGAGGTGTGTTCCGGCGCCGGTCAGCGGCCTTCACCCGGGCGGTGGACGCTGAGGTCGCCGTAGGCCGACAGGCCGCGGGCCAGGTCACCGGGTTCGTGCCGCAGGGTGGCGTCCAGGAAGGCGAGGGTGGCCGCGGCGACGACGCGCGGGCTCTCGGCACGGCCCAGGGAACCGACGATCGACGGCACAGGCGGCAGGTACAGGGGACCGTCCATGAAGGTGAGGTGCGCGGCGCCGGGAACGGTGAGCCGGTAGTTCGTCGCGGTGCCGGACTTGAGGGCCTCGGTGAGGCGGGGGATGTAACGCGGGTCGGTTCCCGGGGTCACGGCCTGGGTCAGCGCGAGCGCCGGCTGGTTGAGGGCGGGGGAGGCGGGGCCGTGGGGATAGCCGTCCAGGTCGATGACGGCGTCGAACCGGCTGTCCTGCCGGGCGGCCTGCAGGGCGGCGGCACCACCCATGGAGTGGCCGGTGACCGCGACCCGGCCGGTGTCCAGGCGTCCGGCCAGCGGGTCGGTGATCTCGCCTCGATCCAGTCGCTCCAGCTGTGTGAGGACGAAGCCGAGGTCGGAGGCCCGGACGGCCGTCCAGCCGACCGCCAGCCTGTCGTCCTTGTCCCGGTCTCCGGTGGAGGCGGTCCTGGCGTGAATCGTCCGGCCGTCGGCGAGGACGACGGCGGCGGAGTCGTACGGGTGGTCGAGGGTGGCGACCACGTAGCCGTGGCTGGCCAGTTCCTCGGCCCAGGCGGTGTTCTGGGTGCGGACCCCGCCCGACCCGGGAGAGAACAGCACGACCGGGAACCGTTCGCTCCCCCCGGCCACCGGGGCGTCGAAGACGGAACGGGAGCGGGCACGCGGGACGCCGTCGATCAGGAAGCCGGGCAGGCCGACCTGGCGGGCGAGGGTGCCGGAGACGACACGTGCCTCCTGCTCGGTGCGTCCGAGGTACTGGGCCCGCCGCGCGCCCGCGAGGCTCTTCCGCGCGGGATACCAGAGCTGGACCACGACCGTGCGCCGGTCGTCCGGATCGGCGGTGAAGCTCTCGGGCCGGTGCGGGTCGGTCCACTGCGCCACCCGGGTGCCGACCGCGAAACGGCCTGACGGCTCGGGGAACACGGGAACCGGGAAGGCCCAGGCGGCCACCGGACCCCCGGCGATCAGGCAGGCGCAGACCGCAGACCCCGGCAACGCCAGCCACCACCGGGCCCGCCACGCCGACCGGCCGGTACGGCGTCCCAGCAGGGGAGCGAGAGCGAACGGAAACGCCACGGCGGCGCCCGCCAGCACCGGCAGCATCTGCCAGCGGAGCCCCGCCACACCCAGCGCGATCGCGGACAGCACGAAGACCGTCCCCGCCGCGATCGTGACGTACGGGCGGGCGGCGGGGGCAAGCCAGCGCGCCACCACCAGCGCGACGGCGCCCAGCAGGGAAAGAAGTTCCAGCGGGGACATGTACAGCCCCGCGATGATCTCGGTCACCCGGCCATTCTCAGAGCAGGGCACACGGCGCCACATCGACCCCAAGGCTCCATAACGTGCGACCGGAGTCGCACCCGGCGCCTCGCCCGTGCGACCACGGTCTCAAGCACCGACGAACGGCCGCCCAGCCGTCACACCACCGCCAACCGGTTGACCACGCACCACTGACGGAGACGGCGGCCATCGATGCCCTACCGGCCCTCAGCGTGAGGAGTTTCGGCTTGGGCGCCGTCGGTGCTTGGACTGAGGAACGCAGGAGCGCAGCGACGGAGTGACGAGGGAAAGCGCCGACTCGGAGGCGCCCAAGCCCGCGACGCCGTCAGGCGGAGCAAGGAGACACAGTCCGCGACGCCGCCAGGCGGAGCAAGGAGACACCGCCGTCATCCCGCGCCGGGTCCGGCCGCGCGGGTCCTTGAGCGCCGGTGGCCGCGTTGCAGGAGGGAGGCGAGACCGAGTGGGGAGAGGACACGGTTCACATGCCGGTGAGGTCCTGTGGAGACGGGCCGCTGCGGACGCCTGGCCCGGCTGCCCCTGGTCGCCGACAGGACGACCACGACCAGCAGGACCGAGATGAAGGCTCCCGCGAGTACCGCGACGAGCACCGCGAACATATGAACTACCCCAAAAGTCGGAACCTTGCGTATACGCCGCGTCATATCCGCAGCTCACAGAGGTAACGGTGAGAAAAAGGGTTGTTCTTCCTCAATCAAGGAAGAAGGCCTCTTTCTTTACCCGCGGCCGGACTGCGCGGGGCGGACGCGTGGCACGGCAGAGCCGTCTCCGCCGGGGAATCCGTCCGTGGAGGCCGGTTTGAGGGGCGATGGGAGGCCCCGGCGTCAGGCGAAGAGGACCCGGGCGAGGGTCATGCCGACGAAAACGGCGCCGAGACCCGCGACCACCGAGGCGACGACGTTGACCACCGCGTAGAAACGCGCGCCGTTCTCGGCCAGCTGCAACGTTTCGTAGGAGAACGTCGAGTAGGTGGTCAGCGCCCCGCAGAACCCGGTCCCCACCAGCAACTGGATCTCCGTGCCCACCGCGCCGGACAGCGCGGCCCCGGCCAGCAGGCCGAGGACGAGGGAGCCGGACACGTTGACGGTGAAGGTCCCCCACGGGAAGACCGTGTCGTGCCGGGCCTGGACCGTCCGGTCGGTCAGATAACGCAGCGGCGCGCCGACGGCGGCGCCGGCCAGCACCAGCAGCCAGTTCACCGTGCCCCCCTCCGCACCGTGTCTCCCACCGTGCCTCTCACCGTGCTGCTCACCGTGCGGCCCGCCCGCCGCGATGGTGGACGATCTCGACCTGGTCGAGTACGGCCACGCCCTCGATGAGCAGGTCGTCGAGCTGGGGCAGGAAGGCGCGGACGGCCTCCTCGGTGTCGATGATCACCACGGCGACCGGCAGGTCGTCGGCCATCGACAGCAGCCGGGTGGTGTGCACGACCTGTGTGGCGCCGAAGCCCTCAAGGCCGTGGAAGACCGACGCCCCGGCCAGCCCGGCGGCGTGGGCGCGGTGCACGATCTCGGTGTACATCGGACGGTGGTGCCAGGTGTCGGTGTCGTCGAGGAAGACGGTCAGTCTCAGCCCTCGCCCAGACATGATCATCGTGTTCTCCCTGCCTTCCGTCTCACCGCCGCCAGGATCAGGCGGGTGATCCACGCTCCGGCCGTGACCGAGGCCATGGCGGCCACGACCGTGACGGCCATGTAGGTCAGCGCCGGGCCGGGCCGTCCGGCTGCGACCAGGCGTTCGATGTCCACGCAGTAGGTGGAGAAGGTGGTGAACCCGCCGAGCACGCCGGTCGCGAAGAACGGCCGCACCCAGACGGGGGCGGTCCAGGCCTCGGTCAGCGTCACGAGGAAGACGCCGATCACCAGGCAGCCGAGGGCGTTGACGCCCAGCGTGGTCCACGGGAAGGCCGCAGGCGGGGTCGGCCACAGCAGAGACGCCCCGTAACGGGCCGCCGCGCCGATCGAGCCTCCGGCGGCGACCGCGGCGAGCACGCGCAGCTGCGAGCGGCGTGCCTGGCGGCGGCGCCGTACGTCGGCGAGATCGACGTCTGGGTCGACGGGCTCGGTCACCGTTGCGGGCCCCACCTCATCCGGGCGCATGATCCTCCCCACACGTGGCGTGCGCCCCGGGTTCCAGGGCGCGAGCTGTCACGAGCAGGGACCGTTGGCGGCGCGCGTGCCGCGGTTCGGGTACGGCGGGCCCCACCGCCGCGAGACGCCCCGGCCGGGCTCGGCGAGCCGGCGCGAGGGTTCCCCCACAGCCTAGCCCGCCCCGGATCTCCCCTTGGCCGCCCCCGCCCCGAACCGGGGTGTCTCCGGTCGGCCCGCCGTACCCGGGCCCGGTCCTGCCTCTCGTCCGGGCGGCGAACGCTCCTCGGGGCCGGTATGCCAGGGCCCCGGCCGCATCGTGGTCTCCCGTAGCGTCGAGACCACGATGCGGCGGACGCCGCGCCCGGGGCCCACGTCCGGGCGGCGGCGAGCTTCAGGTAACTTAGGTAAGCCTAAGCTCAGTTTTTGGATTTCGGCGCGCCCTGTCAAGGTGGCGGCCTGTGACCTGGTTCATACCACCGGCCCATTTGCCTGGCCGCCCGGCGCCTGCTCGCCCCGGCCCGGCTGCCCGTGGGCGTGCTGACCGGCGTCATGGGTGGCCGCTCCCTCATCTGGCTGCCGGCCCGCGAGTGGCGCGCGGGCCGTACGGGCACGGGGCGGGCGGCAGGGAGCTGAGCCTCACGCCGGGGGCAGGCGCCTGAGCAGGTAGGTGTCCATGATCCAGCCCTTGCGATCCCGGGCCTGCGCGCGCAGGTCGCGGATGCGCCCCGCCACCTCGGTCACCGGCCCGGAGACCAGGATCTCGTCCGGGGTGCCCAGGTAGGCGCCCCAGTAGATGTGGAACTCCTCCGCCCGGTCCCCCAGGTCGGCGAAGGCGCAGTGCGCGTCGAGCATGACGAGGACGTCGTCGGCCGTCGGCCCCTCCTGTGCCAGGCGGCGGCCGGTGGTGATGTGCACCGGGCGGCCGACCCGGTTCAGATTGGTACGGTGCCGGGCGGTCAGCGCGGAGACGCTGGTGATGCCCGGGACGACCTCGTGGTCGAAGACGACCGTCCCCCGCCCGGCGACCTCCTCGATCCCGGCGAGCGTGCTGTCGTAGAGGCCGGGGTCGCCCCAGACGAGGATCGCCCCGGTCTCGTCCTCGCCGAGTTCGTCGCGGACGAACGCCTCGTACAGGTCGGCGCGCCGCGAACGCCACGTCTCGACGGCCGAGGCGTAGGCGGGGGTGGTCCTGTCCCGCTCCGGGTCCTGGGCCTGCACCACCCGGTACGGCCGCCGCCCGTGCGCCTCGATCATGTCCCGGCGCAGATCGGCCAGGTCGTGTTTGACCTCTCCCTTGTCCACCAGCAGGAAGGCGTCGGCCCGGCCGATGGCCTTGACCGCCTGGAGGGTGAGATGGTCGGGGTCGCCCGCGCCGATGCCGATGATGAGGATTCGCTTCACGGGGAAGAGTCTGCCCTCCCCGCCGTGGGCGGGTCCCGCCGGGCCGGTCCGCCGGAGGTCGGCACCCGGAGCACAGAGAAGTCTCCGTCCCCTGTGAGATGATGCCGCCGCGGGCGACGGCGGTCAGAGGAAGCCGGTGCGAGTCCGGCGCGGTCCCGCCACCGTGACCGGCGAGCCGGTCGTGGGCGGATGGCTCACGACGAGTCTCGCCGGGAGCCGGAGACTCACGCGGTCGCCTCCTCAGGCCAGGCCGGGGCGGACCTCCCCGGGAGAGGATCGGTGATTCGTCATGTCCCCCGTCCGGCGCGCCCCCGTGATCGCGCCCGCCGCCCCGGAGGCCGTCTCTGCGGCGATGGCCGAGGTGTCCTCGGTCGGCGGCTACTTCGAGCTCGACGAGGGCGAGGCGGAGCCGGGCTGGCGGCCGCTCACCGACCTGCTCACCGACCGCGCCCTGCTGGAACGGCGCGTCGCCGAGGTCGCCGTGCGCCTGGGCACCGACCAGCCACGGGTGGCGGCCTCCATCCAGTTCCAGGGGCTCGCGGCCCGCCTGTGGTCGCCGGTCGTCGGGGCCGTGGCCGCCCACGACCTCCTCCTCGACCTGGCCCCCGACCGGCTGCACTGGTACCCGGCCCCCGCCGGGCCGCTGCCGCTGCGCGCCGTACGGCCCGCGGGGCGGCGTGTGCCCGGCCCTGTCGAGGCGGCCGTGCCGATGTACCGCGGCGTGGTGACCGGGCTGCTCGAACCGCTGGCGCTGGCCGTACGGGAGGTCGTCGGGATCGCGCCGGGCCTGCTGTGGGGCAACGCCGCCTCGGCCCTGGCGGGAGCCGTGTGCGTCCTCGCGGGCCGGCGCCCCGACCTGGCCACGAGGGCCGTCGCGCTCGGCCGGGAGCTGCTGGGGACGGGGCTGCTGCGCGACACCGGTGAGCTGGATGAACCCGTCCCCGGGCGGCCGGTCTTCACCCGGCGCAGCTGCTGCCTGTACTACCGGCTGCCCGGCGGCGGCAAGTGCGGCGACTGTGTCCTGCTCGCCGGCCGCCCGAGAAGCCGTACGGGAGGCCGGGAGGGACGCGCCTGAACGGCCGTCACCCCGGCCCCGCGGACAGCCCGAGCTCGTGTTCGCCCAGGGGTGCGAAGAAGCGGTCCACGTCCCGCTCGCTCACCTCTTCGAGACGGGCGGGGGACCAGCGGGGGGAGCGGTCCTTGTCGATCACCTGGGCGCGGATGCCCTCGACCAGGTCGGGCGCGGACGGCATCGCGCAGGCGACGCGGTACTCCTGGTCGAGCGCCTCCTCAAGGGAGCCGAGCCCTCGGGCCAGGCGCAGGGCGCGCAGGGTGACCTTCAACGCGGTCGGCGACCTGGCCGAGACCAGTTCCGCCGCCCGCTTCGCCTCCTCGGCGCCGTCGCCGAGCAGCCGCTCCACGATCTCCTCGACCGTTTCGGCGGAGTAGCAGGCGTCGATCCATCCGCGTTCGCCGGTCAGCTTCCCGGGCGGCACCGGGCGGGCGAAGGCGGCGACGACCCCCGCCACGTCCCCCGAGGCCAGTTCGGCGGTGAGGGCGCCGAGATCCGCCGAGGGGACGAAGTGGTCGGCGAGCCCGCAGGCGACGGCGTCGCCCGCCCCGATCGCCGCCGAGGTCAGCGCCATGTGGGTGCCGAGCTCGCCGGGCGCCCGCGACAGCAGGTAGGTGCCTCCCACGTCGGTCAGGAAGCCGATCGTGGTCTCCGGCATGGCCAGGGCGGTGCGTTCGGTGACGATCCGCACACCGCCGTGCGCGGAGACGCCCACCCCGCCGCCCATGACGATGCCGTCCATCAGGGCCACGTACGGCTTGCCGTACCGCGCGATGAGGGCGTTGAGGCGGTACTCGTCCCGCCAGAACGCCGGTGAGGCCCCGCCCCCGGTCCTGACGTCCTCGTGGATGGCGCGGATGTCGCCCCCGGCGCACAGGCCGCGCTCGCCCGTCCCCCTGATGAGCACGGCGGAGACGGAGTCGTCGCAGGCCCAGGCCCGCAGGGCGGTGTCGATCCGGCGGATCATGTCGTGGTTCAGGGCGTTCAGGGCGCGGGGCCGGTTGAGGATGATCTGCCCGAGGCGTCCGGTGACCAGGGTCACGACCTCGGCGTCCGGCTGGAGGTTCATCAGGCGGCCCCCACGAGCCCGCGGGTGACGACGACGCGCATGATCTCGTTCGCTCCTCAATGTAGTCGGACGTCCTACTAAATCCAGAGCGTACGGCGTTCGCCCGAAAGAGTCTTGATGCCTATCATTCGTAGTTGCGAATTACTTGCAACAAGGGGGTGGCATGGCGGTCGTCCTGGGGATCGAGACCTCGTGCGACGAGACCGGCGTCGGCATCGTCTCCGGCGGCCGGCTCCTCGGCGCCGCGCTGTCCTCCTCGATGGAGGAACACGCGCGCTTCGGCGGGGTGGTGCCGGAGATCGCCGCCCGCGCCCACCTGGAGTCGCTCGTCCCCTGCGTGCGGGCCGCCTTCGAGCGGGCCGGGGTCGGTCCGTCCGAGATCGACGCGGTCGCGGTCACCTCGGGGCCCGGCCTGGCCACCGCGCTGCAGACCGGGATCGCCGCCGCCAAGGCCTACGCGCTGGCCTGGGACCTCCCCCTGTACGGCGTGCACCACCTGGCCGGGCACGTGGCCGCCGACACCCTGGAGCACGGCCCGCTGCCGCCGCGCTCGGTCGCGCTGATCGTCTCCGGAGGGCACACCTCGCTGCTCCTGCTCGGGGACCTGGCCCGTGACCCGGTCGTCCACCTCGGCGACACCCGTGACGACGCCGCGGGCGAGGCGTTCGACAAGGTCGCCAGGCTCCTCGGGCTCGCCTACCCCGGCGGTCCCGCCGTCGCCGAGGCCGCCCGCGACGGCGACCCCGGGGCGGTCGCCTTCCCCCGGGCGATGCTCGGCGACGGCCACGACTTCTCCTTCTCCGGGCTCAAGAGCGCCGTCGCCAGGCATGTGGCGCGGGCGGGCGACTCCCTCGCCGTACCCGACGTCGCGGCCTCCTTCCAGGAGGCGGTGGCCGACGTGCTGACCCGCAAGGCCGTCGAGGCCTGCCTGGGCGCCGGAGTGGACACCCTCGTGATCGTCGGCGGGGTCGCCGCGAACCGGAGACTGCGCGAACTCGCCGCCGAGCGCTGCCGCGCGGCGGGCCTCACGCTGCGGATCCCGCCCCCGGGGCTGTGCACCGACAACGGCGCGATGATCGCCGCAGTCGGGGACCTGCTGGTCGCCGCGGGAGCACCGCCCTCCTCACGGCACCTGGCGGCCGACCCCTCGGCTCCGCTGAGCCGGGCCCGCACACGAGACTGACGTGTCGGAGGCCGCTCCGGCGCGGGAGGAGCGGGCGGGCGAAGGCCGGCGGAGCGATCGCCGCGCCCTCAGCGGGCTTTGATCTGAGTGGAGAGGCAGGCGATCTCGGCGGCGAGGTAGGCGCCGAGCTCCGGCGGGACGATGTTGACGGCTGTGATCTCCGCGGGGTCGAGCGGCAGCCGTACGACCTCGTAGACGCCTCTGGCGGGGTCGGAGAACTCGGGGCCGCAGCGCAGGGCGAGGTCCATCGAGACCAGGCGGCAGCCGTACACGTGCTGGATCTTGACGCCGTCGTCGCGCACGCACTCAAGGGTGGTCAGCGGGGTGACGTCGGAGACGACCGCGCCCAGCTCCTCAAGCACCTCGCGGTGGAGGGTGTGCTCAAGGGAGGCGTCCTGCGGCTCGACGTGGCCGCCGGGGATCGACCAGTAGAGGTCCTGTCCGGGAACCGTGCGCCGGAACAGCACGAGCCGGTCGTCGTCGAGGATCACCGCGCGGACGCTGGGGACGAGGGGCATCGGCCCATTCTGCCATCGGCCGTTCAGGCGCTCAGAAGTCGCCCCGGCGTAGCCGCTTGAGGTCGGAGCGGTGCTTCTTGGCGGTGATCCGCCGCTCGACGGAGCCCCTGCTCGGCTTGGTCGGACGGCGCCGCTTCGGTGGCGGGGCCACGGCCTCCCGCAGCAGCCGGGCCAGCCGGTCGCGCGCCGCCTCGCGGTTGCGCAGCTGGGAACGGAACTCCGAGGCGACGACGGTGATGACGCCGCCGACCAGCCGGGGACCGAGACGTTCGAGCGCGCGCTCCCTGAGCGGCGGCGGCAGAGCCTCGGTCGCGGCCAGGTCGAAACTCAGCTCGACCCGGCTGTCGGTGGTGTTGACCCCCTGCCCGCCCGGCCCCGAGGAGCGGGAGAATCGCCAGCGGAGCTCGGCCTCGGGGACGCAGAGCGAGCCGCTGATCTCAAGCGGATCGGACATGGGAGGACTGCTCCTTCGGAATCTCATGGGCTGTGATCCCAGGATATCCACGGCGTGAACTCCCTGATCAAGCGATTTATCCCCCTGTCTGGACGGGAAGGGCCGGGCGATCCGGTCTTGTGGGGTGGTGCGCCTTCCGCCACAGTGACTCCCGGGGAAACCCAGGGGGCCGCACCGTGAAGATCCGTACGAGAGGCGGGGGCGCGTGGACAAGATCGTCGGCGTGCATGGGATAGGCAAGTACCACTACTACCGCGACGCGGGTAACTCGGCCGAGGGCGCGGCCGGGGCCGTACGTGAGAAATGGAACCGCTACCTGCACAAGGGGCTGACCGGTGGTGTGCCGTACGCCCAGGAGCGCTACGTCACCGACATCGCCTACTACGCGCACCTGCTGGGCGAGCGACCCCAGGAGCCGTCCGCGCGCGCGGTCCGCGCCATGGACACCCCCTCCCAGGAGGTCTTCGTCGCCTGGGCGAAGCAGTTCGCCACGGTGGGGGAGGGGCTGACCGGCGCGCTGCACGCGATGACCGGCTGGCTGCTGGACCGCCTGCAGGCCAACGCGGCCGACGTCGCGGGACTCTTCTGCCCCGAGGTCGCCGCCTACATGACGGCCGGAGGCCAGGCCAGGGAGAAGGCGCGCGCGGCGGTGGCGCAGACGATCAGGCGCAACCAGCCGAAGGTGGTCATCGCCCACTCGCTCGGCAGCGTGGTGGCCTACGAGACGCTGTGGTCCAACCCCGACCTGAAGGTCGACCTGCTGCTCACCCTCGGCAGCCCGCTCGGCATGCAGAACGTCATCTTCGAACGCCTGCTGCCCGCCCCGATCAACGGCCAGGGCAGGAAGCCGCCGTCGGTCAGGCGCTGGGTCAACGTCGCCGACAAGGACGACATCGTGGCGATCCCCGCCGAACTGCGCAGAAACTTCACCGGCGTCGACCAGGAGACGCTGGTGAACCTCGACTGGATCGACTTCCACAGCGTGCGCAACTACCTGGGGTGCGGAGCGCTCAACGAACACCTCAAGCCTTACCTCCAGTGACCCGTCCCTTCACCGGACCGTCGCCCGGGGGTAGACGGGTGTTCAATGACGGTGGGTAAGGCCCTTGCCTGTGCAACGGTTGTTCATCCCGCCGTGGACCGCAGGCCACGGCGGGGAAAGACGGGCGGGTTGCACTGGTCGCGTGGAGCAGACACCGTCACGCAGGGTGTTCCTTTCCGTCGCCGCCACGGGTGTGGGCGGCCTGTTGCTCACCGGGGCGGGGCTGACGCCGACCGGGAACCGGACGATCTCGCGAACCCTCCGCCGCGACCCGTTCACCCTGGGGATCGCCTCGGGTGACCCGTCGCCGGACGGGGTCGTGCTGTGGACCAGGCTCGCCCCCGACCCGCTCGGCCCGCAGGGGCTGGGCGGGATGCCCGCCAGGGACGTCGAGGTCGAGTGGCAGGTGGCCGCCGACGAGAACTTCACCAGGGTGCTGCGCAGCGGCGTGGAGACCGCCCGGCGGGAACGGGCGCACAGCGTCCACGTCGAGCTGGACGGGCTCGAACCCGGCCGGGAGTACTTCTACCGCTTCCGCGCGGAGGGACACCTCTCGCCCGCGGGCCGTACCCGGACCGCCCCGGCGGCCGAGTCGGCGCCGTCCCCGCTGACACTGGCCGTGGCCGCCTGCGCCCACTACGAGCACGGCTACTACACGGCCTACCGCAGGTTGGCCGAGCAGGAGCCCGACCTGGTCGTCCACCTGGGCGACTACATGTACGAGTACGCCCCCCAGGGCTACACCGCGATGGGCGGCGCCGTACGTGAGCACACCGCGGGCAAGTGCGCCACGCTGGCCGACTACCGGATGCGGCACGCGCAGTACAAGAGCGACGCCGACCTGAGGGCCGCGCACGCGGTCGCGCCGTGGCTGGTCGCCTTCGACGACCACGAGGTCGAGAACAACTGGGCCGGGAAGGTCTCCAGCACCGGGGACCCGGAGTTCGCCCGCCGCAGGGCCAACGCGTTCCAGGCCTACTACGAGAACATGCCGCTGCGCGGGACGAGTGTGCCCGACGGCGGTTCGATCCGGATCCACCGGCGGGTCGACTGGGGGCCGCTGGCCCGCTTCCACCTGCTCGACACCCGGCAGTTCCGCGACGACCAGGCGTGCCAGGACGGGCTCAGGGCCGGATGCGACGACCGGCTCGCGACCCGGCGCACCCTGCTCGGGGAGGACCAGCGGCGCTGGCTGCTGGACGGTCTCGCCTCCTCCCGGGCGCGCTGGAACCTGGTCGCCCAGCAGATCCTGATGGCCCAGCGCGACTACCGGGCCGGGCCGGGCATCGAGGTCAACATGGACTCCTGGGACGGCTACGCCGCCGAGCGCACCCGCCTGCTGACCGGCTTCCGCGACTCGGGCGCCGCCAACCCGGTCGTGCTGACCGGTGACATGCACATGCACCACGCGGCCGACCTCATGCTCGACTTCGACGATCCCGACTCGCCCAAGGTCGGGGTCGAACTGGTCACCTCCTCGATCGCCAGTGACGGGGACGGCTACCGGGACAAGGCCAGGGTGGCCGAGACGATCGCGGAGAACCCGCACATCTCCTATCTCGACCAGCGGCGCGGCTACATCGTCTGCCGGATCACCCAGGAGGAACTGCAGGCGGACTTCCGCACGCTGGACTACATCAGCCGCCGCGGTGCCCCGGCCAAGACGGGTGCCCGGTTCACCGTCCCCGCCGGACATTCCACCCTGCTGTAAAAACGTGGGGAATTCCTGAAAGTTGTTAGATGATGCGGCATATGAGTGATCTTCTCCCCAGGAGGCTCGCCGCCGCGGCCCTCGCCGCCGCGCTCGGCGGTGCCCTTCTCGTCCAGCCCTCGACCGCGGCGGCGGCCGAGGCCCGGCCTACCGCGGCCTCGGCTCCCTTCCGGTACGAGGTCTCCTTCCCCAAGTACACCTACCGGGGCGGAAACCTCACCTACACCGTCAAGGTGCGCAACAAGCGGGTCAAGGGCCAGCACTACGTGGCGCTCGTCGGTGACTTCTCCACGCACTTCCGCACGGTCAGGGTGATCTCGAAGCCGCGCAGTGTGAAGTGCTCCGTCAAGCGGCGGTCCGTACTGTGCCTGGTCTCCTCCCTCGACAAGGGCGACGCGACGACCATCAAGCTCAGGGGATGGGTCGGCTCACGCAGGGGCACCGCCGTGGCGCGGTTCGGCGCGGCCGTGACCGACAACCCGAACGTCTCCGCCAAGCGGCTCGCCAAGGAGATCCGCAGCCACCTCAGCGCGAAGTCGAAGGTCCTGTGACCCCCTGACAGCCGACCGGAGGTCCGTCACCGGCGGATCTCCGGCGCCCGGCGCGCCGGGCGAGGCGGGTCACGGGCGTGCCAGGATTGGGTCATGGACATCGATCTGGCCGATCTGGGGTTCTGGCGCCGCCCGATCAAGGAGCGCAACGAGGCGTTCGCACGGCTGCGAGAGCTGGACCGGCCGGTGTTCTTCCCGGAACGGCGGGTGCCGCTGCTGCGCTCGGGCAAGGGCTTCTACGCCCTGGTACGGCACGCGGACGTGGTCGAGGCCAGCCGCAACGCCAAGGTCTTCTCCAGCGAGCCTGCGGTGACCAACCCCGAGCCGCCCGGCTGGGTCAAGCACGTGTTCGGCGAGTCCATGGTGAACATGGACGACCCCCGGCACGCCCGTCTGCGCCGCATCGTCTCGCGGGCGTTCAGCCCCAAGATGCTCGCCGGGCTGCAGGACGGCATCGACAGGGCGTGCGCCGGGATCGTCGACGACGTGATCTCCGAGGGCCCCGGCGACTTCGTCCGCCAGGTCGCCGCCCGGCTGCCCATCCACGTCATCTGCGACATGATGGGCATCCCCGACGAGATGCGGGAGCGGGTCCACCGGCACGTCGACGTCTCGACCGCCTACACCGGGGTACGGCCCAGCCTGCCCCAGACGCTCAGGATGGCCGGGCAGAACATGCTGGCGCTGCTCGCCCTGCAGCGCATGGTGATCCAGCTGGGCAGGCGGCGCGCCACGACGCCCGAGGGCGACCTGGTCTCCGCCCTGGTCACCGCCAACGTGGACGGGGAACGGCTCACCGACCGCGAGCTGGGCTCGTTCTTCGCGCTGCTGCTGGTCGCGGGCAACGAGACGGCCCGCAACACCATGGCGCACGGCGTCAAGCTGCTCACCGACAACCCCGAGCAGCGCCGCCTGCTGACCGAGGACTTCGACGCCCACATCGGCGGGGCGATCGAGGAGATGGTCCGTTACGTCTCGCCCATCATGCAGTTCCGCCGCACCGTCACCCAGGACCACGACCTGCGCGGCCTGCACCTGAAGGCCGGGGACAAGGTCGTGCTGTTCTACGGCTCGGCCAACCGCGACGAGGAGGTCTTCCCCGACCCCGACCGCTTCGACATCACCCGCGAGACCAAGGGTCACGTCGGCTTCGGCGGCCCGGGGCCGCACTTCTGCCTGGGCGCCAACCTGGCCCGTCAGGAGATCAGGACCATGTTCCGCGAGCTGTTCACCCGCCTGCCGGACGTCCGCTCCGTCGGCGAGCCCGAACTCCTCCCCTCCAACTTCGACAACAGCGTCCGCAGCCAGGCCTTCACCTTCTGAGGGCACCTTCTGGGGACTCTCACCTGTCGCCGAGCTGGGGGGCCTCGACCGGGCAGCTGGGGTGGGGGGTCGAGGCGGCCAGGACGTTGCGCCTGATGGTGAGGAAGGTGGTCACGGCCGCGGCGGCCATCATCGCCGCGGCGACCAGCATCGTGGTGCGGAATCCGGCGGTGAAGACCGCGGGGGAGTGGAAGGCCTCACCGGTCAGCCCGGCCAGCGGCGGGATCGCGGCCACCGCCAGCAGCCCTCCGGTCCTGGCCACGGCGTTGTTGACGCCGCTGGCCACGCCCGCGTAGCGCTCGTCCGCGGTGGCCAGCACCGTGGCGGTGAGCGGCGCGACCGCCGCGGACAGGCCCAGGCCGAACAGGGAGACGGGCAGCAGCACTCCCGTCGCGTACGGCGTGCCCTCGCCGATCCGGGACATCAGCACCAGGGCGACGGCGCAGACCAGGATGCCCGCAGACATCGGGATCCTCGGGCCGATCCGTTTGGCCAGCTCACCCGCCCCGGCCGACAGCAGCAGCATCAGCAGCGTGATCGGGATCATCGCCGACCCGGCGAGCACGGGGGAGAAGCCCGAGGAGACCTGCAACTGGACGACCAGGAGGAAGAACACCACACCCATCGCGGCGTACATGATCAGCGTGACCACGTTCACCGCGGTGAACTCCTTCGAGGAGAAGAGGCCGACCGGGACGAGCGCGGCGGGCGAGCGCCTGATCTCCAGCCAGACGAACACCACGCCGAGCACCGCGCCCGCGACCAGCGGGACCACCTGAAGGCCGATCAGCCCGTAGGTGATCCCGGCCAGGGAGAACGCGGCCAGCGCGGCGCCCGCGACGTCGAAGCGGCCGGTCGCCTCGGTGTCCCTGCTCTCCGGCACGTGCCGTACGGCGACCGCGATCACCAGCGCGGCCAGCGGCAGGTTGAGCAGGAACACCCAGCGCCACCCGGCCGTCTCGACCAGCCAGCCGCCCAGCAGGGGCCCGACGGCCGCGGCGACCCCGCCGAGCCCCGACCAGGCCCCGATGGCCCTGGGCCGGTCCTCACGGTCGAAGGAGGCCTGGATGATGGCCAGCGAGCCCGGGGTGAGCAACGCTCCGCCTGCCCCCTGCAGGGCGCGGGCGGCGATCAGCGTCTCGATGTTCGGCGCGAGACCGCACAGGGCGGAGGCGGCGGCGAACCAGACGACGCCGATCAGGAAGATCCTGCGCCTGCCGTACCGGTCGCCGAGTGAGCCGCCCAGCAGGATCAGCCCCGCGAGGGTCAGCGTGTAGGCGTTGACCGTCCACTGCAGCCCCGCCATGTCGGCCTTGAGAGCGGAGCCGAGCGCAGGGAGCGCCACGTTGACGACCGTGCCGTCCAGCATGGCCATTCCCGAGCCGAGCACGGTGGTGAGCAGAACCCAGCGGCCCGTGGCCGAACCGAACCGGATATGGCCGTTGTCCATACCCTCCATGATGACCCACCGCCTGTTTTGTCAGGATTTATCTGACAGGGCATGAAATGTCGGCAAGCTCTGGTAGGAAATGGTCTGCCATATTTCGCCGGACGGGAGCCCCTGGAATGGACCACGCCGAGTTCAACGACGCCGTCACCGCGCTCCGGGAGGGCGTTTACGCCGGTCTGCCCATCGTGCAGGCGCCCGGGAGTGACGACGGGGACGTGCAGGGACTGCCCGCCCCGCAGGCGGCGGCCTGGCGGATAGGCCTTGACTGGGACGAGGGCGACCTCGAACTCGACTTCCGGCACTTCGTCGACGTCGTCGACACGACCAGGGTCTCCGCGCTCATCGTCGGCAGCTGGGGGGAGTCCTACGAGGACGACTCCTCAAAGATCGTCGGTCTGCTGACGGAGCACGCGGACCGCTTCCCCGCCCTCCGCTCCCTGTTCCTCGGGGCCATGTCGTACGAGGAGTGCGAGATCTCCTGGATCCAGCAGAGCGACGTCACCCCGCTGCTGGCGGCCTTCCCGCTGCTGGAGCGCCTGGAGGTGCGCGGCGGCGAGGGGCTGCTGTTCCCGCCGGTCAGGCACGAGAACCTCAGGGTGCTCAGGTTCGAGAGCGGAGGGCTTCCCGCGTCCGTGGTCCGCGGGGTCGGGGACAGTGATCTGCCCGCGCTCGAATACCTGGAGCTCTGGCTCGGCGTGAGCAACTACGGCGGCGACGCGACCGTGGCGGACCTCAGGGCGATCCTGGGCGGCGAGCGGCTGCCCGCCCTGCGCCACCTGGGCCTGCAGGACAGCGAGATCCAGGACGAGATCGCGGCGGCGGTGGCCTCCGCGCCGGTCGTGGCCCGCCTGGAGACGCTGTCCCTGTCGATGGGCTCCCTCGGCGACGACGGGGCGGAGGCGCTGCTGTCCGGCCAGCCGCTGACCCACCTGAGGCGCCTGGACCTGCACCACCATCACCTCACCGACCCCATGGTCGCCAAGGTCGGGGCCGCCCTGGCGGGCGTCGAGGTCGACCTCTCGGGTCAGCTGATGCCGGACGAGACATGGCGCTACGTGGCGGTCACCGAGTGACCCCGCTGTCCAGATGGACATGAAGTGTCGGCGATCTCTGGTAGGAAGTGGTCTGCCGTATTTCGCCTGACAGGAGCTCTGCAATGGACTACGCCGACGACTCGCTCGGGAACGGCGCCTACGCCGGTCTGCCCATCGTGCACGTGCCCGAGGGCGAGGAGCCACGGGAGCTGCCCGCCCCGGAGGCGGCGGCCTGGCGGATCGGGGTGGACCGGAACGGAGGCGGCAAGAGTTTCGAGGAACTCTTCCTGAGCTTCGTCGGCACGGTCGACACGACGAAGGTCACCACGCTCATCATCGGCGACTGGGGGAACGCCTACGAGAGAGACTCCAGTGAGGTGGTGCGGCTGCTGACCGAGCACGCCGAGCGCCTGCCCGCCCTGCGCACGCTGTACCTCGGCGAGATCTCCAGGGAGGAGGCCGAGATCTCCTGGATCCAGCAGAGCGACGTCACCCCGCTGCTGACCGCCTTCCCGCTGCTGGAGCGGCTGGAGGTGCGCGGCGGCTCCGGGCTGGAGCTGAGCCCGGTCAGGCACGAGCACCTCAAGGACCTCACCGTCGAGTCGGGCGGCCTGCCCGCGAGAGTGGTCCGCGGGGTCGCCGAGAGCACCTTCCCCGCCCTGGAGCACCTGGAGCTCTGGCTCGGCGTGGACGAGTACGGCGGGGACGCGACCCTGGCCGACATGGCGGGCATCCTGAGCGGCGAACGCCTGCCCGCCCTGCGCCACCTGGGCCTGCAGAACAGTGAGATCCAGGACGAGATCGCGGCGGCGGTGGCCTCCGCGCCGGTCGTGGCCCGCCTTGAGTCGCTGGCGCTGTCGATGGGCTCCCTCGGCGACGAGGGCGCCGAGGCGTTGCTGTCCGGCCAGCCGCTGACCCATCTGAAGCACCTCGACCTGTGCCACCACTACCTCACCGACCCCATGGTCGCCAGGGTCAAGGAGGCCTTCGCGGGCTCCGGCGTCGAGGTCGACCTGTCGGAGCAGGAGGAGCCCGAGGACGAGTGGCGCTACGTGGCGGTCTCCGAGTGACCTCGCTGACGGTCGTCGGCACTCCGGGGGAGCGCCGGGTCACCCTGTTCGCGCGCGCCTGCGCCGCCCACGGCCTGCCCGAGCCCCGGATCACGCCGTGGACCCAGGTGCTCGGGAGCGACCACGCGATCCGGTTCGAACCGGGCACGCTCGTGCGGATCGAGTCCCCCGGCGAGGACGCCGTCGCCGACGCGCTGCTGCGCGGCCCCGGGGAGCCGTCCAGGGTGGGTGGCGGGGCCGCCTGGTACGCCGCCCTCACCGCCGGGATCGAACGTGTTCGCCAGGCCGTGGCGGCCGCCCCGGGCGCCGGGTTGCTCGCCGACCCCGGTGAGATCGCGGTGATGTTCGACAAGCGGCTCTGCCACGCGAGGCTGTCGGCGGCCGGGGTTCCCGTGCCGCCCGCGCTGGCGGGACCCGTCGGCGGCTACGCCGAACTGCGCGAGCGGATGACCGAGGCCGGATGGAACCGGGTGTTCGTCAAACCCGCCCACGGCTCCTCGGCCTCCGGCGTCGTCGCCCTGCAGACCGCCCCGGGGCGGATCAGGGCGGTCACGTCGGCAGAACTGGCCGGTGGCTCGCTGTACAACTCGCTGCGGGTGCGCTCCTACGACGACGAGCGCGACGTGGCGGCGATCGTCGGCCTGCTGGCCCCGGACGGCCTGCACGTCGAGAGGTGGTTCCCCAAGGCCACGCTCGGCGGAAGGGCGATCGACCTGCGGGTGGTCACGGTCGACGGCACGCCGACCCACGCGGTGGTGCGCGCCAGCCGTACGCCCATGACGAACCTGCACCTCGGCGGGGAGCGCGGTGATCTCGGCGCGGTGCGGGCCGGGCTGGGGCCCGAGGGCTGGTCGCGGCTCGTCGACGTCTGCGCGCGGGCGGCGGCGTGCTTCCCCGGCAGCCTGTCCACCGGGGTGGACGTCATGGTCGGCACCGGCTGGAGTGACGTCGCGGTGGCCGAGGTCAACGCCTTCGGCGACCTGCTGCCCGGGCTCACCGGCCTGCCCGGCACCGGAGCAGAGGGGCTGGACACCTACCGGGCCCAGGTCGCGGCCATCCTGCGCCGTCACGTCCTCGCGGGGGTCGGCGCCGGTGCGTGACATGAACGAGATCGTGGGCGGCCACGACCTGCTGCTGGTGACGCTCGACACGCTCAGATACGACGTGGCGCGGCAGGCGCTGGCAGCGGGACGACTGCCGAACCTGGCGCGGGCCCTGCCCGGCGGCCGGTGGGAACGGCGTCACAGTCCGGGAAGCTTCACCTACGCCGCGCACGCCGCGATCCTCGCCGGGTTCCTGCCGACCCCGGCGGCTCCCGGACCGCATCCCCGGCTGTTCGCCGCGACGTTCCCCGGCAGTGAGACGACGGCGACGGGCACCTGGACGTTCGACGCCCCCGACCTGCCCACCGGGCTGGCCGCGGCGGGCTACCACACGATCTGTGTCGGAGGAGTCGGCTTCTTCAACAAGCTGACCCCGCTCGGCTCCACGCTGCCCGGCCTGTTCGCCGAGAGCCACTGGGAGCCGGAGTTCGGGGTGACCTCGCCGACCTCGTTCGAGGCGCAGATCGCGTGCGCGGAGCGGGCGGTCGCCCGGGTGGACGGGCCGGTGTTCCTGTTCGTCAACGTCTCCGCGCTGCACCAGCCGAACTGGTACCACCTGCCCGGAGCAACCCGCGAGCACGGCGACGACCCACGCAGTCACGCCGCCGCGCTTGAGTACGTCGACCGGCACATCGGCGGGCTCTTCGCGCTGATGAGCGCCAGGCGCCCGGCCTTCGCGATCGTCTGCTCCGACCACGGCACCGCCTACGGGGAGGACGGTCACATCGGGCACAGGATCGGCCACGAGGTCGTCTGGACCGTGCCCTACGGGGAGTTCGTCCTGGAGAGGGGACAGTGGTGACGGCCGGACAGCCGGGCCTTGAGGCGGGCCCCTACCAGGGATACGTCTACGCCTATCCGCACAAGACGGCCTACCGGCCGCTGGACCCCCGGCCCACGCTGCGCCAGGTGTGGGCGCGGGAACCGACGGGGAGCCTCTTCCTCTACCTGCACATCCCGTTCTGTGAGATGCGCTGCGGGTTCTGCAACCTGTTCACCAGGACCGGCGCCCCCGAGGAACTCGTCACCGCCTACCTCGACGCGCTGGAACGCCAGGCACGGGCCGTACGGGACGCCCTGGACGGGCCGGAGTTCGTGCTCGCGGCCGTCGGGGGCGGCACGCCGACCTACCTGAGCGCGGCCGAGCTGACCCGGCTGTTCGACCTCACCGAGCGGATCACGGGCGCCGACCTGCGAGCCGTGCCGCTTTCCGTGGAGACCTCGCCCGCGACGGCCACGGCCGACCGGCTCGCCGTCCTGGCCGAGCGGGGCACCACCCGGATCTCCATCGGGGTGCAGAGCTTCCTCGACGCCGAGGCCCGCGCGGCGGTCAGGCCGCAGCGGCGGGCGGAGGTCGAGGCGGCGCTCGGCCGGATCAGGGACACCGGCTTCAAGGCGCTCAACATCGACCTGATCTACGGGATCGACGGGCAGACCGAGGAGACCTGGCGCCACTCGCTGGACGCGGCGCTGGCCTGGCGGCCCGAGGAGATCTACCTGTATCCGCTGTACGTCCGTCCGCTGACCGGTCTCGGCCGCCGCGCGCGCGACTGGGACGACCACCGGCTCGGCCTCTACCGTCAGGGCCGCGACCACCTGCTCGCCGCCGGGTACGAACAGGTGTCGATGCGGATGTTCCAGCTGCCCGGCTCCGGCGGCCTGACCGAGTACAGCTGCCAGAGCGACGGCATGGTCGGCCTCGGCTGCGGGGCCCGTTCCTACACCGAGGGCCTGCACTACTCCCACGAGTACGCGGTGGCCGCCCGACAGGTGCGCGGGATCATCGACGACTACGTACGGCTGCCCGCGGAGGAGTTCGCCTTCGCCAACGTCGGCTTCCACCTGGACGAGGCGGAACGGCGCCGCCGTCACCTCCTGCAGTCGCTGCCGCGGACGGAGGGGCTGGACCTGGACACCTACCGGGGGCGCTTCGGCACCGAGGCGACGGCGGACTTCTCCGGCGAGCTGGAGGTCCTGGCGGGCAGGGGCTGGCTCGGCGATCCCGAAGGGCGCCGGCTGCGGCTGACCCCGGAGGGGCTGGCACACTCCGACGCGATCGGCCCGTGGCTGTTCTCCGCGCCGGTGCGTGCGCTGATGTCCGAATACGAGCAGCGATGACGATTTTTCATGAAAAATCCGCTTATGGCGGGGTCGTCCAGGCTGGGGACCCCGAACAGGACCCTGGACGGGAAAGAGACGAGCCCGTGGGCACAGGAGGCGCCGGACGCTTCCTTCCCGGCGGGAAGGGAGACGACCCCGTGGACACGAGCGTGAACCCCCCGGGCGGTGAGCACGAGCCGGGCCACCTGACGATCCTGTACCGGGGGCCGCTGTCCAGCTGCGACTACGACTGCCCCTACTGCCCCTTCGCCAAGCGCCGCGACAGCCCGGAACGGCTACGGCAGGACCGGGCGGCGCTCGAACGGTTCACGGCCTGGACGGCGGAGTGCGGCCACCCCGTCTCGGTGCTGTTCACCCCCTGGGGGGAGGGGCTGGTCCGCTCGTGGTACCGCCGGGCGATGGTCGAGCTGAGCCGGCTCCCGCACGTCCGCAGGGTCGCCATCCAGACCAACCTCAGCTTCCGCACCGGCTGGCTCGCCGAGGCCGACCTGGACACGCTCGCCCTGTGGGCGACCTACCACCCCGACCAGGTCACCCACGAGCGTTTCCTCGGCAGGTGCCGCGAACTGCACGGACTCGGCGTCCGTTTCAGCGTCGGCGTCGTCGGCCTGCCCGAGCACCTGGAGGCGGCCCGGCGCCTGCGCGCCGACCTGCCCCCCGAGGTGTATCTGTGGGTGAACGCCGCCGAGGGACACCTTTACACCGACGAGGAGGCGGCCGGGTGGACGGCGCTCGACCCGCTGTTCCACCACAGCAGGACCCCGCACCGCAGCGCCGGGCTGCCGTGCCGTACCGGGGAGAGCGTGATCTCCGTGGCGGGCGACGGCACCGTACGGCGCTGCCACTTCGTGCCCGAGGTCCTGGGCAACCTCTACGACGGCTCCTTCCGCGCGGCCCTGCGCCCCCGGGGCTGTCCGCTGGCGATGTGCGACTGCCACATCGGCTACGTCCACCTGGAGCCGACCGGGCTCTACGACGTGTTCGCCGGAGGAGTCCTCGAACGCATCCCTCATGTCTCCTTGAGCGGCCGGTAGTCCCCCTCCGTCTGGCCGAACGTCCACGCGACCCCCTCGCGGGCGGTGCGGGTCCACGGCGGGACCCGCAGCCAGTAGGTGCGGAACGTGCCGTCGGGCTCGGCGGTCGAGTTGACCACCTCGACCATCGCCACCGCCTCGTCGTCGGGCAGGTCGATGCGCCACAGGACGCCGGTCTCGTCGCGGTGCGTCGGCGTCGCCCCCGACTCGGCGAGGTAGCGGTCGTAGCCGAAGTGCTCCAGCATCACCCGGCGCAACTCGGCGTTCTCCTCGGCGCGGATGCGCGCGGGGGTCAGGCCCGTCATGGAGGCGCCGAAGTCGGCGGGCACCGGCATGCCGTGCCAGGCGTGCAGGGCGAAGCCGTCGGGGAAGGAGAGCGCGGGCCCCTCCGCGCGGTGCGGACGGCCCGCGTCGTCGCGGTGCAGCTCGGCGGGGCGCTCACAGAGCAGCGCCACCCGCTCGAAGGGCCACCACCAGCCCGCGGACTCGGCGACCCGGACCAGGCCCTCGACCTCCGGCGCGCCCAGCGCGTCGAACAGCGACAGCCAGGGCGCGTCGTGCTGGCCGAGCACGGCGTCCAGCGTCGAGGCGCGCAGCAGCGCCCCGGCCTCCTCCGAGCCCGCGGACGCGGCGATGCCGCCGCGGATGCGGGTGACCAGGCGGTTCACCTCGTCCCACAACGCGCCCCCGGTCAGCGACCAGGCCAGCGGCCAGCCCTCGGCGCCGAGCCGGGCCAGGGCGTCGGCCCTGGCCCGCTCCCACGGCCGGGTACGGACCTGGTCGCGGACGCACCGGCCCGCGTCGAACTCCGCGGCCCTCTCTCCGGGACCGCCGCCGGGGCCGTCCTGCTCGCCGCCGCCCCTGTTGGCGGCGAGCTTCGCGGCGATCACGGCGCCCTCGGCGGGGGAGGCCGCCCAGATGATCCGCTCGGGCTCGGCCAGGCCGCCGAGCCGGTAGGCGAGCCGTACCCCCTCCTCGGCGCGGGCGCGGTCGGCGGGGCCCGTCCTGAGGGCCACCTCCTCCCAGCGGAGCGCGGCCACGCTCAACGTGTCGGAGAGTTCACTGGTCACGGTCATGTTCGGGTGCTCCTGGGACGTGCGGGGAATCGTTCAGTCGGCGACGACGCGGAAGGCGCCGGGGACGTACTCGCGCTGGCGCAGCACGCGGTACCACCCCTTGGGCAGGGAGATCGCGGCGTGCTCCTCGTGAACCACCCGCCCGCCGGAGGGGAGGTTGAGGAAGGAGGGGTCGGCCGGACGCGCCCCGCGGACCAGGGTGCCCTGGCCGACCACGGCGTGGGCGTGCCCGGTGGCCTCGCCGAGGGCCAGCACCAGGCGGCCCCGCGCGTCACGCGGCACGGACGGCGAGGTGACGACGGAGGCGGGAACGGCCTCCTCCTCGACGGGCACGATCAGGATGTCTCCCTGGCGGTACATCTCACAACTCCTCGGATCGGGATGATCGAAAGTTAGCGGCCGCCACCGACAATCCCGGGCGGGCTCATCGCCGCAGCCGGTGAGGGCACGCAGAACCGGCCGCCAAGGCGGATCGTGATTCGTCCCTCTAGCGTGTAATCCACGCCCTCCTCCTGGGACTACTGACCGTGGACCATCCCCAACAACGCTTCACCGAGCTCTACGACCGGCACTACCGGAACGTCCTCGGCTACGCGCTGCTGCGCGCCGACAGGCAGGCAGCGGAGGACGTGGTGAGCGAGACCTTTCTGATCACGTGGCGACGGCTGCGCGAGGTCCCCGACCCGGCGCTGCCGTGGCTGCTCGGCGTGGCCCGCAACCTCCTGCGCAAGCAGCAGGACTCCGGGCTGCGCGGGCGGGCCCTCGCCGCGCGGCTGGCGGATCTCGCCCCCGCGCCCGAGGACGACGTCGCCGAGCGCGTCGCCCGGCGGGAGGCCGCCCTCGCGGCCCTCGCCGAACTCGGCGAAAACGACGTCGAGGCCCTGGTCCTGGCGAGTTGGTACGGGCTGACCCCCGCCGAGGCCGCCCGCGTCGCGGGCTGCACCGCCAGGACCTTCAACGTCCGCCTGCACCGCGCTCGCCGCCGCCTGGCGGAGGCGCTCGACCATGACGCACTCACCCTGGAGGAACGACGATGACCCCCGACGACTTCATGCTCGGCCTGCGGCCCGACGCCGTGACCGAGGAGAGCCACCGGCTCAGGCGCGAGCGCGACCTGTCGGCCACCTTCGCCTCCTCCGGGCGGCCACGCTCGTTGCCGCCCGCGCGGCTGCTCAAGATCGCGCTCGGGCTCGCGGCGGCGGCCGCGGTCGGCGTGCCGTACGTGATCGGCAGCGCCCCCGCCGCGGCGCCCCCGACGGCGGCGAGGAACGTCGTCCCCACCGGGCACGGCACGGTCGCCGCCCCGGTCGAGACGGTGGACGCGCGCTCGTTCCTGCTCGCCGCCGCCGAGACCGTGGCCCGCACCCCGGAGCGCAAGGCCCGCTACTGGTTCTCCAGCACCCGCACCTTCGACCCGGTCGAGGGGGGAGGCGTCCTCGCGGTCACCGCCGAGGCCTGGAGCGCCTCGACCGGCGGCCGTCTCGTGACCGGCAAGGACGCCGCCTACGTCCCGGCCCGCCCCGGCGCGCCGCTCCCCGAGGAGAAGTCCGTCGACCACGGGCCCATGGTCCTCAAGACCGCGATCGGCGGCACGCTCGTCTCCGACGAGGACGTGGCCGATCTGCCCGGCGAGGAGAAGGCGCTCGACGCGTGGCTGCGCGAGGCCTACCGCGGCGCGGGCAAGGGCCTGCCCGCCGAGGCGGCGAAGGAGGAGCGGGCGCGGTCCTATCCCGCCTTCGTGCTCGGTGCGGCCCGCTACCTGCTCGACTCCCCGGCGACCCCCGCGACCCGCGCCGCGGTCCTGCGGGTTCTCGCGGCCCAGCCGGGCCTGGCCATGAAGGAGGGCGTCACCGACCCGGCCGGGCGGACCGGCGTGGAGATCGGGCTGACGGGCGGCGACACCCGGCTCGTCATCGACCGGACCGGGGCCAGGCTGCTGTCCTTCGCCTACACCGGGCCGGACAGGGCGGAGAGGCGTGTGGGCGCCTCGGTGCGCTCGGCCGAGGTGAGCGGACGCGAGGTCGCGGTCCTCTCCTCCGGCTGGGTGGACTCCCTGGGCGCCCGTCCCTAGTCCGATCGGAGGCTCCGTCTCCCGGCGCGGGGGCCGTCGCCGGTCGTGGTCCTGACGGCCGGGCTCGGTCGCCGCGTCAGGGCGTGAGGGCGTCCAGCGCGCGCAGGACGAAGTCGCAGACGACGGCCTCGGCGTCCTCGGCCGTGGTCTCCCCGCTGAGCAGCGGCACCCGCTCCGAGCCGATGACGGCGAGGATGAAGCGGGCGGCGGAGGCCACGTCCGAGGTGCGGAAGGCCCCCGAGGCGACCCCGCCCTCGATGATGCCGGTCAGGATGCGCTGCATCGGCTCGACGTGGTCGGCCAGGCGCTGGTAGGCGTCGGGGCCGAGCGCGGCCGACAGGTCGGCGGGGCCGGGGTGGGGGTGGGCGAGCAGCCCGGCCAGCTGCAGGCGGACGAACACCCGCAGGCGTTCCGCGGGGGAGGCGTCCGGCGGCAGCTCCCGCTCGTAGCCGTCGATGAAGTAGCCCGTCACCCGCTCGGTGAAGGCCAGCAGCAGGGTCGCCTTGTCGGGGAAGTAGTTGTACAGGACGGTGCGGGTGATTCCCGCCTCACCCGCCACTTCCGTCATCGAGATGGCGTCGATGCCCTGGTTCCTGGACAGACGGGAGACCGCCTGCAGAATCCGGTCCCGCGTCTGGGCGCGGTGCTCGCCGATCGTCGCGGCCGAAATGCGAGGCATGCCCCCATCGTCGCACAGGCCGGGGCGGTTCTCAGGCGGGTTGCCCGGCAGGGACCAGCCTGCCGAGGTCGGCCAGCACCTCGGTGTTGAGCCGGTAGGCGAGCCTGGTCTCCTCGATGATCAGCGCCTTCTCCGCCTCGTCGGCCGGAAGCGCGTCGAGCCGGGCGCGGTAGTCGTTCTTGAACCGGGGCAGGCTGCCGATCCCGTCGAAGCGGTAGAAGTCGACGCCGCCGTCCGTCTGGTAGCCGTAGATCTTCTGCAGCTCCATCCGGATGAACTGGCCGCCGGACAGGTCGCCCATGTAGCGGGTGTAGTGGTGGGCGACGTAGCCGCCCGGCCAGGAGGCGGTCCGCTCGATCCTGGCCACCAGCTCCTCGGTCGGCTTCGAGGGCTCGATCCTGGTTCTCCAGCCGGAGCCGTAGATCGTCTCCAGGTCACGGACCAGCGCCTCCTCCCGGTAGAGCTCGGGAAAGACGAAGGGACCCGCGACCGGGTCGCCGGCGAGTGAGCGGGAGACGCCGTCGAGGGCGACGTAGGCGAAGTAGTGCTGGGCGACCATCTCGCCGTAGGCCTCCGCGCTGAGCCGTCCCGCCATGAGGGCCTTGAGGTAGCCCTCGCCCTCCGCGGACTCGTGGTCGCTCCAGGTGGCGTTCCTGAGCGCTTCGGAGAAAGACGGCTCACTCATGATCACTCCGCGATGAAGGGGTCTTATATGACACAGTGTCACAAAGCCCGCCATCCTCGTCAACCCGATGATGACACCATGTCATAAAAAATCACTTCTTATTGGGTTGGGCGGCCAGTGCCAGGCAGAGGCGGCGAACACCGGAGGCCAGGCCGGCCGGAACAGCACCCAGGAGGGCCCGTCCACCGGACCGAGCAGCCAGGGAATCTCCCCAGGGCCGAGCGGCACGCGGCCAGGACCGCCACGGTCGGCACGGCCTGGCGCCACAGGAAGACCGCCATGGCGCCCAGGTTGGCCGTCACGACCACCGCCCGGAGCCGGGGCCGCCGCCCGCCCACACCCGCACGCCGCCCAGTTCGGCGGCCGAGGACCGGTCGCCGTGCGGGGCCGGGACGAGCAGGTGGCCGAGGGCTGCGGCGACGGCGAGAACGGG
Organism: Streptosporangium sp. NPDC020072; assembly: GCF_040631445.1. NCBI lineage: Bacteria > Bacillati > Actinomycetota > Actinomycetes > Streptosporangiales > Streptosporangiaceae > Streptosporangium > Streptosporangium sp. NPDC020072. Next base: position 154,058 of record NZ_JBEYAB010000017.1, on the reverse strand, counting down.
CGTGCGGTGTGGCATGCGGACCTCCTGACCGGTTGGGAACCGGCAAGAGGCTAAAAATCATGGTTTATCGCTTACATCGCCCTGGAGAGGTCCCCCCACGGGGTTCACTCGCCCGGCCTGACCAGACCCGTCTCGTAGGCGTACACGATCGCCTGGGCCCGGTCGCGCAGGTCCAGCTTGGCCAGGATGCGTCCCAGGTGCGTCTTGACCGTCTGCTCGGACAGCACGAGCTCGGCGGCGATCTCCTGGTTGGAACGGCCCTGGGCGACGAGGACGAGCACCTCGGTCTCGCGTTCGGTGATGCCGTCCGGCCTGATCCGGGGACGGCGCGGGCCGACCCGGGCGAACTCCGCGATCAGCCGTCTGGTCACCGAGGGGGCCAGCAGCGCCTCACCGGAGGCGACCACCCTGACCGCCTCGGCCAACTGCCGCGCGGAGGCGTCCTTGAGCAGGAACCCGCTGGCCCCGGCGCGCAGCGCCTCGTAGACGTAGTCGTCGAGGTCGAAGGTGGTCAGGATCAGCACCTTCGGCGGGTCCGCCGCGGCCATGATCTCCCTGGTCGCGGCCAGGCCGTCCATGACCGGCATCCGTACGTCCATCAGCACCACGTCGGGACGCAGCCGCATGGCCTCCGTCACGGCCTCACGGCCGTCGGCAGCCTCGCCGACGACCTCGATGTCCGGCTGTGAGCCGAGGAACACGGTGAAACCGGTCCTGACCATGCCCTGGTCGTCGGCGATGAGCACCCGGATCGTCATGTCTCCTCCACGACCGGCAGTATGGCGGTGATCGCGAATCCCGTCCCGACCGGTCCGGCCCACAGCCTCCCGCCGAGCATGGCGGCCCGCTCCCGCATCCCGACCAGGCCGTGCCCGGGACCCTCCGCGCGCTGCGCCGTACCGGGGGAGGGGCGTCCTGCGTCGTTGGTCACGTTGATGTTCAGCGCGCCGCCGGAACGAGAGATCCGCACCGAGACGTCCGAGCCGGGCGCGTGCCGCATGGCGTTGCTCAGCGCCTCCTGGGTGATCCGGTAGGCCGACAGGCTCACCGCCTCGGGCAGCCCGGTCAGGTCGCCGCTGAGGGAGAGCGCCACGGTGAGACCGGCCGAGCGCGCGTTGCCGACCAGCTCGTCGAGGCGGCCGAGTCCTGGCTGAGGGGCGGTGTCCACCCGTCCCTCGGCGTCCCTGAGCACCCCGATCACCCGGCGCATCTCGGTCATGGCGGACAGCGAGAGCACACGGATCTCCTGCAGCCCCTCCTCAAGGCGTCCGACGTCCCCGGCCGCCTGGAGGGGTACGGCCTCGGCCTGGATGGCGATCACCGACATGTGGTGGGCGACGACGTCGTGCAGCTCCCTGGCGATCCTGGCCCGTTCCTCCAGTGCGGCCTGCGCGGCCAGGGCTCGCTCGCTGCGCTGCTCCTCCTCGGCCAGGCGCCTGGAGGCCAGCCGTCTGGTCCGGACGTTGTAGCCGAGGAGCGCGGTGACGGCCAGCAGGACCGCGGCGGGCAGCGCATCGTTGACGCCGGGGCCGTAGACGACCAGGACGAGCACCGAGACGGCCCACACGCCCAGGGTGGTCCTGCGCTCGCAGCGGACCGCGACGGAGTAGACGACGAGCAGGTGGAGCATCGCCTCGGGGGCCTGCACGGGTCGGCCGCCGTCCTCGAAGGAGGGCATGATGATCACGCTCGCCAGGGCGATCCGCCAGGCGGCCAGCGGCCAGCGCTCGCGCAGCAGCACCGGGACGCAGGAGGTGATGGCGGCCAGGTAGAGCCACCACTCGGGGTAGAGGGGGCGCAGGAGGGCCCGGTCTTCCGGGGAGCCCACCGTGCCCATGGTCATGTCGTTGGAGTGGACGAGCCGGGACAGGACGCCGCTGTAGACCATCCAGAAGGCCACCACGTTGGCCACCGTCACCAGGTCGACGGCGCGGAAAGGCAGCAGCCGCAGGGCCTCGGGCAGCCGGAACCGCAGCCGGGGGGAGCGGGGGAAGGGCGGATCGGCCTGTCCCCTGACCAGCGCCAGGGCCGGCGGCCGCAGGAGCCGTTCCAGACCGGCGGGCAGATTCACCCGGCCAGCCTAGACAACGGGGGCGCGCACGGCGTCACCCTCGGGAGTGATCCACACCATCACCTCCCAGGGGTACGGCGGTACCGGTGAGCCGTCGTCCCCGGGCCGGCGGGACCGGCGGGCAGGGCGCGCGGGGCACAGCGGGGGGAGCAGAGGGGGAGGAGGTACGGCCCGGCGAATTACACGATTACGATCGCTCACAGCGAACACGCTCAACTCCGGGAACAATCATGGGCTCCCATTAATTGAGTCGGTATAACTCAACCTTTGGAGTGCAGATGAGTGAGAGCCTGATCCTCCCGGTCCTGCCCCTCGACGACGAGGTCGTGCTGCCGGGCATGGTCGTCCCGCTTGACCTTTCGGAGGGCGAGGTCCGGGCGGCGATCGACGCCGCTCGGGCACTCGCTGACAACAAGCCCGAGGTGCTGCTCGTTCCCCGGATCGACGGCAAGTACGGTGCCGTGGGCGTCAGGGCCGTCGTCGAGCAGGTCGGCAGACTGCCCGGCGGTGAGCCCGCCGCCGTGGTCCGCGGTGTCGGCCGGGTCCGCGTCGGCTCCGGCACCACGGGCCCTGGCGCGGCCCTGTGGGTGCAGGCGAGCGTGATGGACGTCCCCGAGGCGGGGGAGCGCGCCGAGGAGCTGGCCAGGGAGTACAAGGCGCTGACCACGACCATCCTGCAGAAGCGGGGCGCCTGGCAGGTCGTCGACGCGGTCAACAAGATGGACGACCCGTCGCTGCTGGCCGACAACTCCGGCTACGCCCCCTGGCTGACCACCCAGCGCAAGGTCGAGATCCTGCAGACCGCCGACCCCGCCGACCGGCTCGAACGGCTGGTCGAGTGGGCCCGTGAGCACCTCGCCGAGCTCGACGTGGCCGAGACGATCCGCAAGGACGTCCAGGAGGGCATGGAGAAGCAGCAGCGCGAGTTCCTGCTCCGCCAGCAGCTGGCCGCGGTCCGCAAGGAGCTGGCCGAGCTCAACGGCTCCTCCCCGGAGACCGAGGAGGAGGACTACCGGGCCCGCGTCGAGGCGGCCGACCTGCCGGAGAAGGTGCGCGAGGCCGCGCTCAAGGAGGTCGACAAGCTGGAGCGGACCTCCGACCAGTCTCCCGAGGTCGGCTGGATCCGCACCTGGCTGGACACCGTCCTCGACATCCCGTGGAACGAGCGGACCGAGGACTCCTACGACATCGCCGCGGCCCGTGCCGTCCTCGACGCCGACCACACCGGCCTCGACGACGTCAAGGACCGCATCATCGAGTACCTCGCGGTGCGCGGCCGCAGGGCCGAGAAGGGCCTGGGCGTGGTCGGCGGGCGCCGCAGCGGCGCGGTGCTCGCGCTGGCCGGGCCTCCCGGAGTCGGCAAGACCTCCCTGGGCGAGTCCGTGGCCAGGGCGATGGGCCGCAAGTTCGTCCGTGTCGCCCTCGGCGGCGTCCGCGACGAGGCCGAGATCCGCGGCCACCGGCGCACCTACGTCGGCGCCCAGTCGGGCCGGATCGTGCGCGCGATCCGCGAGGCGGGCTCGATGAACCCGGTCGTGCTGCTCGACGAGGTGGACAAGGTCGGCTCCGACTACCGGGGTGACCCGACCGCGGCCCTGCTTGAGGTGCTCGACCCGGCGCAGAACCACACCTTCCGCGACCACTACCTGGAGGTCGAGCTCGACCTGAGCGACGTGCTCTTCCTGGCCACGGCCAACGTCCTCGAAGCCGTCCCCGGGCCGCTGCTCGACCGGATGGAGGTCGTGACGCTCGACGGCTACACCGAGGACGAGAAGGTCGCGATCGCCCGTGACCACCTGCTGCCGCGCCAGCTCGACAAGGCGGGCCTCACCGCCGAGGACGTCACCCTCGGCGAGGACGCCCTGCGCGCCCTCGCGGGCGAGTACACCCGCGAGGCGGGCGTGCGCTCCCTGGAGCGCTCGATCGCCAGGGTCCTGCGCAAGGTGACCGCGAACGTCGCCCTCGGCGAGGCCGAGCTGCCGGTGACGGTGGAGGACCTGGTCCCCTACCTCGGCCGCCCGCGCCACGTGCCGGAGTCGTCGCTTCCCGAGTCCAGCCGGCGTACGGCGGTGCCCGGCGTGGCCACCGGCCTGGCGGTCACCGGGGCGGGCGGGGACGTGCTGTACGTCGAGGCGTCACTGGCCGACCCGGAGACCGGTGACACCGGGCTGACCCTGACCGGCCAGCTCGGCGACGTCATGAAGGAGTCGGCCAGGATCGCGCTGTCCTACCTGCGCTCGCGGGGCGCGGAGCTCGAACTGCCGGTGACGGCGCTGAAGGACCGTTCGGTGCACATCCACTTCCCCGCGGGGGCGGTGCCCAAGGACGGCCCCTCCGCCGGCGTCACCCTGACCACCGCGCTGGCCTCGCTGCTGTCCGGCCGTACGGTCAGGAACGACGTGGCCATGACCGGTGAGATCTCCCTGACCGGCAGGGTGCTCCCGATCGGCGGGGTCAAGCAGAAGCTGCTGGCCGCCCACCGTGCGGGCATCACCACGGTGCTGATCCCGGCCCGCAACGAGCCCGACCTGGACGACGTCCCCCAGGCGGTCCGCGACGAGCTCACCGTTCACACGGTCAGCGACGTGCGGGAGGTGCTGGAGATCGCGCTCACCCCGGCCAAGGTCGCGGAGAAGGCCGTGGCCTGACCTGGGCGATCCCTCGCACGGCCCGTCCCTCCTCACCGGAGGGGCGGGCCGTTCGCCGTGTCCGGACGGCGAATTCCCCTATGGGGGTGATAGGGATCACATGAAATACCGGGAATCCGGGTAGGCCGACCCCGTGTTGAGGCAGACGTGAACGTGGCGAACCAGGCAGACGCGACCCCGCAGGGCCGGGCCGTCTCCCTCGGCGAGCACATGTGCGGGATGCCCCACATGTGTGTTCCGAGCTGTATGCGCTTCAAGCACTAGCTTCGCCCGCCCGTCCTCACGAAGGCCCGAGACCATGACCTGCCCCGCGGACCATCTCGTCCTGCGCCGCCTGTGCCACCTGCCCTTCGACCCCGGCACGCGCTAGCTCCCTCCCCGCCGTGGAACCCGTCGTAGAACCTTTCGAGGACCCGTTCATGTTGGGGAACAGCTGTGATTGATGTGTCAGGCCTGCGCAAGGTCTACCGCGACCGGGGCCGTGAGGTGACCGCCGTGGAGCGCGTCGACCTCCACGTCCGCGAGGGCGAGATCTTCGGCGTGCTCGGCCAGAGCGGTGCGGGCAAGAGCACCCTGCTGCGCTGCGTCAACCTCCTCGAACGCCCGACCGAGGGCACCGTGACCGTGGCGGGGCAGGAGCTGACCGCGCTCGGGGAGGCCCGGCTGCGCCGGGCCAGGCAGCGGATCGGCATGGTCCACCAGCACTTCGCCCTGCTGTCCTCCCGCACGGTCGCGGGCAACGTGGCCTTCCCGCTTGAGGTCATGGGCACCGGCAGGGCCGAACGCGCCAGGCGGGTGACCGAACTGCTCGAACTGGTCGGGCTCGCGGACAAGGCGAAGGCCCATCCCGCCCAGCTCTCCGGCGGCCAGAAACAGCGCGTCGGCATCGCCAGGGCACTGGCGGGCAACCCCGCCGTGCTGCTGTCCGACGAGGCGACCTCCGCGCTCGACCCGGGCACGACCCAGTCGATCCTGGCCCTGCTCAAGAGCCTCAACCGGGAACTCGGCCTGACGATCCTGCTGATCACCCACGAGATGAACGTCGTCAAGACGATCTGCGACTCGGCCGCCATCATGCGCCACGGCAGGATCGAGGAGTCGGGGACCATCCCCGAACTGCTGGCCACGCCGGGGTCCCGGCTCGCCGCCGAACTGTTCCCCCTGCCCCCCGCGGAGCCGGGCGACGTCACGATCACCTTCACCGGGCAGGCCGACGAGCCCGTGGTCTCCCAGGTGGCGCGCACGTTCGACGTGGACGTCAACATCCTCGGCGGAGCGCTGGAGAAGGTCGCCGGGCTGTCCACGGGGCGCCTGCGCCTGCGCCTGGGCGGCGCCCAGCGCGCCGAGGCCCTGGCCTACCTGACCGGTCGCGGCCTGCTGGTCGAGGAGAGCCCGGTGAACGCGCCCGTAACGCTGGAGGAGAAGGCATGACCTGGGACGAGATGGCCCCCCTGCTGTGGGAGAACACCTGGCAGACCGTCCAGATGGTCCTGTGGTCGACCCTGTTCACCGCGCTGCTCGGCCTGCCGCTCGGTGTCGCCCTCGTCGTCACCGACCGAGGCGGGCTGTTGCCCTCCTGGCCGCTGAACCGGGTGCTCGCGCTGGTCGTCAACGTCGGGCGCTCACTGCCGTTCATCATCCTGATGATCGCGGTGATCCCGCTGACCCGGATGATCGTGGGCACGACCATCGGCACCGCCGCGACCGTCGTCCCCCTCACCCTGGGCGCGGCGCCGTTCTTCGCCAGGCTGGTGGAGACCTCGCTGCGCGAGGTGGGCTCCGACAAGGTGCAGGCGGCCCACGCGATGGGCGCCAGCCGTACGACGATCATCGGCAAGGTCCTGCTTCCCGAGGCGATGCCGGGCCTGGTCGCGGGGCTCACGGTGACCGTGGTCGCATTGATCTCCTACTCGGCGATGGCCGGGGCGATCGGCGGCGGCGGGCTCGGCGACCTGGCGATCCGCTACGGCTACCAGCGTTTCGAGACCACCCTCATGGTGATCACCGTCGTGGTGCTGGTCGTCATCGTCCAGCTCGTGCAGACCCTGGGCGACACCGTCGCCCGCCGCCTGCAACGCGGCTGATCCCTCCCACTCCCCCCGGGACCCCGTCACAAGCGGGAGCCCTGGTTTTCCACACCCAAAAGGAGCGCACAATGCGTAAATTCCTAGGAATCGCCTCCGCCGTCACGGCCCTGGTCGTCTCGCTGGCGGCCTGCGGCTCCTCCGGGCCCGCCGCGGACGCCGGAGCCGCCGGGGCCAAGGATCCGTCCAGTCCCGCGGCCGAGGTGCTCAAGGTCGGCGCCAGCCCCGTCCCGCACGCGCAGATCCTGAAGTTCGTCAAGGACAAGCTCGCCGCCAAGGAGGGCCTGAACCTGGAGATCGTCGAGTTCACCGACTACGTCCAGCCGAACGTGCAGCTCAGCGAGGGGCGGCTCGGCGCCAACTTCTTCCAGCACAAGCCCTACCTGGACGACTTCAACGCCTCCAAGGGCACCAAGCTGGTCTTCCTGCAGCCGGTCCACCTGGAGCCGCTCGGCCTCTACTCCAAGAAGATCACCAAGCTCGGCGACCTGCCGCAGAACGGGACCGTGGCCGTGCCCAACGACGCGACCAACCTCGGCCGGGCGCTGAAGCTGCTCGCCGACAACGGCGTGATCACCCTCAAGGAGGGGGCGGGCACCGCCGCGACGGAGCGCGACGTCACCGGCAACCCCAAGAGCCTGAAGTTCCAGCCGCTTGAGGCCGCGCAGCTGCCCCGCTCCCTTGAGGACGTGGACGCCGCCGTCATCAACGGCAACTACGCCCTTGAGGCGGGCCTCAACCCCGCGCAGAACGCGCTGGTGCTGGAGAAGGCCCAGGACAACCCCTACGTCAACGGCCTGGTGGTCGCCGAGGGACACGAGCACGACCCGCAGGTGGTCAAGCTCGCCAAGCTGCTGGCCGGTCCCGAGGTGAAGCAGTTCATCGAGCAGACCTACAAGGGGGCGGTCATCCCCGCGAACTGACCCGGGTGACGGCGGGAGCCCACGGGCTCCCGCCTGGGTATGGACCCCGGTAGGGACGAGACTGCAGCGGGGGACGCCATGACCACATACACCCTGTCGATCGTCGAGGGGGACGCCGGGGAGAAGGGGGAGGACATCTTCTCGCCGGACTCCCCGGTCACCTTCGACGACCTGGGGATCGGCATCCTGATGTGGCTGACCGAGCACGGGTACGAGGAGCCGGGCAGGAAGGTCGTGGTGACCCCGGCCGGTGAGGTGCCGCTCGGCGCGCTCGCCTCCCGGGACGTCGACCTCTGAAGCCCTCGAAGTCCCGGTGACCTCTGCGGCCCTGTGAGCTCACGGTCGCGACGCCGTACGGCAGGCGCGGGCGATCGGCGGGACACGGTTCCGGATCGCTCTGCCGGGGCAGGTGACGGGTCCGAGGTGCCGGACGTCTACCCGGAGGGATCTCGACATGACGCAATCCCAGCCCCCTGCCTGCAGGACATGCGGCGCGCTGGTGGAACACCCGGGCCGCCACCGTGAGTGGCACGAGGTCCTCGAACGTCTCGTGCCCGGCCTGGGCGCCGAGCTGAACAGGGCGCACGGACCGGGAAGGACCGGCGAGGGCTTCACCTTCTGACCGTCCCCGGCGGCTGTCTCTTTTGTGCATCTATCGCCGGTATTCCGGGGCATTCTCCGGCGAAATGTCAGGGGTACGCCGTATGGTGCGCACGTGCATCCTCCGCAGCAGCCGTATCCACAGGACGGGCCCCAGCCGTATCCGCAGGGTGGGCCCCAGCAGTGGCCGCCGGCGCCGCCCCAACCGCCGTACCAGCCGCAGCAGGGTCCCTACCAGCAGGGGCCGCAGCAGGGCTCACCGTACGGCCAGCAGCCGACGACGCCGTACCCCCAGCAGGGGCCGCCCCAGGGCTGGCAGCAACCTCCTCCCATGGGGCCTCCTCCCGGCTGGCAGCCGGGCCCGCCCCCGCCGCCCTCGGAGGGCGGCGGCAAGGGGGTCGTGATCGCCGTGGTCGCCGTGGTGGCGGTCCTGATCGTCGCGGCCGGTGGCGCGGTCTACCTCTTCAACCGCAACAGCGGCTCCTCGGTCGCGCTGGTCACGAACGCCCCCGAGACCCCCCGGCCGACCGAGTCGTCCCTGTCCACGGACGAGCCGTCCCCCGACTCCACGGACGAGTCCTCCTCCGACGACCCCGACGAGGACGAGCCGACCCCGACCGCCTCCTCCTCCTTCTCCTTCTCCCAGGACGAGAAGGAGGACCTGTTCCTGAAGACCGTGCGGCAGCGCAAGGAGCTGAGCGGCGTCGCCTCCAGCAGGCTGGTGCAGCTCGGCAAGGACGTCTGCGGCGCGCTCGACACCGGCAAGAACCTCATCCAGGTCACGCTGAGCAGCCCGGTCACCGACGAGTTCGGCGCCGAGACGTCCGGCTACATCGCGGGCGCGGCCGTCGTCCTGCTGTGCCCCGAGCATCGGGCCAAACTCCCGAAGTAACACGACGACCGTCCGCCAGCGCCTCGGCCGTCCGGAGACCGGTACGGCGAACGGCGAGGCGGTGCGGACATGACGCCGGGCACCGATCGCGGTGCCCGGCGTCGCGTTTGCGGCCCGTCCGGGCCATTTCGTGACCAGGGCCTCTCCGGGCGGCCTTTTCGCAGGGGAAAGGCGTGACCGGATCGCGCATCGACACCCATTGCATAGGAAAGTTTCCTATTCAATACTGTGATCAACGCAGCGTGTCCCCGTCGCGCGGAACCTCCCTCGTCCGGCGATGTGTTCCCCCATGCTTCGCCGGCTCCTCCCCGTTCCGCCCGGCTTTCCCGGACTCTGGAGGTCCTCATGCCCCGCCGTTTCGTCGCGCTCGCCACCGCCGCGCTCGCCTGCTTCGGTGCGCTCGCCGTCTCCGCCACCCCCGCCCAGGCGGCGGTCCTCGAAGTCGTCTACAGCCCGCTCTCGCTCGGGGAGTACTGCGCGGCCCAGGTCAACCCCTACTCCACCATCGGCTTCTACAACGGCGGTCTTGGCTGCTACCGCTGGAACAACACCGGCGGCACGACCTACACGGGGAGCGGGAGCGCCTCCGCCGCGTGCGCCCACTTCCACCCCACCTACGTCTCCGCCGGTTACGCCCAGGGCGGCAGCCAGGCGCTGATCTGCAGGTACACGGTCTGACCCGCCCTCCCTCCGGCGTCCCCGCCCGGCCATGCCACGGCGACGCCGGAGGGATCCGTTCCTCCCCGCCCACGGCGCTACCTGTTTGGGACCGTCGTTCCGGCTGATGGCCGTGGTGGTCGGAGTGGCGCGTTGGTGAGTCCCGGCAAGGCCGGCGGGCCTTCGGGAGATCTCCGCTGGAGCCGCCGCCAATTCTCCACGTCGTTGAGCGTCTCCCGGGCCATCGACAGGAGGGCGCGGGAAAGGGCCGGCCGTTTCCGCCGGTCTTCGTCAATGCGATTGGGCGTCCGTAAAGGGCTCTGGGTCCGCGGTGTTCACGGATTCGTCATTCCTGGGACTTCTCCTGTCCGGTCACCTGGGTTTTCGTTCTCGTCCGAGCGGGCCACGAGCGGCACCTGGGCGCCCAGGCCACAGGGGCGGCGTCGTTTTCTTTCTCCCAAATACGCGAACCCGGTGAATTCGTGGCCAAATAGAAGGGGAAGTGTCGATGGCATGATTTCGGGAGGCGAATTCTGGTGCCGGATTACCCGCCGAAAATCATCGAGATCGTCGATGAGACCGGCCTGGGTGAGATCGTTGACTGTTTCCGTCAGTCGGTCCTGGCGGAAGCGGGAATTGTCGTCGTTCTCACGCTCCTCGGAGCACCGGGGATCCTGATCGGTGACGATGTCGGCAGGGCGATGGGTGCCGTGGCCCTCGGGCTGGCCCTGCTCTGTGTCCCGCCCCTCTGGCTGAAGGCCCGCAGGCGGTTGTACCTGTGCTCCAACGGGCTGCTGCTCACGACGGGGGACGCCGTCCTGAAGCGTCTGATCGCCTGGGAGGACGTGGCCTACGTACGAAAGTGGACGACCCGGGTCTACCAACGCGGCGGTTCCCAGGACGTCGAGCGGTGCATCCTGATGCTGAAGAACGGCGGGAAGCTGAACCTGGCCAGACCCCCCTACGCCCGGGACGAGGAGCTCACGGCGGCCATCGAGCACTACATGTCGGAGATCAGCTATCCGCGCAGAGCGATGGAAATCGCCGAAACAGGCAGCTCCACCTTCGGTCCGATCACTGTCACCGCCGAGGGCGTGCGTGACGGCGACCGGCTCGTACGCTGGTCGGAGATCACCGGCCTCGAACGTGCACGAGTGCGATTACGTATTTGGACCGGCTTCGGCAGACCGGCCATCTCCCGTCAGGTCAGGACGATCCCCGATGTGGCGGTGCTGGTGGCTCTCGTGACGGAGGGTGTGGAACGGCATCGACTCCACCGGCAGGAGCCTTCGGCGGACGTCTAGGACGGCGGACGCCTCACGCGGGCACCGGCTTCCTGGGCGCGTTCGCAGGAGCCCACCGGCGGTTTCCGGCCCGCCCCGGAGCCCTCACCCGGGGCGGGCCGATGCGATTCGTCCGGGGCGCGGCCGGGCCGGGCTCGATCACGTTCCGGCCGCCGGGAGCCTTCCTGGCGGCCGGAAGGACAACAAAAGGGGTCAAGCCTGGGGCGGCCTGTTATTCGGCCGGTCCCCTGCACGGGCCCGGTCCGGATGTTTTTTCCATGATCCTTCCTCCGGCCGACCGCCTCTGAGCACGGCGGATAAAGGGGGCGTGAGAGAAGGGAAGGGGCTCCGATCATCCTCTTAACCTGCGCTTACGTCCTGTCAGGCATTGTTCTGGTGTACCGGAACCGCCGGTCGCCGCTCCGACAGTCCACGAGCGGATGCAGGACGTGGGGGAAGACATGGACCCGAACAAGAATGAGCAGGAAAGCACCCCGGCCGAGGCGACCCACGAGAACGAAGGATGGAGCCAGTTCGGCAAGGTGCCGCCGCGTGTCGGAGGTTACTCGGAGGGCCGGGACACCGGGCCGCAGCCGACGCTGATCCACCCGGTTCCGGACGCGGCGGAGTCCCTGCGGATCCCCGCCCAGCGGGGGTCGCTCACCGGCAGGCAGAAGCTGGGGGCCGGTCTGGCGCTGGCCGCGATGGCCGTGGGAGGTGGAGTCGCGGGGGCCTTCATCGCGACCTCGATCGCCGGGGCCGGCACGGTCACGGCCTCGTCCGTCTCCCCCTCGGCCGAGGTGCGCCAGGTCGGCAGCTTCGCCACGGTCGCCGACGTGGCCAAGGCGGTCCAGCCCTCGGTGGTCTCCATCGAGGTCAAGAGCGCCAACGGCAGCGGCGACGGATCGGGCGTGCTGCTCTCGGCCGACGGCCTCATCCTGACCAACAACCACGTGGTCACGCTGGGCGGCCAGGTGGGGACGAACGGCTCGATGACCGTCAAGTTCAGCGACGGCAAGACCGCCTCCGCCAGGGTCGTCGGGACCGACCCGGCGACCGACCTCGCCGTCATCCGGGCGGAGAACGTCTCCAACCTGACCAAGGCCACGATCGGTGACAGCGACAAGGTCAGGGTGGGCGACTCGGTGCTCGCCATCGGCAGTCCGCTGGGCCTGTCCGGCTCGGTCACCGCGGGCATCGTCAGCGCCCTGAACCGTACGGTGACCGTCGGCGGCGAGCAGCGACAGCAGCTCCCGCCGGGCTGGGGCGGCATGCAGCAGCAACAGCAGGGCGGCGGAACGACGACCATCGGCGGGGCCATCCAGACCGACGCGGCGATCAACCCCGGCAACTCGGGCGGTGCCCTGGTCAACGCGGCCGGAGAGGTGGTCGGCATCAACAGCGCCATCGCCACCAACGGCGGCGAGGGCAACATCGGTGTCGGCTTCGCCATCCCGATCAACACCGCCAAGCAGGTCGCCAAGCAGCTCATCGACACCGGCAAGGTCAGCCACGCCTTCCTGGGCGTCAGCCTCGCCGACGCGACCGGCGACGTGGCCGGGGCCCTGGTCAACCAGGTCACCGACGGCAGCCCGGCCGCCCAGGCGGGGATCAGGCAGGGCGACCTGATCACCAAGATCAACGAGACGCCGGTCGACGACGGCGCGACGGTGGTCGGCGCGATCAGGGGGCTCAAGCCGGGGGACAAGGTGACCATCACCTACCTCCGCGACGGCAAGCCCCAGACCGCCACCGCGACCCTCGTCGAGAAGACCGGGCAGTAGCCTCGCCCGGAGCCGATGCGCCGCCGGGGACGCTGCGGACCCCGGCGGCGCATCCGTTTCCCGCCCGCCCCCCTCGAACGGCTTCCGACATCCCGGGAGCCCCTGTGCTCCTGATCGGGAAATCCGGGCCGCGGCCTTGTTCCCCGGACGAGAACCCGGCCGGGGAACACGGGTCAGCGCCCGGCGGTCAGCGCCTCGGAGCGCCACAGGTCACGGTAGTAGCCGGGCGCCCCGACCAGCTCCTCGTGGGTTCCCCGCTGCGCGACCGCCCCGTTCTCCAGCACGACGATCTCGTCGACCCCTTCGAGCCCGCGCAGCCGATGGGTGACCAGCAGTGTCGTACGGCCCCGCGTGGCGTCGAGCAGGTCGGCCATGAGCGCGTCCGCGGTGGCCTCGTCCAGTGATTCGGCGGGCTCGTCCAGCAGCAGCACAGGAGGGTCGTTCAGCAGCGCCCTGGCCAGCGCAAGCCGCTGGAGCTGGCCGCCGGAGACCGTCCGCCCGTCCTCCCCGAGCATGGTGTCCCAGCCGGTCCGCTCGACCCACCGGTCGAGCCTGGCCCGCCGTACAGCCTCGGCCAGCTCGTCCTGGTCCGCCTCCGGCCCGGCCAGGCGCAGGTTGTCCCGCAGCGTCGTCCGGAACACGTAGGGGTCCTGGGTCAGTCCCGTCATGACCCGCCTGGCGTCGTCGGAGGTCATCTTCCCGAGGTCGGTCCCGTTCAGCAGGATCGTGCCGGACTCGGGTTCCACCAGCCGCATCAGGGCCGAAAGCAGGGTGCTCTTGCCCGCGCCGCTCGGGCCGACCAGGGCGACCCGCCTGCCCGGGGTGAGGGTCAGGCTGACGCCGTCGAGCGCCACGGGCAGACCGGGGCCGTGCCGGACCACGAGGTCGCGGATCTCCACGGTCGGCGGCTCCCCGGGCACGGGGGCGGGGCTCACCGGCTCGGCGACGGCGGGCGGGGTCGCGCGGACCTCCCGCAACCGGCGCAGGGCGGCGAGCACCCCGGTCAGCCGCTCCGCCGCCGCGGCCATCGGCAGCACCGGCTCGAAGGCGACCAGCGAGACCAGCGCGAGAACCGTCGTGGCGACCCGGCCCGCCTGCGATCCTCCGGCGATCCAGACGACCGCCAGCACGGTCAGGCCCTGCGTGAGCGTGCCGAGGGCGGCGGCGACCGCGTTGGCCCTGGCCTGGCGGCGTTCCAGCGCGCCCAGGCGGGCGTCGGCCTCGGCGCAGGCGGCCAGCGCGCGCCCTCCCGCCCCGTAGGCGGCCAGGTCGGCCGCGCCGTGGACCAGGTCGGCGACCCGGGCCGCCAGCTCCGCCCGCGCGGGCGCGATCCGCGCCGACCAGCGCCGGGCGGCGGCGGCCGTACCCGCCGGGATCAGCACCCCGGCGACCAGCAGCCCGGCCAGCAGAGCCGACGCCGCGGCGGGCAGCAGGAACAGCCCCAGCACGACCGCGGCGACCCCGGTCACCACAGCGGCCGCCGCAGGCAGCAGGCAGCGGACCAGCAGGTCCTGCGCCGCGTCGGTGTCGTCGACCATCCGGCTGAGCAGGTCGGCTCCCCGCCGGTCACGCGGCCCCGCCGGGATGAGCGCCCGGTAGAGCCGTTGCCTGGTCGCCGTCTGCGCCCGCAGCGCGACGTCGTGCCCGGCCAGGCGCTCGCCGTACCTGAAGACGCCCTTGGTGGTCGCGAAGGCCCTGACGCCGACGATCGCCACGCTCAGCGCGGCCAGCGGGGGGTGCTCGGCGGCCCTGGTGATCAGCCAGGCCGCGGACCCGATCAGCCCGAGTCCGGCCAGTTCGGCCGCCGCGCCCGAGGAGATCGCCAGGGCCGTGCGGCCCTTCATGTCCTTGACGCCCGTCATCGGGACCCTCCGATCAGTTCGGCGGAGACCACACGCCCCTCGGCCAGCCGGATCACCCGGTCGGCCAGGTCGATCATCGCGGGCCGGTGCGCCACGATCACCGCGGTTCGTCCCTCGGCCAGCTCACCGGTCGCGGCCACGATCGCCGCCTCGCTGCGGCCGTCGAGCCGCGCGGTCGGTTCGTCGAGGAGCAGCAGGTCGGTGCCGGGGCGGCAGAAGGCGCGGGCGAGCGCGACCCGCTGCCGCTGCCCGGCGGACAGGTTCGCGCCGCGTTCGCCGAGCACCGTCTCGTAGCCCTCGGGCAGCGCCGTCACGAACTCGTCGGCGTGCGCGGCCCCGGCCGCCCGCCGTACCTCCTCGATCGTGGCGCCGGGGAAGCCGAGGCGGACGTTGTCGGCGACCGAGACGGCGAACAGGTGGGGGCGCTGCGGTACGAACGCCAGCCGTTCCCGCCAGGCGTCGTCGGCGGTGAGGGCCACGCCGTCGATCAGGACGCGCCCGCTGTCCGGGACGACGAAGCCGAGCAGCAGGTGCAGCAGGGTGCTCTTGCCCGCCCCGCTCTCGCCGACCAGCGCGACCCGCTCACCCGGTGCGATCGTCAGCGAGACGTTCTCCAGCGCCGCCTCCTGCCGGCCCGGGTAGCGCACGGTGACGTTCTCCAGGCGGATCTCCGGCGCGCGGCCCCCGGCCCGGTCCGCCGCCCCGGCCGGGGCGTCCCGTACGGCGGGGGCGGACGCCTGGCCGTCCAGGACGGCGAACGCCTCGTCGGCGGCGGCGACCCCCTCCATCGCGGCGTGGAACCTGTTGCCCATGGTGCGCAGCGGCAGGTACGCCTCCGGGGCGAGCAGCAGCACCAGCAGCGCCGTGGGCAGTTCCATCGACCCGGACAGCAGCCGCAGCCCGACCGGGACGGCGACCAGCGCCAGGGAGAGCGACGCGGCCAGTTCGAGCACCAGCGACGACAGGAAGGCCACCCGCAGGGTGCGCATCGTGGCCTCCCGGTGCTCCTGGGCCACCCGGCCGATCACCTCGGCCTGGTAGCGGGCCCTGCCGAAGGCGCGCAGCGTGGGCAGGCCCCTGACCACGTCGAGGAAGTGCCCGCCGAGATGGGCCAGCGCCCGCCACTGCCGCTCGGTGACCTCCTTGGTGCGCATCCCCACCAGCGCGCCGAACAGCGGGATGAGGGGCAGCGTGACGAGCACGATCACCGCGCTGGTCAGGTCGGCCGCGAACAGTCGTACCAGCACGGCGACCGGCACGACGGCCGCGACCGCGGCCGCGGGCAGGTAACCGGACAGGTAGGGGTCGAGGGCGTCCAGGCCGCGACCGGCCAGCGTGACCAGCTCGCCCGAGCGGCGCGAGGCGAGACCGGCCGGGCCGAGCTCCCGCAGCCGCGACAGCAGCCGGTGGCGCAACGCCGTCTTCACGCCGGTGCTCGTGTGCCCCGCGGCCACCCCCTGAACCAGGCCGAGCAGGGCGCGGGCGCCGACGACGAGCGCGAGCACGGTCAGCGCGGCGGGGGCGAAGCGGCCGGAGAGCACCCCGGACAGCACCTCCGCCTGGACCAGCACGAGCAGCCCGGCCACGACCGCGGCGGCCAGGCAGACCGCCAGGTGGCGGCGGACCGCCCGCTCGCCGCGGACCAGCCGAAGGAGATCCTTGTGCATGTGAACCCTAGAAGAACGACGGCAACCGACCGGCCGCACGCTTGGGACCGAACGTGCGCCATGTCCATACTTGCGCACCCGCCATGACCGGCGTCAAAGGCGCGATTATGAGACTGAGCACACCCAGCGTGCCCTCGGGCGCGGCGTGTTCGAGCAGCCACGGCGCCAGTACGGCCAGCGGCACCGCGGCGGGCAGGGCGGCGGCGCACGCCGAGACCAGCAGTGCCCCGCCACGGCGGCTCCTCCCGGTGACCCGTCCCGGCAGCGCCCAGGAGGCGAAGGTCCAGCCGTGGAAGGCGAACGCCCCGGCGACGACGGCGACGCAGACGATCCCGGCGAGCGGGGAGGGCGACTCCGGCAGGCCCTGGGCGATCGAGGCCAGGACCATGCCCCAGCTCAGCGCCAGGCCGTACGATCCGGCGCAGACGGCCCAGTCCCAGGCGGCCCGCCAGCCCGCCCCGTCGAGACGGCGGCGGAACCACAGGCCCGCGTCGCGCAGGATCCACGAGATCAGCAGGGTGACGACCAGCGGGTAGAGACCGTACAGCACCCGTCCCTCGACCTCGGGGAAGGCGCCGAAGAGCACGCCCGCGACGGCGACCAGCCACACCTCGTTGGCCAGCACGAACGGGGCCATGGCCGAGACGATCGTGTCACGGTCCCGCTGGGTACGGCCGAGCACGGGCAGCAGCATGCCGAGGCCGATGTCGAACCCCTCCAGGGCGAAGTAGCCGATCAGCAGCAGGGCGAGCACGCCCAGCCAGAGGACGTCCATGGATTCCTCACCTTCCGTGGCGGGATGTCTAGTGGCTGAGCGCGTGTTCGAGAACGGCGGGGGCGGGTTCGTCGTCCGCGCCGAGGGCGACGGTGCCGGGGCCACGCCGTACGGTTCCGGCGATCAGGAGGTAGTCGGTGACGGCCAGCAGGCCGAGCACCCCGGTGAACCCGACGAGGGAGACGGTGACCATGCCCGGTGTGAGGCCGTGGGACATGGCGTCGGCGACGGTGAGCCTGCCGTTGATCAGCCACGGCTGGCGGCCGACCTCCCGGGCCAGCCAGCCGCAGATCGCGGCCAGGAACGGCGCCGGGGTGAGGATCACCAGCAGCGGCTGCGCCCAGCGCCAGCGCGGCAGCCAGTAGGTCAGGGGCGCCAGCAGGAGCAGGAGGAACTGCACCAGCTGTCCGATCCCCATCATGGCCGCCAGGGCGACCCCGGCCAGCGGGACGCGGAACTTGTCCGGCTGGTAGAGGCCGATCGAGCCGAACTGGGCGTAGCCGAAGGCGACCGTGACCAGCGACCCGCAGAAGGCGACGAGCAGGCCCGTGCGGAGGGCGGAGGTGAAGAACTCCCGCTCGGGGGTCCGGCGGAACAGCTGGTAGGCGGAGGCCCCCATGACCACGGAGCCCGCGGCCCACAGACCGGCGCCGACCACGTGGGGGAGCGAGTTGACCAGCGCCGGGTTGCTCAGCAGCGCGCCGAAGTCGGTCAGCACCAGACGGCCGCCGCGCTCGACGGCCCCCACCGGGTTCTGCAGGAACGAGTTCGCGGCCATGATCCAGAAGGCGGAGACGTAGGCGGTCAGCGTCACCATCCAGATGCACGCCAGGTGCGCCCACCGGTTCAGCCTGTTCCAGCCGAAGATCCACAGGCCGAGGAAGGTGGACTCGATGAAGAAGGCGCCGAGCGTCTCGATCGCCAGGGGGGCGCCGAAGACGTCTCCCGCGTACTCGGACAGGCCACTCCAGCTCAACCCGAACTGGAACTCCATCACCAGGCCGGTGAAGATGCCGAGCGCGTAGTTGGTCACGTAGATCTGACCCCAGAAGCGGGTGGCGCGCTCGTGCTCGGGCCTGCCGGTCACGGCGTGCCGGGTGTGCATGATCGCGATGATCGGGGCCAGGCCCAGCGTCAGCACGACGAACAGGAAGTGGATGCTTCCCGTCACCGCGAACTGTGTCCGCGCCAGGTCGAGCACGCCCACGGTTCACCTCCGTTGTTGTGTCTGTCTACCTATAGGCACTCTACATGTAGAACGGCTACATGTAGCCTGTCTGCGGAAGGGTAGGGTGAGGGCGTGAACGATCGAGGCGCCGTAGGGCGGGCGGAGGGCGCGAGGTGAACGCCGACACGCTTCGCGGGCACATGGACGCCCTGCTGTTGTCCGTGCTTGAGGAGGAACCTCTGCACGGTTACGCGATCATCGAGGCCCTGCAGGCACGCAGCGGCGGCTCACTGAACGTGCCGACCGGCACGGTCTATCCGGCGCTGCGACGGCTCGAACAGGCGGGATACCTCGCCAGCGAGTGGGCGACGGTCGGCGGGCGCAGGCGGCGCACCTACCGGCTGACCTCCTCGGGCCACCGGGCCCTGGCGGGGGAACGCGCGGCCTGGCGGGAGTTCACCGGTGTGATAGGCGGTGTGCTCGACCCCGGTGGCTCCGGGGAGCGGCTGGGCCGCTAGGACCGGCCGAGGGCCGGGACGCGGCGCCTGCGGGTGATCATCAGGCAGCGGGTGGCGCCGTACAGCTGCAGCAGCGACAGCCCGAGGCTCAGCGTCTCGACGCCGAGGTTCAGCGGGTGGTCGAAGAAGTCGTCACGCTGCGCGCCGTAGGTCAGCAGCAGCCCGAGGGCGCCCGTGAGCGGCAGCACGATCAGCACCAGCACTCCCAGCGACCGGGTGACGAGCCTGGGCCGCCTGATCCTGCGCAGCCCCCGGCCGAGCGCGAACAGCCCGGCCCCGCCGAGCAGGGCGACCGCCAGCTGCAGATAGTCCAGGCCGCGGGAGACCGGCATGAACCACGCGGGCCACCGCTCGTAGGCGATCGGGTCCTGGGAGGAGAAGCGCCACACCAGGCTCCAGGCCATGATGGTCAGCGGCACGCTGATGAACAGCAGCGCCGCGAGCCTGCGCCCCGCCGAGATCGACAGCCCCTCCTGGTAGCCCGGCGCGATCTCCTCGACCGGGCCGAACTCCTCGACCGCGACCCGCTCGGCCTCGGCCCTGCCGAGCCCGTCGAGCTCCAGAGCCTCCGCGGTGTCGAGCAGGCTGTCGCGGGCCTCGGTGACCATGTCGAGTTTCGGTCCTCGCGGCCCGCTGAGCGTACGGCTGAGCCTGGCCACGTAGTCGTCGATCACCCCGGCTCCGGCCACGCCCACCTCCACCCCCGTACTCCCTGTGCGGTCATCACCGTACATCGTCGGGGTGGAGGTGGGTTCGGCGCATCCGGGATAACCCGGACACAACCCGGAGTCACCGTCTCGCGCCCCCGCGGACGCCTTCTCCGAGCCCGGGAAATCGCCGATTCCGGGAAAACGGACAGACCGTTACGGCGACAACTGGATGGAGGGGTGCGGCGTCCTCGGTGCGCTCGCCCGGCGGGCCGAGTGCGAGGCCGAACCCATCAGCAGGCTGCCCACGGTGATCGCCGCCAGCAGGGCGAACCAGCCGACGACCCGTCCCATCCGCAGGCCGTACCCGCTGATGATCCAGTGCAGCGACAGCAGCCAGCGGCCGGAGGAACGGCTGGTCGCACGGCGCATCTCCATGGCGCCGAAGGCGAAGTCGGCAGCGGTCGCCTTGTCGTCGATCCCGGCGCGCAGCCGCGAGTACAGGACGGCGAGGCGGTGCGGCGCGGGCACGTCCTGCTCCTCGTCCGACCAGCCGCGCCAGGCGTGCTCGTCGGCCAGCGTCCGCCGGAGGGTCCACCAGCGCAGCGGCGGCCAGTGCGGCGTGATCCGCACGCCGCGCGGGGTCGTGGCGAACACGCAACCGGTCAGCCTGAGCCGTTCCGGGGTGCGGATGCCGGTGAAACGGCAGGTGCTGAGATCGACGGCGCTCAGCTGGAGCGCCTCCGCCTCAAGCCCGCGCACGGAGGTCACCGCGGCCGCGCCGTTCCCGCTGACCGTGGCCTGGCCGCGCAGCGTCGCCTCTTCGAGGTCGGCGACCGCGCCGTCCAGCCGCACGCTCAGACGGCCCGTCACCCGGATACGCCGCAGGTCGACCGGGCAGCCGCGGACCGTCAGGTCGAGGCCGTTGCCCGCCCACGCCCCGGCGAGGGTGAGACGGCGGCCGACCGAGACGGGGGCCAGGTAGCCACCCGCCCAGAACCGTGTCGCCTCGAACCCGGCCAGACCGCCGAACTCCGTCCTCCTGAAGGAGACCGCCCTGCCGAACCGGCAGCCGCGGAAGGTCACATCCCCCTGGAAGAGGGTGCCGTCGAAGGTGGCGAAGTCGTGGAACTCGGCCCCCTCGAAGGAGACGGTCCGGGCGAACCTCGCCGAGCCGAACAGGGCGTCCCGGCCCGCGGACACCCGGTCGAAAGCGGCGTGCCCGGCGACGTGGACGCCGTGCAGGGAGACCTCCCTGACGAACTTGACCTCCCTGAAAGAGACGTTTCCGGCGAACCTTGCGCCGACGAACGAGGCCAGGCGATGGAAGCGAGCCTGGTCGAAGGAGACGTCCCCGCTGAAGACGACGTCGCAGAACCTGACGTCCTCGGGGAAGACGGCCAGGTCGAACCTGGCCCTGCCGAGACGCCCACGGGTCGGGGCGAGGACTCGTTCCAGCAGGTCCTTGCCGATGACGGTGCCCCGCAGATCGATCGCGGAGCCGGGGGAGAGGCCGCGGAGGACCTCGTCGAGCTCGTGATGCTCCAGATGGGCCAGGCAGCGCCCGTACGGCTGCCGGGCCGATCCCGCGCACTCAGGGGAGGCGGCGCAGGTCATCCAACCCACGTCCAGAGTTCTCATAAAACAGTGATACCCCAGACGAAGCCTTACGTGAGATCTACGTCATAGCAAGCTATAACTGATGCCTTTAGTCAGCACTTAGTGTCAAGATTCGTTGATTTCACCATCTGGCCATTTCTAAGTAAGTGTCGGCAGATCAAACCGGTTCTACGCTCCGCCTCATGCGTGCCTTATCCCGAGTCATCTCCGCTCTGGCCGTCCTCGGCACCGCCGCGGCCACGGTCACCGCCCTCCCCCCGGCACCCGCCCTGGCCGAACCGGGAACCGTCGTCATCAGCCAGGTCTACGGCGCGGGCGGCAACAGCGGCGCACCACTCGCCAACGACTTCGTCGAACTGTTCAACCGGAGCTCCACGCCGGTCGCACTGGACGGCTGGTCCGTCCAGTACGGCAGCGCGACCGGCACGGGGAACTTCGCCGCCAACCCCGTCGTGCCGCTGTCCGGCACGCTGGAACCCGGCCGCTACCACCTGGTCAAACTCGCCGGGGGAGGCGCCGGCGCCCCGCTGCCCGCCCCGGACACGACCGGGACGGCCAACATGAGCGCGACCTCGGGCAAGGTCGTCCTGGTCCGCTCCGCGCAGGGACTGGCCTGCAACGGCGGCTCGACCCCCTGCTCACCCGAGCAGAGCGCCCTCATCGCCGATCTCGTCGGGTACGGCACCGCCGACTACGCCGAGGGCGCTCCGGCCCCCGCCCTGTCCACGACCACCGCGGCCCTGCGTGCCGGCCACGGCTGCGCCGACACCGACGTCAACGGCACCGACCTGGTGAGCGCGTCCCCCGCGCCGCGCAACGGGACCACGGCCGCCGCGCCGTGCGGCACCCCGGAGCCCACCCCCACCCCCACGCCGACTCCCACCCCCACGCCGACTCCCACCCCCACGGCCAGTCCCACGGTCACGCCGACCGGGGAGCAGTGCCAGACGCCCGAGACCCACCCGATCGCCCAGGTACAGGGCAGCGGGGACACCAGCCCGCTGGCGGGCCGGACCGTACGCGTCCAGGGCGTGGTGACCGGCGACTTCCAGCGGGCCGACCAGCTCGGCGGGTTCTTCCTGCAGGACCCCACCCCCGACGCCGACCCCGCCACCTCGGAAGGCCTGTTCGCCTACGCCCGTGACACGTTCAAGGACGTCAAGGCCGGCGACCGGGTGCTGGTCACCGGCAAGGTCGTGGAGTACAACGGCTGGACCGAGCTCTCACCGGTCACCGCCGTCGACGTCTGCGGCACCGGCACCGTCACCCCGGCCAGGCTGAGCCTGCCGCGCGCCGAGGGATCGACCCTCGAACCCGTCGAGAGCATGCTCGTCACCGTCACCGGGCCGCTGACCGTCACCGACCACTACAACCTGGGCCGTTTCGGCGAACTCACCCTCTCCTCGGGAGGACGCCTGTTCCAGGCCACCGACAGGACCGGCGTGGACGAGGCCGCAGACCGGCGCCGCAGCCTGCTCCTCGACGACGGCTCGACCAGGGAGAACCCGCAGACCATCCCCTACACCGACCCGCGCGTCGTCCGCCTCGGCGACACCACGCTCGGCGCCACCGGCGTCCTGGGGTACGGCTTCGGCGTCTACCGCCTCCAGCCGACCAAACCGGTCACCTTCCTGCGGACCAACCCCCGCCTGCCCGCGCCGCCGCCGGTGTTCGGCAACGTCAGGGTGGCCAGTCTCAACACCCTCAACTGGTTCACCACCCTGGGTTCACGCGGTGCGGACACCACCGAGGAACAGCAGCGGCAACTGACCAAGCTGGTCGCCACGCTCAAGGGCCTGAACGCCGACGCAGTCGGCCTCATGGAGGTCCAGAACAACGGCCAGACCGCCGTCCAGGCACTGGTCGACGCGCTCAACGCCGAAGTGGGCGCGGGCACCTACGCCGCGCTGACCCACCCCAACCCGGGCACCGACCTGATCCACGTCGCGGTGATCTACAAGCCCGCCAGGCTCAGGCCCGTCGGCCCGGCCCGCTCCTCGGCTGACCCCGTCTTCAGGCGGCCTCCGCTGATCCAGACCTTCCGCCGGGTCCGGGGCGGCCAGCCGTTCACGATGGTCGTCAACCACTTCAAGTCGAAGGGCTGCGACGCGGCCGCCACCGGTCCCGACGCCGACCTGGGCGACGGCCAGGGCTGCTACAACGGCGAACGCGTCCGCCAGGCCAAGGCGACGCTGGCCCTCGTCGAGAGCCTCAGGCTGCCCAACGCGCTGGTGCTCGGTGACCTCAACGCCTACGGCGAGGAGGACCCGATCGACACGCTGGAGGCGGGCGGGCTGACCAGCCTCAGCAAGAGGTTCGTCCCCGCGCCGCTGCGCTACAGCTACCTCTTCGAGGGTCGCAGCGGAGAACTCGACCACGCCCTGGCGGGCCGGGGCCTGCTCAGGAAGGTGACCGGCACGACCATCTGGCACGTCAACGCCGACGAGAGCCGCATCCTCGACTACAACACCGAGTACAACCCGCCTCGGCTCTACCGGCCTGACGCGTTCCGGTCCTCGGACCATGATCCTTTGGTGGTCGGGCTGATGTTGTGATTCTTTGCGCCGCCTGGTTGTGTCTCCTTGCGCCGCCTGGCGGCGTCGCGGGTTGTGTCTCCTGGCTCCGCCTGGCGGCGTCGCGGGCAGTGTCTCTTTGCTCCGCCTGACGGCGTCGCGGGCTTGGGCGCTTTCGAGTCGATGTCTTCCCTCGTCGTTCGTCCGCTCCGCTCCCTCACTCCTCAGTCCAGACACCGACGCGCCCAAGCCGAAACCCCTCACACACGGCACCGGTAAGGCCAAGATCGAACCCCTCGCGTCCGGTACGGCGGCGTTCGGATCGGCACCCTTGAACGGGGGTGGTCCGGGCGTCGCCGGAGTGGTCGCCGGGATGGAATGTCCGGGGGAGGGAAGTGGTTATGCGAGCCATACAAGACGTGACGACAAGAGGAGCCACAGGTGGCGACCATTGAGGTAACCGAGAAGAACTTCAACGAAATCGCCGACGAGGGGATCGTCCTGCTGGACTTCTGGGCGTCCTGGTGCGCGCCGTGCCGCACGTTCGGGCCGATTTTCGAGAAGTCCTCGGAGAAGCACGGCGACATCAAGTTCGGGAAGATCGACACCGAGGCCGAGCAGGGGCTCGCGCAGGGCTTCGAAATCACCTCGATCCCCACGGTCATGGCCATCCGGGACGGCATTGTCGTCTTCGCTCAGCCCGGGGTGCTGCCCGCGCCCGCCCTTGAGGACCTCATCGGTCAGGTCCGGGCGCTCGACATGGACGCGATCCGCGCCGAGCTGGCCAACGAGCTCCGCGCGCAGAAGGACTGACCCCGAAACGACGAAGGGTCCCGCACCACAGGCGTGGGACCCTCGTGTGCCTCGCGGCGAACCGCAGCTCAGGGCTCAGGAGGAGCGGTAGAGCTCCGCGACCCGGAAGGCCATGTCGAGCGACTGGCTCCGGTTGAGGCGGGGGTCGCAGGCCGTCTCGTAGCGCAGCGCCAGGTCGCCCTCCGCGACCTCGTCGGCGCCGCCCACGCACTCGGTGACGTCGTCGCCGGTGAACTCGATGTGGATGCCGCCCGGGTGGGTGCCGAGGTCCCGGTGCACCTCGAAGAAGCCCGCGACCTCGTTCAGCACGTCGTCCAGGCTCCGGGTCTTGTGACCGCTGGGGGCCTCGAAGGTGTTGCCGTGCATCGGGTCACAGATCCAGGCGACCTGGGCGCCGTTCGCGGTGACCTTCTCCACCAGCGCGGGCAGGTGCTCGCGGATCTTGGAGGCGCCCATCCTGGTGATGAAGGTCAGGCGGCCGGGCTCGTTGTCGGGGTTCAGCTTCTCGACCAGCGCCAGGGCCTCCTCGGCCGTCGTGGTCGGGCCCAGCTTCACGCCGATCGGGTTGCGGATGCGGGAGAAGAACTCCACGTGAGCGCTGTCGAGCTGGCGGGTGCGCTCGCCGATCCAGACCATGTGCGCCGACACGTCGTACGGTTGGCCGGTCCTGGAGTCGATCCTGGTCAGCGCCCTGTCGTAGTCGAGGATGAGCGCCTCGTGCGAGGAGTAGAACTCCACGCCGTGGAACTCCGCCGGGTCGGCACCGCAGGCGTGCATGAACGCCAGCGCCTGGTCGATCTCCCCGGCCAGCCGCTCGTAGCGCTTGCCCGCGGGGGACTCGCTGACGAAATCCTGGTTCCAGGCGTGCACCTGCCGCAGGTCGGCGTAGCCGCCCTTGGTGAAGGCGCGGATCAGGTTCAGCGTCACGGCGGAGGAGTGGTAGGCGCGCAGCAGCCGTCCCGGGTCCGGCAGACGCGACTCAGGGGTGAAGTCGAGACCGTTGACCATGTCGCCCCGGTAGGCGGGCAGCTCGACGCCGCCGCGCACCTCGGTTCCCTTCGAACGGGGCTTGGCGAACTGCCCCGCTATCCGGCCGATCTTCACCACGGGGACCCTCCCCGCGTAGGTGAGCACGATCGCCATCTGCAGCAGCGTCTTCAGCTTGTTGCGGACGGTGTCGGCGGTGGCGCCGGCGAAGGTCTCGGCGCAGTCACCGCCCTGCAGCACGAAGGCCTCGCCTCGCGTCACCGCCGCGAGTTCGGCCTTGAGGTTGTCGCACTCCCCCGCGAAGACGAGCGGGGGAAGTGCGGAGAGTTCGGCGACGACCTTGTCCAGCTCGCCGCGGTCGGGCCACTCGGGCTGCTGCGCCGCGGGAAGCTCCCGCCAGGAATCGAGGTAGTTGCTCACGACATACCAGGCTATTGCAACCTCGTGGGCGAACCCACCTCAACGTCCACAGATTGAGAACCTCTTTGTCACTGTGGAAGACGTCGCGGTGCCTGTCGGTAGGGGACCGTGGGCTCGGCGGAGATCCGTTGCGGGCTCACGAGGGGCTCTTGACGTGTTCGGGAAGGACACCGAGGCCGATGAACCGGCGGGTCAGGGCGCCGACCACCGGAAGGTGGGACAGGTCGCGTGGCAGCAGCTCCGGGGCGTCCCGCCCGTTCAGGGCCGGCCGGATCAGCCGGTCCTGCACCACCCGCTGGGCGAACTGGGTCACCACGGTCGGCACCGTACGGCGGCGCTGGATCCTGGCCAGCAGCGACTCGGGGATCTCCGCGCCGGAGGCCAGCGGCCCGGCCAGCAGGTTGGCCGTGGCGACGGCGTCCTGCACGGCCAGGTTGATGCCGACGCCGAAGACCGGCGACATGGCGTGCGCGGCGTCCCCGATGACGAGCAGGCCTGGCCGGTGCCAGCGGCGCAGCCGGTTGAGCGCGACCGAGAGCACGCTGACGTCGTCGAAGCCGGTCAGCAGCCCGGTACGGCCCGCCAGGAACGGCAGCAGGTTCGCCACCTGTTCCCGCAGCGTCTCGATCCCGGCCGCCCGCAACTCCTCGAAGCCGCCCTTGGGGATGGCGTAGGCCAGCTGCCAGTAGGTTCCCCGGTCGATCACCACCATGATCCGGCCCGAGGACAGGCGCAGGAACGTCTCGTCCGGGTCGCTCTCCTCGCGCGGCAGCCGGAACCACACCACGTCCATCGGCGCGCCGTGTTCGATCGGGACGAGCCCGGCGGCACGCCGTACGTCGGAGTGGCGCCCGTCGGCGGCCACGGTCAGCGTGGCTCGAAGCTCGTGCTCGCCGTCGGGGTCGCGGTAGCGGACCCCGCGCACCGCGTTCCCCTCCCGGATCACGCCGTGCACCTCGGCGTTCATGAGGAGACGGAAGGTGGGGTAACGCGCGGCGGCGGTGGTCACCAGGTTGAGGAAGTCCCACTGCGGGACGAAGGCGATGTAGCCATACTCGCCTCCCAGTTTGGACAGGTCGGCGACCGGAACCGTCCCCTCGTCGGTGTGCACGGCCATGCCGTACGCCTTGTGGTGCGGCAGCCGCAGGAACTCCTCGGCCAGGCCGATCTCGTGCAGGACCTGCAGGGTCGAGGGGTGGATGGTGTCGCCCCTGAAGTCACGCAGGAAGTCGGAGTGCTTCTCCAGCAGCGTCACCTGGACGCCGGCTCTGGCCAGCAACAGCGCGAGTACGGCCCCGGCGGGACCGCCCCCCGCGATCACACACGTGTTCCGAGTCATAATTCATCACCCAATGAAATTGTCGCACAACGGGGTCGCCAAGGAAACCGTCCCCCGGAGTCCGGTACGGCACGCGTTGGATCAAGGGTGGGGAAGAGGCCTCAGAGCGGGGAGATCGTCCAGGAGGTCTCGGTCGTCTCGCCCGGCTGGAGCACGATCAGGTCGGTGCCCGAGTTGAAGGCGTCCGGCGGGCAGGTCATCGGCTCGACCGCCAGCCCCCGATAGCCGGACCCGGTGCCGCCGCACACCTGCGCCCACGGCAGGACCGAGGCCCGCCAGCTCACCTCGACCCCGCCTTCCGGGCCGCGTACCCGCACCCTGGTCAGGCCGTCCGCCCCGGGCCTCAGACCGGTGAAGGTGTGGTCGACGACCGTGCCGCCGAGCCGCCTGGGCTCCCTGAAGTCGTACGGTGTGCCGGAGACGTCCTCAAGGGAGGCGGGCAGCATCCGCTCGTCGGGCAGCAGCACCCTGTCCGCGGGCACCAGCAGCTCGTACTCCCCGGCGTCCTCGCCCGCCAGCAGCCAGGGATGCGGCGCGCAGCCGTACGGCGCGGCGTGCTCACCGGTGTTCTCCGCGGTCAGTGTGGTGGTCAGCCCGCCGGAGGTCAGATGGTGGAGCACCCGCAGGGCCAGGGCGAACGGGTAACCGGGCACCGGGGTCACGGTGTGCGCCAGCCGTACGTGGGCGGGGCCGATCTCGACCGGTGACCACCTGACGTCGGCGACCAGCCCGTGCAGGGCGTTGCCCCGGGACTCCTCGTTCGCGGCGAGGCGGTGGGTCACGCCGCCGAAGGTGTAGCGCGCCCCGCCGACCCGGTTGGGCCACGGGGCCAGCAGGGTGCCGCTGTAGAAGGGGACGGGCCCCTCCGGCGGCCAGTCCGCCACCAGGTCGCGCCCGTCGTGCCTGAGCACGCGCACGGCCGCCGCGAACTGACTGATCTCGGCGTACATGTCGCCGTCACGAAGGATGAACTGCCTGGGCACGACTGTCCTTTCAGGCGGAGGCCCGCTCGACCAGATGCGTGTCGAGGATCACGACCGGCTGCTCCAGGTGCTCACCGTTGATGCGGGCGACCAGGAGGTGGGCCATCTGACGGCCCATCGCCTCGGTCGGCTGGTGCACGCTGGTCAGCGGGGGAGAGGAGTGGGCTCCGGCGGGGGAGTCGTCGAACCCGATCACCGCCACGTCGCCGGGGACGTCCCTGCCCTCGTGCCGCAGCACCCGCAGCGCGCCCAGCGCCATCGGGTCGGAGGCGGTGAAGACCGCGTCCAGATCCGGGTGCTCGGCCAGGAGCCCGCACATGGCCCGCGCGCCGCTGTCCTCGCTGAAGTCGCCGTAGGCCACGATCTCCGGCACACCCGTGGCGATCAGCGCGTCGCGGTAGCCCGCGAGCCGGTCGACGCCGACCCCCATGTCCTGCGGGCCCGCGATGGTGGCGATCCGCCTGCGGCCCCTGCCCAGGAGGTACTTCACCGCCTGCCTGGCCCCGGCCCTGTTGTCCACGTCGACGTAACAGTAGGGGTCGAGCCCGACGGGCTTGCCGCCGATGACGGTCGGCACGCCCATCTCCTCCAGCCTGCCGGGCAGCGGGTCGGCCCCGTGCAGCGAGATCAGCAGCACCCCGTCGACGTGCTGGCCCGTCAGGTAGTGCTCAAGACGGTCGTGGTCCTGCCTGGACTGGGCCATCGCCAGGATCAGCTGCAGGCCCGTCTCCGAGAGCGCCGAGCCGATGCCGCGGATGGTCCCGGCGAAGTAGGGCTCGTCGAAGACCCGCAGTTCCGACTCGGAGACGACCAGCGCGACGGTGTCCGTGCGCCGGGTGACCAGGGTACGGGCGGCCCGGTTCGGGACGTAGCCCAGCTCCCTGATCGCCTGCTGCACCGCGTCGCGAGCCCTCTCGCTCACCTTCGGCGAACCGTTGATCACCCGGGAGACCGTGCCGCGCCCGACTCCGGCCAGGGCCGCGACCGCCTCAAGGGTCGGACGACGGTCGCCGTTCATGTTTCTCGCCCCCATGAAAGATTCTCCGGACTTCATTGTGCAGGACCGGTCAGGCCTCCACGCCTGATTGTCTCGGCATACCAAAG
The DNA here is from genome assembly GCF_040631445.1 of Streptosporangium sp. NPDC020072. NCBI lineage: Bacteria > Bacillati > Actinomycetota > Actinomycetes > Streptosporangiales > Streptosporangiaceae > Streptosporangium > Streptosporangium sp. NPDC020072. The sequence continues at coordinate 124,700 of NZ_JBEYAB010000017.1, read as the reverse complement.
GGCGCTCTCCTTGGGAACTCTGCGCTGCGTCGGGTAGTCGACGCGCACCAGCCCGAAGCGCTTGCCGTACCCCCAGGCCCACTCGAAGTTGTCCAGCAGCGACCAGGCGAAGTAGCCGACGAGCGGCGCCCCCTGCCCGATCGCGGCGTGGCAGGCGCGCAGATGGGCCTCGATGTAGTCCCTGCGCTCCGGGTCCCGCACGAAACCGCCGGCGTCGGCGACGTCGTCGAAGGCCGCGCCGTTCTCGGAGACCACCAGGGGGATCCGGGGGTAGTCCCCGGCGACCCGCAGCAGGACCTCCCGCAGCCCGTCGTGGTCGATCTCCCAGCCCATGCCGGTCACCGGACGCCCGCTCCCGGCGAACGAGACGTGCTCGCTGCCCACCCAGGGCGAGCCGGTGTCCGTCGGCGCCGCCGCGGCCGAGACCGCGCCCCCCGGGGCCCCGGAGACGGTGAACCGGCTGTAGTAGTTGATCAGCAGCATGTCCATCGGGGCGGAGATGACCCCCATGTCCCCCGTCTCAGCGAGCCCCTCGGCGGCCTCCCCGAGGTCCGCCAGGACGTCCGCCGGATACTCCCCCCTGAGCAGCGCGTCCAGGAAGAGACGGTTCTGCAGGCCGTCGATGCGGCGGGCGGCGTCCAGGTCGGCCGCCGAGCGTGTCAGCGGAGAGACGGCGTAGAGGTTCACGCAGCCGCCGATCCGGCTGCCGGCCCGCTGGGCGCGCATGGCCGCCATGGCCAGCCCGTGGCCGAGCAGCAGGTGGTGGGCGGCCAGGACCGCCCGCGCGGGTTCCCGCCGCCCTGGGGCGTGCTCCCCGGAGGCGTAGCCGAGGAAGGCCGCGCACCACGGCTCGTTGACCGTGCTCCAGTTGCGCACCCGGTCGCCGAGCGCGTCGTGTACGGCCGCCGCGTAGTCGGCGAACCGCAGGGCGGTGTCCCGCGCGGGCCAGCCTCCCGCGTCCTCAAGGGCCTGGGGCAGGTCCCAGTGGTAGAGCGTCACCCACGGGTCGATCCCCTGGCCGAGCAGTTCGTCGACCAGCCTGCGGTAGAAGTCGAGCCCCCGCTGGTTGACCGCCCCCACGCCGTCCGGCTGGACGCGCGGCCAGGAGACGGAGAAGCGGTAGGCGCCCAGGCCGAGCCGGGCCATCAGCCGGACGTCGTCGCGGTAGCGGTGGTAGTGGTCGACGGCGACGTCGGCGTTCTCACCGTTCACCACCCGCCCCGGCAGGCGGGCGAAGGTGTCCCAGATGGACCTGCCGCGCCCGTCCTCGGAGACCGCGCCCTCGATCTGGTAGGCGGAGGTCGCCGCCCCCCAGGCGAAGCCCTCCGGGAACCTCAGTTGCTGATCCTGTGTCTGCTGCGTCGTCATGCCTTGACCGCACCTTCCATGAGGCCGCCGACGATCTGACGGCCGAACACGACGAAAACAATGAAAAGAGGCAGGACCGAGACCGCCGTGCCGGTGAACAACATGACGTAGTCGGTGCCGTGGGCCTGGTTGAGCGCGGCGATCGAGGTCTGCACCACGGGGTTGTCCGGGTCCAGCACGATCAACGGCCACATGAACTCGTTCCAGGTCTGCATGAAGACAAGCAGCGCCAGTACGGCCATGCCCGGCCTGAGCGCGGGCAGGATCACCCGGGCGTAGACGCCCGCCGTCGAGGCGCCGTCGACGCGGGCGGCCTCGACCAGTTCGTCCGGCACCGCCTGGGAGGCGTACTGGGTCATCATGAAGACCCCGAACCCGTTGACGAGGAAGGGCAGGATCACCGCCTTGAGCCGGCCGGTCCAGCCGAGGGTCACCATGAGCTCGTACAGCGGGACCACGCCCATCTGCTGGAGCGGGACCATCATCGTCACCAGGATCAGCCCGAGCAGCGCCCGCCCGCCCCGGAAACGCAGCTTGGCGAAGGCGAACCCGGCCAGCGTGGAGATGAACACGACCGAGACGGTCACGGTGACCGAGACGACGGCCGAGTTGACCAGGCCGGTGAGGAAGTGGGCGTCCTCGGCCGCGAGCAGCCGGGCGACGTTCTCCCCCAGGTGGCCGCCGGGCAGCAGCGGCGGGGGAACGTCGATCGCCTCCTCGTTGGTCCGGGTGGCCATGACGAACATGTAGTAGACGGGAAAGGCGGAGATCACGACGGCGAGGGCGAGCGTGGCCCTCGTCAGCGGTCCAGCGTCCCCTGGGCGGCTCATCCGGCGCCTCCGATGCGGCGGGTGAGCAGGTGGTTGACGAGCGTGCCGAGCAGGATCAGCACGAACAGCAGCCAGGCGGCGGCGGAGGCGTACCCGAGGTCGAAGTCACGGAAGGCCTCCTTGACGACGAACATCGCCACCGTCTGGTACTGGCCGGTCGCCCCGCCGCTCATCGTCGGGTTGCCGTCGAACATGACGGGCTCGGTGAACAGCGTCAGGCCGCCGATGGTCGAGACGAACACGGTGAAGACGATCGTCGGGCGCAGCATCGGGACGGTGATCCGCCAGAACTGCCGTCTGGCGCTCGCGCCGTCGAGGGAGGCCGCCTCGTACAGGTCTCCGGGGATGGTCTGCATGGCGGCCAGCAGGATGATCGCGTTGTAACCGGTCCAGCGCCAGTCGACCATCGTGGAGATCGCGATCCACGCGGACCACTTCTCGTTCTGCCAGCTGACCGCGTCGACTCCGAAGAGGCCGAGGAACCAGTTGACCATGCCGTAGTCGCGCCCGTAGAGCTGGGTGAAGACGACGGCGACCGCGACGACGGAGGTCACCAGCGGCAGCAGCACGCCCATGCGGAGGGCGAGCCTGCCCCGGATGCGCTTGTTGAGGGCGTTGGCCAGCAGCAGCGCCAGCACGAGCTGCGGGACCGTCGAGAGGACGAACATCCCGAGCGTGTTGACCACCGCGTTCCAGAAGGCCTCGTCGGCGACCAGGGACAGGTAGTTGCCCGCCCCCACGAAGGCCCTGTCCCCGGCGAGCTCCCAGTCGTGCAGCGAGACCCACAGGGTGTAGCCGAGCGGGAAGACCCCGAAGAGGACGAACAGCACGAAGTACGGCGAGACAAAGAGATAGGGGGTGACCAACAGGTCGAACCTGGCGAACAGCGCGCCGTCCCGTCTCCGTACGGCGGGCGGGCGCTCACCGGGCCCGGCCTGGGCCGGGGCTGCGGCGTGCGGGGTCATCGATCGGCCTTTCGGGGGGCTTTCCTGGCTGGTTTCTCTGTGGGCCCCACCGGTCCCGGGGCGGCGGGACCGGTGGGGGAAGCGGATCAGCCGGCCGCCTTGACCCCGGCGTCGAGGAACCTCTGCCAGGCCTGGTCGTAGGGGACCGAGCCCTGGTCCATGCCCTCAAGGATCTTCTCGACCGCGGTCTTCACCTGGGCGTGCTTCTCACCCAGGAAGACCGGCTGCAGGTTCTCGACCGACGCGCCGAAGATCCGGCCGGTCGGCGCGTCGTTGAAGAACGGGTTCCTCAGGTCGCCGACCGCCGGGTCCCGCTGGGTGGGCAGGGAGCTGGGGAAGGCGGCGGCCTCCTGGAAGGCCATGATCTGGCCTCCCTTGCCGGTGAGGTAGTTCACCACCTCGGCGGCCTCCTTCGGGTGCTTGCTCTGCCTGGGCACGGCCAGGTAGGAGCCGCCCCAGTTGCCCGCGCCTCCCGGCACCGTCGCGACGTCCCACTTCCCCTTGCCGGGCTCGCCCGCGGCGCCGGAGACCACGCCGAGCATCCAGGCGGGGCAGCCCATCGTGGCGAAGCCGCCCTTCTTGATGGCGGCGTTCCAGGGCGGGGTGAAGGAGGCCAGCTTGGCGGTGAGCCCGGCCTCGCTGAAGCTCCTGACCGTGTCGAAGGCGGTCTTCACGGCGGGGTTGGTGTCGATGACGAGCTTGTTGGACGTGTCGATGTAGGTGATGTCGCCGTTCCTCTGCGCCTCCTGGGCGAGGATCACGTTGTAGAGGGTGTTCGGGCCGTCCAGAAAGCGCGGCGCGTCCTTTCCGGGATTGGCGGCCTGGAACCTCCTGCCGACGTCCATGAAGGACTTCCAGTCGGGCCAGAGCCTGCCGACCTCCTCGCGGTCCGTGGGCAGGCCCGCCTTCTCGAACAGGTCGGTGCGGTAACACATGGTCATGCCGCCGATGTCGGTGCCGAGAGCGAACAGCTTGCCCTCGGCGTTGACGCCGTTGTCCCACTTGGCAGGGGGGAAGTCGGCCTTGCGGCCTCCGAGGCCATACTGCCCGAGGTCGGTGAAGAACTGCGGGCGGGCCTTCATCAGGCCCATCGCGCCCTCGTCCAGGGCGACCACGTCGGCCGCGCCGCTGCCCGCCTGCAACCGCTGGAGCAACTGGGGCAGGTAGACGTCCTCGAAGCGGTCGGTCAGGTTCTGGTATCTGATCTGGATGCCGGGATGGGCGGCGTTCCAGGCCTGGGCGGCCTTGTCGTAGCCGAAGTTCTCGCCGCCGCCGAAGGTGTGCACGGTGACGACGACCGGTTCGGCCGCCGTGGACGCGGGCCCGTCCGTCCCGCCGGAACCGCACGAGGTCAAGGCCAGCGCCGCGGCCGTGACCGTCGTGACCGCGGCGAGCCTGCCGCGCCGCCTGTGGTTCAACATTCCGGACCCCTCTCAGGTCGTTCGCCCGAATCGGTGGGAGGTGTCGTCACGGGCCGGTCCCCGACAGACGCGGCTCTGCGACGAGGCGGTTCCTCAACGTATTGGGAGCGCTCCCACGAAGCGTGGCCGACGAGTTGACCGACGTCAATACGGCGAGACGCAACCGTTACCCCCCTCCGTTTCCATTGCGACTTATGGGCTCAAATGACCACAAAATGGATGCGCTTCTTTTTGGGAGCGCTCCCATATCGGCGGAGGGGCGGGACGCCGAAAGGGCCGTGGCTGGGGAGCCACGGCCCTTTCCGGATTCGGGGGATCACCGCCGCGGCGGGCGGGGAGTCCGCCGCGGATGGGGGTCCCGTACGGCGGGGGCCGTACGGAGGGAGGGGATGGGGTCAGCCGCTGTAGACCGGGTAGCCGTAGCCGACGACCTGGGAGGTCGGACGGATGCGCTGCTCGACCTTGCCGTTGCCGGTGTTGCCCTCGATCGTGGTGATCGTGCCGTTGCCGTTGTCCTGCTTCACGAAGCCGACGTGGTCGATCCCGTCGAGGTCCTTGCCGCCCTTCCAGTCGAAGTAGACGACGGCGCCGGGCTTGGGAGTGGTGCCCCAGTGGCCGTTGTCCCTGAACCACTTGGCGTGGGTGACGGTGTAGGCGTCCCAGCCCATGGTGGGGCGGATGCCGGCCTGCTCGCCGACCCAGGAGACGAACATCGCGCACCAGGGGGCGTTGGCGTAGTCCTGGATGCGGCCGCCGTCACGGGCGGTGGTCTCCTTGGCGCGCTCACTGGACATGTACCAGGAGTGGAACTTGGTGCCGCCGCCCTGGGCGTTCTCGCTGACGCCGATCTGCTGGGAGGCGATGTTCAGAACCTGCTGGGCGGTCACCTTGGGCAGGCGCTCGGCCGTGGTCTGGAGGCTGGTCTTGGCGGTGTCCGCGCTCGCGTTCCGGACGGTGGCGGACGTCTGCTCGGGGGTGTCCGCCAGGGCGGGTCCACCGGCGACGACTCCGCCGCTGAGGGCGATGGCGGTGCCGAGGATGACACGGGCCAGGTAGTGCGTCTTGGGGGTGGAGGTAAGGCGGTGCTTGGCCATGGGGTACTGCTCCTTGCGTCGCTTCCATGCCGCCTACCGGGTTAGCTGACGGGTTCGGACTGGAAAGTGTCCTACAGCGCGTATGCGCTGATTCACCCCAAAGGACCTGGGTCCCCGGTTCCGCGAGACTCGCGGATTCGGCGGCCGTGTCCATCAGGCGGATGTCCACCTGGTGGAGCACGGTCGGGCAATGTCGTGGCAATGCGCTGACCTGCGAAGGTCTGGGCGTTCGCCGCGAATTCGTTGAACGTACGTGAACCGGACAGACGATTACAAGTCCGACACATTGCCTTGGCTTGGGAATGGGCCCCGTTCGAGGGGGAAGACTGGGGCCTCGTCCACCCGGGACGATCTCCCTTTCGGTGACGCGATCCCCGGTGGGAGAGGGGATCGCGACACGACGGGCACGGTGAAGGGCAAGGGCAAGGACTTCGCGTGCCAGGTGAACGTAGATCTTTTGGCCGACCCCTCCTCCACCGGGTCAAGAGGGGGTCTCTTTACCCGTCCCGGCGGGGTCGCCCCTGCCCCCGGGGCCGGTCAGGGGCGTGACGTGAGCGCGGCGAACCGTACGCCCGTGAGCTCCTCGGAGACGATCCACAGCCGCCGCGCCAGGTCTTCGTCGAGAGCCCTGGGCGAAGGCGTCAGCGCCCTGGGGCCGGGGCCGACGTACGTGCCGCCGGCCACGCCGGGGTGGGTCGCGGCGTACAGGGAGGGGAGGGCCCCTTTCTCCGGAGCCTTGAGCGCCAGCCGCATGAAGGCGGTGACCGGCCGGGTGAACACGCCCGGCCGCATGATCGAGGTGGCCGTCGGCCCGGGATGGACGGCCAGGCTGAGCAGTTTGCCTCCGGCCAGGCGCTGTAGTTCGAGGGCGAACAGCAGGTTGGCCAGCTTGGACCTGCAGTAGGCGCCGAAGCGGCGGTAGCCGTTCTCCAGCCCCAGGTCGTCGAAGTCGATCCGCCCCATCGCGTGCGCGCCACTGGAGACCGTGACGACCCTGGCCCCCTGTCCGGCCAGCAGCCGGGGCAGTAGCGACCCGGTCAGGGCGAAGTGCCCGAGATGGTTGACGCCGAACTGGGCCTCGAAGCCGTCGGCCGTCGTCCGCCGTGGAATCATGGCGACGCCCGCGTTGTTGACGAGGAGGTCGATCGGCCGGTCAAGGTCGTCCGTGAACGCCCGCACCGAAGCGAGATCGGCCAGGTCAAGGCCTCTGATCTCGGCCCGTCCCTCCGGGGCCGCCGCCCTGACCCTCTCCAGCGCCACCCGCCCCCTGGCCCGGTCGCGCGCGGTCATGATCACCTCGGCGCCTCGCCGGGCGAGGTGCAGGGCGGTCGCCAGCCCTATCCCGCTGCTGGCACCCGTGACCAGTGCCGTGCTGCCGGACAGGTCGGGAATGTCATCAGCGGTCCACATGATCGGCGTCTCCGGGGCCAGCTGTACGAAACGGTTTCGTACACTACGGTAGATCGTCACGAGTACGACCCGCAAGAGGGCATATTCGTGTGTTCACCCGTAGTTCCCGGCGCCGTAAGACGTCCGGGTTACGGTGAGGCGGTCGTGAACGGGTCATCGCCCGGCGTGGAGGACGGTCGAGACCACGCGCGGGAGCAGGGTTCGGCCGTTGCCTGGGTGGAGTCCCCGCTGCAGATGCTCTGCGCCGTGGAGGCCCACCACGCGGGGCTGCTCGGCACCCACGCGCGAGTGGTGCCCAGGGCCGGGCTGCGCCCGCTGGCCGTCACCCGCCGTGAGATCGCCAAACTCGGCCCACCGGCCGGGCTCGAACTCGACGAGCCCTCGCCCGAGATGCCCAGGCCCCGCAGGGGGACGAGCTGGGCGGTCGGCGACGCCTTCTCCGGCAAGGTCCAGGCGGCCTGGCTCACCGCCCTGCCCGGACGGATGGTGATCGTCGACGACGGGCTCGCCACGATCAGGCTCCTGGAACTGCTCACCGGGCGGTTCTGGACGCCCCTGCTCCGGGCCAGAGCCACCCCGGGACCGCTCAGGAAGGTGCTCGGCTCGGCCGCGGGCATGCGGCTGCGGGCGGCCGCCAGGGCAGGCCGCCTGTCGATCTTCACGGCGCTGCCCGTCCCCGACGACCTGGCGCGGGCCGTACGCGCACGGGGGGCCGAACTGGTCACCCACGACTTCGCCTGGCTCAGGTCCCAGCCCATGCGCAGACCGGGGCCGAGGGAACGCACCGTCGTCCTGGGCACCTCCCTGGTCCGCAACGGCCTCATCCACCGCGACCACTACTTCGGCTGGCTGGCCGGACTCGGCTCGACCGGGCCCGTCGCCTACTTCCCGCACCGCAGAGAGGACCCCGGCGACCTCGCCAGGGTCGGCAGGCAGCCCGGGATCACCGTCTACGACGGCGGCGCCCCCGCGGAGATGACGCTGCGCGGACTGGAGGCCGAGCAGCGGGTCCTGAGCCTGCCCTCGACCGCGGTCACCTCCCTGCGCGTCCTGCTGTCGGCCCGCGGCGTCGTCGTGGAGACCGTGGACGTCCCCGACGAGTGGTGGACCGCCCAGGCGGCGCCCTCCCTCAGAACGCACCTATCGATGTTCGCCCATCACGACACTGGAGTCACAGGTTGAAGGTCCTGGCCGTGGCCGACTCGGATTCCTACCTGAAGTGGGCCGCCTACCTGCTTGAGGGCCTGCCCTCGGGCTGTACGGCGGAGCTGACGGTGGTCCGTACCCCCATCACGCCCTCACCGGCCCAGATCCACGCGGCCGTGGCCGGCGCGGCCGGTGACCCGCCGGTGCTGTCCGCCAGAGCCCTGCGCAGGGCCGCCGAGCGGTTCAGGCCCGACGTGGTGCTGGTCGCCTGCACAGGGCCCGTGGTGGACGTGCTGGTCAGCGAGGTCCTCTCCGGCCTCACGCCCCGGCCCGTCTTCGTCTCCGGCCTGCCGGGCATCTCCATCCCGGCGACCGAGAAGGCATGGATCTTCCGCAGCGGATGCGACCTATTCGTCCTGCACAGCGGGCGGGAGGTCGAGGAGTTCTCCACCATCGGCAAGGAACTCGGCGGCGGAGGACAGATCGGCCTCACCCGGCTGCCGTTCCTGCGCGACAGCGGGCAGGTCCCCGCGGCGGGGCCCCGCGACCGCGTCGTGTTCGCCACCCAGGCCAAGGTGCCCAAGCGCAGGGAGGACAGGGAACGGATCCTGCTCGCGCTGGCCGACCTGGCCGGACGGCGCCCCGACCTGGACGTGGTCGTCAAACTGCGCGCCCTGGACAACGAACGCCAGACGCACAACGAACGCCACAACTACCAGCGCCTGTGGCAGGCCCTGGAGACCGAGGGACGGGTCCGCCCCGGCGCGGTGCGGTTCGCCGCCGGAGCCATGCACGAGCACCTGGCGCACGCCGCCGGATTCGTCACCGTCAGCTCGACCGCCGCACTGGAGGCCATCGCCCAGGACGTGCCGCTGCTGGTGCTGTCCGACTTCGGCGTCAGCGCCGAGATGATCAACCTGGTCTTCGAGGGAAGCGGTCTGCTCGGCACCATGGACGACCTGGCTCAGGGCCGTTTCCACACCCCGGACGAGGCCTGGTGCAGGGCGAACTACTTCCACCCCAACGGGGAGAGCGACTGGGTGTCGCAGATGGTCGCCCTCGTCGGCCAGTCCCGCTCGGGACGCCTCGTCCCCGCGACCTCCCTGCTGGACGGCCCGCAGTACGCCGCAGCCCGCAGGCGCGCCCGCCTGCGCGTGGAGGTGCCGCCCAACGTCCTACGAGTCGGCTACCGCGCCAAACGCCGCATGCGCCGCTACCTGAAACTGTGACTTTTGCGCCGCCTGGCGGCGTCGCGGGCTTGGGCGCCCTGGGTCGGTGCTTTCCCTCGTCTCTCCGTCGCTTCGCTCCTGCGTTCCTCAGTCCAAGCACCGACGCGCCCAAGCCGACACTCCTCACGCTTGGCGCCGGTAAGGCACAAGACCAAAACCCTCACGCCTGGGGCGGGGAGCCCCTCGTGAGGGTGCAAGAAGCGGTCAGGAAAGGGCCTTGGAGAGGCGGCGGCGGATTTTGCCCAGGGGGCCCGGCTCCGGGGCGGGTGTGGTGGGGAGCAGGTCCAGGGCCGTCAGGCGCTGACGCTTGAAGTAGCGGGCGGGGCCGTTGGCCTCCAGATACGCGACGGCCCGTTCACGCAGCCCGGGGTGGACGGTGCTCTGCATGCAGTAGCCGACGGCACCCACCAGCGCGGGGAGATCGACCGGGGGCGGCTCCTCCAGCGATCCGTCGGGGGACAGGCGGGGGAGCAGGGCGTCGGTGATCGTGACCGGGACGCGGTTGCTGTTCTCGTACGGCGCCAGCCGTTCGAGCACCAGGTCGCCTCCGAGCGTCGCGACCGGCAGCCCGAACTGCCTGCTCGCGGTCACCAGGGCGGTGGAGAAGCAGCCGACGACCAGCTCGGGTTCAAGCGTGGCGAAACACGACTCGGCGGGGACGCTCTCCCCGACGACCGTCAGTTCAACCCCCAGCTGCGCGGCCGTCTCGCGGAGCCGCTGGGCGTGTCGCCGCCCGCCCGCCGGGTGCGGCTTGAACAGCACCGAACGAAACCCCCTCGCGGCCAGGCCGCGCAGCATGTCCGCGTGCAGCCCGGCCTCCTCGTCCTGGGTGACGATGTCGAGCGCCGACAGGTACTGGCCGAGGATCATCGCCTGACCGCGGGGAAGGCCCCGTGTGCCGTGCGTGAGCCGTTCCGCCTGGGCGAGGACGTCGAGGAAGGCCCGGTCGGGCAGGGCGACCGCGGGCACGCCGTACTCGGAGAGCAGCAGCGGCGACAGGCCGGGAACGAGGTCCAGGTGGAGCAGGCGGGTGATCCGCCCCGAGATCTCCTGCGGCAGGGGGTCACGGGTCGGGCCGTAGCTCATCAGGCCGTCGGAGTAGACCGTGATCGGGCAGTCCTTGACCAGACCGGCGATCGTCCTGGCGGGCGGCACCGCGATGGACTCCAGGATCAGTTCCCGGGGCCCCTCCTCAAGGGAGAGGTGGGAACGCAGGAGACGGCCCAGCATCGGGACCTCGATGATGCGGGCCTTCCAGTCGGAGGGGTGCAGCGGCGCCACGATGTCGTTCCACGACCACACCTCGTCGAACCGGGGACGCAGCGCGGCGAAGCCGGGGGCCTGGTCGAGGGAGGGGGTGATCTCCGGGATGGCCGCGTTGTTCGAGACCAGCAGGATCCTGCGGCCCGGGTGCGGGCCGAAGAGCCCCTCGTCGATCGCCGCCCCGAGCGTCATCGCGCCGAACAGCGTCGAGGCGTAGAACAGCTGTGTCATCGGGTCTCCAGCAGTGTCTGCAGGATCTGGTCGCGCTCCGGCTCCAGCCGGCCCGCGGCGAGCAGGTCGGAGGGCAACCGCCTGAGGGCGTCGGCGCCGCGCTTTTCGAAGCGGGCGCGCAGGTCGGGGGAGAAGCGGTCGGCCAGCTCCAGATGGTGGGCGAGGAGGGCGCAGAAGGTCCGCACCGCCTTCGGGGCGAACTCCTCCTCCAGGTCGGAGAGGACCAGGTCGAAGGCGTCGAAGAAGTGCAGCTGCCTGGCGTCGCCCACCTGGGTCAGCGAGCCGGTGACCATCCTGCGGTAGAACAGGCCCGCGAGCGAGACCACCGCGAACGAGCCCGCCTGCCGGTGCAGGCGCCAGATCCACGGCCGGTCCTCGGCGGTGTGCAGGTGCCCGGGGAAGGTCAGCAGCTCACCCAGGTCGCGACGGTAGATCCCGGCCCACGCGTAGGGGTAGTCGACCATCGTCTTCACCCCGGTGGGCAGGATGTGGTCGCGGGGCTTCAGCACCGTCTCCCGTACGGCGAGCGGCGCCCGGTGGATCACCCGTTTGCGCCCCTCGGCCTGGACGTGGTCCACCCGGACGAAGTCACATCCGAGCCGTTCGATCGCCCCGGTCAGTTCGGCGAGGTAGCCGGGCGCCAGCCAGTCGTCGCCGTCCATGAAGGTCAGGTAGCGCCCGGAGGCCAGCGAGGTCCCGAGGTTGCGGGCGTCGGCGAGCCCGACCGGCCTGTCGTTGTGCACTACGACCAGGCCGGGCAGCTCGTCGCGGAAGTCCTCGATGATCTGCCCGGTGGCGTCCGTCGATCCGTCGTCGACCACGATGAACTCGAAGTCCCTGCGCGCGTTCCTGACCAGGGAGGTCAACGCGTCGGAGATGTAGAGCTCGGCGTCCTTGACCGGGACGACGACGGACAACGTGATCAAGTTTTCCCTTTTCTGTTTTCTCTGGTGATTCGACTCCCACGCGGGGACTTCCTAAGCCCTACACGTGAGGTTTTTGACCTTGCGCTTTACCGGCCCCAAGTGCGAGGAGTTTCGGCTTGGGCGCGTCGGTGCTTGGACTGAGGAACGCAGGAGCGCAGCGACGGAGTGACGAGGGAAAGCGCCGACCCGGGGCGCCCAAGCCCGCGACGCCGCCAGGCGGAGCAAAGGAACACAACTCAGACCCGCACCCTCCGCAGCCGGGCCTTCGGGGCCTCCTCACCGGGGAAGACGCGCTTGACGCCGTCGCCGAGGGCGGTCTCGATGATGCGGATGTCACGGACCAGGTGCTCCAGGCCCGAGGGTTCGAGCGAGGCGGCGTGGTCGGAGCCCCACATGGTGCGGTCCAGCGTGATGTGCCGCTCGACGGTCACCGCGCCCAGCGTCACCGCGGCCAGGGAGATCTGCAGGCCGCGCTCGTGGCCGGAGTAGCCGACGGGCACGCCGTAGCGCTCCTGGAGGGTGACGATCGTGCGGAGGTTGGCCTCCTCGGGCGGCAGGGGGTAGGTGGAGGTCGCGTGCATCAGCACCAGCTTGGAGGTGCCGAGGATCTCCACCGCCCTGTCGATCTCCTCAAGGGTGGACATGCCGGTCGAGAGGATGATCGGCTTGCCGGTCGCGGCCAGGGCCTGCAGCAGCTCCACGTCGGTGACACTGGCCGAGGCGACCTTGTGCGTGACGACGTCCATGGCCTCAAGGAACTCGACCGAGGGCACGTCCCACGGCGAGGCGAACCAGTGCAGGCCGCGCTCCTGGCAGTACCTGGCGATCTCGGTGTACTCGTCGAGACCGAACTCGGTCCTGACCTTGTACTCCATGTAGGTCATCTCGCCCCACGGCGTCTGCCGGATCTGGTCGCGCTGCTCAAGCGGCACGCAGATCTCCGGGGTGCGCTTCTGGAACTTGACCGCCTGGCAGCCCGCCTCGGCGGCCACGTCGATGAGCCTGCGCGCGATGTCGATGTCGCCGTTGTGGTTGATGCCGATCTCGCCGATCACGTAGACCGGCTGGCCCGAGCCGACCAGCGCGTCGCCGATCTGGACCGGCTTGGCGACCGGGGAGAGCCGCAGCTCGGTCCTGGGGGCGGGGGTCGCGGCCGTCTCCGTCGCGGGGCGCGCGGCCAGGACGCGGTCGCACAGTTCCCGTACGGCTCCGGCCCCGCCGGGCCTGGTCAGCACGGTCCTGGCCGCGGCGCGGACCCTGGGGTGGGCGTCGGGGACCGCGACGGGCCAGCCGACGTCGCCCATCGGGCCGAGGTCGTTGACGTCGTTGCCGACGTAGGCGACACGGGAGGGGTCGATGCCCTCGATGGCCAGCCAGTCGCGCAGCACGGTCCGCTTGTCGGTCAGCCCCTGCAGGACGGGCACGCCGAGCTTGCGGGCACGGGCGGTGACCACCGGGTTCTGCTCGGTCGACATGATCATCAGCTTGACGCCCGCCCTGCGCAGCAGGGAGATGCCCATGCCGTCGGAGCGGCTGACCGCGACCGTCTCGTGGCCGTCCTGGTCCACGTAGGCGCGGTCGTCGGTGTGCACGCCGTCGAAGTCGGTGATCACCGCGTCCACGTCGATGGGCTCGGGCAGGTCGACGAACGGCGCGAGGGCCCTGACGATCTCCAGGTCCTCGGGAGAGTCGATCTCCAGGGCGTGCCTGGCGGGGACGGGCTGCACGGAGACGGCGCCGAAGAAGCGGTGACCGTGCTCGCGCAGGCCTTCGGTGCGCATCACGTAGAAGGCGCCGGTCTCGCGGTAATCGGGCTCGCGGTCCTGGCGGCGCGGCCGGTGCGCGGGGTCGTGGTTGATGCCCGCGCCCGCCGAGCTCCACAGGAACTCGTGCGTCTCCAGCCCGGAGAACACCACGTCCGCGGTGCCGTCGAGGACCTTGACGATCGCGCCGTCCAGGTCGGCCGGGTCGATGAACGCGCTGGTGCACTGCACCAGGACGACCACGTCCGGCACGTCGGACAGGTGGTCGAGGACGTGCAGGACGGCCGACTCGCTTGAGGCGGTCGCGCCGCTCAGCTCCTCGGGGCGTTCGATCACGGTCGCCCCCGCCTCACGGGCCGCCTCGGCGATCCCCCTGTGGTCGGTGCTGACCACCACCTCGTCGATCAGTTCGGCCCGCAGGCAGGCCTTGACCGCGCGGGCGACCAGGGGAGTGCCGCCGACCGCGGCCAGGTTCTTCAGCGGGACGCCCGCTGATCCTCCACGGGCGGGGACAACGGCCAGGACTCGCAAGGTTGCTCCTCGTGACATGCGGCAAATGCCCCTGAGCTGGGGCGTTTTAGGAACGCTAGTCACGGGGGTGACCGGACAGGGGTGACTGAGCTGAACGCCCAGAGTCGGTCGTCTTAACTTTCCGGAGAGCCGGGGGCTCCAACACGGAGGGCAGCATGGGGCATACCGGATGTGTCGCCGTGCGCGGTCAGGCGCTCGCGCCGATGGAGTCCATGAGCATGGGCAGCGCCCGTTCCAGGCTCTGCCGCCAGTACGGCCAGCTGTGGGTTCCGGGGCCGTAGAAGTCGGTCACGACCCGCGCGCCGTTCGCCTGGGCCCGGTTGACGAAGGTCTGCGCCTGACGCAGCAGAGTGGCCTCCCCGCGGTCGGGGGCGGTGCCCAGCGGGTCGAGAGACCCGGGTGTGCCGTCCCCGCAGGAGACGAAGAGCCGCACTCCGCGCAGCCCGGCGGTCAGGTCGGCCGGGTTGTGCGCCGCCCAGGCGGGGTCGCGGTGGCCGCCCCACAGGTCGGCGGAGTCCTCGCCGTACTCGTTGAGCAGCCAGTCGACGCCGTTGTTGCCGTCGAGGGTGTTCAGCACACCGGAGAAGGAGGCCGCCGCCCGGAACATCCCCGGGTGACGGGCCGCGTAGGACATCGCGCCGAGCCCGCCCATGGACAGCCCCGCCACCGCCCTGCGGTCCCCGGCGCCGTAGTCGCGCTCCAGGACGCGGCGGACCTCGGTGAGGTGGAAGGTCTCCCAGGCGGGGCCCTCCCGCCAGTCCGAGTAGAAGCCCACCTGGCCCCCCTCGGGGATGACCACGATCACCGGATAGGCCGAGGTGAGCCTGGCCGCCTCCCCCTGGGTCGTCCACGCGTCGTACTCGGACTGGCAGCACCCGTTGAGCAGGTACAGCACCGGCCACGGCCCCGATCCGGGGCGCCACCCGCCGGGCAGCAGCACCCGGACCATGCCCTCGCGTCCCAGCGCGGCCGAGCGGATCGTGAGCTCGTGGTCGCGCTCGCTCAGCCGGTTGACGTGGACGCTTCCCGGCCCGGAGCCGAGCGGTGACATCTCCGGGCCACGCGGTGTCCCGCCGGAGGAGAAGGGGGTCAGCAGCGCCAGGAGCACGGCCGCCACGGCCGCTCCGGCGAGCAGGAGGACTCCGAGGCGTGCGGCTGTGCGGTTCACGGGACCAATCCTGGCGAAACTTCGCGATCACCGGAAGTGCCGGGCGGCGGCGCGCCGTGGCGCAATGGTTCGTCATGGCCTGCCGGGGTACGGCCGTTCCGCAGGGGTCGGGGACATCCGGGGGAGAGGGGACGGCGGATGCGCGGGCTGGTGTGGATGAAGGACGGGGGCGCCGAGTACGCCGAGGTGGACCTCGGGGCGGAGCTGACGGCGGTCGGGGTGGCGATCGGCACCGACCCCGTGCCCTACCGCCTTGAGTACACCCTGCGCACCCTGACCGGATACGTCACCGAACTGCTGTCGGTGCGGGTCCACGGCGCGGGCTGGCACCGGGCGCTCGACCTGCGCCGCTCCGTGCACGGAGCCTGGTCCTGCGAGACCAAGGAGGAGGGGAACCTGGGCGGGCCGTCCCCGGGCGGCGACATGAACGCCCTGGGCGACGCGCTCGACTGCGACCTCGCGCTGTCTCCGCTGACCAACACCATGCCGATCCTGCGCCACGGCCTCGACGCCAACGACGGGCGGATCGACCTCGTCACCGCCTGGGTCGGGGTGCCCCACCTGCACGTGACCCGTCACCCGCAGCGCTACGTCCACCTGGCGCAGGGCCGGGTGCGCTTCGAGGGAGAGGGCTTCGGCGCCGACCTCACCCTCGACGGGGACGGCGTCGTCGCCGACTACCCGGGGCTGGCCAGGCTGATGAGCGGGGACGCCTCCCCGGCCTGGTGACCCCTCTCAGGGAGCGGGCCGTACGAAGACGGCGACCGTGCGGGCGGAGACGCTCAGCGTGCCGGTCGCGGGGTCGAAGCCGGACCTCCGGACGACGGGGTCGCCGCCGCCGGCCTGGACGGGGTGCAGTTCCACCCGGGCGCCCGCCAGCGCCGCGACGGCCTGCGTCACGGTCCCCGGTGTCGCGTTGAAGACGACCGTCAGTGACGTCCGGTGCGGGTCGAGGCCGTCGGAGTCCAGATGCATGGTCACCACGCCGGGGATCTCCCGCGGCCCGGCGGCGGGAAAGGACAGGCGCGCCTGCACCTCGTCGAGGGAGCCGAGCGCGAAGGCGGGGGACGAGGCGCGGATCCTCAGCAACTCGCCGTACCTCGCCCTGGCCGAGCGGATCGCCGCACGGCCCGGCCTGAGGGCGGGGTCGGCCAGCAGCGGCCTGGCGTACTCCCACCTGGCCTCGTTGCCCGCCCTCGGGGGGAGGCCCGCGCCGAACCCGTTGCCCAGCGCGGGGTCCCACAGCATCCGGTTGAACCAGTCGCCCGAGTCGTAGGAGTTGCGGTCGAAGGACTTCGAGCGGAGCCGTTCGCTGCCCGCGTGCACGAACGCGAGGCCCTGCCCGAGCAGTACGGTGGCCAGCGAGAGCGTCTGCATCCGCACCCGGTCGGCCATCGTCGTCGACCTGGGCAGCTTGTAGGCCAGCGCGTCGAACAGCGTCTCGTTGTCGTGGGCGTCCACATAGGTGACGACCTCGCCGGGTGAGGCGGTGTACCCGGCGGGGGAGCCGTTGTAGCCGATCTCCGAGGCCCGCGTCCACCTGCCGTCCGAGGCGGTGAAGGCGTAGTCGCGCAGGTTGCCCGCGAGCCCCGCCTTGATCAGGTCCTGGTAGTACAGCAGCCGCCCCCGCCGCTGCTCGGGCGTGCCGTTCACGGGTGAGTCGTCGGGCGGTCCCGCCAGGCCGGAACCGAAGCCCCGCACCCTCGGGTCGGCGTCGAAGGGGCCGCCGCCGCGCACCGCGTCCCGCAGCCGGTCGCTGAAGGTGGCGATCCCGGTGCCCGCCATGGCGGTCTGGGTCGCCTGCTCGAAACGGGCGCCGCCGGCGACCTCGCCGAAGTCCCAGCCCTCGCCGTACAGCAGGACCGAGGCGCCGTCCACGCCGTCGGCGCCGGGGGTGAGCCGGTCGAGGGCCTCGCGAACCGCCAGGAGGTTCGCCTTCGGGTGATGGCCCATCAGGTCGAACCTGAAGCCGTCCACCTTGTACTCGCGGGCCCAGGTGACGACGGAGTCGACGACGAGTCTGCCCATCATGAGGTGCTCGGGGGCGGTGTTCGCGCAGCAGGTCGAGGTGGCGACCGTGCCGTCGTCGAGCAGCCGGTGGTAGTAGCCGGGCACGAGCCGGTCGAGCACGGCCGAGGGGTGCTGACCGCAGGCGTAGGCGTGGTTGTAGACCACGTCCATGACCACCCGCAGCCCCATCCGGTTCAGTTCGGCGACCATCCGCCGGAACTCCACGATCCGCGCCGTCCCGTCGGGGTCGGAGGCGTAGGAACCCTCGGGCACCGTGTGGTGCAGCGGGTCGTAGCCCCAGTTGTAGGAGTCCCGCGCCGCCGTCAGGGCCACACGTTCCTGCTGCAGCTCGGAGTCCGGCGGCATCGAGGCCAGGTCGCCGTCCGGCTCGGTCCGCTCGGACCGGCGGTCCGGGACGGTGGCGAAGTCGAAGACCGGCAGCAGGTGCACGTGGGTCAGGCCGTCCCGGGCCAGGGAGCGCAGCTCCGCCGTCCCCGCCGAGTCCCGGGCGAAGGCGGCGTAGGTGCCCCGCTCCTCCTCGGGGACCGACGGGTCGCCGGCGGAGAAGTCGCGCACGTGCAGTTCGTGGATCACCGGCCGGTGCCGGGTGACGGGGGGCTTGCGCAGTTCGGCCCAGCCCTCCGGGGCCAGGGCGGGGTCGGCGAGGTCGGCGAACTGGCTGCGCGTGGAGCCGGCCGACAGCGACAGGCCGTATGGGTCGGTGACCTCGTTGACGACGACCTTTCCCGCGGCCGGGGCGTAAACCGTGACCAGGAAGGTGTAGTAGCGCCCTCTCCACGACGGGTCGCCGGTGACCGACCAGACGCCCGTCCCGTCGTCGCGCCGCATCGGACGCACGGTACGGCCCGCCCCGGAGGGGGTGTCGTACAGCGCCAGCCGTACCTTCCCGGCGGTCGGGGCCCAGACCGAGACCCTGGGGACGCCGTCCTCCCAGACCGGGCCCAGCTCGGCGTCGGCCGCCGCCCGGTAGAGGTCGTCGAGCACCCCGGCGATCTGCACCCCGGTCGCGGCCAGCGGCGCCCCCGCCGGGTCCCGCCGCACGGCGACCACCTGGCCGCGCAGTGCCGAGGGGACCAGGCCCGCGTCACGCGGATCGACCGTGAAGGCCGTCCGCCCGGCCAGGTGAGGCCGTACGGCCAGCTGCGCGGCGGTGAGCGAGCCGGGGGACAGGCGGATGACCCCGAGGGCGCCGGTCAGGTCCCCGCCCGTGCGGGCGATGCCGCCCTCGCCGGACAGGAGCAGGCTGTGGCCGAACCCGGCCGGGTCCCCGTCCAGGTCCCAGACGACCGTCCCGCCGTCGATCCAGTGCGCCCACGCCCGGCCGGGATCGATGTCACCCCCTGCGCCGTCGTGCTCCGTTGCCTGGCTCACGTTCGCGGTCTCCTCGCCTCACGGGCACGCTTTCCTGACCTCCTCGTTCCCCGCGAGGCGGCCGTGACGCAAGCGGTTACAGGGGTTTCATCGGGAGTCCTCGGTGCCTCCAGGGTGAGAAACATGCAGCTAGACGGATATATGGTGACTTTCCTGGTGAGCGTTCCGGGTCCTGTCTTGACATCTTCCTGTAACAAGTTTGCAGAAAGTTGCGGCAAATTCTTTCGCTCCGGCTTACCGCCGCGTAACGTCCGGCGTATCCTGCCCGGCCCGGTGGTCCGTCCCCGGCCGCGGCGGGGACCGCCATACCGTGGGCCCGCCGGGCGTCACGGTCTGACAGTCGTCTGATCGGGGGACCCCCATGACCGAACTCGCCCAGTCCCACCGCCCCGGCGGAGCAGACGGGACGGCCACCCGCTGGTGGCGCGACGCGGTGATCTACCAGGTCTACGTGCGCAGCTTCGCCGACGGCAACGGGGACGGGATCGGTGACCTGCTCGGGGTGCGCGGGCGCCTGCCGTACCTCGCGGACCTGGGCGTCGACGCCCTCTGGCTGACCCCGTTCTACACCTCGCCGATGGCCGACTTCGGCTACGACGTGGCGGACTACCGGGACGTCGATCCGATCTTCGGGACGCTGGCCGACGCCGCCGCGCTCGTCGAGGAGGCGCATCGGTACGGGCTGAGGGTGATCGTGGACGTCGTGCCCAACCACACCTCCGACCGGCACGCCTGGTTCAGGGAGGCGCTTGAGGCGGGACCGGGCAGCCCGGAGCGGGAGCGCTACGTCTTCCGCGAGGGCAGGGGCGAGAACGGCGAGCTGCCGCCGAACGACTGGGAGTCGATCTTCGGGGGGCGCGCCTGGACCCGGCTGCCGGACGGCGAGTGGTACCTCCACCTGTTCGCCCCCGAGCAGCCCGACCTGAACTGGGAGAATCCCGAGGTCCACGCCGAGTTCGAGTCGGTCCTGCGCTTCTGGCTCGACCTGGGCGTCGACGGCTTCCGGGTGGACGTGGCGCACGGCATGGTCAAGGCGCCGGGGCTGCCCGACGTCGGCCATCCCGACCAGATCCGGATGATCGGCACCGACGTGGTGCCGTTCTTCGACCAGGACGGCGTCCACGACATCCACCGGGCCTGGCGCAGGCTCCTGGACTCCTACCCCGGCGAGCGGATCGGCGTCGCCGAGGCGTGGGCGCCCTCCCCGGGACGGTTGGCCCGTTACGTCCGCCCCGACGAGCTGCACCAGGCCTTCAACTTCCACTTCCTGGGCACCCCGTGGGAGGCGGCGGCCTTCCGCGCGGTGATCCAGGAGTCTCTGGACACCGCCGGGTCGGTTGGCGCCCCGACCACCTGGGTGCTGTCCAACCACGACGTCAAACGGCACGTCACCCGCTACGGCGGCGGCGGGACGGGCCTGCGCAGGGCCCGCGCCGCGGCGCTGCTGACGCTCGGCCTGCCCGGATCGGCCTACGTCTACCAGGGGGAGGAGCTCGGCCTGCCCGAGGTCCTCGACCTGCCGGAGGAGTTCCTGCACGACCCGCAGCGGCTGCGCGACCCGGAGGCGGGCAGGGACGGCTGCCGGGTGCCCCTGCCGTGGAACGAGACCGAGCCGCACCTCGGCTTCGGCCTGCCGGGCGGCGAGGACCCCTGGCTGCCGATACCCGCCTCGTGGGGGCCGCTCAGCGTCGAGTCGCAGCTGGCCGACCCCTCCTCCACGCTCAACCTGTACCGGCGGGCCCTGGAGGTCAGGCGCGCCCGGCGCTCCTTCGGCGAGGACGCTCTGGCGTGGCTGCCCTCCCCGGAGGGGACGCTGGCCTTCGCCCGCGGCGAGGGGTTCGCCTGCACGGTCAACCTGACCGGTGAGCCGGTCGAACTGCCCGCGCCGGGACGTGTCCTGCTGGCCAGCGAGGAGCCGGTAATCGAGGGCGGCCTGGCGCGGCTCGCCCCTGACTCCGCTGTCTGGTGGGAGCGCGAGGGCGCGTGAGAGCGCCGTTCGCCGGGCAATGCCCACCTCAACGCCGGTGAAAGAGTTGTAACGGTTCGCTGGGTGCCTGCCGCCCCCGATGGTCCGGCGGGGGCTCCCTGTGCCAGGATCTCCGCTGACCGTCACTCAGCGATGGGACGTGCCTACATGGAGTCGATCATTCCGCGATGGACCGTTCCCGCTCTCGCGGTGTTCACCGTGAGCGGTCTCCTCGTCGCGGTCCCCGGCCCCGCCCAGGCGCGGGCGGGCGGCGTCTACTACGTCGACTCCGAGAAGGGCGACGACGCGGCCGCAGGCACCTCGCCGGAGAAGGCGTGGCGTTCCCTGGGCAGGGTCAACGACGCCAGGTTGCGCCCCGGTGACGTGGTGCGGCTCAGTCGCGGCGGAGTGTGGCAGGGACCGCTGCGGCTTCGCGCGAAGGGCACCGCGGCGCGGCCCGTCGTGGTCGAGCCGTACGGCACGGGCTCGGCGCCGAAGGTCGGCGGCGAGGGCACGGAGAGTTGCGTGGTGCTCGGCGGCTCCCACCTGCGGGTGACCGGGGTGCGCGCGAGCGGCTGCCAGTGGGCGGGCTTCGAGGTGACCGGAGACGACAACGAGCTCGACGGCGTCCTGGCCGACCGCAACGCCAGCGGCGTCAACCTCGTCGGAGCGCGCAACGTCCTGAGGAACAGCGTGCTGACCCGCAACGACCGCATGAGCGTCAACGACAACGGCGGTGACAACGACTCCGGCGCCTTCGGCGTGCTGCTCAACGGCGACGACAACCTGGTCTCCGACAACGTCATCACCGGCAGCTACGCCGCCAGCCAGGACTACGGCACCGACGGCGCCGCGGTCGAGGTGTTCAACGGCGACCGCAACCGGGTGGTCAGGAACATCGCCCGCGACAACGAGACCTTCGCGGAGCTGGGCGCGCGCAAGGGCAGGACCGCGACCGGGAACGTGTTCGCCTTCAACGTGGTGACCTCCTCACGCAAACGCGGCTCCTTCCTGATCACCCGGGGCGCCGGTCATGTGGTCGGGCCGGTGCTCGGCACGGTGGCGGTGCAGAACTCGGTGTACCTCCCCGCCCGCGACACCATCGGCTGGTCGTGTCACGACGGCTGCTCCCCGGCCATCCTCAAACTGCGCAACAACGTCATCGTGGTCGGCGGCCAGATGGGCTACGAGGACGGTGCGGGGGCCGACGAGGGCGGCAGCGTCTACCGGGGCAGGTCCCGCGGGTTCAAGCTCGGCTCGCGGTCCGTCGTCGCCGATCCGCGCTTCAGGGGTGGGAACGACCTGCGCCTGAAGCCGGGCTCCCCGGCCCTCGGCCGGGGCCTCAAACTCAACCCTGCCTGGTACGGCGGCGCCTCCCAGGCCCGTGACCTGGCGGGGAAGGCCCCTTCGGTGGTTCCCGACGCGGGCGCCTACCAGCACTAAGCTTTCCGAATTTTTCGGATTTAAGGTCTTATCTTGGACATCTCCCCGGAACATCCGTGAAACCTGTCTAGGACACCCTGTGTTCGGAGAGGGGGGATCGACGATGATGTTGCGACTGCGGGTGTCCTTTCCCGACAGGCCGGGGGCCCTGGGCCAGGTGGCCCGGGTGCTCGGCACGCTGGGCGCCGACATCCTCCAGGTGACGGTGCTGGAACGTGAGGCGGGGCGGGTCGTCGATGACTTCACCGTCTCCTGGCCGGGACCGTTCGGCCCGGAGGGCGTCAGGGACCGGCTCTCCGCCGTGCCGGGCATCCGTGTCGAGGCCGTCTGGCGGACCAGGGAGATCCCCGGGACGTCCCCCGACTACGACCTGCTCAGGCACGTCGTCGCGGAGCCGGGGCGGGCCTTCGCCACCCTGGTCGACGCCATCCCGGACCTGGTGAGCGCCGAGTGGGCGGTCGTCGTCTCCTCCGAGAGCGGCGAACTCGTCCACCGAAGCTGGCAGGCGCCGGAGTCCCTCGACGAACGGGGAGGCCTGTCCGGGATCGGATCGGCCGACCTCACCGCCCTGCGCCCCTGCGCGCTCACCGGGGGACGTCACCGCTTCATGAGCGTGCCCGTCCCCGGCGCGGGACTCCATCTGGTCCTCGCACGTACGGAGGGACCTCCGTTCCACCGCGCCGAGCTGGACCGCGCGGTCCGTGTCGTGGAGATCGTCTCCATCATCGGCCGCAGCACCGCGCCGCAGACCCCTCAGGGCGTCTGAGGCCGTTCATCCGGGCCTTGCCGCGATCCGGGTCCCCGGGTCCGTCCAGGGCGCGTCCGGTCCCGCTCAGCGGCGGGGCGGGTCGATGCGCGAGCCGTCCACGGTGAAGAGCATCAACCGGCTGGCGTCCACGCCGACCCTGGCGGGCTCCCCCGCCCGCCAGACGGGACGAGCGCCGAGCCGGACGATGAGGTCGGCCCTGCGATGGGTCCCGCTCGCCTGCTCGTTTCCGTACTCGGTCTCGGCCTGTGCGGACCGGCCGGGCAGCAGCCTGCGGATGGCCGCCATCGCACGGCCACCGGAGGCGGCCATCGCGTGGGCGTTGTGGCGCGGGTCGGGCGGCTCGGGGACGGCGACGGACTGGATGCCGCTCTCGACGTAGGCGAGCCACTCGTGGCCGTGGTACTCAAGCGCCCTGACCCGGCCGAAGAAGACCGGGCCCTCGAACGTCTCCGGCACCGGGGCGAGGCAGTCGGGACGCAGGCCGACGATGATCTGACGGCCGACGTGCTGGGAGATCACGTACGCCCTGGGATCGGTCCAAGGAATGGTGATCTGATGTGGCCCGAAGTCCAGCATGATGAACTGGTTCTGCGGGGTCTTGACCACGGCCGACAGCAGGTTGAGCTGCTGGGAGCTGAGGAAGGCCGCGGTGAAGGCGGTCGCCGGGTCGTTGTAGACCTGTCCCGGGGTGCCCAGGTCCTGGAGCACGCCGCGGTTCATGATGGCGATGCGGTCGGCCAGGGTCAGGGCCTCGACCTGGTCGTGGGTGACGTAGATGGTGGTCACGCCGAGGGAACGGACCAGCGAGGAGATCTCCATGCGCATCTCGGTGCGCATGCCCGCGTCGAGGTTGGACAGCGGCTCGTCCATCAGGAACAGCGAGGGCTGGCGGACGATCGCCCTGCCCATCGCGACACGCTGGCGCTGGCCACCGGAGAGCGTTCCAGGACGGCGGTCGAGGGTCTCGTCGATGTGCAGCGCCTTCGACAGCTCGGTCACCCGCTCGCGCACCAGGGCGGGGTCGGCCTTGGCGATCTCCAGGGGGAAGGCCATGTTGCCCCGCACGGTGCGGTGCGGGTAGAGCGCGCCGTTCTGGAAGACCATGGCGACGTCACGCTCACGCGGCGGCAGGTCGTTGGCGAGGGTGCCGCCGAGCCACAGGTCGCCCGAGGTGACCTCCTCAAGCCCGGCGATCATCCGTAGCAGCGTGGACTTACCGCATCCCGAGGGCCCCAGCAGGACAAGGAACTCCCCGTTCTCGGCGCGCAGGTTGACGCGGTCAACCGCGAGGTACCCGCCGGGGTAGACCTTGGTCACATTGTCGAGGACGACGGTACTCATGCGCGCTCGTTCCTCCCGGACTCCGCTGCCCGGATCCAGCCGTGTGATTGATGAGGTAGTACATCGCGACATTCACCTGTGTGTCCATAGATGTGGTTAGAAATCGCTTGCCTTCGGGCCACTTCCGGAGCCCGGCTCCGGGTGGCCGATGTCGCGACGACAAGGGTTCAGGTGCTGATCGTGATGACGGTCGCTGAATGTTACAGTTTGCGAAAAGTTGTGCGAACCCTTTCACGGGGGCCGGATGCCGTCTGGCTTGCGCCCCGCTCGGCCGCATGGTGGGGTGCTTGTGATGGACGGCGAACTCCCGCGGGTCCCCCGGCCCCGCCTCGACGGCGCGGGTGTCAGACTGGCCGACATCGCGGCGCGGGCGGGAGTGAGCGAGGCCACGGTCAGCCGGGTGCTCAACGGCAGGCCGGGCGTGGCGGTCACGACCAGGCAGGCGGTGCTGGCCGCGCTGGACGTGCTCGGCTACGAGCGCCCGCAGCGCCCGCGCGGGAGCAGCAACGGGGTGGTCGGCCTGGTGATCCCCGAGCTGGACAACCCGATCTTCCCTGCGTTCGCCCAGGCTCTCGGAAGAGAGCTGACCCAGCACGGCTACACCCCGGTGCTGTGCACCCAGCTTCCCGGCGGCGCCCCCGAGGACGAGTTCACCGAGATGCTGACGGAGCGGGGGGCCAGCGGCATCGTCTTCGTCTCCGGGCTGCACGCCGACACCACCGCCGACGTCGAGCGCTACACCCGACTGGTCGGCCGGGGCCTGCCGATCGTGCTGCTGGACGGCTACAGCGACCGGATCGAGGCCCCCTTCATCTCCCCTGACGACAGGGCGGCGGCGTGGCTGGCCGTGCAGCACCTGGTGGACCTCGGGCACGAGCGGATCGGCATGGCCCTCGGGCCGCGCCGGTACGTGCCGGTGATCCGCAAGATCGAGGGTTACCGCCAGGCGATGGCGCACCTGCTCGGCGCGGACGAGACCGACGAGCTGATCTCGCATTCGCTGTTCTCCGTCGAGGGCGGCCAGGCCGCCGCGGTCCGGCTGCTCGAACAGGGTTGCACCGGGATCGTCTGCGCCTCCGACCTGATGGCGCTCGGCGTGATCAGGGCCTGCCGGGAACGGGGGCTGTCCGTGCCCGAGGACGTCTCGGTGGTCGGCTTCGACGACTCGCCGCTGATCGCCTTCACCGACCCGCCGCTGACCACCGTCCGCAAGCCCGTCGGCGCGATGGCCGCGGCCGCCGTCGCGGCCCTCATCGAGGAGATCAGCGGCACCCGGGGCAGGAACGTCGAACTGGTCTTCCAGCCCGAGCTGGTCGTACGCCGCTCGACCGGCTCCGGCCCGCTGGTGAACCGTTAGACCCGCCGGATGCGGGCCGCCTCTCCGCACCGGGCGCCGTTGACCGGTGCGGAGGGTCTCGCGGCCCCGGCTCACCCCCGTTCGGGGGAGCCGGGCCTGCGGCCGCCGGAAAGGCGGCCGAGAAGGGAGGCGGCGGAGGCCCGGTAGGCGGCCACGTTGCGCATCTTGACGTGCTCGTAACCGCGCACGACGTCCGGCAGTTCGGCCAGTTCCAGGACCGTCGCCGCGGTCTCGGGGGTCAGGTGGGACAGGGCCCGCCGCACGTCGCGGGTGTACTCCGCGACCAGCGCCCGCTCGGTCCTGCGCACCCCGGCCATGCCGAACGGGTCCAGCCGGGTGCCGCGCAGCCCGCGCATGCCGTACAGCAGGCGGAAGGCGGGGTCGAACCAGGTGCCGAGGCGGATCTTGCGGTTCATGCCCATGGCACGCAGCACCGGCGGGTGCAGGTTGTAGGAGATCTTCGCACCCGGCCCGAACTCGGCGGCGATCCTGGCCCGCTCGGCCGGGTCGAGGTGCAGTCTGGCGACCTCGTACTCGTCCTTGTAGGCCATGAGCCGGTGCAGGTGACGTGCGTAGGCCTCGGTGATCGGCAGCGAGTCCCCGGAGGTCCCCCTGGAGGCCTTCTCCTCCTCCTCGGCCTTGACCGCGCGCACCGCCTCGGCGTAACCGGCCGCGTAGCGCGGGTTCTGGTAGGCGGCCAGGTCGGGCACCCTGACCGTCAGAAGGCGGTGCAGTTCGGTGCCGGGCTCGGCGATCGAGTCGACGAGCCGGGCGAGCTCCGGGTCGGGACGGGAGGCGGGCGGCGCGGGCGGGCGGGCCGCCTCGGAGACGGCCTCGGGGGCGGCGACGACGGCCCTGCCCCAGTGGAAGGCGGCGATCGTCAGGTCGGCGGTCTTGCCCCCGCTCTGCCGTACGGCCCGCTCGATCGACTCCAGGCTCAGCGGGATGAGCCCGCGCTGCCAGGCCGCGCCGACCACGATCGTGTTGGCCGGCATGTGGTCGCCGAACAGCGCCTGGGCCAGGTCCTCGGCGTCGAGGTAGACGTTCAGTTCGCTCCTGGTGCGCGATTCGAGCGCGCCGATCGGTGAGCCGAGTTCGGTGACGTGCCTGGACGGGTCGACGACCATGGAACCGGTGGGGACCAGGCTGGTCGAGACCACCGCGACGGTCCGCCCGGGGTCGGCGGCGCTCAGGTGCTTGGGGTCGGTCGCGCCGAGCAGGTCGAGCGCCAGGTAGGCGTCGACCGCGCCGGTGCCCGCCCGCGCGGAGCGGTCCTCGCCGTCCTCGAAGATCCGGACGTCGGAGACGACGGTGCCGCCCTTCTGGGCCAGGCCGGTCTGGTCGAGCCCGCGTGAGCGCTTGCCGTCCAGCATCGCCGCGGTGCCGAGCATCTGCGCCACGGAGACCACCCCGGTCCCGCCGATGCCGACCAGCCTGATCGTCGTCTCCCCGGCGCGCGGCTCGGGCGCGGGCAGCGCGGGCGGCACGGGTACGGCCCGGCGCCGCCGGGTGTCCTTGCCGGGCACGACGGTCACGAAGGACGGGCAGTCGCCCTCGACGCACGAGTAGTCCTTGTTGCACGAGGACTGGTGGATCTCGGTCTTGCGGCCGAACTCCGTCTCGACCGGGAGCACGGACAGGCACTCCGACTTCTGCCCGCAGTCGCCGCAGCCCTCGCACACCCGCTGGTTGATGGCCACCCGCCTGACCGGGTCGGGCAGTTCGCCCCGTTTGCGCAGCCGCCGCTTCTCCGCCGCGCACTGCTGGTCGTGGACCAGCACGGTCACGCCGGGGATCGAGGCCAGCTCCCGCTGCGCCTGTTCGAGCGCGCTCCGGTCGCGGACCTCGGCGATCCGGGAGAGCCTGACCCCCCGGTAACGCTCGGGCTCGTCGGTCGTGACGATCACCCTGCGCACGCCCTCGGTCTCCAGCCAGCGGGTCAGGTCGGCCACCGCGAGCGACGGGGTGATCGTCTGCCCGCCGGTCATCGCGACCGCGCTGTTGTAGAGCAGCTTGTAGGTGATGTTGACCCCCGCGCCGACGGCCGCCCGTACGGCCAGCGAGCCGGAGTGGTGGAAGGTGCCGTCCCCCAGGTTCTGGAAGATGTGCGGGGTGTCGGTGAAGGGCGCCTGCCCGATCCACTGCGCCCCCTCGCCGCCCATCTGGGTCAGGCCGGTCAGCGTGCCCTTGCCCTCGCGGTTGATCACGATCATCGTGTGGCAGCCGATCCCCGCGCCGACGGGGGCGCCGTCGGGCACCGCGGTCGAGCGGTTGTGCGGGCAGCCGGAACAGAAGAAGGGGGTGCGCTGCGGGCCGAGCAGCTTCAGCGGCGCCGGACGGGAGATCACCGCCAGCCCCCTGTCGACCCGGTCGCCGGCCGCCGGGTCGAGTCCGGCCCTGCGCAGCCGGAAGGCCAGCGCCTTCGCCGCCAGGTCGGCGTCGACGCCGCCGCTCCTCGGGATCAGCGGGGCGCCGTTCTCGTCGAGCTTGCCCAGCACGCGGGGGGCGTCGGCGGTGCCGTACAGGACGTCCTTGACCAGGCCCTCAAGCAGCGGGTCCTTCTCCTCGACGACGAGGATCTCCTTGAGCCCCCTGGCGAAGGTCCTGACGATCTCCGGTTCGAGCGGCCAGATCATGCCTATCTTGAGGACGCGGACGCCGAGCTCCGCCGGGTCGACGCCCAGCCTGCGGAAGGCCTCGCACACGTCGTAGTAGGCGGTGCCGGAGGCGACGACGCCGAGCCAGGCGTCCCGGGGGTCGACGGTGACGCGGTTGAGGCCGTTCTCCCTGGCGTAGGCACGGGCCAGGTCGAGGCGCGGGCCGGTGAGGGTCCGCTCCATCTCCAGTGACCACGGCGTGAGCAGGGTCGCGTCGGGCGTGTGCCGGTACGGCCTGCCCTGGTACTCGACGACGGGTGTGACCGGGACCACACGGCCGGGTCCCACCTCGACCGTGCCGCTGGCGTCGACGACGTCGGTCACCGTCTTGACGGCCACCCACAGGCCGCTGGCCCGGGAGGCGGCGATGGCGTGGCGGCCGAGGTCGAGCAGTTCCTGGACGCTTCCCGGATGGACGATCGGCATGCCGAAGGAGGCCAGCGTGCTCTCCGTCGCCGAGGGGAGCGTGGAGGACTTGCAGATCGGGTCGTCCCCGCACAGGGCGATCAGGCCGCCGTCGGGGTGGGCGCCGACGAAGTTGCCGTGCCGCAGCGCGTCGGCGGCGCGGTCGACACCGGGGGCCTTGCCGTACCAGACGCCGAGGACGCCGGCTTTGCGCGGCCGGGGCAGGCCGGGGACGAGCTGGCTGCCCCAGACGGCCGTGGCGCCGAGCTCCTCGTTCTGGCCGGGACGGTGCACGACGTCCAGGGGCTCGGCGTGCCGCCGCGAGCGGGAGAGTTCGAGGTCGAAGCCCCCGAGGGGGGAACCGGGGTAGCCGGAGACCATGGCGCCGGTTTCGAGACCGGCCGCGCGGTCGGCGCGCATCTGGTCGAGGATCACGCGGACCAGGGCCTGCGTGCCGGTCATGAACACCTGGCCCTCTTCGAGGGCGTATCGGTCGTCGGGAGCCGTTGCGCGGGTTTCGGCGGAGATCGTCATGATCGGTGGTCCCGTCTTGCCGTGGTGCACTTTGGTTGCCGCAAGGTTATGTCAGGCTGTCCGAAATATGATGTCAATATTTATTGTCCACTGCTGAGTGGATAGCATCTGATGCCATGGATGCCACGGATCGCGCAATCATCGGCCTTCTCCAGGTGGAGGGCAGGCTCAGCAACCTCGAACTCGCCGAGCGGGTGAGGCTCACTCCCTCGCCCTGTCTGCGCCGGGTCCGCAACCTTGAGGAGTCGGGGGTGATCAGCGGTTACCGGGCCGTCATCGACCCGGCGGCCGTCGGGCGCGGCTTCCAGGTTCTGGCGTACGTGGAGCTTGAGGGCCAGGACGCGGAGACCGTCACCGCCTTCGAGGCCGCGGTCCTGGAGATCGAGGACGTGGTCGAGTGCCTGCGCATGTTCGGCCGCCCCGACTACGTGCTGCGGATCGCGGTGCCCGACATGGAGGCCTACAGCCAGCTGTGCCTCGAACGGCTCGGCAAACTGCCCGGCCTCGACAAGCTGACCTCCCAGATCGCCATGAAGGCCCTCAAACCCGGTGGCGTCCTACCGCTGTGACCTCCGCGGCGCGGCGGACGGGGCGGGAGTCCCGGAGGGCGACGGCTTGGACGACGGCTTGGACGACGGCCTGGGAGATGGCGCGGGCGGGGGAGGGGGTGGCGTCCTGGGCAGGTCGATCAGCGCCTGCCTGGCCCGGGGCGCGCCGTCGAGGGAGAAGTAGGGGTTGATCCGCAACGCCCTGGCCAGGTGGGCGCGGGCGGCGGCCGTGTCGCCGAGGGCACGCGCGATCTCGCCCCGGTGGTAGGCGGCCTGCGCGTTCCGGGAGCCGGGGGGTTCGGCGCGGGCGGCGTACCCGGCCGCCTCGGCGTCGTGGCCGGCCCGGTGCAGCGCCCACGCCAGGGCGTCGGCGACGTCCGCGCCGCCGTGCCCGTTCCACTCGGCCCGCAGGCGCCGTACGGCAGAGGCGGGGTCGCCGTGGTCGGCCTCGAACCGTCCCGCCCTCAGCGCGTCCACCCTCGCCAGGCCGTGGGAGGTGAACAGGGCGTACTGCCGCGCGGCCCGCTCCGGCCGCCCGAGGTGCTCGTACAGTTCGCCGAGGTCGGCCGTGTAGCCGGGGTCGCGGGCCGCCGCGGCGCCGTAGTCGCGGATCGCCGCGCCGGTCCAGCCGAGCGCCGCCTCCGCCCTGGCCCGTCCCGCGTAGGAGGGGGCGTGCTCGGGGTCGGCGGCGAGCGCCCGCCCGTAGGCGCGTACGGCCCGCCGCGGCCGTCCCAGACTCCATTCGAGCTCGCCGAGCCCGTGGGCCTGGCACGCCAGCTCTGCGGGGGAGGAGGCCGCGAACCCGGCTCTGCGGAGCACGGCCCTGGCCCGCCCGCTCTCACCGCGCAGCCGCAGCAGGTCGGCGGCCCGGGTGAGCGAGGCCACGTCCGGGGTGCCGCCGAGCATCCGCCTCAGGGCCAGGTCCGCCCTGTCGTACCGGCCGAGCCCGGTGTAGGCGTCGGCCAGCACCGTGTACAGCGGCCAGCGGCGCGGCGCGGTCCTGCGGGCCCGTGTTCCCCAAGCACGGGCGGCGCCGTGGTCGTGCCTGACGTTGGCGATCACCCCCATGCCGATCATCGCGTCGGCCTCGGGGGACAGGCTCAGCGAGTACCTGAAGGCCGAGCGCGCCAGGGCGTAGTGGGCCGGGTCGCCGGTGCGCCCCGCCGCGTCGAGATGGGCGTCGCCGAGCGCCGTCCAGGCCCGCGCGTCGGCGGGATGCTCACGCAGGCGGGCGCGCGCGTCCGCGACGGGGTCGGTCCGCGTCCGGGAGGTCCGTGAGCCTCCGGCGGAGGCCCCGTCAGGTCCGGTCGAGGCTCCGGGCGGTGTTCCGGGACCGGGTGCCGGATCACCGGGGCCGAACAGGGCCAGCAGGACGCCGCCCGCCGTCAGGCAGCCGAGCAACGGCAGGAATCTGCGCACGCGTCTCGCCTCCGCGCTCTCAGAGGTGGCCGGGCCACGGCGGCCCGTCGTTCCGCGTGGAACGGTGGGGAACGGGAACCGGCTGGCGGCACATTATCCGGATTTTTCCGGAAATGATCTCTCGGGAAACGCGGCGAAACCGGGTCGAGTACTGCGTGAAACCCACGTTCGGCGTCCTTTTCGAAAAGCCCCCGTTCAGGTTCTCGATCATGAGAAAACTAGCACCGCGGGCACGAGCCTCTCGGGGAGCAGCCGGTCAAGAAACCCCAAAAACGGGAGCGAAAAAGCACGAGGCCCCCGCCGGAGCGGGGGCCTCACGGACCTGCGTCAGACCACGCCGGTCTTGACACGCGTCAGGAAGTCGGCCCAAACCTGGGGGCTGAACAGCAGAGCCGGGCCATCGGGGTTCTTGCTGTCGCGAACCGCGATGACGCCGGGGAGGTTGTCGGCCACCTCCACGCACTCGCCGCCGTTTCCGTTGCTACGGCTGCTCTTGCGCCACTGTGCGCCGGTCAGGTCCATGAATGCATCCTTTTCTCGATGAAGGCCGCCGATGCGGCCTGGGGTAGGGCATATGAGCGCAGGGCGTCGAACTGGGCCGATAGAGGGTCGACCCGCGCTGGATCGATCAGAAGCTGTGCGGCTTCCGCGTTCTCCATGTACACGATGTCGGGGGCGCCTTTGAAGGACAGGACCAAGATGGGCCCTGCGAGCCCGGCATAGGCGCCCACGTCGAAGGGGATCACCTGGATGGTGATCCGCGGTCGCATCGTGGCATCCAGAAGGTGTTGCAACTGCGCGCGCATGACCGCGCCGCCACCGATGGGGCGGGTCAGCACGGCTTCGTCCAGCAGGACGAAGAGGATCGGCGGGTCCGGCCGGTCGAGCAGTCGCTGGCGTTGCATACGCACAGTAATCATCTCCTCAACCTCCTTCTCGGTGTCGAACGGCCTTCCCGCCCGGGTCAGCGCCCGTGCGTAGTCCTCGGTCTGTAGCAACCCGGGAACCACCGACAGCTGATAGTTACGCAGCGTCCTTGCCTCCCACTCCAGCTCGAACAGCGAGCGCACCCACGCGGGGGAGGACTCCCTGCCGATCAGCGGCCAGAGCTTGACGAGGGTGCCGCCGGTCTCCAGGACCTCATCGCATCTCTGTGCGAACTTCCTGGTGGGAGCACGTGCGGCGGTCTCGATCAAGCCGACCAGTGAGGTGGAGTACGAGGTCCGTCTGGCCAGCTCCTGCTGGCTCCAGCCCATCGCCTCGCGCAACCTGCGCAGCTCGGAACCCCAGTAAGCGCTGACGCTCGTGCTGGGGTCCAGCTCTTTGGGGGCGGGCATGGGGGGCTCCCGTCTTTCTGGGTCCTACAGGGGTCGGGGTGGAACCTACAGCCGACCCGAACCGAGGTGCATGTACCTCTTCGTAGTCGAACATCTACAGAAAGTAATCACTCCTGTTCACTCTGGGAAGTGGAAACGAAGAATCGCTTGCATCGATTACCGAGAGGAGGTGGACGGTGGTGACGATCGTCCACGGCACATCCGCCTGGACGCCCGCCGTGCGTGCCGCAGGTCTGCTCAATGACGAGCTGGCCAGTCGGGGAGTCAAGGGTGACGTCCACGGGGGTTACGGTCTGGCGCTGGTCTCCGTGCACGGAGACCTGGTGGTCTGGACGGACGGAACGGTCTACCGCTGGTGGGCCGGACACCTGTCGCGGCGGACGGGACGGCGGCTCTACGCCGTCTACGGGGTGGACAACCCCGCGACCGTCGCGCGTGGGGTGATGCTGCGTTACGTCGAGCTGGACGGCGGACAGGACGGTGAGTACGGCGGCGGGTACGGAGGCGAGCGCGGAGGCGATCACAGCGGCGAGCACGGCGACGGGCAGGCAGGGCGGCCGGGGGAACGCCGCCCCTCCTTCGCGCCTCCGCCGGACAGGACGGTGCCGCCGCCGGGCAGGGCGTTGCGAGGGCCGGTCACGGGGGACCGTCCTGAGGAGCCGCCTTCCCCCGCCCTGACGCGGCCGTCGGCCGTGTCCGGGGTCATGCTCGCGGCCGGGGTCGCGCCGGGCGTGACGGACGGGAGCCGTCCGCGCCCGGTACCCGTCCGGTAGGCCCGAAAGAGACGCCCCTTTCCGCCTGGTCCTGCCGGGCGGGGCGGAAAGGGGCGGCGGACGGCGGTAGAGTCGTCCGCCCGGCCACCGAGTACGGCGGACCCGGGGCGTGGACCGTTCCGCGCGGCCCCGGATCCCACGGCGGGGCCGTACGCGCGGGCCCGGCCGTCGAAGGGATCTCTGGAACGTCATGGCGCAGCGGTTTCGGGGCGGGCTCGTCGCGGCCGCGGGCACACTGACCGCCCTCGTCCTCGCCGGGCACCGGCTGGTGCCGAACTGGCGGGGATGGGGCAACACGCTCGACAGCGCCCTGCCGTGGTTCGGTCTCGTGGTCCCGCTGCTGGCCGTGGCCGCTCTCGCCAGGAGGTCACGGCTCGCCACCGCGGGGGCGCTGGTGCCGGCCGTGACGTGGGGGGTGATGTTCGGGCCCGCGTTCGTGCCCGTCGTCCGGGCCGGGCAGCCGGACCTGCGCGTGGTCCACCAGAACGTCAACATGGCCAACCCCGACCTCGCCGGGACCGCGAGGGCCCTTCGCGCGGCGCGCCCCGACATCCTGGTGGCGGCCGAGCTCTACGACGACCCGGTCCTGATGAACGGGACGGTCGATCCCGCCTTCGCCGCGGAGATCGACCCCGACCTGCCCTACCGGTTCCCCGACAACCCCGGCATCGCGGTGTGGAGCAGATATCCCTTCGTGGGCAGGCCCAAGTCGGTGCCCGGGGTGCCGCGCTCCCGGTGGGCGACCATCCGTACCCCGCACGGCCGGGTCAACCTCTACGCCGTGCACCTGGCGTCCTTCCGCCCGGGGGAGCGGTGGGTGATCGCCGAGCGCAACGCCCAGGTCGAGGCGCTGGCCGCGGCGATCAGGGCCGATCCGAGCCCCCGGATCATCGTCGTCGGCGACCTCAACACCGCCTCGACCGACCGGGAGCTGCGAGCGCTCACCGAGACGCTCTCACCCGCGGCCGAGCGGGCGGGCTCCGGCCTGCAGTTCACCTGGCCGGCCACGCTGCCCCTGGTGCGTCTCGACCACGTGCTCACCCGGGGGTTGGAGGTGCTCGACAGCCGGGTGCTGCCCAGGTCGGTCAGCGACCACCGGCCGATCCTGGCCGACCTGCGTTTCCCCTCCGGGAGGGAGGCCGGCGCGGGCCGGTGAAGCGGATCGCGCCGACCCGGTCCGCCGCCGGCCTGTCCAGCAGGGTCACACCCGCGGCGGGCGGCAGGGGGCCGCGCCGGGCCCGGCCGACCAGGTCCCGCCAGCGGCGGCGGTGCCTGGCGAAGGTCGTCGCGGTGACCGTGCGCCCCCGGGCGCGCTGCCCGGCCCGCGCCGTCTCCGGGTCGACGTCGAGCAGCACGAGGTGGACCTCGCCGCCTGCCCTGCGGGCCAGCCAGGCGAAGCCGTGCAGAATGTGCGGCCAGGTGCCCCGGGTGTGCGCGACCACGTCGTGCCCGCCGAGCACCGCCCGTGCGATCCGCCACACATGTGTGGCATGCACGAGCGGAGTGCGGGCCCGATGTGGGACCGGCCCGAGATAGCGGGCCCACCAGTTGCGTGACTGCCGTGAGTCGATCACCCGGGTACCACCGGCGGCGACCGGCTCCCGTTCGTCGCCGCTGAGGCCGTACAGCCGGTCGAGCAGAGTGCTCTTGCCCGCGCCGGGGAGACCAGCGAGCAGGACCAGGGAACCCGGCGGATAGGTCAGGACCGTCGCGGCCCCTCCCCCGAGAGGAAAGGAGGGAGTGTCGCCGGTGGGGGAGGGGAGGGTGGGCATGGCGACTCCTCGAATGACGCGGTCATCCGAGGTCTCCTTCACCCGCGCAGTGCGGGCGGCCGCCCGGGGACGCCGTGGGACGTCCGTACTGACCGGGTCGGCTCTTGGGAAGTACTCCCCTCGCCCCTACAGGGTAAAGGAACGGTGCTCCCGGCTCCACCCCGTGAACGTCGCTCAGCGGAGAGCGGCGGCCTCCGCGGCCAGTCGCTCGATGCGGGAGTAGTCACCGGAGGCCAGCGCGTCCGCCGGGGTGAGCCAGCTGCCGCCGACACACCCGACGTTGGGCAGCGCGAGGTAGGTCGCGGCCGTCGCGGGCTTGATGCCGCCCGTCGGGCAGAACCGCACCTCCGCCAGCGGTCCGGCCAGCGCCTTCAGGTACGGCAGCCCGCCCGCGGCCTCGGCGGGGAAGAACTTCATCTCGGTCAGGCCGCGCTCGGCCAGCGCCAGAACCTCGGAGGCGGTCGCGACACCCGGCAGGAACGGCACGCCGCTGTCCCGCATGGCGTCCAGCAGCGAGGGTGTGGAGCCGGGGCTGACCAGGAACCGGGCACCGGCCTTGACGGCGGCGTCCACGTCCGCGCCGGTACGGATGGTCCCCGCGCCGATGACGGCCTCGGGCACCTCGGCGGCGATCCGCTTGACGGCCTCCAGCGCGCCCTCGGTGCGGAGGGTGACCTCGATCACGGGCAGGCCGCCCCGGACCAGGGCACGGGCCATGGGGACCGCGGTCTCCGGGTCGTCGATCACGACGACCGGGATCACCGGGGCGATGTCGAGCAGACTCATCGATACTCCATGTTGGACAGGCGCTGGCTCAGCCACGCCGCCGCGCCGACGAGCGCGGGCTGGGGCGCCACGATCAGGTTCGTGGCGATGCCGGAAAGGTAGTCGTTCAGCATGGGGGTGCTCTCGAACCGGCGGCGGAAGCCGCTGGAGAGAACCCGTCCCACCATACGGGGCAGCACGCCACCGCCGAGATAGACGCCGCCCCTGGCGCCCAGGGTGAGCGCCACGTTCCCGGCGAAGGTGCCGAGCATGCAGCAGAACACCTCGACGGTCTCCGCGCACAGCGAGTCGTCCATCCTGGCCACGATGTCGGCGGCGGTCAGGCGCGGCGCGTCGGTCCCGCGCACCAGTGCCAGGGCACGGTGCAGCCGGGTCAGGCCGGGGCCGGACAGCAGGTGCTCGGCGATCACGTGTTCGAGCCCCTCGGAGCGCAGCGCGCGGACGATCTCGTGGTCGCGCTCGTCGAGGATCGGCACGGTGACGTGGCCGCCCTCGCTGGGGATCGGCACCCAGCCCCCGGCCGCGGGCGCCAGACCCCCGACGCCGAGGCCCGTTCCCGGCCCGAGCACGGCCTTGATGCCGTGCGAGGGCGCGGGGCCGCCGAGCGAGACCAGATCCTCCCCGCCCAGATGGGGCAGGGAGGCGGCCAGGGCCTCGAAGTCGTTGAGCAGTTCGGCGTTGGGGATGCCGAGGGCGTGTACGGAGCCCGACCAGCCCGCGTTCGTGAGCCGGTAACGGTCTCCCTCGACGGGACCCGCGATCGCGATACAGGCCGCTCCCGGCTGAACTCCGCCCGCGTGTTCCGCGAGATAGGCGGCTACGGCTTCGGGAAGCCCTTCGTGATCGGCGCCGGCCAGCACGGCCACCGCCTCGGGGGCGCCGCCCGGCTCGGTGACCAGGCCGAAACGGGCGTTGGTTCCCCCGACGTCGGCGACAAGCCAGGGGAGCCAGGGCAGGCTCACCATCGCGCGTTCCTCATGCCCCGGCCTCAAGGCTCTCCGCGTGGCCGTTCAGGGCGAAGATCCCGGCGCCGCGTTCGGCGGGGCCCGCCGTACGGCGGAAGGCGGCGAACAGCTCACGTCCCGTGCCGACCCACCGGGCGTCGGTGAGCGGGGCGCCCTGCGGGGTGCGGGCCGCCAGCTCCTCGGCCGGGACGAGCAGCTCAAGGGTGCCTGCCGTCGAGTCGAGACGGATCGGGTCGCCGTCCCTGACCAGTGCGATCGGCCCGCCGTGCGCGGCCTCGGGCGACAGGTGGATGGCCGCGGGAACCTTGCCGGAGGCCCCGGACATGCGGCCGTCGGTGACGATCGCCACCCGCTGCCCCCGGTCGAGCAGCACCGCCAGCGGCGGGGTGAGCTTGTGCAGTTCGGGCATGCCGTTGGCGCTGGGTCCCTGGTAGCGGATGACGGCGACGAAGTCCTGGCCGTCGAGCTCGCCCGCCTCGAAGGCGCGCAGCAGTTCGAGCTGGTCGTCGAAGACCTTCGCCGGGGCCTCGACGACCAGGTGCTCCGGCTTGACCGCGGAGACCTTGCTGACCGCGCGGCCCAGGTTGCCGTCGAGCATGTGGATGCCGCCGTCGGGGGAGAAGGCCTCGGAGACGGGACGCAGCACGTCGGGGTCGGTGCTGCCCTCGGTGCGCTCCTCCCACAGCAGCTCGCCGTCCGCGCCGTCCTTGAGGACGGGGGCCGAGCGGTAGTGGTCGAGGCCGTGTCCGGCGACGGTCAGCACGTCGGCGTGGAGCAGCCCGGCGTCGAGCAGGTCGCCGATGAGCACCTGCATGCCGCCCGCGGCCTGGAAGTGGTTCACGTCGGCCTGGCCGTTGGGGTACATGCGGGTCAGCAGCGGCACCACCTTCGACAACGCGGCCAGGTCGTCCCAGAGCAGTTCGATGCCCGCTGCGGCGGCGATGGCCACCAGGTGCATCGTGTGGTTGGTCGAGCCGCCGGTGGCCAGCAGCGCCACACAGGCGTTGACGATCGCCTTCTCGTCGACGACCCGCCCCACGGGGGTGTACTCCTCGCCGTGCACGGTGATCTCGACCGCCCGCCTGCCCGCGGCCTTCGTCAGGGCCTCACGCAGCTCGGTGCGCGGGTTGACGAACGTCGAGCCCGGCAGGTGCAGGCCCATGACCTCGATCATGACCTGGTTGGAGTTGGCGGTGCCGTAGAAGGTGCAGGTGCCGGGCGAGTGGTAGGAGCGCGACTCGGCGTCGAGCAGTTCCTCCCTGCCGACCTTGCCCTCGGCGAAGAGCTGCCGGGTGCGTGCCTTGACCTTGTTGGGCAGGCCCGAGGTCATTGGGCCCGCGGGCACGAACACCGCGGGCAGGTGGCCGAAGTGCAGCGCGCCGATCAGCAGGCCCGGCACGATCTTGTCGCAGACGCCCAGCATGAGACCGGCGTCGAACATGTCGTGCGAGAGCGCGATCGCGGTGGACATCGCGATGACCTCGCGGCTGTAGAGCGACAGCTCCATTCCCGCGCGGCCCTGGGTGATGCCGTCGCACATGGCGGGCACGCCGCCGGCGAACTGCGCGACGCCGCCCGCCGCGCGCACGGCCGCCTTGAGGATCGGCGGATAGGTCTCGTACGGCTGGTGCGCCGACAGCATGTCGTTGTAGCTCGACACGATCGCGACGCCGGGCTTGACGTTGGCCATCAGGTCCGGCTTGTCCCTGCCGGCGGCGGCGAAGCCGTGGGCCAGGTTGGCGCAGCCGAGATGTCCGCGCGCGGGCCCGCGCTCGCGGGCCGTCCTCGCCTCGGCGTCGAGCCGGGCGAGGTAGGCGCCACGGCTGGCGCGGCTGCGCTCGGCCAGGCGGTCGGTGATCTCCTGGATGGCGGGGTTCATCCGGCCTCCTCGTCGGTCGTCGTGGTCTGCGGGCTCGTTCACTCCGAGGCCTCCTCGTGCCAGGTACGGCCGCTGCGGCCGAGGAGCTCGTGGGCTCCTGCGGGACCCGAGGTGCCCGCGGGGTACGGCTCGGGCAGGGTGCCGTGCGCCTCCCACTCGCCGAGGATCGGGTCGATCCACCGCCAGGCGGCCTCGACCTCGTCACGCCGCATGAACAGGGTGGGGTTGCCGGTCAGGACGTCCATGAGCAGCCGCTCGTAGGCCTCGGGCACCCGGGTGGTGAAGGTCTCGGCGAAGCTCAGGCTGAGCGGAACCGGCTTGAGGGCGACCTCGCCGGCGCCCGGCTCCTTGGCCATGATGTGCAGCTGGATGCCCTCGCTGGGCTGCAGCCGCAGCACCAGCCGGTTGGGCGCGCTGCCGGGGAAGATCGAGTGGGGCACGTCCTTGAACTGCACCACGATCTCCGAGTACCGGTGGGGCATGCGCTTGCCCGTGCGCAGGTAGAAGGGGACGCCCGCCCAGCGCCAGTTCTTCACCTCGGCGCGGATCGCGGCGAAGGTCTCCACCCGGCGCGAGGTCTCGGTCGGCGCGGTGCCGTCCGGCTCGTCGAGGTATCCGGGGACCTGCTCGCCGCCGGACTCGCCCGCGGTGTACTGGCCGCGGACGGTGAACCGGTCGACCTCGCCGCCGACGATGGGCCGCAGCGCCTGCAGGACCTTGACCTTCTCGTCGCGGATGGCCTCGCGGTCGTTGCGCGAGGGGGGCTCCATCGCGACCAGGCACAGGAGCTGGAGCAGGTGGTTCTGCACCATGTCACGCAGCGCGCCCGCGTGGTCGTAGTAGCCGCGCCTGCCGGGGGTGCCGACGGTCTCCGAGGCGGTGATCTGGACGTGGTCGATCCACAGGGAGTTCCAGATCGGCTCAAGGAAGGCGTTGGCGAAGCGGAGCACGAGCAGGTTCTGCACGGTCTCCTTGCCCAGGTAGTGGTCGATGCGGTGGATCTGGCGCTCGTCGAAGATGGCGCCGACCTCGTCGTTGATGCGCCGCGCGCTGGCCAGGTCGCGGCCGAGCGGCTTTTCGAGCACCACCCGGGAGGCGGGGGTGACCAGCCCCACACGTTCGAGCTGCCTGCAGAAGGGGCCGAACGTCATGGGCGGGCTGGCCAGGTAGAACACCCGGGTCCGCTGCTCGTGCCCGGCGAGCATGGCGCCGAGCCGCTCCCAGCCGGCCGTGTCCTCGCCGCCGATGTCGACCGAGACGTGGTGCAGCCTGCCGAGGAAACGCTCCCAGACGTTCAGGTCGTCGATCGGTACCGCGCCGCGGACCTGGGCGTCCACCTTGCCGCGGAAGTCGGCGTCGTCGAGTCCGCCCCGGGACATCGCGATGATGCGGGTCTCGGGGGAGAGACGGCCGTCACGGTCGCAGTGGTACAGCGCGGGGAGAAGTTTCCGCATGGAGAGGTCGCCTGTACCGCCGAAGACGATCAGGTCGGCGGACTGCGGGAGCTCGGACATGGGGAGTACTCCGTGGTGATCTACCGGAATTAGGGATAGATCGGACACTATCCGGATCTTGCGCTCTACACAAGCGGAGTTTTGTCATCTTAGATGAGAAAGTTTGAACTTTTCATTTCCTAAGCGGGTGTGGTTCACTTAGCGGATGCCTCGTCGTCCCGCTGCCGCGCTCGCCACCAGCGGTGAGGTTCTGCGCCTCATTCGCACCGGTGAGGCGATCACGCGCGCGGACATCGGCCGGGTCACCGGCCTGTCCCGGCCCGCCGTCTCGCTTCGGGTCACCGAGCTGCTGGACCGCCGCCTCGTCATCGAGGACAGCGACGGTCCCTCCACCGGAGGCCGCCCGCCGACCCGCCTGGTCTTCAACGCCTCGGGCGGCGTCGTGCTGGTCGGCTCCCTCGGGGCGAGCAAGACACAGATCGCCGTGTGCGACCTCGCGGGCGGAGAGCTGGCCCGCGCCGACCTCGCCATCGACGTCGAGGAGGGGCCGGACGTCGTCCTCCCCCTGGTCATGCGGACCTGGGGCGAACTGCTCGGCGACCGGCCCGTCTCCCAGGTGCGCGGGGTCGGCCTCGGGGTGCCCGCGACGGTCGAGTTCGCGGCGGGCCGTACCGAGAGCGCCCGCATCATGGCGAGCTGGACCGGTGTCACGATCCCGCCGATCATCGCGGACCGTTTCCCCGCCCCGGTCTTCCTCGACAACGACGTCAACGTCATCGCGATCGGCGAGCACCGGGCCGTCTACGCTGGGCAGGCCGACGACCTGCTGTTCATCAAGGTCTCGACCCGGATCGGCTCCGGCATCATCGCGGGCGGCGAGATCCTGCGCGGCGCGCTCGGCGCCGCCGGGGAGATCGGGCACATCCCGGTCCGCGACGGCGGCGGGGTGCTCTGCCGGTGCGGCAACGTCGACTGCGTCGACTCCGTCGCCAGCGGCACCGCGATCCTGCGTGACCTGCGCGCCAGGGGCCACGAGGTGAGAACCCTTGCGGACGTGGTGAGCCTGGTGCGGGCGGGCGACGCCGAGACCATGACCGTCGTCCGCAACGCGGCCAGGATGCTCGGCGAGGTCGTCGCCACCGCCGTCAACCTGCTCAACCCCGCCGTGGTCGTGCTGGGCGGGGACGTGGCCGAGACCTTCCAGCCGCTGCTCGCCGGGGTGCGCGAGGTCGTCCACCGGCGCTCGACGGCCCTGTCGACCCGTAACCTGCGGATCGAGCGGAGCAGACTCGGTCCCGGCGCGGGCATCGTCGGCTGCGCGCACATGGTCCTGGACCACATCCTGTCGCCCGAGGCCGTGGACGCCCCCTCCTGAGGGCCGGTACCCGGCCGCGCCCACGGGGAGCCTGTACTCCCGAGGGCCGTGCCTGCGGGCGGCGGTCCTCCAGGAAGGGCGCTCAGCCCGCCTCGGTCGTCGTGCCCTTCCTGGCGTGCGACTGGCGTCGGACCGCCAGGGCGATGTCGACGACCGCGACGACGACCGCCAGCGCCATCACCACGGTCAGCCAGGTCAGACCCGCCACGAAGCCGAGCACACCGATGCCGACGGCCGCGATCAACGCGAACGAGCCGAGCCTGATGTGGACCACGTCGCGGGGTGTCGCGCCGACCATGGGCTTGCCGTCCGCGGACATCCGCTCCGGCTGTTCCTCGGGTGTCATCGTCTCCTCCTTCGGGCGGGGTTCTCCGGCGGGTGTGGCCCCGCGCTCAGTCCTCCCAGGGCGGTGTCTCGTGCATCTTGGAGTAGTACCTGGCCAGATGGGACTTGATCGGCCCGACGTCGCCACCGGGGACGTCGACCCCGCCTCTGGCCCCTTCGACGACGCCCGCGGCGGCGTGCAGCGCGCGCGGGACGGCCTTGAGCTCACCGTCGATCACGTCGGCGAAGGGCAGTTTGTAGCTTCCGAACTCGTCGGGCTCGCCGCCGTCGTACCAGAGGTGGGCCTCGCGGTACTTGGCGTTCGGCCTGTGCTGTGCCCCCGCCCAGGCGCGTACGCGTCTCTCGGCGGCCTCCTTGTTCCAGCGTCGCCTGGAGTCGGCCAGCGGCAGGTCATGGAACCGCGTCACCGTCATACCGGTCCCCCTTCCTCGCGGACCTCGGGTCTCGCCGGGCCTCGTACGGCACGGCGAGACCGGTGGAATCAGTCCTTGAAGGCGTCCTTGACCTTCTCGGCGCCGTCCTTCAGCTTCTCGCCCGCCTGCTTGAGGTGGCTCTTGCTCTGGTCGGCGCGACCTTCGGCCTCAAGCCGTTCGTCGTCGGTGAGGCGCCCGGCGCCCTCCTTGACCTTGCCCCCGAGTTCCTCGGCCTTGTTGGAGACCTTGTCTTCCGCACCCATGAGTGATTCATCCCCTTACATCCTCTATGTGGAGTTTCCCCGCACAGGGATATCCAGTGTCCGAGGACGAGGGAGATAAACATGGGCCTGCGGGAAAGGGGCTACGCGGGGGTGATGAGCCGTTCCATGGAGAGCATGCGGAAGGAGCGGTGGTCCTCGCGCTCGACCTCGGTGTAGCCGAGACGGCGGTAGAGGCCGATGACCTGGTGTCGCTGGGGCATGACGTCGAGGACCAGCCGGGCGAAACCCCGCTGCTCGGCATGTCTGTGCGCGTGCT
Organism: Streptosporangium sp. NPDC020072; assembly: GCF_040631445.1. Lineage (NCBI taxonomy): Bacteria > Bacillati > Actinomycetota > Actinomycetes > Streptosporangiales > Streptosporangiaceae > Streptosporangium > Streptosporangium sp. NPDC020072. The sequence continues at coordinate 81,875 of NZ_JBEYAB010000017.1, read as the reverse complement.
CCATCAGCAGTTTGCCCGTCCCGCCACGGTGGCCGGGACGCGCGTAGAGACGGCTCACCTGGACGGCGTCCGTCCCGGGGAGGGGCTTGAGACCCACGCCGCCGATCGGCCTGTCGTCGTGGCAGGCGACGAGGAACACGCCGGGGTCGCGGTAGACGGACCCGGGGTCGCGGCATTCGTTCTGCATGCGGGCGGGCAGCTCGTCGAGGGAGACCGGGACAGGGAGACCGAGCTCCGCCTGGGTCGCTCCCATGTACTCGAAGATCAACGCTCCGACGTCCGCCCAGCGGTTCGTGGTGTGGGCGTCCAGGACACGGATGGGGGAGTTCATGACACGCTCCGACGGTCGCGCTCCGGGCGGGTTCGCCCGCCCCGGCGTTCGGGTGAGATCGGTCGCATCCCCATATCTTGAACGATGCCTTGATCCTTTGATGAGGCAGGGGTGGAGGTTTGTCTGTCACCCATGGGAGCCGCTCCCAGGTGCGCTGTGAGCGGAAAGCGCTCACAGCGAACGGCGCGGGAACGCCGGCCAGGGAGCGTTATGGTCGCGATGAATCGTCATTCGTAAATTCAGCTCCGGGGTGGGTGAAAGAGATGACCAATTCGCGGCCCGTCGCCGAGGATCAGCTCTACCAGCGGCTTTTGCGTAAACGGATCGTCGTCCTCGGCACGGAGGTGAACGACGAGGTGGCCAACAGGATCTGCGCCGAGCTGCTCCTGCTGTCCGCGGACGACGACCGGCGTGACATCTGGCTCTACATCAACTCGCCGGGCGGCTCTGTCTCGGCGGGCATGGCCATCTACGACGTCATGCAGTACATCCCCAACGACGTCGCCACGGTCGCGATGGGCATCGCGGGCTCCATGGGGCAGTTCCTGCTGTGCGCGGGGGCGCCGGGCAAGCGTTACGTGCTGCCGCACGCCAGGATCATCATGCACCAGCCCTCGGGAGGCCTGGGCGGCACCGCCACCGACATCGCCATTCAGGCCGAGCAGATGCTGTACACAAAGCAGCTCATGCGTGAGCGGATCGCCTTCCACACCGGCCAGACGCTGGAACAGATCGAGGAGGACTGGGACCGCGACCGCTGGTTCACCGCGACCGAGGCCAGGGACTACGGGCTCGTCGACGAGGTCATCCGTACCACCAGGGAGGTCGTCCCCGAGAGCTGAGACAACCCCTCTCCCCGCGCGTCCCGTGAACGGACAGGGGCGCGGCCGGGGAGAACGGGAGCAGGGCCGGGCGTGTCAGCGGTGACAGAGCAGGCAGCGCAGGGCGCGCTCAAGGGACCCGGCGTCGGAGACGGGGACGGGCCAGGGCAGACGGATCAGCGTCGGCTCGTCGACGCCTGAGCGGACGGTCGCGCCGAACCTGTCGAGCTCCCAGAGCCATACGTCGGGGACGGGCCCGTCGAGCAGGCAGGCCAGCGCCGTCTCAAGCTGGTCGCGGTGTGTGCCGTTGACATGGCCGAGCAGGCGTTCGGCGACGTCCATCAGGGGGTCGGGGCGGGCGCCGAGATACTCCTCACCGTCGAGCACCCCCGACTCCGGGCCGGTGAGATAGATCACCTGGCCGACGTCGATCCGCAGCAGCCGGGGGCCACGGCCCTCAAGAGCCTCGAACAGCGCCTCGTCGGGGCAGCGTTCGGCGATCGCGATTGCGGCCTGCCGCGCCTCCCCATCGGGTACGGCCTGCGCCCACCCCTGCACCTTGAGCAGGCCGCGCGAGGCCTGGACGGCTCCGAGACTGCGGCTGGCCGTCAGGTCGACGGTCACCACGGGTTCGTCGAGCGCGTCGTGGAGCGGATCTCCCGGCATGACCAGCAGCACCGGGCGGCCCCGGTCGTCGACGCCTCCCCTGGCGGGCGAGGCGGGCAGGCGGGTCCCGGTCAGGGACACGTGGGTCGGGACGGCCGTGGCGGCGAGGGTGCGGACCCGTTCGGGGATCGGGGGAGCGGTGACGGGCTGCATGAACAGGCTCTCCTTGAGATCGGGGGATCCTTGACCTAAGGTAAGGCTTACCTCACTAAGGCAAACCTAATCACAGAGGAGTGACCGTGCGCTACACCGGGCCCAAGGTGCGGCTGTCCCGCAGGGCGGGCGTCCCGCTGACCCGCAAGGCCGTGCGCTACTTCGAGGAGCGGCCGTACCCTCCGGGCGAGCACGGGCGCAAGACGAACAGGCGGCAGACCGGTGACTACGGCCTGCGGCTGATGGAGAAGCAGAAGCTGCGCTGGTACTACGACGTCTCCGAGCGGCAGATGCGCCGCTACTGGGACATGGCGCTGCGTGGCACCGGCCGTTCGGGAGCCGAGCTGGTCGTGCTGCTGGAGAGCCGTCTGGCCTCCCTGGTCCTGCGGGCGGGTCTCGCCCCGTCGATCTACGCGGCCCGTCAGTACATCTCCCACGGCCACATCACCGTGGACGGCCGCAAGGTCGACATCCCCAGCTACCTGGTCAAGCCCGGCCAGGTCATCGCGGTCCGTCAGAGGTCCAGGACGATGCAGCCGTTCGTCGCGGCTGCGGAGGGCGTCTACGCCGACGACCGGATCGCCGCCTACCTCGACGTCAGCCACACCGACCTGAGGTTCACCCTCGTCGGCCGCCCGCTGCGCGAGCAGATCGTGATCCCGGTCGACGAGCAGCTCGTCGTGGAGTTCTACTCCCGCTGACGGCTCACCGCTGGCGCCCGCCCACCGGTCAGCGGCCGGCGGGCGTCACCGGGACCCGGTCCCGCAACTCGCGGATCTCCGCCCTGAGCGCGGTCAGCTCCGCGAGCACCGCCTCGTTCGTCTCCCTGACCGTCAGGGCCTCCTGGGCCGCGGCCTCGGCCGACTGCTCGGCGTGCTCGTCCTCCATGGCCCTGACCACGACGGCGATGAAGAGGTTCAGCACCACGAAGGTGCACACCAGCATGAAGGCCACGAAGAAGATCCAGGCCGCCGGGTGCTCGTCCATGACCTCCCGGGTGATGTCCGACCATCCGTCCCCGGTCATCATCTGGAACAGGGTGAACAGCGAGGTCGGCAGGTCCCCGAAGTAGTCCGGCGCGGTGTCGTGATAGAGCTTGGCGCCCATCACCGCCGCCACGTAGAGCACCAGGCCGAGCAGCAGCACGATCGACGTCATCCCGGGCACCGCGTTGAGCAGCGCCGTCACCACCCTGCGCAGACTCGGCACGACCGAGATCAGGCGCAGCGCCCGCAGGATGCGCAACGCCCGCAACACCGAGAGGCCACTGGCGACGGGCAACAGGGAGATCGTCACGATCGAGGTGTCGAACAGGTTCCACGGGTCGGCGAAGAACCGGCCCCGGTAGACGTAGACCTTGGCAAGCAACTCGGCGACGAAGACGTAGAGCGCGGCGTGGTCGATGACGGTCAGGGCCGTGCCGTACCGCTCGACCGCCACCTCGGAGGTCTCCAGTCCCAGGGTCGCGGCGTTGACCAGGATGATCGCGATGACGGCCTGCTGGAAGCGCGGAGCCTCCAGAACGGCGCGGGCACGCTCGCGCAGCGGCACGAATGACTCCCCGTGGGTCGTTGGCCGGGTGAACTGAGGGAAGATCATATCGCTCGGGGATCATCCGCCCCGCCCGGAAGTCGGCCTCCTCAGGCCAGGGACCGGCCCGTCCCGCCGCAGGGGGGTCGTTCGCCCGCTCCCGCATCCGGGACGCGCGCCGAGGCCGGGGCGGCGCGGGCCGCCCCGAGCACGGTCGCCGCAGGCGCGGCGGCGACGGTCACGCGTGCCGTCTTCGGCGATCGGTTCCACCGAACCTGCCCACACCGCTTTTCCTGAAATTTGGTGATAAATCCGACAGTGTGGACTCGGCGCGCACGGAGGTCGGCGGGCCGAGAGGACGGCGGATGGAACGGAACGCGGGAACGCGTGGTCAGAGGCAGGTCAGGTCGGGGTTGGGCACCGGCCCGCAGGGGCCCTTGTTGCCGCCGCCGTCGACGACCTGACCCGCGGGAGCCCAGATGAGGTAGCCGCCGTTGAACCTGCCGACGTTGCCGGACAGGTTGATCCGGGACTCGGGGACGGTGCGGACGTGGACGCCACCCGCGACCGGGTTGCCGTCACGATCCTTGACCCCGCTGGGCCGCAGGCCGTTGCCGGTGAACACGTTGCCGGAGATCCACTCCGAGTTCGCGCGCCTGATGCCGTTGTCGACGAGGACGCCCGCGGTGCGGTTGGAGGTGAACCGGTTGCCCTTGATGGTGAAACCGGTGACGTCATCGGCCTCGAAGCCGATGTCGTTGTTCCTGATGTCGTTGTCCTGGATCGTGTTGGTGACGTTCGGCGACTGCGGCATGGCCGTGTAGAAGGCGCTTTCCGCGTTCTTCAGGACGTTGCCGGTGAACACGTTCTCGCGGGACATGTCGTAGAGGAGCACGGTGAAGTCGTCGAAGACGTTGTTCTCGTAGCGCCCCCTGCTGGACTGCTCAAGCCGCAGGGAGCCGGAGGTCAGTCTGCTCGCGCGCACGGTGCCCGTCGACTGGCGCAGATACAGCTGGTCGCGCGCCTCGCAGCCGTCGAGCGTCACCCAGGAGTCCTGGGCCCTGATCCCGTTGACCGTGCAGCCGCCGGAACCCTGACCGAGGACGGCGGAGGCGTTGGTCAGCTTCGTCTGCGCCCCGAGCCGGACTCCCGAGACCGTCAGCGGGATCGGCGAGATCAGCTGGGAACCGGCGGCGGTGAGCGACTGGGAGCCGGTGAGCGTGCCGTTGACCAGCGTCGTGCCCCTGCGGTCGGGGATCTGGACGGCGGGCGCCCCGCTGACGGTGTGGCCCGCGAGGTCGACGGTGACGTTGTCCGCGCCGATGGTCAGCCCGGTGCCCTGGCACACCAGGTCGGCGGTCAGGACGAGGTTCGCCGTCACCACGTCACCGCACTGCGCGGCCGCAGCCGTGGCGGGGGCGGGGGCGGGGGCGGGGGCGGGCAGGGCCACTCCGGGTCCGGCCGTGGCCAGGACGGCGGACAGGGCCCCGACGAGTACGGCGGCCGTGCGAACCGCCCCCGGTAATCGTGCCGGGCCGTAATCGCTCTTCCTCTCGGGCATTTCCCCTCCATGGTCACGGTGAATGATTTCCCCGGCGCCGGGATAAGGGGGCCGGCGCCGGGTTCCACGGACCAAGGGTGCACGAGGATCAGGGAGCGGAAAAGGCGGGAAAACGGCCGCCACCTGTTCCGGAAATGCCTCCGGAAGGCTACGTGACAGAAAAGGAGATACGGTTTTCCGGTTGTTCTTCTTTTTCGGCCGGGCCTTTTCGTGTTTCCCTGCCGGTGCTCGGCCTAGCGCGGCGGGCCGTACGGCTCGATGCGGGGGTCGGAGTGGGGGCCCGTGCCTCCGAAGGCGACCGGGGAGATCCGGTCGGCGGCGGCCTCGGTCACGCGCAGGCCGTACAGGCCCCTGCGGGGATCGATGAGCACCAGGTCGTAGCCCAGGTCGACCTCCTCGTCCCTGAGGCCGAGGCGGTGCGTGGCCTGTTCGAGTGTGGCCTGCGGCGGCAGCCGTACGGTGATGAGGACCATGACCGTGCCGCCGCTACGCCGCACGCCGGTCTCTGCGCCGCAGTGCGGCGAGAACCCCCGCGACGTCCAGCAGGCCGTAGCCGTAGTCGTAGTCGTAGCCGACACCGCCCCGGTCGTCCGCGGTGCGGTGCAGCAGGGTGCGCAGTTGCGAGGGGGACAGTACGGCGGCGGGCCAGCGGGTGCGGATGGCCGCGACCAGTCCGGCGGCGACGGGGCAGGCCGCGGAGGTGCCCGAGTCGGGCGAGCCCTCGCCGAAAGCCCCGGAGCCGGAGAAGTGGGTGTAGGAGCAGATGTCGGGCTTGCGCTGGGCGAGACGGCCGGGCCCCTGGGAGGAGTAGCCGACCCGCTCGCCCTCGGTGTCCGCACCGGCGACGGACAGCACGCTCGGGTGCGAGTTGGCGCCGCCGATCGGGCGGTCGGGGTAGGCGCACCGGCGGTCCCTGCAGTCGCGCCCGCAGTTGCCCGCGGCGAACAGCACGTCGGCGCCCGCCTGCTCAAGGCTGGAGACGATCAGGTTGAACGGGTGGGCCGCGTTGTCGGAGTAGTTGCCGGGGTGGCCGACGGGGAAGTCCCACTCGGGGGAGAAGGAGCCCCAGCTGTTGCTGACGACCAGCGACCGGGTCGCGGCGGGCAGGGAGTCGAGCACGGTGCGCAGGTGGGCGAAGGCGGCGACGGCGTCGGAGAGCAGGCCGTCGATCTCCGAGCCGCCGGGACGCCGGGAGAGCAGCACGGGAATGTCGATCAACGACGCCTTCGAGGCGCTGATCAGTGCGTCGAAGGCGCACATCGTGCCGTGGTCGACCTCGAACCGGCCCGCGGTCCCGGAGACGCCGGAGGGGTTCCAGCTGTGGGCGGAGTCGATGATCGGGGCGTGTCCGATGCGCTGGGCGACGTGTGCGGCGTTGATGCCGGTGTCCACGACGGCCAGGGGGACGCCGGAGCCGTCCAGCCCCTCCGACCTGAGCTCGGCGACGCGCAGCAGCCGCTCCACGTCGTGCCAGTCGCCGACGGGGGCGTCGCCGCCGCAGACGATGCTCGACCCGATCACCGGGTCGGCGTGCACCCCGATGACGTCGGAGCGGGTGTTGGGCAGCAGCGTGACCCTGGTGGAGAGCTCGTCGTCGGAGATCTCGCCGCGGACCAGGACCGAGGCGTGTTCGGCGGCGAAGGAGAAGGTCAGTGCCTGGTTCAGGGACAGCGGGTCGCCCCCGGCCGCCGGTACCGGGCGGGGCACCGCGACCGGGACGAAGGAGTGGTCGAGGACGACCCCGGGCAGGCCGTCGGACACGTCGGCCGTGGTCGTGGCGACACCCGGGTCGGCCACGGCCGCGACGATGTCGGGGGTTGGGCGGAGCTGGATCAGGACTCGCATGGCGCACCACCGGATTCGAGGGGATCGAACTCTCCCCACGTTCCTGCATTTCCGGCGGCCCCGTCCAGCCGTGAAAAATGCCTCTGAACAGGCCTTATGTCACCAATCCCAGCAAAACGCCAGGGTTGATTTCCTTCTCCGGAAGGTCGCCGATCACTGTCCCGGCGGACATGATCGCGGCACCGGGGACCGCTCCGGCCTGCTACCGGACCCCTGGACGGGCGGGCGCAGAACCGGGGCCCGCCCGCCCAGGACGAGTGGGTCAGAAGCCGCAGATCTCGCTCAGCGACTTGGCGGTGGCGCCGTTCTGGGTGGGCGTCTCGCGCGGTGTCTGCGGCGCCGTCCGGTGCGGCGTGGGCCGCGTGGTCGAGGGGGTCGCCGCGGGCGTGCCGTCGCCGCCCGTGGGGGAGGCCGTTGCCCCGCTCACGCCCGGCGAGGCCGTCACCCCGGCGGCCTGGGCCCGGCGGGCGGGCCGCTCGGACTGGCGCAGCGCCCTGACGGTCGCGGCGCGGATCTTCCGCCAGTCGGGGGAGCCGGAGTAGAACTCCGGCGGCACGAACTGCAGGCTGGTGATCCTGGCGTTCTTGACCTTGAGGGCCAGCTCGGTCAGCGGGTCGAGCAGCTCACGGGGGATGTCGGTCTTGGCCATCTTCTTGGCGACGTTCGCGATCTTGACGAAGTTGGTGAGCACGACCGAGGGGGTCGCCTGCTGGGCGAAGGCGCCGATGACGCAGCGCTGGCGGCTCATCCGGGAGAAGTCGTCGCTGCCGACACGGGAGCGGCCGTACCAGAGGGCCTCCTCACCCGACAGCGTCCGGTAGCCGGCCCTGATGGTGCCGGCGGTGCCGTAGAGGCCGCCCCACGGGACGTCCCTGTCCACCCGGATCTTCAGGCCGCCGATGGCGTCGACCAGGTGGGCGAAGCCGAACATGTTGATCAGCGCGTAGTAGTCGATCCTCAGGTTGAGGGTGTAGCCGATCGCCTCCATGAGAGCCCTGGGCCCGCGCTGACCGTCCTTGCCCTGGACGACCTCGGGGTGCTCCTCGCCGTACTGCCACACCTCGTTGAGCAGGCCGCCGTTGGGCAGTTCGCGCATGAAGCCGTTGGGGAACTGCCTGCCGAGCGTGCCGTCCGGAGGGAAGCGGACGTGCTGCAGGTTGCGGGGCAGGCTGAACATGACCGTGTTGCCGGTCGAGACCTGCACACTGGCCACGGTCATGCTGTCGGTCCTGATGCCGTCCCTGTTGCCCGCGCCGTCGCCGCCGACGAGCAGGAAGTTCACCCGGTCGCGTCCGTTCCACGGATCCTCGTGCTTGACGGGGACCACGGCCGGGTTGTCGGTCGAGCTCTGGAAGATGGCGTTGGCCGTGTTCTTGGCGGTCAGCACGGTGTTCGCCACCAGGGCGAACGGCGACATCACCCCGACGCACAGCAGGCCGATCGCGACGCCGGAGACGATCTGTCCCCTGCCGCTGAGCCTCCTCGGACGCAGGGAGATGTAGGAGGAGAGCACGATCAGGAACCAGGCGAGGGCTCCGGCGCCGGCCAGGGCCACCGCGCTCGTCAGCGTGCTGTCCCTGGTCAGGAAGCCCACGTTGCCGGGAAGGACGACGAACGCGACGACCGCCGCGGCGACCAGGAGCGCGGCGAAGACGCCCAGCAGCGCGTAGCCGGTACGGCGGTGTCCCGCGCGCAGGTGGGCCGCGCCGGGCAGGACCACCGAGAGCCCGGTCCAGCCGACGAGCGAGGCGGTCGTCAGCGGCTTGGCGAACCTGGGCCGTTTCCCTGCCGGTCGCGCCACGGGAGGCGGGCCCTGTGCGAGGTCTCCCGGGCCCTGTGGGATCCGGGCGTCCTCTCCCGGGGGCTGGGCGGTCTTCCCGGCCCCCTCGCCGGCCCCGGCCGAGGGAGGACCGGGGGCGCCGAGAACACCGGGGGCGTCGGGGGTTCCCGGAGCGCCGGGAACGTCGGCGGCGGGGGCGCCGGGGGTGACCCCCGGGTCCTGCTCAGGGGCGTGCCGTTTCCCGTCATCGCCGGAAGAGTCCCCCGGGCCCTGCCCATGGCGCATGATCACACCGCTTCCTACTGCGTCCTACCCCGGTCCACCTGGCAAAACAGCCGAGGTCCCCCGATTACATGGAATTGGCAGGATTCTAGCCCCATACATGGACATGGCAGACAGACAACCAAACTTCGGTTAATGAGTATTTAAGCTATGACGTCGAGGAGGAGGAGGCCAGCCAGGTGTTGCACTGGAAGGTCTTGTTCTTCTCGTAGCCCTGGCGGAACCAGCGGTTGTTGTTCGCCGGAGTCCCGTGGTCACGGGGGTAACCGGGCCAGTCCCCGACCCGCGAGTAGAAGTAGTAGAGCGTGTTGCGCCTGGCCGGGGTGACCGGGTAGGTGCTCGCGACCGAACGCATGAACATCCCGCCGAAGCAGGTGGCCTGGAGCTCGAACCTGCGGCTCAGCGCGAGCCTGCCGCTCCTGCTCGACGAGCGTTGCGTCTTCTGCCACCAGCTGTCGGACAGGCCGGTCAGCTGCTGCACGTGGTGGCCGTACTCATGGGCCATCATGCTGATGATCGCGCCGTGCCAGCCGACGATCTGGCCGTATCCGAGGCTGTTGCCCGATCCCTTGGCCATGGCGCCGGTCGAGGCGTAGATGGTGTGGTTGCGCGGGCAGTAGTACGGCACGATGCTGCCGATCTGGGGGAAGTCCCCGCACGCCCCGCGTCCCCGGCCCGAGACGATGGCGTAGCCGGGCGGGCTCCAGTCGATGCCCTGCTCGCCGAGGATCCGCGACCACCCCTTGTCCAGGCACTTGGAGGTCTTCAGGATCAGCCCCTTGAGCTGGCTGTGGCTGTAGATGCTCGGCGAGCCCGCGGAACAGCTCACCGTGGGCAGGCCACCGGTCCGGTAGAGGGTGTTGCCCTCCAGGGTGGTGTTGCGGACGACCTCCTTCGAGGGGCTGGGCACGTCCGTCGGCTTCGTCTCCTGCGGCGTCTCCGTCGGTGTGGGTGTGGGCGTGTCCTCGGTGGCCGGCCGCGAGGTCTCCAAGGGGGAGGGCGTGTAGGTGGGCACGGCGAAGTGCGGGGCCGAGTCCCGGTAACGGTTCTTGATGATCGACCCGGCGACCACGAGCCCGATGAAGAGCAGCGCGATCACACCGAAGACGCTCACCACGATCACTCCGGCGCCTCCCGAGCGCCGCTGCGGCGGCTGCCACGGAGCGGGAGAGACGGGAGGAGGTGGCGGGATCGGCGCGCCGTACGGCGGCTGCCCCTGGGGCGCCCCGGGGTAGGGCGGCTGCCCCTGGGGCCCGGGCCGGGGGTAGCCCTGCGCGGGCGGCGGCGGATACCCCTGGCCCGCGGGCGGGTAGCCCTGCGGTCCCGGGTTCTGGGGCGGATAGCCCTGCGGCGGGGCGGGCGGGTGACCGTATCCCTGGTTGGGGCCGGGTCTTGGGCCTGCCTGACCGGGCGGCGGATAGCCGTAACCCGGGGGGAAACCCTGCCCGGGAGGAGGCTGCGGCGCGGACGGGTACGGCTGTCCGGGCATCCCCTGCGGCGGGCCGGGAGGCGGTCCCTGTGGTGGTCCCTGAGGCGGCGCGGCGGGCCAGGCGGGAGGCGGCGGTGCGGGACGGGGGTGCCCCTGGGGGCCCTGGGGCCCCTGAGGCCCTTGAGGCCACGGTGGTTGTGGAGGGTTGTGCCCGTTGCCTGTCACGCTGTCTCCCCGTTAACCCGAGTGTCCGGCCGTCCACGAATGACCGGACTTTTATCGAATTTGGGGCGTAAGCATACTGATTTATCATCCGTCACGGATGTCGCTATATACGGTTACATTCTGAAATCGTCAAAGGTGATCTCTGCAATGTCCGGGACCGACCCCGGGCCCGTGTCCTAGCGTCGAAGCCATGAATCTGCAGCAGCTCCGCTACGTGGTCGCGACGGCGGAGCACCGCACCATGACAGATGCGGCCAGGTCGCTGTACATCGCGCAGCCCGCGCTTTCCCGCGCGATCAGAGACCTTGAGCGAGAGTTGGGAATGACGTTGTTCGCCCGTTCCGGGCGCGGCGTGGTCGTCACGGCGCAGGGGCGCCGGGTGGTCAAGCTGGCCCGGGAGGCGCTCGACGCAGTCAGGGAGATCGAGGCACTGTCCGCCCACGGCCACCAGGCCGACGCGGAACTGCGCATCGCCTCGACCCCCAGCCTCGAACCGGGGCTGGCCGGACGACTCCTTCCCGCCTACGCCGCCGAGCATCCAGGGGTGCGCGTGCACATCGTCCGTTGCGACGGCCGGGACGGCGTGGTCAACGCCATCAGGGACCAGCGGGCCGATCTCGGCCTGACGGACCTGCCCGTCCCGGCCGACCTGGTCAGCCATCCGCTGGAACGCCAGGAGATCGTGCTGATCTCCCCGTCCGGCCTGGACCTGCCCGACCCGGTCCCGATGAACAGGCTCAACGGCATGCGGCTGGTCATGCCCGTCCCCGGCAGTGCCCGGCGCAGGGAGTTCGACGCCCTGTTCACCAAGTACGGCATCGCTCCCGTGCCCGCCGTACAGCTCGACGAGCGCGGCAACTGGCTCAACACGGTCCGCTCGGGAGCGGCCTCCCTGCTGTGGTACCGGGGCATGGCCGAACAGGCGGCCAGGGCCGGGCTGGTGGTCCGCTCCCTCGACCCCTCGGTCCGCAGGGTGATCGCCCTCGTCCACGCGCGGCGGCGGCTGCCCTCCGTCGCCCAGGACTTCGTCACGGTGGCCGAGGGTGGGTCGGCCGCCTGACCTCCACGTGAGGCACGGTTTCCCCAACCCCCGGAGGCGGCGCAGGTGGGAGCGCCCGCCTCTCCGGTACCGGCCCGATAGGCTCGGTATCGATGACTATCTTGCGCCTGCGAGGCCGTGAGTTCCGGCCCGGCGAATTCGCGATCATGGCGGTGGTCAACCGCACCCCCGACTCCTTCTACGACAGGGGCAGGACCTACGGCTTCGAGGCCGCGCTCAAGGCCGTCGACGGGGCCGTCGAAGGCGGCGCGGACATCGTGGACATCGGCGGTGTCAAGGCGGGACCGGGCGACGAGGTGGACCCCGCGGAGGAGATCCGCCGGGTGGCCGGCCTGGTCGCGGCGGTCAGGGACCGTCACCCCGATCTGGTCATCAGCGTCGACACCTGGCGCGCCGAGGTCGGCGAGGTCGTCGCCGAGGCCGGCGCCGACCTGCTCAACGACACCTGGGGTGGAGTCGATCCCGGCCTGGCCGACGTCGCGGCCAGGCACGGCATCGGCCTGGTGTGCGCGCACGCGGGAGGCGTGACCCCGCGCACCCGCCCGCACCGCATCGCCTACGACGACGTGGTCGCCGACGTCGTCGACCACACCGTCGGCCTCGCCGAGCGGGCGGCCGCCGCCGGGGTCGCCAGAGAGTCGATCCTCATCGACCCGGCGCACGACTTCGGCAAGAACACCCGGCACTCCCTGGAGATCAGCCGTCGCCTCGGCGAGATGGTCGGCACCGGCTGGCCGGTGCTCGTCGCGGTCTCCAACAAGGACTTCGTCGGCGAGACCCTCGGCGGGCTGCCTGTCGACGAGCGGCACGCCGGGACCATCGCCACCCTCGCGGTCTCCGCCTGGCAGGGCGCCAGGGTCTTCCGGGTCCACGACGCCGCCTCCGCCCGTGACGCCCTCGCCGTCGTCTCCGGACTGCGCGGATCAGGTCTCTGAGAGGACCGGAATGGGATCGGGCCACCCGTGGGGGGAACGGGTGGCCCGATCGCGAGGCGGGGGCGCACCTCGCCTTTCGATGGGTCCTGTCCGCGGGCGGTCCCGCGACGGCGGCAGACGGTCCGTCCCGCAGGCCTGGGAACGCATGCCTGGCTCGTGCTGACGGTCTCGCCCGCCGGGGGTGCCCCGGCGCCCCGGAAGAGGCACAAGTGAGCGTCCCCATCGTGAACCCGCGACGGGTTTACCGCAATATCCTGACCGGGGTAAATCGATTTGTTATCTGGTCCGTCGCGTACCGTCCGCCGGAGGGAACCGAAGGTCACGGCCCTGACTCACGACCGAGGCGGATCACCCGGCAGGCCGAGGGCGTGGTGCACCACGTCGTGCATGTAGGCGCGGAAGCGGCGCAGGATCTCCGGGTCGCCGGGGCTCCAGTGGTTGCCCTCCTCGTCGAGGACCCCGCCACGGGAGAAGGCGTGCGCCGACCACGTCACCGTCCAGACCGCGAACATCACGTCGGCGGACGGCGAGGCCAGGGACCGCAGGGTCTCGCTGATGCGCCGGACCACCGGCTGGACGTACTGCCGTTCCGGCTCGGTGACGTCGCTGGCGTCGGACAGCCAGCGGTGCATCCACAACGCGGCGATGTCGGGGTTCCTGACGCAGAAGTCGATGTAGCTGTCGAGCAGGCGGTGCACGGCCCCCGAGGGCTCCCCGAGGGGGTCTCCCGGAGGCGCGGCGGCGATCTGCGCGATCGTCCCCTCAAGATCGGCGAGTTCGGTCAGGTGGGCGCGCTCCATGACCGCGAGGTACAGCTCCCGCTTGCCGCCGAAGTGCTCGTTGAGCGTGGCGACGTCGACCCCGGCGGCCTCGGTGATCTGACTGGTCGAGGTTCCGTCGTAGCCAAGGGCGGCGAAGAGCCGCGTCGCGACCCGCAGGATCAGCTCCCGCTCGCCGCCGTCAGCGGAAGTCATGAAAGTGACGCTAGGTCTCCGGGCCCTTCCCGGCCAAGCACATGATGGACAAGCGTCGGTCAAGATAGCGGAAGTCGTACAACTGCCCGTAAACCAGGCGAGGCATCCTCCAGGTGCACCGCGCCGCCGTGGGCGTTGACCGTCTCCCTGACGATCGCCAGGCCGAGCCCGGAACCGCCCTCGTCACGGCTGCGCGCGCTGTCCAGCCGGGTGAAACGGTCGAAGACCCGTTCCCTGTCCGGTTCGGGGACGCCGGGGCCGTCGTCGGTGACGGTCAGCACCGCGTCCGCGCCCTCGACGCGCAACTCGACCACCACCGGGGCCGAGGTGTACCGCAGCGCGTTGTCCACGAGGTTGACCAGCACCCGCCCCAGGTCGAGAGCGTCGCCCGTCACCACGGCCGCCCTCGTGGGGGAGTCGCCCGCCGGGGCGGGCAGCCGTACCGTGACGGCCTCGCCGTAGCGCTCGACGGTCTGCTGGATGAGCTGCTCCAGTTCGACGGGCTCCCTGCGGGCGGGGCCGCCCCGCTCGTCGAGCCTGGCCAGGGCGAGCAGGTCCTCGGCCAGCCTGGACAGGCGCATGGTGTCCTCAAGCACGCCCTCGGCCGTCTCCCGCCAGTCCTGCCCCTCGGGATGGCCGAGCGCGACCTCAAGCTGGAGACGGATACTGGCCAGCGGGCTGCGCAGCTCGTGCGCCGCGTCGGAGACCAGGGACCGCTGCCGCGCGTCGGCCTGTTCGAGCCTGGTCAGCATGTCGTTGAGGGTGGTGGCGAGGCTGTGCACCTCGTCCCTGGCCTCGGGCACCGGCAGCCGCCTGGAACGCGCGGTGTCGGTGATCTCGTCCGCGCCCCTGCGCAGCGCGGCGATGGGACGCAGCGTCCTGCCGATGATCACCCAGCTGGCGCCGGCGAGCAGCACGAGCAGCAGCGGCGTGCCGACGACCAGCACGTGACCGGCCGTACTGAGGCTGGTCTCCACCTCACGGAACGAGCGCGCCGAGATCACACTCTGCCCCCGGTCCGCGCTGAGCACCCGTACCCGAAGCAGATGCGGGATGCCGTACGGCTCGCCGTTGACGAACCGCGCCCTTCCCTTGGTGATCGCGGAGGCCCGCTCGGACGCGCTCAGCAGCGGCACCAGCCGGTCGGTGCCGGTGGTCGCGTGGGTGATCCGCCCCCGGCCGTCGATCACCTGCAGCAGCGTGCCGTCCGAGGTGGTCAGCTCGTCCGGCAGCCGCCCGGCGTCGGCCAGCGAGACCGTGTCGCGCGCCCGCTGGTAGATCGCGTCGTCGATGGTGGTGATCAGCGCCTGGCCCAGCACGCCGACCATCACGTACGCCGAGACGACCAGCGCGAGCGCGAGCACGGCGGAGGCGACCGCGGTCAGCCGGAAACGCAGGCTCTTGCGCCGCCACCAACCGGCCGTACGGCGCCCGCCCCGCGTGCGCGGGTCAGCCGCCATCGCCCGCGAGCCGGTACCCGGCCCCCCTGACGGTCTGCAGCGCGTTCCTGGAGAACGGCGCGTCGACCTTGCGGCGCAGGTAGCCCACGTAGACCTCGACCACGTTGGGGTCGGTGTCGAAGGTGTCCCACACGTGTTCCAGGATCTCGGACTTGGAGACCACCTCGTCGTGGTGGCGCATGAGGTACTCCAGGAGGGCGAACTCCCTGGGTGTCAGCTCGATCGGCTGCTGCCCCCTGGAAACACGGCGCCGCGCGGGGTCCAGGGTCAGGTCACCGGCCCGCAGCACGGCGGGGCGCCGGTTCGCGCCCCGGCGCAGCAGCGCCCTGAGCCTGGCGACCAGCACGACGTAGGAGAACGGCTTGGTCAGGTAGTCGTCGGCGCCCAGATCGAGGCCGTCGGCCATGTCGTACTCGCCGTCCTTCGCCGACAGCATCAGGATCGGCACCCAGTTCTCCTCGGCCCGCAACTGCTTGCAGACGTTGTAGCCGGAGATCCTCGGCAGCATGATGTCCAGCACGACCACGTCGTAGTCGCCGACCCTGGCCAGGTGCAGTCCCTCCTCGCCGTCATGCGCGAGGTCGACCGCGAACCCCTCGGCCTGCAGCCCGCGCTGGAGCGCCGCGGCCATCCGCCGCTCGTCCTCAACGACGAGAACCCGCATCCCCCACCACCTCCGCCTTCGCCCCCATCTTCGGCCAGCGGCACTGAGAGACCGCTGAGAACCTGTGAGACCTCTCAGTCTGTCTCAGCTCCGGCACAGGAACGGTCACGCAAGCTGCCTTCAGAAACGATCGACGCACTACCGTAAAGGAGTGACATGTCTGAACGAACAAGGCGAAGCCGCGTGACGAGATGGGGTGTGCCGGTCGCTGCGATCGCGGTGGTAGCCGCGGCCATCGGAGCGGGCCCGGTCATCGCAGCCGTCCAGGGGGAGCCCACGCTCCCCGCGCGTACGGCGCAGCAGCTGCTCGCCGACGCCGCCACGGCCTCCCGGTCCGGCATGAAGCCCATGTCGGGCACCGTCATTCAGACAGCCTCCCTGGGACTTCCCGGCCTGCCGGAGATCTCGGGCATGGGCGGCTCCTCACCCGCCGCCCTGCTGGCGGGCTCACACGAGCTCAAGGTCTGGTACGGCGGCGCGGACCGGCTCAGGCTGGCTCTTCCGGGCAAGATGAGCGAGACCGACCTGATCGTCAACGGCGACCAGGTCTGGCTGTGGCGCAGCGAGGACAACGAGGCCACCCGGATCAACGGGGTGGACCCCGAGGCGCAGGACAAGCACGCCACCGCGCTTCCCTCCGCGACCACTCCGCAGCAGGCCGCGCAGCAGGTGCTGAGCAGGGCGGCCACGGACACCGTGGTGAGCGTGAGCAACACCGAGCGGGTCGCCGACCGCCCCGCCTACCAGCTCGTCCTGGCTCCCAAGGACGGCGCGTCCCTGGTCAAGGAGGTCAAGCTGGCGCTCGACGGGGAGACCTTCGTCCCCCTGCGGGTGCAGGTCTACGCCAAGAGCGCCGCCGAGCCGGCCTTCGAGGTCGGTTTCACCTCGGTCACGTTCACCCCGCCCGCCGCGGAGAACTTCACCTTCACCCCGCCCGCGGGGGCGAAGGTGACCGAGCGGGCCGCCGACGAGTTCAGCGAGCAGGACCGGGCCAGGCAGGAACGGGAACGGGCGCTGAAGGGCAGGGCCAAGGTCGTCGGGCAGGGCTGGACCTCGGTCGCGGTGCTCCCCTTCTCCGTCAAGGACCTCGGCGCGAACCGGTCCCAGGACGCGGACGGCCCGGCGGGGAACGCGAACGCCCTCGCGGACGCCCTGCTGAGGTCGGCCAAGCAGGTCAGCGGGCCGTGGGGCAGCGGCAGGGTCATCCAGAGCAAGCTGCTCTCGGCGCTGCTGACCGACGACGGCCGCCTGCTGGTCGGCGCGGTCACCCCGGAGAGGCTGCAGGAAGCGGCGGCGAGCTGACGAACGGGACGCCGGGAGGGCCATGACTCCCGGCGGCCGGCCCCGGGGGACGCGCCCACGTCTCCCGGGACCGGGACTCCGGCGGGGCGGAGCGGGGCCGTACCCACCCTCCGGCCCGTCGGGCCACGCCCCAGGAACGACGCCGCGAGCGGAGGGCCGTCGCGCTCGAAGGCGGAGACGACACAGGCGACGATGGGAGAGCCATGCTGACCGTCCAGGAGGACAGATCCTCCTCCGCTTCCTCCGCTGTGCCTCCCGAGGCCCGCACGGAGGACTACTCGATCGTCACCCGCGGACTGACCAAACGCTTCAGGGGCGGCCAGGTGGCCGTCGACCACCTGGACCTTGCCGTGCCGAAGGGAAGCGTCTTCGGGTTCCTCGGCCCCAACGGCTCGGGAAAGACCACGACGATCCGTATGCTCCTCGGCCTGGTCGCCCCCTCGGAGGGCGGCTGGGAACTGCTCGGCACCGCCATGCCGGACGGCCTGCGGACGGCGCTGCCGAGGGTGGGCGCGCTGGTGGAGGGGCCGTCCTTCTATCCCTACCTGTCCGGTGAGGCCAATCTGCGCCGCTACGACGCGGCCGACCTCACGGTCGATCCCCGTACCGCCTCGGCCAGGATCGGTGAGGCCCTCGAAAGGGTCGGGCTCACGGCCGCCGCCCGCAAGCGTTACCGCGCCTACTCCCTCGGCATGCGTCAGCGCCTGGCGATCGCCGCCGCGTTGCTGCGGCCCAGGGAACTGCTGATCCTCGACGAGCCGACCAACGGCCTCGACCCGCAGGGCACCAGGGAGGTGCGCGGCCTGGTCAAGGAGATCGCGGCGGAGGGCACGACCGTGTTCGTCTCCTCCCACCTGCTGGCCGAGATCGAGCAGATGTGCTCCCACGTGGCCGTGATGCGGGCCGGACGGCTGGCCGCCCAGGGTCCTCTGGCCACCCTCAGAGCCGCGGAGGCGGTCAGGATCAGCGTCGAGACACCGGACGTCGCGGCCGCGGCGGCCGTGCTGGCGGACCTGGGCCTGGCGGGAGTACGGCTCGGCGAGGACCGCGAGGACGAGGTGAGCGCGGAACTGGGCGAGAAGGCCGCCGAGCGGATCTGCGCCGAACTGGTCACCGCCGGTGTCGCGGTGCGCGGCCTGGCCGTACGCCGCCCAAGTCTTGAGGACGTGTTCGTCGGCCTGACCGGAGAGGGTTTCGATGTCGCCGGCTGAGAAGGGTTCCCCGAACCAGACAATGACCGCCCCCCAGAACACCGGAGAGAAGGACACCCCGCCCTCCGAAACCGACGCCTTAGAAGGCCCCACCCCCGGCCTGGCCCGCACCAAGGAAGACAGCGCGAAGGACTCCGGCTTGGGCGCGTCGGCGCTTGGACTGAGGAGTGAGGGAGCGCAGCGGACGAACGACGAGGGAAAGCGCCGACCCGAAAGCGCCCAAGCCCGCGACGCCGAAGGCGTCGCAAAGAGGCACGGTCTCATGCGCTTCCTCTTCTCCGAGGTCGGGCTGACCTTCCGCAGGCCGAGGAACCTCGCCATGCTGGGGGT
This sequence comes from Streptosporangium sp. NPDC020072, assembly GCF_040631445.1. NCBI lineage: Bacteria > Bacillati > Actinomycetota > Actinomycetes > Streptosporangiales > Streptosporangiaceae > Streptosporangium > Streptosporangium sp. NPDC020072. The sequence goes on along the minus strand of NZ_JBEYAB010000017.1, from coordinate 63,316 downwards.
GCTCGTCCTGGTGCCGGTGCTGCTCGGCGTCGCGCTCAGGGCGTTCGGCGGACCCGAGCCCGGTGACGGCGCTCCCGGCGTCTTCACCCAGATCACCGGCAACGGGCTGTTCCTCACCTTCGCCGCGCTCTCCCTGCTGGTGCAGTTGCTGCTGCCGGTCTCGGTCGCGGTGGTCGCCGGGGACTCGATCGCGGGGGAGGCGGGCATCGGCACGCTGCGCTACCTGCTGGCGGTTCCGGTGGGCCGCACCAGGCTGCTGGTGGTCAAGTACGCCAACGCGGTGATCTTCTGCTTGGCGGCCGTGGCGGCGGTCGCGTCGTCGGCGCTGCTCACCGGGCTGCTGTTGTTCCCGGCGGGGCCGATCACCCTGCTGTCCGGCGGGACGATCCCCATGGCCGAGGGACTGCTGAGGATCGGGCTCGTCGTGCTGTACGTCGCGGCGGGAATGGCGGCGCTGGCGGCGATCTCGCTGGCGTTCTCGACGCTGACGGAGATCGCCATCGGCGCCATCGCCGCGACCGTGGTGCTGGTCATCGTCGCCCAGGTGCTCGGGGTCATCCCGCAGTTGTCCGGGCTGCGGCCGTACCTGCTGTCGAGCTGGTGGAGCGGTTTCGACGGGGTGTTGCGAGACCCGGTCGCCACCGGGGAGATGGGACAGGGGCTGCTGGTGTTCGGCGCCTACATCGTGATCTTCGGTTCGATCGCGTGGGCCAGGTTCAGCGGCAAGGACATCAGCGGCTGATCCGGCCGGGGGAGACGGAGGCGGGGGCCCGCGGAATCGATCCGCGGGCCCCCGCCGTCTGTTCTCGTCTCCGCCGAGGCTTCTCCGCGGAAGCCTCTCCACGAGCCTCCCGCCGGAGCGCCTCACCGGCGGGTCAGGAGGCGCGTCCTCCACGGCGCAGGCCGAGCACGCCGACCACGACGCCCACGACTCCGGCCAGCAGGCCGGCCCCGCCCAGCAGCCGTGCGGTGCCGTCCGAGGAGGACGCCTGCGCGGCGGGCTTGGCGGCCTCGGACTCGTGGGCGGCCACGGTGGCCGTGGCGGACGGGCTGGCCGCTCCGGCGCCGTGCTCGTCACCCCCGGTCGAGGGGGTGAGCCTCAGGGTCGGGACCGGGCGGTCGGCCTCGGAGCCGTCGGCCTTGGGCGGGTCGGCCCACTTGACGACCTCACCACCGGTGTAGGTCTGGGTGGTGGGGAAGGTGAGCTGGTCGGTGTCCTTGGGGAGCATCCCCATGGAGACCTCGAACTCCTGGAACTGGCTGGGGCCGATCTTCCCGCCCGACCAGGTGACCTTCGTGACGGCCTCGGTGATCTCGCCGTACTCGGTCGTCACCGGCTTGGGAAGCTTGCCGGTTACCACCTTGACGTCCCAGCCGGGTACCGGCTTGACCGAGACGAACGGCAGCGGGTGGTCGGTGGGGAACTCCACCTCGACCTTCTCGGTCGAGGCGTTGTCACGCTCGTTCGGCACCCGGAAGGCGACCTTGGTGAACCCGCCCTGCTCCGCGGTTCCCGGGTTGATGCTCACGTGCGCGAGGGCGGGCAGCGCCAGGCCGATGGTGAGCGCGACGGCGCCGGCGGTCACGGCGGCGGCACGGCGGCACACTGAGGAAAGGGACATGCTTGGAGACTCCACTTCGATACTTCGTGTTCTGTTCCGGCGGTGACAGGTGACACAGGTGTCAGGCGATCTCAGACGGCGGGAAGTGGAGGACCGCGTCTGCTGACGGTATGGCGGAGCAGCCGCCCGGCGGGGACGGGGGCGACGGTGGCGGGCGCCGTGCGCGCAGGAGCGGGGATCGAGGGCAGCGGGAGCAGGCGCAGAGCCGCGCTGAGCCGCCGTCCGGCGGCGCGCAGCAGCGCCCACAGGGCGGCCTCGCCGCGTGACAGCCACCAGCCGGTGATCAGCGTCGCGGTGAGGTGCGCGATGATCATGCCGAGGCCCTCGCCCAGCCTGCCGCCGTGGCCGTGTACGGCCAGTGAGATCCCCGAGGGGTCGTCGAAGGCGAACAGTTCGTGTAGGAACAGTTGCATGCCGGACAGGGTCACGCCGATCGTCGTCGCCGACCGTTCACGACCGGCCAGCGCCGCCGTCAACGCCATGACCGTGGCGCCACCGGCCGCGACCGCCCACGACTCGGGCCCCGAGCCGCCCGCGGCCAGATGGCCGAGCACGGCGAGCGTCACGCAGACGGCCGAGAAGGCGGCCGTGCGCATGAGGCGTAACGGGAGGCGGGCATGCATGACGCCCATATGCTCTCACGCTCCGGCCTCCCCCGCCGTTCCGGGCTCATGGCCGGGCACGGACGCGAAAGCCGGGGCGCGGACGGCCCGGGGAAGATCTTTCCGGACTCTGCCCGGAATGTGGCGCCGTGGGCGTCGGATGCGCCGGAACTCCTCTTTACATACCCGTTGCGTAACTGTACGTTGTTGACTTATCACCCTACGTACTCGCGAGACAGAGGTGAGGCATGCCCGACAACGGCACCGAGCGTCGCCCCGACCCCCGGGTGGCGTTCGCCGGAGAGACGGGATCGCGCGTCGGTGAGACCGACGCGTGCCCGGGCGCCGCCGAGGGCGTCACCGCCACGACGGGCGCCGGTGGCCACCTGCCCCCGCTGGCCGAGGAGCGGCCGGACGGCAGACCGCTTGCCCAGCGCTTCGCGGAGCCGGAGGGATAGGTCATGGAATTGCACTTCCGCAACCGCTACACCGCCAGGGCATGGATCGCGATCATGTTCTACAGCCCGGACGGCTGCCGCGACCAGGGACAGTGGGGCACCCGGGGCTGGTGGGCCGTCGACCCGGGTGGTGAGGCCTACATCCTCAACACGGGCAACCGCTATGCCGCCTTCTACGCCGAGGCCGCCGACGGCGCGGTGTGGACCGGCTCCCACGGCCCGTTCTACGTCTACCGGGACGCCTTCGACTCCTGCCTGAACGTCGGCAGCACCGCCGCGCGGCGGGTCGGCGCCCGTCTGGTCGATCTGAACGGTTACTCCAGCTACTACGTCAATCTCACGGCCTGACCCCGGACCCACCCCTCCAGCCCGGCGTGCGCTCCCATCCCCCTGACCGCTGGGGCGCGCGTCGGGCGTCGCCCGCGGTGACGGACGTCCCCGGCTCCGCGCCGGTGCCTGCGCCCCGGCGTCCCGCTCCCCGGCGGCGTCCAGCCGCGAGCCGGTGACCGGCCCGTTCCCAGAGCGGGCCGGTCACCGTCCCCGCGACGACGCTCAGCCGGACGGTTCCGCGGCCGGCGCGGTTCCGCCGGTGTAGAGACGGGCGACCACGTCCTCGATGGACTTCTCCTCGGGAACGGTCGCGCGCAGGTCGTCGAGGGTGCCGTCGAACGTCAGGCGGCCGTGGTCGATGAGCATCACCCGGCGGCAGAGCCGCTCGATGTCGCCCAGGTCGTGGGTGGTGAGCAGGACAGTGGTGCCGTGCTCGGCGTTGCGGCGGCTCAGGAAATCCCGCATGGCGGCCTTGCTGACCACGTCCAGGCCGATGGTCGGCTCGTCGAGCACGAGCACGGCGGGGTCGTGCAGCAGGGCCGCGGTGACGTCACCGCGCATGCGCTGCCCCAGGCTGAGCTGGCGGACCGGGGTGGTCATGAAGGACTCCAGGCCGAGCAGGCAGGACAACTCCTCAAGCCTCTCCCGGAAGACAACGCGATCTACTTTGTAAAGGTGCCGGATCAGTTCGAAGCTGTCCCGCAGCGGCAGGTCCCACCACAGGGTGGTCCGCTGGCCGAAGACCACGCCGATCCTGCGCGCGAGAGCCGTACGGCGCCGGGCCGGGTCGAACCCGGCCACCTCGATGCGGCCCGCGGTCGGCGCGAGAATGCCGGTGAGCATCTTGATGGTGGTCGACTTGCCCGCGCCGTTCGGGCCGAGATAGCCGACGAACTCCCCGGCCCCGACCGCGAACGACAGGTCCCGTACGGCGTGCACCGTCTTACGCGCGCTGCGGCGGCCGACGGTGAACGAGCGGCCGACTCCCTGAACCTCGATCATGTCGTGTCAGCTCCCTGTCGAGCGGTAGCGGCGGACGCCCGCCCGCCAGGCGAACGCGGCGACGGCGGCCAGCGTCAGCGCGGCGAGCGGGGAGGCGAAACGCAGCCAGTACGGCAGGCCGAGCGGGTCGGGCCGGTCCAGCACGAACAATGTGGGCTGCCAGTTCACGAAGGCCAGTGGCACGACGAAGGTGACTCCTCTGACGAGGTCGCGGCTGTAGACGTTCAGCGGGTACTGGGTGAGCGCGTTGCCGCCGTAGGTGAAGGCGTTGGCCACCTCGGGCGCGTCGGTCAGCAGGAACTGCGCCGCGCCGGCCAGGGCGAAGAGAGAGGAGAAGATGACGATTCCGCACAGGATCATCGGCGGGATCGCCCAGGCCCTGTTCCAGGGCAGGTCGAGTCCCGGCAGGGCGATGGCGAGCACGACCGCGGCCTGGGTGACCCTGCCGAAGCGGTGCACACTGAAGCGGTCGACGGCCATCTGGACGAAGGCGCTCGCCGGACGGATGAGCATGATGTCGAACCCGCCCGTCCTGATGTGCTGGCTGAGCCGGTCCAGGTTGCCGAAGAGCATGTCGCTCACCCCGAAGGCCAGACTCGACGTGCCGTACAGGAACATGACCTCGGACAGGCCGAATCCGGCGAGCGAGCGGGTGTGTTCGAAGATCACCCAGATCGCCAGGACGTCGAGCATGTTGATGGCGAACGAGCTCACGGCCATCGTGATCAGCGGCCCCGGATACTGGGCGGAGGCCCGCAGCCAGGTCCAGGCGAGCAGGAGATAGGTCCTGACCATGTCAACCACCCTGGATCACGACCTTGCGGCGGGCGGCGGAGGTCGCCAGGGCGCCGAGGGTGAGCAGGGCGACCGCCCAGGCGGCCTGGAAGCCCAGGGCGTCGAGGATGTCGCGCTTGCCGAGGTAGAGGTCGGCGGGGACCTGGACCATCGCCGACCAGGGCAGCACGCGGGCGAGGTCGCCGAGCCAGCCGGGGAACAGGTTCAGCGGCAGCACCATGCCGCTGAAGAAGAGCGTCAGGACCAGTGACAGCGACTGCGTGCCCCTGTCGTCGACGAGCCAGCAGGCGGAGAGCGCGATGAGATAGCGCCAGGCGAAGCTGACGACGACCCCGAGCGCGAAGCCCGCGGCGAAGGAGAGCCAGGCGGCGGGGCCGGGGGGCAGGACCAGTTCGAAGAGCACCGCGCCGACGACCGTCGGCGGCAGGCTGCGCAGCAGGAACAGGTGGGCGGCCCTGCCCACGTCGTCGGAGAGGCTCCACAGCTGTAGCGAGGCGGGACGGACGAGGTCGACGGCCACGTCTCCGTTGCGCACGCGTTCGGCCAGCTGCAGACCTCCGCCGAAGACCTGCATCGGCCCGATGAAGGCCTGGCTGAGGAAGCAGAAGGTCACGGCGTCGGCGAGGTCGTAGCCCGCCAGGCCGGGCCGGGCGGTCCACAGGGCGATCAGCACGTAGGCGCGCAGGATGCCGAAGACGGTGTTGGTGAAGGCCCCGGCGAGGGCGGCGGACCGGTAGGCGAAGTGGCGGCGGAAGCCGTACCAGGCGATGTGAAGGTAGAGAAGGAAGGCGGCCTCCCCGGGAAGCGTCGGGACAACCGTCCTATCGTTGTCGCCGATCTTGATCGGGGCAACGGGTTTTTCCGTCTCCTCGGTCACATGGCGTCACAGGTTGATTACCGTTAGGGATGATTCCCCTTACCTTTCGCATCCCTTAGGTCTGGGGCGCGGGCGGCGGGCTCCCGGGTTCGTCACAGTGTGTGTGCCGCATCGCGTACACGAGAGGTTCAACCAGGATGGCACGTGGCGGAACTGGTCCCAGGTACGGCATGCCGCCCGGCGTGCGGCCCCTCACGTCAGGAGATCCGATCGCGGTCGGCGGCCACCGGCTGCTCGGACGGCTGGGGGCCGGGGGCATGGGCGTGGTCTACCTGGCCGAGCGTCCGAACGGGGACGTGGTCGCGCTCAAGACCCCGCACCCGGCCCACCTCGGCGACGTCACCCTGCGCGCGCGTTTCGCCGAGGAGATCGTCAACTCCCGGAGGGTGGTGCCCTTCTGCACCGCGCGGGTCTACGAGGACGGTGTGGACGGCGACCGCCAGTACCTCGTCTGCGAGTACATCCCCGGTCCCGCGCTGTCGGAGGTGATGGCCCGGGTGGGGCCGCTGTCCGCCGACCTCGCCTACGGCGTCGCCCTGGGGGTGGCGGCCGCGCTGGTCGCGGTGCACGAGGCGGGCCTGGTCCACCGCGACCTGAAGCCGGGCAACGTGCTGCTGTCGGAGGAGGGGCCGAGGCTGATCGACTTCGGCATCGCCAGGGGCGTCGACACCCTCGTCGCGCACACCGAGGCGGGGCAGGTCATGGGCAGTCCCGGCTGGGTCTCGCCGGAGCGGCTCACCGGTGGGCCCGCGCTGCCCGCCTCCGACGTCTTCGCCTGGGGATGCCTGGTCGCCTACGCCGCCACCGGCTCCCATCCCTTCGGCGCGGGGGACGCCGAGGCGCTGGCCCGCCGCGTGCTGGCCGATCCGCCGGAGCTGACCGGTCTTCCCGAGAGGCTGCGCCCGGTGGTCGAGGCCGCGCTCGCCAAGGATCCCGCGCGGCGGCCGGGCGCCGCCGACCTGCTCGGCGCGTTGCTCGCCGCGGGAGGGGTCGGCGCCCCGGGGAATCTCCGCGTGGCGGTCGCCGAGGTGCTCGGGTGGATCTGGACCCCGGTGCCGTGGCCCCGGGGCGGGGCGGGGCAGGGGTCGTTCCCGGTGAGGGCGGAAAGCGGGGCGGGCGGGGAGCGCCCCTCGGTCGGGGCGGGTTCCGCCTCCCACCGGGTGGCGAAGACGGTGCCGCAGCGACGGCCGCACCGGACGCAGGCGGGTTTCGCGGCGCTGGCCACCCTCGTCATGGCGGCCGTCACGGTCTTGGCGGCGGCCAGGGGAGGGGCCAGGCCGTACGCCGATCCCGAGGTGGGGGAGCTTCCCGCGGTGATCGCACCGGTCCACGGGAGCCCGGCGGAGCGTGCCCGGAGGGAGACGGGGCGGCCCGCCACGCCGAAGGGGCCGCCGCCGCCGACCCCGGTGGCCCCGGGGGCGTCGGCGGTCCCGGTCGTCTCGGCGGTTCCGGCCGCTCCGGTCGCCACGCCCACGGCCGGTGTCACGGAGCCCCCTGCTCTTCCGCCTGCCTTCGAGGAGCCGGGGTTCGCCAGGCCGCAGCACTATCCGAGGCGTTATCCGAGGCTTCCGCGGTGGTCGCGGCTCCCGCGGTGGACCAGGGAAACCGCCGAGGCGGAGGAGCCGGTCGGCTGCGCGGGCACCCTGGACAAGGGCGTGGAGTGCCCGGCGAGCCCGGGTGAGTCCAAGTCGTTCCTCACCCCGGTCCCGCAGGTGGGGGGGAGCGAGAGCGTCGCCCCCGTCACGGGAGGCTCCACGGCGGTGCCGCCGTCCCTCCCCTCGTCGAGCGCGGCGCCCGCCCTCAAGTCCGGGGAGTGATCCCGCCGGGGCGTCCGTTAGGGTGATCGGCGCGTGTCGAGTCGGAGGGGGAGGCCTGTGGGCGGACTCGCGCCGGGTGCGGTCGAGTTGAGCGGCGTCGGTGTCCGGGTGGTCGGTGGGACGTTGCTGGACGGGGTCGACTGGCGGGTCGGGTACGGCGAGCACTGGGTGGTGCTCGGGCCGAACGGCGCGGGCAAGACGACTCTGCTGTCGCTGGCGGCGGCCGTACGGCATCCGACGGAGGGCACGGTGACCGTGCTCGGCCAGCGGCTTGGCCGGATGGACCTGCGGGAACTGCGCCGCCACATCGGCCTGGTCGCCGCGAGCCAGCGGCTTGTCGACGAGGAACTGCTTGAGGAGGAGGGCGCGAGCGCCCACACGGTCGTGCTGACCGGTCACACCGGCACGAGCGCCCCGCTGTGGGACCGTTACCGGCCCGAGGAGCACGAACGCGCCCACCGGATGCTGGGCGAGATGGGCTGCGGGGAGCTGGCTGAGCGGCTCTTCCGGGTCTGCTCGCAGGGAGAACGGGCCAGGATCCGCGTCGCGAGGGCGTTGATGGCCGATCCGGTTCTCCTGCTGCTCGACGAGCCGTTCGCCGGGCTCGACCTTCCGGCCCGGGAGGACCTGATCACCGCGGTGGAGGGCCTCGCCATGACCCGGCCCGCGCTGACCACGGTCACGGTCACCCACCACCTTGAGGAGGTGCCCGCGACCACGACCCACGCTCTGCTGATGCGCGAGTCGCGGATCTGCGCGGCGGGGCCGGTCGAGCGGGTGCTGACGGAGGAGAACCTGTCCGGCTGCTTCGGCAGGCCGCTGCGGGTCGGCCGGCACGAAGGACGCTGGTCGGCTGTGGCCGTACGGAGCTGACACGGGACCGGCCGGTTCCGCGCCCGGTGGGGTCAGTCCTTCTTGCGCTGGCGGATGAGGCCCATGAACCCCGGGCTCGGCTTGAACCTCGCGGTCCAGGTCTCGGCGATCTCCAGGGGTTCCCCGGTCTGTGGGTTACGGCCGGTCCGTGCGGGTTTGTGGACGATCTCGAAGGAACCGAAGCCTGGGATCGCGACCTTCTCCTCGGCCGCGACGGCTGTCTGGATGGTTCCCAGGATCGCTTCGAGGGCCGCCGCGGTCTGCCTCCTGGTGAGTCCCGCCTCGGCCGCGGCCTTCTCGATCAGCTCGCGCTTGTTCATGGGGACAGTTAACGCCATTCCCCTCATCGTCGGGGAGGTGCCTGCCGTCCCATGGGGGGACGGCAGGCACCTGGGGCCTTCAGCGGTCCGACTGGGCGGCCAGCCGTTCCGCTTCCCCGTACAAGGCCTCGACGAGGATGAGCTCCAGGCGGAGGTCTTCGTCGACGAGGCCGTCCAGAACTTCCATTCGGGCCTCCCACTACTCGGACGTCTCACGGGCCGTGAAAGTTCACACGGGTACCGGATCGGACGTGACCGTGATCTGTGAAACCGCGCCGGGCGTGTGAGCGGCCTCCACCACTCCCGTGTCGTCCTATGTCGCGACAAGCTCGGCGAGATCGACGTGCTCGCCGACCTCGCGCACGTCCAGGCAGTACGCCAGCAGAACCCGCCGTTCGCCGACCCGCCGGGTGACACGCAGGCACGGTCGATCGTTGAGCACGACCGCCTCGACCTCGATGCCGTCCGGCCCTCGCCAGATCCCCATGGAGTCGAGGCTACGAACAGTCAGGTAAGGCCGGGGTAACCAACCGGGCATATCGTGATAGGTCCCGTAAGCCATGTGGTTTGACCGCTTCCGTCGGTGATTAGCCGTTGTGCTCTGGGTAACAGACGGTCTTAATCCAAGTAATCAGGGAGAAATCAACATGGTTCTGCCCAAGCTAACCCCCGAACAGCGTCAGGCGGCCCTCGCCAAGGCCGCCGAGACCCGTGTCGCCAGGGCCAGGCTTCTGGCCGAGGTCAAGGCGGGATCGATCAGCCTTGAGCAGCTGCTCTCCAGGAACGACGAGATCGCCAGGCGCATCAAGGTCTCGCAGGCGCTGCGCGCCCTGCCGGGGATCGGCAGCATCAAGGCGGCCCAGCTCATGCAGCGGGCCGAGGTCGACGAGACCCGCCGTCTCGGCGGCCTGGGAGCGCAGCAGCGGCGCAGGCTGATCAGGGCCCTGGTGAGCGGGACGACGAGCTGAACGACGCCCTGAGGCGGAACACGGCGAAGGCCCCGCCGTACGGACTCGGGAGATCCGTACGGCGGGGCCTCACGCGACGACCTGGTGGCCGGGCCCGCCCGGGGAGCGATCCCATGCCCTGGAGGCGCCCGGGCGGGCCCTTGTCCGAGGGGTCAGTGAGCCGTCTCGAACTGCTCCTCCTCGGTCGAGCCCCTGAGGGCCGTGGTCGAGGAGTCCGGCGCCACGGCCGTGCTGACCAGGTCGAAGTATCCGGTGCCGACCTCGCGCTGGTGGCGGGTGGCGGTGTAGCCGCGTCGTTCCGCGGCGAACTCGGCCTCCTGGAGGCCGACATAGGCGGTCATGCCCTCCTCGGCGTACCTCCTGGCCAGGTCGAACATCGAGTAGTTGAGCGAGTGGAAGCCCGCCAGCGTGATGAACTGGAACTTGTATCCCATGTGCCCCAGCTCGCGCTGGAACTTGGAGATCGTGGAGTCGTCGAGGTGCTTCTTCCAGTTGAACGAGGGCGAGCAGTTGTAGGCGAGCATCTGGTCGGGGTAGACGGTCTTGACGGCCTCGGCGAACCGGCGGGCGACGTCCAGGTCCGGAGTCGAGGTCTCCATCCACAGCAGGTCGGCGTAGGGGGCGTAGGCCAGGCCCCGTGCGATGCAGGCGGCGACGCCGTTGCGGACGCGGTAGAACCCCTCCGCGGTGCGCTCGCCGGTGGTGAAGGCCTGGTCACGGGGGTCGACGTCGGTGGTCAGGAGCGTCGCGGCCTGGGCGTCGGTCCGCGCGATGATCACCGAGGGGACGCCCGCGACGTCGGCCGCGAGACGGGCCGCGTTGAGCGTCTTGACGTGCTGGCCGGTGGGGATGAGCACCTTTCCGCCCAGGTGGCCGCACTTCTTCTCCGAGGCGAGCTGGTCCTCCCAGTGCACGCCCGCCGCACCCGCGGCGATCATGCCCTTCATCAGCTCGAAGGCGTTGAGCACTCCGCCGAAACCCGCCTCGGCGTCGGCCACGATCGGGGCCAGCCAGTGGGGGGCGTCGCGCTCCTCCTCCGACCAGGTGATCTGGTCGGCGCGCAGCAGCGCGTTGTTGATGCGGCGTACCACGGCCGGAACCGAGTTGGCGGGGTAGAGGCTCTGGTCGGGGTAGGTCTGCCCGCCCAGGTTGGCGTCGGCGGCCACCTGCCAGCCTGACAGGTATATGGCCTTCAGCCCGGCCTTGACCTGCTGAACGGCCTGGTTGCCGGTCAGCGCGCCGAGGGCGTGCACGTAGTCCTCGGTGTGGAGCAGTTTCCAAAGCCGCTCGGAACCGAGCCGGGCGAGAGTGTGCTCCTCCTGGACGGAGCCCCGGAGTCGAACCACGTCCTCGGCCGTGAAGGTCCGCTCGGTACCCGCCCAACGAGGGTCGGTCTGCCACTCTCGCCGCAGCTCGTCTGCGGCTCCCTTGAGGCGATCGTTCATCGTCACTCCTTGTCGTCCCCTGGGTGCCTTGCACCGAGTGTGTTCCCCATCGAAAGGGACGAACAGGTCACCGATCGCGAAAGAATCGACTTTGTTGCTACTTCGGCAAGGATTGGCCGTCTTGGGTGCAGAAGAAATTCATAGTTTTCGATATGGACTAGACCAATCCCGGGTTGGGTGCGCGGGTGCTTGAAATATCTCTCGAAATTTCGTTTAGCATCGTGGTATGGCATCGCTCGTCGGAGAAGAACCGCTGTCCTTGACGCAGGAGCTCGACCTCATCGCGTTCGGGCAGCGGCTGAGACACCTGCGCAAGCAGCGCGGCCTCACCCTCTCCGACCTCGGTGAACGCGTCGGCCGCGCGCCGAGTCAGCTGTCGCTGCTGGAGAACGGCAAGCGCGAACCCAAGCTGTCGCTGCTGAAGTCCCTTTCCGTCGCGCTCGGCGTGCCCGTCGAGGAACTGCTGCGCCGCCAGGCGCCCAACCGCAGGGCCCAGCTGGAGATGGAGCTTGAGGAGGCCCAGCGCGACCCGCTGTACGCCGGACTCGGCCTGGCCAGGCTGAAGGTCTCCGCCCGCGTCCCCAACGACGTGCTCGAACACATCCTCGGCCTGTACGGCGAGCTGCGCTCACGTCAGGCCAGGGGCACCGCGACCCCGGAGGAGGCGCGGGTCGCCAACGCCGAACTGCGGCGCATGCAGCGCGAACGGGGAAACCACTTCGAGGAGATCGAGAAGGCCGCGGCCGAGGCGCTGTCCGCGGTCGGCTACCGTACCGGGGCGCTGTCGCAGGGCACGGTCCAGGCCCTGGTCACCCACTTCGGCTACACCGTGCAGACCGTCCAGGACCTGCCCCGCACGGTGCGCTCCATCACCGACCTGCGCAACCGGCGCATCTACGTCAAGCACGAGCAACTCGGCATGCACACCCCGCGCACGATCCTGCTGCAGACACTCGGCCACCTCGCCCTGGGCCACCACAGGCCCCGCGACTTCGCCGACTTCCTGCGCCAGCGGACCGAGGCCAACTACTTCGCCGCCGCGGTGCTGGTGCCCGAGGCGACCGCCGTGCCCTTCCTCAGGGAGGCGAAACAGGACAGGGCGCTCAGCGTCGAGGACCTCAGGGACGTGTTCGCCGTCTCCTACGAGATGGCCGCGCACCGCTTCACCAACCTCGCCACCCACTTCCTCGACCTGACCTGTCACTTCGTCCGCAACGACGCGGGCGGGATCATCTTCAAGGCCTACGAGAACGACGGCATCGTCTTCCCCGCCGACGAGCAGGGGGCGATCGAGGGTCAGCGGATGTGCCTGCAGTGGTCGGGACGCCAGGTCTTCCGCTCCCCGGACAGGTTCTCGGTCTTCTACCAGTACTCCGACTCGCCGACCGGCACCTACTTCTGCATCGCCCACGTCGACCCCTCGCGGGAGCGGGACTTCGCGATCACCCTGGGCGTGCCGTACCGGGAGTCACGCTGGTTCCGCGGCAGGGAGACGACCAACCGCACCAGGTCGAACTGCCCGACCGGTGACTGCTGCCGCCGCCCGCCCGTCGAGCTGGCCCAGCGCTGGGACGGCTACGCCTGGCCCTCGGCGCGCGGCAACTCCCACGTCCTGGCCGCGCTGCCGCCGGGGTCGTTCCCCGGCGTCGACGAGGCCGACGTCTACGCCTTCCTCGAACGTCACGCCGCGGGCTGATCGCGCTCCAGCACGAGCCAGGGGTTGCCGAAGAACTGGTAGGCGGGCGCCGTCGCCGGGGCGACGCAGCGCAGCGAGCGCAGCACCTCGGCCGGAGGCTCCCCGGCCAGGGCGCGCCGGTGGAACTCCTCGACCAGGCCGTCCCCGACGGGCCTGAACGGCGCGACGGCGGCGCACGCCCCCGCCAGCAGGAACGGCTGGCAGTCACCGGGCTCGTCGAGGAAGACGAACGCGCCACCGCCCATGCCCCGGCCGAGGGACTCGGGGGCCGGGCCGCCCGTGGCGAAGTGCACCACGTCCGGCGGGTCGCCCAGCAGCGCGAGCACCTCGCCCAGCGAGGTGCCGACCTGCCTGGCGCCGAAGGCGGAGACCAGCGGGTGCGGGTGCGGCCCGCCGTGCACGACCGCCATGCCCCGCCCGCCCGCCCGCGCCGGAGGCGGCAGCTCAGGGCGGTTCCCGCCGAGCGGCCAGCGCCCCGTCACCGCCTGGCAGTTCAGGAAACCGGGCAGGGACCGGTCGAACGGATGCTGGAGCACGGCCAGATCCCACGGGACGTGTGGCTCCTGGGACAGGAAGAGCACACTCGGCCGCCGGGGCGACACCCGCCCGGCCACCGCGTTGAGCAGCTCCCAGAACCCCGGCGGGACGTGCGCCGCGACCCGCGCCCCCACCTCCTCCAGGGGCAGGGACTGCTCGGCCAGGCCCCGCCCGAACTCCGAGGCCCGCATGCCCAGCTCGCAGACCTCCGCCTGGTCGGGGGTGACGAAGTGCGGCGACTGGTAGGTCCACCACAGCCGTCCCGGCCGGTCACCGTGGACGACGACCGCCGTGACGTCCGGCGCCTGCCCGGTCTCGGCGAGCCGAACCCGGGTCCCGGCCACCGGATGCGGGGCGTTGTCCCTGCCGAGCAGGCCGGGGGAGTCGAGGACCGCCAGCGCCCGCACACCGAAACCGACCACCTGGCCGCGCACCGCGTGCACCACCTGGATCTGCCTGGCGGTGACCGGCTGCTCCTGCGCCGCGGCGACCAGGCCGACCTTCGCCCTGGGGTACGGCGAGGCCTCGTCTGCGCGCAGCCGTACCCGCCAGCCGCCGGGCGCCTCGAACCCCTCCGCGACGATCTGGATGTCAAGATCGGCAGGTCCGAGCCTGCCGTACGGCGCCGCCCGCCCACCGGGTGTCTCCTCGGCCACCAGGCCGACCTCGACCTCGGCTCCCCAGCCCGCGACGACCTCGGCGGGCGCCTCGATGAGGGGAAGCGGGGGTGCCTGCCCGGCGGCGGACGACTCGCCCTGCCTGCGGCGACGGCGGAAGGCGCCGGTCAGTCTGCCGATCACCGAGCGCGCGGGCCCGGGGGAGGCGCCGGACGGGATGCGGCCGAGCGGGCCGGTGCTCGCGGCCGGAGGCTCCTCCTGCGGGGGCGCGTCCTGGCCGAGCAGCAGGCAGAAGCGTTCCCACGCGGGGCCGTACTGGGAGATGAGGGCGACCACGGCCTCGGCGAGCGGTCCTGGCAGCTGCCCGCCCTCCCCGGCGAGCAGCGGATCGAGCCGGGCGGCGAGCTCTGCCGGAGGCTCACCCGGCATGCCGCCGAGTTCGTCACGGACGGTGCGCGCCGCCCTCATCACGGCCACCGGGTCCATACCGTCCCTCCTCGCTCCGCTCTGAGCCGATCTTCCCACTGCGCGGCGGGTACGGGAGCCCGTACCCGCCGAGAATAGGAGCCGCATAGGGTGATACCCGTGGATTTCGAGGTGCTGGGAAGGAAGGGCTGTGCTGCCTGAGGTGGAGGCATGGCTGGGCAGGCGCACCTCGTCGTCGGATGACTGGTCCCTGCCCTGGTTGCTCAAGGCCAAGGGGAACAGCACGATCAGCGTCGTGCTTCCCGCGCGTGACGAGGCCGAGACGGTCGGTGAGATCGTCACGGCGATCCGGCGCGACCTGGTCGAGAGGACCCCGCTCGTCGACGAGATCGTGGTCATCGACTCACGCTCCGTGGACGAGACCGCGGCGCGCGCCGCGCAGGCCGGGGCCAGGGTGGTCGCCCAGGACGAGATCCTGCCGGACCTGAAACCGCTGGACGGCAAGGGGGAGGCCCTGTGGAAGTCCCTCGCGGTGACCTCGGGCGACCTGCTGGTCTTCGTCGACGCCGACCTGCGTGAGTTCCGCACGTCGTTCGTGACCGGACTGCTCGGCCCGCTGCTCGACGATCCCGGTGTGGTCTACGTCAAGGGCTGCTACGACCGGCCGCTGCAGAACGTGCAGAGCGGGGGCGGGCGGGTCACCGAGCTGGTCGCCAGGCCGCTGCTCAACCTGCACTGGCCGCTGCTGGCCGGATTCGTGCAGCCCCTGGCGGGTGAGTACGCCGGGCGGCGCTGCGTGCTTGAGCGGGTCCCCTTCGTCACCGGCTACGGAGTCGAGCTGGCGCTGCTGGTCGACCTGCTCGAACTCGTCGGCCTCGACGCCCTCGCCCAGGTGGACCTGGGCAGGCGTGTCCACTCCCACCAGTCGACCGAGGCGCTCGGCGGGATGGCCGCGCAGATCCTGCAGACCGCCTGGTCCCGCCTGGAACGGCACAACAAGATGGTCTCGCTGCACACGCCCTCGCCCCGGCTGGCCCAGTTCCGCAGGGGGGCGCACGGCCACCAGGTGACCGTGCGCGACGTGGCCGTGGCCGAGCGGCCCCCGATGGCCACCGTCGAGGGACGGCGCCCGGCGAAGTGACCGGCCCGCGCGGGCGGCGGGGTTACGCGCCGCGCCGGTTGGCCAGCCGCCACCCGGCCAGCGCCAGTGCGGCCAGGACCAGCGCCCCGGCCACGTAGACCCACGGAGACGGCGAGGAACCCCCGCCCGAGGAGGCGGCGGGGGCGGGGGTCACGGGGGTGGTGGTGACAGTGGGACGGGTGGGCGTGCCGAGCGCGGACAACAGGGCCGCGGGCAGCGGCTGCCCCTCGATCCCGTCGTCCGCGACCAGCGCCCCCGTCCCGGCGCGCACCCGGTGGTCGCCGTCGCACAGCGCCGTGTGCAGCGGCAGCCCCGGCTCGGTCGGGATCATGCCGCTCTCCTTGGAGGACGCGAACACCAGGTATCGGGCCCCCTGCTCGAAGTTGTAGCCGCAGGCCGCGCTGTCGGCGTTGGTCGTCACCTGGTACTCGGTCAGTGCCTGCCCCTTGTAGACCTGGTCGGCCTTGAAGGTGTAGACGACCGGCGCGGGCACGGACGCGTCGGTCTTGGCCGGGCGGGAGGCGAGCACCGTCCCGGTGAAGACGACACTCGCGTTCCCTACCTGTTCCGTGGGTTGGAGCGGGGCGCAACTGCAGGCGCACGCGGTGCCGGGAAAGGCCACGATGGCGGCGGCCAGCAGGAGGAGGACGGTGACGACCCTGTTAATCATGTCCTCATCACGTATCCCGGCGCCCGGCGGTTCGCCCGCGGGCTCATTCCTCCGGCGTGGGGCGGTCGTGACGGGGCGTTCTGTACCAGACGACCGCGCCGATCGCCGCGAGTGCCGCCAGGGCGGCCCAGATCCACCAGGGGATGCCGCTCGGGGCCTCCTCACCCGCCGCGGCGGGTGCCGGTGAGGCCGAGACCTGGACCGCGGAGGCGGTGGGCGCGGCGGATTCACCCGGTGCTGACGGCTCTCCGGAACCGGTCACGGTGAAGGGGATCTCGCCCTCGATGGGGTGGCCGTCCGAGGAGACGACCCGCCAGGCGATCACGTATCCACCCGGGGCCAGCGGCTGTGTCACGTCGGCGGTCACCTTCGGTCCCTCGGTGCGCGGCGTGCCCAGGGGCGCCTGTGTGTTGTCCGTCCGGCGCAGGACGACGGCGGGGAAGTGGACCCGGGAGCTGAAGACCAGCTCGATCCGCTCGGGGGAGGACACCTCGGCGTTCTTCGCCGGGGAACTGCTGCGCAGCTGGTCGTGGGCGAGCGCCGCGGGCGCGGTCAGGACGAGGAGGACCCCGCAGCCCGCGACCGCCAGGACTATTCTGCGTATGAACTGCGGCAGATATGCCATAACGGACTCCATGGAGACTTCCGGACGCGCGATCGGCGCGGCCGGGCAAGGCGGAAGGCACCCCCGGCAGGGGCACCCGATCACGGGGCGCGCCGGCCACCGGACCCGCCAGGGTCTCCCTCAGCCGGCGCGCGGAAGCGCGGGCGGCCCGCGCCTGCGCGGAACCGGGCAGGCCCACCCGCTCGGGAGGGGCACGGCCTCGACGAACGGCACGAGAACGGGAACGGCCGCGGGCGTCCAGGTGGCGGCGAGCACCGGAAGGATCGGGAGCCGCGCGCCGTACACGCGGATCATGAGCCACAGGGCGCTCTCGCCGCGCCACAGCCACCAGCCGGTCAGCAGCGCCGCCGCGAGGTGGACCGCCGTCATGCCGGGCCGGGCGTGCCCGTGGGCCAGCGGGATCACCGGGTACGGCACGGGCGCGGCCCGGCTGAACAGCTCGTGCAGCAGGACCTGCGCGCCCACGCTCGCGGGAAGCACGACCTGCGGGCCGCGCTCGTGCCCGTTGAGGGCGTAGCCGAGGCAGAGGGCGACGATCCCCCCGAGGACGGCCGTGTACGGCGGCACCGCCCCGCCCCCGGCCAGGGCGTGGCCACCGCCGGAGACCACGAGGCACAACGTCGCGAAGACGAGTGCCCGCGGCAGACGGAGCGCTGACGCCACTGGGGCCATGACCGTCATCCTGTCAGCCGGGTCAGGCCCCGAGAAGACCGGGGGACGTCGCCGCTGGGCTAGCCTGAGGCGCGATGAACCGTTTGACGACCTCAAGGGGCGAGTTCGAACTCGCCCGTTTCCCCGAGCACTCCCGGCAGGAGCTACGCGCCTGGGACGCCGCCGACGAGTATCTCCTGCGGCACCTCGAAGGGGCGGACGGCGAGCCGGTCGCCCTGTCCGGCACGGTGGTCGTGTCCGGTGACCGGTGGGGAGCCCTGGCCACCGCGCTGGCCGCCCACCGGCCCGCGCCCGTGCAGATCACCGACTCCTTCCTCACCCAGGAGGCGACCCGGGCGAACCTCGCCCGCAACGGGATCGATCAGGACGCCGTCCGGCTCCTGTCGACCGGGGACACGCCCCCGGAGCGGATCGACGTGCTGCTGGTCAGGGTGCCCAAGAGCCTGGCACTCCTGGAGGACCAGCTGTGCCGTCTGGCCCCGGCCGTGCACCCGGGCACCGTCGTCGTCGGCACCGGGATGGTCACCGAGATCCACACCTCGACGCTGCGGCTGTTCGAACGCGTCCTCGGGCCGACCAGGACGTCGCTGGCGGTCAGGAAGGCACGGCTGATCTTCTGCACGCCGGAGCCGCGCCCGGCCCCGGCCGTCAACCCCTGGCCGCTGAGCTACACGCTGCCCGGCGACGTCGGAGCGGTCTCCGGCCTGACCGTCGTCAACCACGCGGGCGTCTTCTGCGCCGACCGCCTCGACATCGGCACCAGGTTCTTCCTGAGGAACCTTCCCGGCCGCAAGGGGCCGGAGCACGTGGTCGACCTGGGTTGCGGCAACGGGGTCGTCGGCCTGGCCGTGGCGCTGGCCGACGAGGAGGCGCGGGTGACCTTCGTCGACGAGTCCCACCAGGCGGTCGCCTCGGCGCGGGCCACGTTCCTGGCCAACGACGTCCCCGCCCCGGACAGGGCGGAGTTCCTCGTCGGCGACTGCCTGTCCGGGACACCCGCCGGATCGGTCGACCTGGTGCTGAACAACCCGCCCTTCCACAGCCACCGGGCGACGACCGACGAGACCGCCTGGCGGATGTTCACCGGCGCCCGCGCCGCACTGCGCCGCGGAGGTGAGCTGTGGGTCGTGGGAAACCGGCACCTCGGCTACCACGTGAAGCTGCGCAGGCTCTTCGGCAACTGCGAGGTCGTCGCGAGCGACCCGAAGTTCGTCGTCCTGCGGGCCGCCAAGCGCTGACGCCGTACCGGGCCGGTCCCGCACCGCCGCACGGCCCACGCCAGGTAGGCGGGTGTCTCGTCGGTGACGACGCGTTCGACGCCGTAGCCTGCCAGGCGCCGCCACGCGGCGGGGTCGTTGGGGGTCCAGGCGTAGACGGCGACCCTGGCCCGCGCGTACGCGCGGGCCAGCTTTCCGGTGAGCCTGTCGTGACGGATTCCGACGAAGGCGAACCTCCTGGCCAGCGAGACCGGAGGGGCCGTCCTGGCCAGCAGGCCCCGGCGCGCGTGGATGGAGCGCACCGCCCGCAGCGTGTCCGGGGAGAACGACATCAGGCTCGCCCACCGGTAGGCGTTCAGCCGGTGGTACTCGCCGGAGAGGGAACGCAGGTCCGCCGCGTCCGGGACCTCCTTGAGGTCGAGCAGCGTCCGGCCGCCTGCCGCGCGCAGGAGCCGCAGCGCCTCGTCCAGCGTCGCGGGCCGCTCGCCGCCCAGGGTGCGCAGCGCGCGGAAACGGGACAGGGTCATGCCGGAGACCCGTCCCGTGCCCGTGGTCGTCCGGTCGACCGTGGCGTCGTGCATCAGCACCGGCTGGTGGTCCCTGGTGAAGTGGACGTCCAGCTCGACCTGTCCGGACCCCGCCGCCAGGGCGTCGCGGAAGGCCCTGAGGGTGTTCTCCGTGCCCGGCGGGCCGTATCCGCGGTGGGAGACGACGGCGGGCGCCGGGCACCCGGCCGGCACCGGGGGGAGGGAGGCGGTCCGCTCACCGCCCCGGCCGAGCGTCACGACGGCCAGCGCGGCGAGCACCAGCGTCCCGCGCGCGAGCCTGACGGCGGCCGGGCTACCGGAGGACACGAGGGTGGATGTCGGACCGGGGAACAGGAAGCCGGGGAATGGTACACACAGTTATTGACTGTAACTGTGTGTCATCAATCCGCAAAGGGCCGGTCATGCCCGGTACGGCCGCCGGCCTGGGCCGGCGGCCGTACCGGGTCAACGGTCATCGGTCGCCGCGTACCTCGACCCGCTGCCTGCGGTAGTTCGCGCCCGGCCCGCCCGGGCGGTAGCCGCGCTCCACGTTGCCCGCGATGTCCACGGAGAACCAGTGCACCTCGGTCGTACGGTCGACCGTGATCCGCTGCGCCCCCTCACGCGTCCCGGCGGCGACGAGCTTGGGAGAGTTCAGCGTCGGCCTGCTGCCGTCCAGCGTGTAGTAGACGTTCGCGGGTTCGTCGGTGGTGAAGGTGAACGTGGCCGAGGCGCCGGTCCTGCCGGTCACCTTCAGCTCGGAGCCGGGACGCCGCCGGTCGCCCGAGTAGGCCCTGGCGACCTCCAGGATGGCGATCTGGCCGCTGGAGAACTCCATCGCCTCCTCGTGTCCCTCGGCGAACGGAGGCTGGAAGCCCACCGGCTGGAAGCGCTTGGTCGCCGGGTCGTAGAGGTCGGCGCCGACCTCGAAGTCCCAGCCGATGATGCCGCGGTTGTACCAGTGCTCGTCGGCGCTGTTGCCCGCCGCCGAGTACAGCACGTCCGGCACCGGCCCGGTACGGCCGGGCCAGATCGCGGTGCCGCGCCTCTCCTGCACCGCGGACAGGATGTGCCGGGAGGACTCCCAGAAGTAGTTCTCCGTGCCCAGATCGGTCCGCGGCAGCGTCTCGCGACCGGCCTCCTTGTAGGCGCCGGGAGGCCACATGAAGTAGCCGCCGTAGGAGTGGGTGTTCATCGCGAACTTGATGTTGGGGTACTTCCTGGTGAGCCAGACCTGGTTGCGGTCCTCAGGCTCCGACAGCTCGGACGGGCCCGCGAACACGCCGCTGGTGCAGTCGGAGGAGGCCCCGAGGTAGCCGTCGAACATGGAGCCGACGGAGAAGTTGCGGTTCAGGTCGACGCCCCACGAGTTGCGCGAGGCCGGGTCGGCGGCCTTGGCCGGGCAGTGGTTGGTCATGTTCTTGCGCTGCATGTTGTAGTCGTAGAAGCTGTAGTGCCCGCCGTCTGGGTTGGACGTCGGCAGGATGAAGATGTCGAGGTCGTCGACGATCCTCCTGGTCCGCGGGTCGTGCGCGTAGTTGCGCAGCAGCCGTTCCGCCGTCTCCACGCAGACCAGCGGGGTCACCCACTCACGGGCGTGCTCCTGGCAGTAGAGGAAGACGCCGACCTTCGGACCGCCCCGTTTGGTGCCGACGCGCAGCGCCTTCATCTGGAACGGCTCACGTGAGACGCTCTGCGGCGCCTTCAGGCCGTCGGTCAGCCGGGTCGCGGGGGCCGCGGCGACCAGACCGCCGCCCTGGTCGCCCCGGTAGGTGGCGGCGGTCAGCAGCGCCGAGGCCGCGGTGTTCGCGTTGAGCGCGTCGACCACCTGACGGGCGGTGCTGGAGATCGCGCCGGAGGCGTCGGTGGCCAGGCCGACCACGACGTCCTTGCCGGTGACCGTGACGCTCAGCGGGGAGGAGGCGGCCTCGGGGCGGGTCAGGGCGAGGCTGACGTCGTTGCCGCCCTGCGAGCCGTACGCGGTCGAGGTCACGTAGAACGTGCTCGCCGCGCCCGTGCCGAACTGCGCCTGCGCGGCCCTGCGGTAGCCGTTCGTCTTGTACGGCAGGTCGATGATCTGGGTGATCCTGGGGAACTCGGCGGCCAGGGCGGTGATCCGGCCGGTGACCTCGGTCGGGTCCATGTAGTGGTCGACGAAGTCGGAGACGTAGTGCCCGCCGGGCGGTGTGCGCCGTTCGCCGAGCCACTTGGTGACCGGGACCGTGACCGAGCCGCCGCGGCTGCTCTTGATCGTCACCCGCGAGGGGGCCTGCGTCACCGGCAGCGGGTAGTCGAAGCGGTGGTACATGTACTGTCCGGCGTCGGTGAGGCGTGACAGCGTGGCCGTGCCGCCCGAGTCGGGGGGAGTGCCCCGTCCCGAGTCCCAGGTGGCCGTGAGCACGGTCTCGGCGTCGGTCGCGCTCGACTTGACCTCGACCGAGAGGAACCGCCGGTCGTCGGTGCTGGTGAACCACTCCGCGCGCAGCGGGGTCAGGGTGTCGTTCTGCTGCGCGGCGGTGACCGCGGCCGACATCGCGGTCCGCCGTTCCGCCTGGTTCGCCGCGAAAGCGGCCTGGCCGGGCACGGCGTCACGGACGTCGAAGCCCTGCCCGCGCAGCTCCCGCGCCTCCTGGGGGCTGAGTACGGCGTGCACCTCGATCCCGTCGTCGACGGCCTTGCGGTACTCCGCGAGGTCGACGCCCAGGGCGTTGAGGCGGTCGACGGCCGCCTGGTCGGGGACGACGACCCGCAGCAGGGCGACCCCGTCCTGCGTGGTGCTCGGCTGCCGGTCGGGGACCACCTCGCCGCCGGACAGGGCCGGGGGAGGGGGGCTGGCGAGCACCGGGGTGGCGCCGAGCGCCAGGACGACGGGCAGGACGAACGCGGCCACGACGCGGCCGCTCCCTCTGCCGTTGAGAGAACTTCTCATGCGAGATTCCTCCAGTTGGTGCGCTCGGCCGAGTAGGGGGTGTCACGGAATGAGCACACAATCGGAGGGAAATCTTGATCGATAAGATCATCTTCGTCAAGTCCCCCGGTTTGGACGGCGTAGGGTTATACAATTTCCATTCGATTGAAGTGAAATTTCATTATGTGTCGTTTGGATTGTGCTATCCGGGACGGCCTGGACGCCTGTGGCCATGGGCCTCGGGGGTGTGTGCTCGGGGGTGTGGCCAGGCCGTCCGGCGTTTTTTCTCGGGGCGTGGCCGGTCTTCGCTGGATTTCCCGGGATATGGGTCTTCGCTTTACGGATGAGCTCCTTCGCCGGAGAACGCGTGTTCCGGATGCCCAGAAAGGCCGTGCCGCCTCATGACCGCCGGGTGTGGAACACCGGGAAAACGTGCTCTGTCATTTCCTTGGTGAGATCGCGGCGATCCGGACGGCCATGCGGCAGGCCGGAAGCCCGGCGAGCCCGTCGCCGTTGGACCTGCCCGTGGCGTACACCTGTCGCCGATCGACACAGAGTCCGTTCTCCAGGATGTTCAGCGGGGTGGAGGTGAAGGTCCGGTACTCCAGCCGTGGAGTGTGATCGGGCAGGGCGGTGGTTTGCCCGCGGACAGGCCTGGTGGCAGTGTTCGTTCCCATGCTTGTCGTGGCGCCGGGGTCGCTTCGGATTCCCGGAGCCGCGAACCCGGCAGGACGGAGGGACGAGGTCGACATGGCGGAGCCGGTTCCCGGGCAGGCGGCGGCCACGCCGGCTGATGTGGCGCGCGCCCGGGCCGAAATCGGGCCGGGCCTTCCGGCTCCGCTGGTGGCCCTGTGGAAGGTGAAGGACGGCCTGGCGACCGATGCCGGTGTGACCGTGTACCCGGCTGGGTGCATCGGTGAACGCAACGCCACCTACGACGTCACGCGGTGCGCACCGGGTTTCGTCCTCATCGGCGACGACAGCGGTGGCCGCGGGTTTCTCCTGCGCGCCGGTGATCCGTGCTCCGCCGTGTTCTCGTCAGATCTGGGCGATCTGGGCCCCGAAGACTTCGAGGTCGAGGCCGTGGACCTCACGTCCTGGATCGAATCGCTCTGCCCTGACCTCTTCCGCTGTGGACCGCCCACGGTTTCCGGTCCGGGAACAACGCCGGACGGTTGACCCGACGGGCTTCTACAGGCCGAGTTTGCGCACCTGGTCCGTCACGGCTGTCAGGAGGGCGGTCAGCGCGGGAGTGGGCGGGGTGTCCCGGGTGACGGAGACCAGGCGGCGTCTGAGGGTGGTTTCTGCGATGTCCCGGATCGCGAGGGCGGGGTCGTCGCCGGGCAGGCTCAGGGTCGGCATGAGGGCGACGGCGGTCGCGGCGCGGACGAGTTCGAGTTGGACGTCGGCGTCGCTGGAGCGGTGCCGGATGTCGGGCTCGTAGCCGCCGAGGGCGCGGCAGGTCCCGACGACCATGGCGTGGTGACCGGTGCCCTCGGCGGAGGCGGCCCAGATGTCGGATCGCAGGTCGGTGAGCGCCACGGGTCTCCCGGGCCGGGCGAGCCGATGCGCGGCCGGCAGCACGATCTTCAGGTGTTCTTCGAGCAGAAGCGTGAAGCGGAGCCCGGCCGGACGAGGGCGGGGGTGGCTGTCGTACTCGTCGCCGATGACGAGGTCGACCGCGCCCAGGCGTAGACCCGGCAGGGACTGTTCGAGCTCCAGCTCGAAGATCTCCACGCGAACCTGCGGGTGGTCCGCCTTCATGCGGGCCACCGCCGGGATGAGGAGGCGGCGGGCCGCCGATTGCAGGCCGCCGGCGCGGACAGTGCCCCGGATGACGCCGCTGAGGGTGGCAAGGTCGGCTTCCGCAGCCTCGGCGGCCGAAAGCAACACCCGCGCGTGCTGAGCGAGCAGGCGTCCGGCGTCGGTAAGCCGCACACCGCGCCCGGCCTTGTCGAGCAGCCGGGCGCCGGTTTCCCTCTCCAGCAGGGCGAGCTGCTGGGAGACCGTGGAGGGGCTGTAGCCAAGGGCCGCGGCGACCGCGGCCAGGGTGCCTCGTTCCTCGAACTCCCGCAGAAAGCGCAGCCGTCGAAGGTCCAGCTCGATCATTCGGGAATCCTAACGAGTCGCCTCCGGGAATCATCGCTGGACCCGATGGGTCAGGTGTCCAATCCTTGGGCGCATGGGTGCAGCACTGTGTCTTCTGTCCGCGGCCTGCTTCGGCGCCATGGCGATCTTCGGCAAGCTCGCCTACGACGCCGGTGTCTCCCCCGGGGCGCTGCTGCTGGTGCGCTTCGCCCTGGCCGCCGTCCTGCTCGGGATCGTCCTGCTGGTACGGCCGGGGCTGCGCCGCGCCGCCTCCGGTTCCCCCCGGGGTGAGGCGGCCGGTCGGCCGGCGATGACGCGCGGCCGGGTGACGGCCGTCGCCGTCGGCCTGGGTGCCGTCGGGTACGCCACGCAGGCGAGTCTGTTCTTCTCCGCGCTGCGGCTGATGGACGCGTCCCTGCTGGCTCTGATCCTCTACACCTACCCGGTCATGGTCACCGTGGTGGCGGTGCTGCTCGGCCGTGACCGGCTCACCCCCGCACGCGGAGCGGCGCTGGCGGCCGCCTCGGGCGGAACACTTCTGGTCCTGCTCGGCGCCGGCGGCGTGAGCTTCCACCCGCTCGGGGCGCTGCTGGCCTTCACCTCCGCGATCACCTACACCGTCTACATCCTCGTCGCCGACACCGTCGTGCACCGGCTGGCACCGGTGGCGCTGTCCGCGCTGGTGATGACCGGTGCGGCCGGCACTCTCGGCGCCCGCGCCCTGCTCACCGGCGGCGTCGATCTCCGTTTCGGGGCGCCGGGATGGCTCTGGCTGGCCTGCATCGCCGTGGTCTCCACCGTCGTGGCGATGCTGACCTTCTTCGCCGGGCTCAGGCGCACCGGCCCGTCGACCGCCGCCATCATGTCCACCTTCGAGCCCGTCGTCACCGCCGCGCTGGCCGCTGTCTTCCTCGGCGAGTCCCTGACCCCGGTGCAGCTCGCCGGCGGCGCGCTGGTGTTGTCGTCCGTGGCAGTCCTCCAGCTCCGGCGCGCCGGTGCCCGCACGAACCCCTCGCCCTCGGCGGTCCGGCGGGCAGGACCCGTCCGACGCCCTGGGAGTGCCGGACCGTCTCCTGGTGCCGAGCTGCATGCGCGTCCCGTGCGATGCGGGCCCGATCACCCCTGATCACCTCGACGGGCCGGTCGACCGGTTGCCCGCCTGATCCGGTCCGGCGCGACCACACAGCCGTCCGGGCGGTCGTCCGGCCCGCCGGTCACGGCCTTCTGGCCAGCCACACGGTCCTCGTGGTACGGACGGTGAGGTCCGTCCGCCGCAGCACGCACTCCGGGCCGTCGCCGTCGAGGAGAACGTCGAGCGCGGCCAGGTCGTCGGCGTCCAGCAGGTTCTCGACGCCGGAGCGGACGCGCCGCAGGGTCGCCAGGGCGTAGCGGCCCGTCGCGGCGGGCAGTGGCGGCCGCAGGTCGATGGCGAAGTTCCGCTCGGTCTCGACGGTGAACCCCGCCTCGGCCAGCGGAGCCCCCCAGTCGGATCCCAGGAGCGGCATGTGCTCGGCGCGCATCTCCGCCAGGAGGGCGTGACAGCGCGCCTCAAGCCCGGGACGGCCGACGCCCTGGTCGTCGGGCAGGAAACGCGGCATCGGCAGGGAGTCCATTTCGAGTACGGCCAGCAGCCCTCCGGGTCTGAGGGCCGCGTGGACGTCGGCCAGGACGCGGCCGGGGTCCGCCATGTGGTGCATGGAGGCCGAGGCCCAGACCAGGTCGACGGCGCCGACGGACGGCCAGGCGGTGTCCAGGTCCGCCTGGACGGTGCGGACCCGCCGGTCGAGGCCGAGGGCGCGGGCCCGGTCCGTGAGGCGGCGCAGCATGTGCTCGTCCTGGTCGAGGGCGATCCCCTCGGCCTCCCCGAACCGCGCGAGCAGCGTCAGGACGCCGGTTCCCGTGCCACTGCCCAGGTCGAGGATCGTACGGGGCGGCGAGTCCGCGGCCAGTCCGGCGATCAGGTCCGTCACCTCGGCCAGGTGGGCGTGCAGGACCTCCGCGTCCAGATCGAGCAGCTCGGCCATGCCCGAGCCGTCGTGGTCGGCGGTGGCGTGGTGATGATGGTGGTGGTGAGGGTTTCCCATGAGGGAACCCTACGAGGAGTTTGCGTCGATGACATACCATCTTGCGTATGAAGCAAGACGGTGATCTCGACAGCGTGGTGCGCGGGCGGATCAGAGGGCTGCGCGTGGCCAGGGGCTGGTCGCTCGACGACCTGGCGGGCCGCTGCTACCTGAGCCCCTCGACCCTGAGCCGCATCGAGACCGGCCACCGGCGCATCAGCCTCGACCAGCTCAGCGCGATCGCCCGGGCCCTGGGCACCACCATCGACCAGCTCGTCGAGCCCGTGGGCGACGAGGACGTGGTGATCAGGCCGAGGCACGACGAGGGGCGGGGGCTGACCACCTGGATGCTGGGCGGACGCGACGGGCCGCACGGGGTGACCGTCGCGAAGATGCGCGTCACCAAGCCCGTACGGCGCGGCGTCGACGAGCTGAAGGTCCACCCCGGCAGAGACTGGTTCACCGTCCTGTCCGGAACCCTCACGCTGCTGCTGGGGGAGCGGACCATCAGGGTCGAGGCCGGGCAGGCGGCCGAGTTCTCCACCATGATCCCGCACGCCTTCGGGGCCGAGGACGGCCCGGCGGAGATCCTGTGCGTCCTCGACCACGAGGGGCAGCGCACCCACCTGTGGCAGCTGCCCTGACCGGCCCGGCCGTACCCGTGACATGAGGTCCGGGGTAGGGCCGGGCCGGCCCGCGGCGTCACGCCACGGCGGGCCTGAGCGCGTCCGGGGTGTACAGCGCCGCCAGTTCGGCGGCGATCTCGGCCGGTGTGGGCAGCGCCTCGATCTCGGCCCTGACCTCGTGCGCCGTCGCGCGCAGCGCCTCGTCGGTCAGCAGGCGCTCGATCAGCGGCACCTCCAGGTCACCGATCAGTGTGGTGAGCGCGCTGCCCCTGGCGGCCAGCGTCTCGGCGTTGATGTGCCGGTCGGCCCCGTTGGGCAGGATGAGCTGCGGAACGCCCAGCGCGGAGCAGGTCAGGGTGGTGCCCGCGCCGCCGTGGTGGATGGCCGCCGCGCTGCCGCGCAGCAGAGCCCCGAGCGGCACCCAGCCGGTCACCCGGACGTTCGGCGGCAGGGGCGTGG
Source organism: Streptosporangium sp. NPDC020072 (assembly GCF_040631445.1). Lineage (NCBI taxonomy): Bacteria > Bacillati > Actinomycetota > Actinomycetes > Streptosporangiales > Streptosporangiaceae > Streptosporangium > Streptosporangium sp. NPDC020072. The sequence continues at coordinate 35,935 of NZ_JBEYAB010000017.1, read as the reverse complement.
ACCACGAGGTCTCGCCGGAGCCCGTGGCGATCACGAACTCCGCGTCCACCGCCTCGGCCGCCTCGATGATCGGGGCGAACTCGCCGAGCCCGTGGGTCTCGGGAACCACCGTGCCCAGGGTGACCGCGACCCGGGGCCGGTCGCCCTCGTCGAGCAGCCACTCGGGCAGCAGCCCGCCGCCGTTGTAGGGCGTGTAACGCATCGACCACCGGGGCCGGGGCCCGATCTCCAGGGAGGACGGGACGACGCCGATCGTCTCGACGCCCTTGGGCACCGTGACACCGTGGCGCAGGAACGCCTCGTTCGCGGGCGCCTGATCGAAGACCTCGGGCTCGAACCCACCGACCCCGTAGCTGTGCGCGACACACGGCACGCCCAGCTTGGCGGCGGCCACCGGCCCCGCGGTGAAGATCGGGTCGTAGACGATCAGGTCAGGGCGCAGGCGCTCGGCGAGCCTGACGTGCCCGTCCACGTAGCCGTCCCACATCGCGACGACGAGCGGCTTGATCTGCTCCAGCTCCTCGGGACTGATGCCCTCCCGGGGCTGCTGGAGACGCTCGGCCGCGGGGCCCTCCTTGAAGTCGGCGATCATCCGCGCCGTGGTGAGGCCGGGTACGGCGTCCAGTGTGAGGAACCCGGCGTCGCGGACCGCGAGGGCGTCCCCGGCGGCGGCGAAGGTGACCTCGTGGCCGGCGAGGCGGAACGCCCACGCGAGCGGCACCATGGGAAACACATGCCCGATTCCCGGAGCAGGTACGAAAAGCACGTGCATTTCTGACAGGTCCCCTCTGTCGTTTGACACCCTGTTTTCTTGACCTTGCTCTTCCGGGGTCAAGTCAACCGAATCCCACACGTGTTGATCAAGAGCCACCCGGGTGACTTCTCACGGGAGTCAGGGCACCAGGACGATCTTGCCGCGTCCGTGCCCCTCCTCACTGAGCCGGTGCGCCCCCGCGGCGTCGGCCAGCGGGAGGACGGCGCGGACCGGCAGGGCGAGGGTCCCTGCCGCGTGCAGGGCCAGGGCCCGTGCCACGGCCTGGACACCGTGGCTCTCCCCCTCGCCGCCCCCGGTGAAGCGCGTCCCGGTCTCGACGGCCTCCGGCACGCTCACGATGCCGACGATCCGCTCGGGGCCACCGAGGAGGCCGACCGAACCGGCCAGCGCGCCCCCGGCCGCGTCCAGCACGGCGTCCACCCCCTGGGGCGCCACCTCACGAACCCGGTCGAACACCCCCTCTCCATAGGAGACAGGAACCGCGCCGAGCTCACGCAGGTAATCGTGGTTCGCCGCGCCGGCCGTACCGACGACACGGGCGCCGGACGCGACCGCGAACTGCACCACCAGGCCGCCGACACCGCCGGCGGCCCCGTGGACCAGCAGGGTCTCCCCCGCACCGACCTTGAGGAGGTCCAGCACCCGGTTGGCCGTCTCCGCCGAGGTGTACAGCCCGGAGGCGGCCTCCCAGGACAGGCCGGCCGGTTTGGCGGAGAGCAGGGCGGCGTCGGCGAGGGCGTACTCGGCGTACCCGCCCGCGACGGGGCCGAGGACCTCGTCCCCGGCCGTCCAGGCGCTCACGCCCTCGCTGACCGCCACCACCTCACCGGCCGCCTCGCCTCCCGGCGTGTACGGCAGGTCGACCGGCAGGAACTCCTTGAGCAGTCCGGCCCGGATCTTCCAGTCGACCGGGTTGACCCCGGCGGCGCGCACCCGCAGCAGCACCTGGCCGGGACCGGGGGAGGGGACGGGCACCTCGGCGAGCCGCAGTTCCTCGGCGCCGCCGTAGGAGGAGACGACGACGGCCCTGCCGACGGTGGGAAAGGACGAAGAGGACATGACACTCCTTGAGCCTTGATCGGGGTGCGCGGGCGGTGCGCCCGCGCACCGGGACACGGCCGAAACGGTCTCATCCCCCGAGACGGACGAGAAGCGGAGTGTTTTCCCTAGGATCGAAAATCCTAGTCTCAGAGTCGGGATTTCCGGAGGGCACCCCACGGGCGGAGACCCGTCCGCGGGGTGCGGCCGTCAGCAGGAAAGGGCCCCGGTCAGGGCAGCGTCCGCAGGTAGGTCGGCGGCTTGCGCACCTGGCTCGCCTGCTCGAACGCGTAGCTGATGGCGATCAGCGTCGGCTCGGAGAAACGGCCGCCGAAGAACGTCACGCCGAGCGGCAGCACGTCCTTGGCGTATCCACCGGGGACCGTGACCGCCGGGTAGCCCGCCATGGCCGAGGGCGAGGAGGTGGCGACGAAGTCGGTGAAGTCGTCACCCTTGGTCAGATTGGTCACCCAGGCCCCGTTGTTGGTCGGGGCGAGCACCGCGTCGAGCCGGTTGGCGGAGATCACGGAGTTGATCGCGTCACGGGAGAGCGAGGTCGCCTTCTCCCTCGCGGCGCGGTACTCGAAGTCGTTCAGGTCGCCGCTGGTCGCCTGCGCCTGCTCGAACAGCTCCTGCCCGAAGTAGCGGAGTTCGGTCGAGGCGTGCTTCTTGTTGAACTCGATCAGCCCGGCCAGGTCCGCCGGGTGCTTCCCGGGGGCCTCGGCCAGATAGGCGTTGACGTCGTGCTTGAACTCGTTCGTCAGAGCCGGGAACTCCTGCTCGGCCGCCTCGTCCGTCCCCGTCAGTTCGAGGTTGTCGACCACGGTCGCGCCGCGCGCCCTGAGCGTGGCGATGGTGGCGTCCAGGGCGGCGACCACCTCCCGCTTGTTCCCCGCGGCCGAACGCCAGACGCCGATGCGCTTGCCGGCGAGCGCGTCCGGCCGCAGCGCCTTGAGGTAGTCACGGTTGCCGCCCGGCACGGTGGCCGGATCGCGCGGGTCAACCCCCTGGATGACGGAGAGCACGGCGGCCGCGTCGGTGACGTTCCTGGTGAGCGGGCCCGCGGTGTCCTGGGCCAGGGAGAGCGGCACCACTCCGGCGCGGCTGACCAGGCCGACCGTCGGTTTGACCCCGACGACGCCGTTGATGCCGGCCGGGCAGACGATCGAGCCGTCGGTCTCGGTGCCGATGGTGACCGCGGCCAGGCTCGCGGCGGCGGCGACCCCGGAACCGCTGCTCGACCCGCAGGGGTTGCGGTCCAGGACGTAGGGGTTGTTGGTCTGGCCGCCGACCGCGCTCCACCCGCTTGAGGAGGCGCTGGAACGGAAGTTGGCCCATTCGGACAGGTTGGTCTTGCCGAGGATCACCGCGCCCGCCGCGCGCAGCCGCTGGACCAGGAAGGCGTCACGGGCCGGGCGGGAGCCGAGCAGCGCCAGCGAACCGGCGCTCGCGCGTCCGGCGGCGGCGATGTTGTCCTTGAGCAGGACGGGGATGCCCTCAAGGGGGCCACGCGCGCCCTGGCGCCGCCGCAGGTCGCTCTGCTTGGCCTCCCGCAGCGCCGCGGGGTTGGTCGAGATGACCGCGTGCAGCAACGGGTCGACCGTACGGATCCGGTCGAGGTAGAAGCGGGTGAGCGCCACCGAGTCGAAGCGCTTCTGGTTCATGGCGCGCTGCATGTCCAGGACGGTCGCGCGGTCCAGGTCCAGGCCGCGCAGGACGGTGCTCGACGGGGGTACGGCCGCCTCGTGGGCGTGTGCCGGTGCGGCCACGGACAGCCCGGCGACGAGTGTCGCCGCCGCCAGCCATCGCGTGGAATGCGTGAAAGTCATGGACGACCAGCGTAGCGATCATGCTTTCTGAGGAAAATGTTTCCGGTTCATACTTTTGCCGGACAGGGGCCGCTGTGATGGGCTGACGGACCGCGGTCCGCGAGAGGGGGATCTCGCGGACCGCGACCTCTCAGAGACGGCGGACGGCTCCCCTGATCGACCCCTCAGCCGGTTCCTCGGCCAGGAGGGGGCTCGGCGAGCCGCCACCGACGAGCACCTCCGCCCAGAACACGAACCCCGCGACCACGTAGTCGGAGTTTCTGTCCGGGTCCAGGAGGAACATCCTCGCCTTTCCCCAGCTCTCTCCGACCCGGCGCTCCTCCGAGCGTGTCACCTCGGGATCGGCGACGGTGAGGCGCAAACCGGAGCGGAGAGCGGGCAGGGAGATCCGTGAGACGTCCTGGAACAGGACGTCGAACACTCTCGGTCTCTCCTCGCCTTCGGGGTCGCCGTCGAAGCCTCGCAGGAGCACCTTGCCGTGCCCCACCTCGATCGCCCAGGGCTTGAACCGCCCCGGCAGGACGAGCGGGAGCCGTCCGTTCTCGATCGACACGTTCATCCCACACCAGCCCAGTCGTTGAGCCTACGGTTCCAGCGGAAGAAGTTGACTTGATCCATGATGCCCGCAGCGTCCACCTGCAACAGCTCCCACTGGGTGTGCAGCAGGTCACGAGAGTTGGTGTTCTTGGCGATCTCCAGTGCCTTCGCGGGCCCACGGTTGGCGCCGGGGAGACCGTCCAGCATGAACGAGATCTCGCCCTCGCCGCGTCCGGCCCTGGCGATCGCCGACTGGACCTCGTCCCGCCACGTCGCGCTTGGCGCTCCGAGGAGATTGCGCGCGCCGACCTTCTCCGAGAACTCGTTCAGTTTGAAGTCACGTCTTCCGAGCGCCACATGGTCCTTGGGGCCGATGAAGTCGCAGCCGTCGTTGTGGACAAGGAGCGAGGTTCCGCCGGTGACCACGTGGTAGGTGTGGATGTCGGCGATGGTGAAGTTGTGGACGCGTTCGTGGGCGGTCCACTTCTTGAGCGCGGTGACCTGGACGTGGGTGCCCGCGCTGGTGCGCAGCCACATGCCGGGCTGGAGTTCGCCGGCCTTGAGCCACTTGCGTGCGCTCTGGACCCAGAACGGGTGGCCGTCGGTCGCCGCGATCTGGCCGGTCGCCGATCCTCTGTCGCCGTCGGTGTCGACGGTGACGCGGACCAGGTTCTTTTCGCCCTCGCCGACGATCAGTCGTACGACCGGTTTGGCCGTGGTCTGGCCGGTCTCCGGGTCGGTGGCGACGACCTGTTCGCCGAGGTCGACTTTTTCGATGGGTTTGACGGTGCCGTCGGCCATGAGCACCGGCGTGCCGGCGACGAAGCTGTTGCCGGGTTTGCAGTTCGGCGCCTCGACACGAGGCCTCTCCGACGCCGCCTTGGGTTTCGTCTTGGCCTTGGCCTTGGCGGCGAGGGCTTTGGATCTCTCGGCTGCTTCGGCGGCGACCTTCTTGGCGTAGGCCTCGGCCGCCGCCTTGGCCGCCGCGGCCTTCTCCGCCGCCGCTCTGGCCGCCCTCGCGGCCGCGGCCTTGGCCGCCTCGGCCGCCTTTTCCGCGCCGCGCAGGATGGCCTTGGCCCACTTGAGTTCCTCGAAGAAGGCGAAGACGGCCTTGCCCGCCCGCCAGATCGCCTCGGCGATCTTCTTGGCCTTGAAGATCTTGCCCCAGGGCAGCGCCCCGATCACGGCCATCACACAGGAGCCGATGTCGCCGTTGAGGCAGTTGACGATGTCGTTGATCCCCATGATCTCCATGAGGATCTGGCCGCCCGCCTCCAGGATGACGTCCAGCACGCTCTTGTTCTGCAACTGCTGGGCCTTGGCGACGTCCTCGGGGCTGGGCCCGGACTCGGCCTCCTGGCCGGGGGCGGTACCGCTGCCGCCGCCGTCCGCAGCCGCGTTCACCATGCCGGTGGGGTCGGTGTAGACGAGGGGGTTGTTGGAGGCGTAGGTGTAGGCGGAGGTGGCGCCGGCACCCGTGGGCATGGGATCGACGCTGCTGAACCGGCCCGTGCCGGGGTTGTAGTTGCGGGCGCGCAGGTAGTAGTTGCCGTCGCCGGTCGTGCTGTCCTGGTAGGCGCCGGTGAACCGCAGCGGGTTGTCCGGGCCCGCCGCGACGCTCCGTTCGGGCGCGCCGGCCCCGCTCCGCCCGGCGGCTCCGGCCCCTCCCGGTGGCGGGGTCGCCCGCCCGGTGGCTCCGGCGGTCAGGGTGGTGCCCGTGCGGGGGTTGCCGAACGGGTCGTAGTCGTAGCCCGCCTCGATCTGGCCGGTCGGCGAGACCATGTTGGCGACGCCGCCGAGCCAGTCGTGGGTGTAGGAGTGCGCGCCGCCGGTCAGCAGGGCCAGCGGCTCGTCCTCGGGGCCGTAGGTGAAGCCCTGCCTCTCGACGACGGCGCCGCCCGCGTTGACGGTGGTGTCCAGCGCGATCTGCGGCAGGGTGCCGTTGACGTCCCAGCTCCAGCGCTGGATCGCCGAGACGGTGCCACCGGCTCCAGTGCTGGTCGCCGACAGGCGCAGGCCGGTGGCGTCGTAGGCGAAGGTGGTGGAGTTGCCGTTGACGGTGGCCTTGGCGAGGCTGTTGTCGAGGTTGTACTCGAACCGGTCGGCGCCCGCGCGGATCTGGTTGCCGTTGACGTCGTAGGCGAAGTCGCGGGCGACGCTGGAGCCGGGCCGGGTCACGGTCTCGCGGGTCAGCTGGTCGGCCTCGTCATAGGCGTAGACGGTGGTGTCGTTGCCCGCCGTACCGGTGCGTTTCTGGCTGAGGCGGTTGCCGACCAGGTCGTAGGTGTAGTCGATCCGCCCGGCCATCTGCGAGCCGGTGGCGCAGCTCGTGGCCGAGTAACAGGCAGAGGTGACCCGGTCGACCGTGTCGTAGGCGTAGGAAACCGACTCGCTCGCGGTGCCGCGCGTGGTGACGACCTTGGTGGGGTTGCCGACCTGGTCCAGGGTGAGGTCGAAGGCCGAGACCGGATCGGCGTCGCCGTTCGCGGTGGCGATGCGGGTCAACCGTCCGGCGTCGTCGTAGGCCCGCCTCTCGGTCAGGCCCGTGCCGCCGGGCAGGGTGGTGCTGGTGCGCCGCCCTGCCACGTCGTAGCCGAAGCGCCACTCGGCGCCCGCGCCCGCGGTGCCGCCGGTCACCTTCTGCTCGGTCTGCCTGCCGTCACCGTCGTAGGCGAAGGTGACCGCGGTGCCGTCGGGATAGGTGCGGGAGGTGATGTTGCCGCGCTCGTCGTAGCCGTAGGAGAAGGTCTCGTCGGCCTGGCCGGCGGTCTTGCGGGTCACCTTGAGGATCTGGTCCTCGTCGTCGTAGCCGACCTCCCGCACCCCGGTGGGGTCACCGTAGGAGGTGGTGCGGTCCTTGGCGTCGTAGCCGAAGGTGTAGGCCGGCCCCTGCGAGCCCAGCGCCGTCTTGGTACGGCGGCTCAGGATGTCGTAGGTGTTGACGACGGTCCGCTTGAGGCGCTCCTCGGGGCTGACCCACTCGGGACCGTTGACGGTGATCGCGGTCAGCGGGTTGCTCTCGGCGTCGTAGGTGACCTCGACCCGCCGCGACAGTGGATCGGCCTTGGTGATCAGGCGTCCGGCGTCGTCGTAGGACATCCGGGTGTAGCGGCCCAGCGGGTCGCGCACCGACTCCAGCAGCCCGTCGGTGCTGTAGGTGTAGACGGTGGAGCGGGCCGTCGGGTCGTTCGGGTTGTAGGGCGTCTCCGGAGTGTGGACCGTGGCCGGAAGGTCGTCCTCCCGGTAGGTCCGGTAGGTGGTGCGTCCCTTGGCGTCGGTGACCGAGGTGACCCGGTTGCTCGCGTCGTAGACGGCGGCCGTGGTGTTGCCGAGCGGGTCGACGGACTTGACCTGGTTGCCCGCCTGGTCATACTCGTAGCGGGTGGTGAAGCGGGCGGGGTCGGCGCCCTCGACGTTGCCCCGCGGTTCGGTGACGCCGGTCAGCAGGCCGTCGTCGTCGTATCTCCAGGTGGTCACGCCGCCCTCGGCGTTGGTCTCCTTGATCCGGTTGCCCGCCGCGTCGTACTCGGTGCGGGTGGTCTTGCCCGCCGGGTCCTTGATCTCGGTCTGCCGGCCGCTGCGGTCGTAACCCATGGTGGTCCTGCGGCCGAGCGCGTCGGTGGTGGAGGTGACCTGACCGTTGTTGTCGCGTCCGAACGCCGACTGCTTGCCCAGCTCGTCGGTCCTGTTCGTGGTCCGGTCCAGAGCGTCGACCTTGATGTCGCGCTCGGTGAACCCGCCGCCGGGATAGGGGTGCCGTACCCGGATCGGGTTGTCGTCGGCGTCGTAGAAGTAGGTGGTGGTGAAGTCGGCCGGGTTGGCGCCCGGCTCGTTGCCGCGCGGCGAGGTGACGGTCTTGAGCAGGCCCTTGCCGTCGTAGCCGTAGGTGGTCGTGATGGGGGCCCTGGTACGCAGGAGCGCCTGCGTCGAGGCCCGCCGTCCGGCGTCGGTGTAGGTGTAGGTGGTGGTGCGCCGGGAGTCGTCGACCGTCTTGAGCAGGCCGTTGGCGAAGTAGAAGTAGTCGGTTGTGGCCTCGGTCGGGGTCTGCCTGCGCACCAGGCGGCCGGTCTCGTCGAACCCGCTGCGCCAGGCGCCGTTCTTGCCCGGCTCAAGGGTGCTGGTCACCCGGTCCTGGGCGTCGTAGGCGTAACGGGTGGTGTAGGCCGCCCGGTTGCCACCGGGTACGGTACCGCGTGGGTCGACCGTGGCGGTCTGACGCCCGGTGGCGTCGTAGACGATCTCGCCGCGCCGCCCGGCGGGGGAGATCGCCGCCTTGAGCAGTCCGGCGTTCGGGTCGCCCTGCGGCAGGTACTCGTAGTGGCTCACCTTGCCGCGCTGGTCGGTCGTCGAGGTCCGCAACCCGCGGGAGTCGTAGGTGTGCGTGACGGCGTGGCCCTCGGGGTCCTCGCTGCGCACCAGCTCGTTGAACTCGTTGTAGGTGTCCTTCCACACCTGGCCGTTGGCGTCGGTGTGGGTGGTGGGGTTGTTGCGCTCGTCGAACCGGGTCTTCTCGGAGAAGCCGAGCGGCTGGGGCGCCTTGGTCTGCAGGCGGTTGCCGTTGGCGTCGAAGGTCGCCTCGTGCTGGTGCTGCTTGCCGTTGACCACCAGGTCGCGGTTGAGCTCCCGGTCGTAGCGGTGGTTGTCGGAGTCGCCGGTGCCGCGCTGGGAGTACACCAGCGTGTTGCCCCGGTAGCCGTCCCAGAGCACCACCCCGTCGGGGTCGGTGGTGGTGGCCTCCTGTTTGGCGGCGTCCCAGGCGAAGGTGGTCTGCTTGCCCAGGCCGTCGCGCTGCGCGGTCACCCGGCCGTCGGTGCCGTAGTCGTTGGAGATGATCGCCACGTTGTGCGGGTCGACCACCTGCGACAGCAGGGTGGTGGCGTGGTAGCGGTACCTCCAGGTGAACCCGCGGGCGTCGATCACCGAGGTCAGGAATCCGTCGGTGTAGAAGTAGTTCACGTTGCGGCCGTCGGGCAGTTTGATCTCCCGGATCAGGCCGCCCTCGATCCGCACCGAGACCACCCGGCCCGAGGCGTCGGTGATGTTGACCCCGAGCCCCTCGTAGGCCAGCCGTACCCCGACGTCACGCGCGTTGCGGATCGAGACGAGGCGTCCCTGACCGTCGAAGCCGTAGCGCACCTGCCGTGGTGTGGTCAGCTCCCAGCCGTCCGCCGTTCCGCGCAGGGTGGAGCGCACGCCGGGCGGGCGCTTGTAGGCGCCGCCTGCGGCGGGGGTGTAGCGGGCCTGGGCGCCGTCCTCGGCACGTACCACGGCCACGCCGTCCTCGCCCACGCTCACCCGCATGTCGTAGGACCAGGCCCAGCCGGGACCGAGAGGGCTCGCCCCCCGGTTCATCGAGGAGTAGGTGCGCGCCGAGACGAACTGCGGGCCGTAGGAGGCCATCGCCAGGTCGCGCTCGGTCCGCACGAAGGCACCCGTGCCGGTGTTGACGCCCAGCGCCCTGGAGGCCTGGCCCGCGGCGGTCAGCGCCAGCGCGTTGCCGCACCCACAGCCGGAGGCCTGCTCGTTCGGGACCGGCGGCGGGTCCACGGTCTCGCGCGGGACCGAGCGGTCCGACGGGGCGGAGACCACCTCGCGGCCGTCGTCGTAGACCGCGGCGACGGTGACGAAGTACTCCCTGCCGGTCTCCAGCGTCCAGCCGTCGGCGGCGCCGAAGGAACGGCAGAGGTCGCCCGCGCCGCCGCAGTAGGACCGTTGCAGGTCGGGGCGCTGAACCAGGGTGGAGGTCTGCTCGGTCTGCGACTGGGCGTCGTACAACCGCACCCGCGCCGCCGTCCACGAGGGACCGGCCTGGCCGACGTTGAAGTAGGTCACCAGCGAGGTGTCGCCCAGCACGTAACCCGGACGCAGCGACAGATCGGTGAACCCGTCGTCCACGGCCTTTCTCGCGGTTTTTCCGGTGAGGGACGTCCAGCGTTCCCCGCTGACCCTGACCGGCTGGCCCGCGGCCTTCGCACCCAGGGGTACGACCGGAGGCCGTTCACCCGCTTTGAACGCCCTGTCCGGGCGTATCCCCCTGGGCAGGGGGCGTTCGACGGGGCCGGGACCGGGCCTGGCCTGCGGAACCGGTGGCGGCGCGGCAATCGCGGGAGGCACGTCCGGTACCGTGAGAAATGACGCGACGAGCGTCGAGACGACAAGTGGAATCAGAATTCGGGCATGACGAAGTCGACCGATGGCGGGCATTGCCCAAAACCTCCCCCGTGGAGGGACCGGCAGCGGAAGAATCAGCTATCCAGGTACGCCAACGAGGGAATCATTCGGCATTGTGCACTGCAATGGCTTTGTTTCGCCGATGACGTTTTGTTATAGAGCCCGAATTCGCTGCGTCGAGCAGGTCGTTAATGCGGGGAAAACGTGATCAACGGTTCCGGCCTGGTGTGATGCAATTCCGGGGATCTTCCCTAATCAATCGGGAAGATCGGCCGACCTGATCCTTGCTCACGCTCCGCGTATTCCGTGTGACGCGGAAACACGGCGCCTTCCTTGGCTTTCCGCGCCACCGGGACGCACCCCGCGCCCACCCTGTCCACCGCCGGGTACGGCCGTCGCGATCCACTTCCCGGCACCCACGACCGGGTGGGCGCGGGTGCCGGAAGTGCTCTCAGCGGGGGTCGGGGTCCCGTCTGGGGACGGCGGTGACGAGCAGATGGGCGAAGGTGTCGCTGAAGGCGTGCAGCAGGGCGCAGGCGTGGGAGTCCTTCTCCCGGGTGACGGTGAACGCCAGGCTCCACTGTTCGACGACGGCGCGGTGGACGGTCTCCGTCTCGGCGGGGGCGGCCTCCGTGAGGGCCGTCCGCGACAGGTTCAGGCGGCGGCGGACCTCCGCCTCACGGGCGGAGTCCCCCCGGGCGAGCAGCCGTACGGCCCTGGCCCTGGCCATCGGCCACAGCGGGGTGGGCATCGTCGCCACCAGGATCTCCGCGGCCCGCCGTGCCGCGGTCTCCTTGACCGGAGGCAGGCTGTTGTCCTTTTTCTTTCGCACCGTCCTCGGTGCCGGGGCCGCCAGGGCCGACGGGAGCGGCGACGAGGCCGAGGACGGTTCCGCGGGCAGGAAGGTGAGCAGCTCGGCGGTGGGGGTCAGGAGGCGGGGACGCCTGGCCTGGCGGTTGACGGTGAGGAGCACGGCCGTGGCGACGGCCACGGCGAGCATGAGGGCGAGGAACTGCCAGTGGGTGCGCAGCAGGCCCAACGTGACGAGAAAGGTGGTCGGTCCACTCGGCGGGTGGGGGGTCCGGGTCAGCAGGTGGGGGGTGACGGTCATGGGCATCCTGACCGAGACCAGCGCGACCGGGGCGGGGAGGGGTGAGGTGGTCATGGGATCAGCGCGTCCCGCCCCGGCCCGCGAGCGTGGCCCGCGACCGATAGACGACATAGGGGCGCACCAGATAACCCAGCGGAACGCCGAAGGCGTGCACCAGCCTGCTGAACGGCCACAGCGCGAACAGGGCCATGCCGAGCAGGGTGTGCACCTGGAAGAGCAGCGGGGCGTTCGCCATGGCGGGCACGTCGGGCTCCAGCTCGAACAGGCTCCTGAACCACACCGAGACCCCGAGCCGGTAGTCGTAGGAGCCCGTCCTCGCCCCGATCAGGGTGGCCGCGACCCCGGCGAGCAGGACGGTGGCCAGCACCGGATAGACCAGGCGGTCACCACGGACGCCGGCCTGTCTGACGGCACTGACCCGCAGCCTTCGCCACATCAGGAGGGCGAGCCCGCAGACGGCGGCGACCCCGGCCAGGCCGCCGACGAACAGCGCGTTCGCGCGGTAGAGGGACTCGGTGATGTGCATGTCCTCGGTCAGCCGTTCGGGGACGAGCAGCCCGACGAGGTGGCCCGCGATGACGAACAGCAGGCCGTAGTGGAAGAGCGGCCCCGCCACGCGCAGCAGGCGGCTCTCGTGCAGCTGGCTTGATCGGGTGGTCATCCCGAAGCGGTCGTAGCGGTAGCGCCAGACGCTGCCCGCGACGAACAGGACGAGGACGAGGTAGGGCAGTACGCCCCACAACGCGATCTGCAGATGTCTCACCGGCGGGCTCCCTGGCTGGAGTGCTGAGTGACCGTTGGATAGGGAGTGAGGTCGAGGCCGACACTCTCGGAGGGCGGCCCCGCCTGCGCGATCTCGCCCACCGCCCGGCGTTCCCGCGCGCTCGCCTGAGGCAGGGTCGCGCGTACGGCGTCGAGCACGTCGGCGTAGGGACTGCGGTACTTGTGCAGGGCGGCGGACAGCAGGTCGAGCGCCGCCCGGTGCCCGCGCAGCAGTGGCCCGCCCCGTTCGGGGCAGCGGGCCGCGAACTCCAGCATCAGCGGCAGGAAGTCGGGTAGTTCCGCCTCCTCCGGCCGCCAGCCGCTGGCGCGGTAGAGCGCCTTGATCTCGGCGAGGGAGGCGCCCCGCCGTCTGGTGTCGCCGTCGGTGTAGTAGGTCAGGTGCAGGGTACGGCGGCCGCTGCGGTCGAAGGTCGTGACGTACCGGGCGGCGAGGTCGAGGGTGTCCTGTTCCCGCACGTGGTCGCGGAAGCGCAGCAGGAGGCGGGCGGGCGGTGCCGGGACGACGGCCAGGGCCCGTCCTACCAGGTCGAGGTGGCCGGGCCAGTCGGGACCGGGATAGGCGAGCAGCAGGGAGGCGGCCTGGTGGACGACGGCGTGGTTCATCCGGCCTCTCCTCTGCGGGGTGGGAACAGGCCGTCGGGCCGGCCCCTGCCGTCCCAGCCGAACAGGTTGAACCGCCCGCGCCGCTCGTCGCCGCCGTCCGGGATCGGTGACGCATGGAAGGCGGCGGTGTCCGCTCCCGCCCTCATCCCCGCGAACATGTCCTCCGTCATGCCGGGGCCGCCCGGTCCGTCCAGGCTGCACCCCGCCGCCGCGTCGGCCCGCCCCGCGCCCGCGGCGTAGGCGGTGGGGATCACGTACCGCTCGTCGTACTTGGCCAGGGCGAGCAGGCGGTACATCTCCTCGATCTCCCCGGGCCGCATCCCGACGTCCTCCGCGACCGTGGGATCCGGTTCCTCGCCGAGGTTGAGCGCCCGCATGTGCGAGCGCATCGCCGCGAGCCTGCGCAGCGCCGCCTCGACCGGGGCGGTGTCGCCCGCGGTGAACAGCCCCGCCAGGTACTCCAGCGGGATGCGCAGCGCGTCGATCGCGCCGAAGAGGTTGTCCGCGTCCTCCCCGTCGTTGCCGGTCCCGGCCAGCGCGTCCACCACCGGGGACAGCGGCGGCACGTACCAGACCATCGGCATGGTCCGGTACTCCGGGTGCAGCGGCAGCGCGACCCGGTAACGGGTGATGAGCGCGTTCACCGGGGAGCGCCTGGCGGCCAGGATCCAGTCGTGCGGGATGCCCGCCGCCTCCGCGGCGGCGACCACCTCGGGGTCGTCGGGCGAGAGGAAGCAGTCGAGCTGGGCCGGGTAGAGGTCCTCCTCCCTGGGCGTCGCGGCGGCCTCACCGACCCGGTCGGCGTCGTAGAGCATCACCCCGAGGTAGCGCAGCCTGCCGACGCACGTCTCGGAGCAGACGGTCGGCGCCCCGGCCTCGATCCGCGGGTAGCACAGTGTGCACTTCTCCGCCTTGCCGCTGTCGTGGTTGAAGTACACCTTCTTGTACGGGCAGCCGCTGACGCACATCCGCCAGCCCCGGCACCTGTCCTGGTCGACCAGGACGATGCCGTCCTCAAGCCGCTTGTACATCGCGCCGGAGGGGCAGACGGCCACGCAGGACGGGTTGAGGCAGTGCTCGCAGATGCGCGGCAGGTAGAACATGAAGGAGCGCTCGTACTCCAGCCGCACCTCCTGGCTGACCCTGCGCAGCACCGGGTCGCCCGCCAGGTGCTCGGGGCCGCCGCCCAGGTCGTCGTCCCAGTTGGGCCCCCAGGTGACGGCCGTCGGGGAGCCGTCGATGAGCGAACGGGGCGCGGCCGTGGGCACGTCGTCGCTCAGCGGGGCGTTGATGAGGTTCTCGTAGTCGTAGGTCCACGGCTGGTAGTAGTCGTCGAGCAGCGGCAGTTCGGGGTTGGCGAACAGCCGGCTCAGGCGCCTGACCCGGCCGCCGGAGCGCGGCACCAGTCTGCCGTTGCGCAGCCGCCAGCCGCCCTTCCACCTGTCCTGGTCCTCGTAGCCCCTGGGGTAACCCTGCCCGGGACGGGTCTCGACGTTGTTGAACCAGACGTACTCGGTGCCCGACCGGTTGGTCCATGTCTGCTTGCAGGTGACGGAGCAGGTGTGGCAGCCGATGCACTTGTCCAGGTTCATCACCATGGCGATCTGAGCCATCACGCGCATCAGTACTGCACCTCCTGGGAACGGCGGCGGATGACGGTCACCGCGTCACGCTGGTTGCCGGTCGGCCCGTAGTAGTTGGGCGCGAAGGACAGCTGGCCGTACCCGCCGATGAGGTGGGTCGGTTTGATCAGCAGTTTGGTGAGGGCGTTGTGCACGCCGCCCCGGCGCCCCGTGGCCTGCGACCTCGGCACGTTCACCAGGCGTTCCTGCACGTGGTACATGAAGACGGTGCCCTGCGGCATCCGGTGGGAGACCACGGCGCGGGCGACGACGACGCCGTTGGCGTTGACCGCCTCGATCCAGTCGTTGTCCGCGATCCCGGCGGCCCGGGCGTCCTCGACGCTGACCCAGATGACGGGGCCGCCCCTGGCCAGGGTCTGCATCAGCAGGTTCTCCTGGTACTCGGAGTGGATGGACCACTTGGAGTGCGGGGTGACGTAGCGGACGGTCACCGCGAGATCCCCCTCGTGGGTCCCGCCGTACTCGCCGAGGGCCGCCGTGTCCAGCGGCGGCCGGTAGACCGGGAGTTGCTCGCCCAGCTCGGCCATCCAGTCGTGGTCGAGGTAGAAGTGCTGGCGCCCGGTGAGGGTGTGCCACGGTTTGGCGTGCTCGACGTTGACGGTGAACGGCGCGTAGCGGCGGTCGGGGGCCTCCTTGCCCGACCACTCGAAGCTCGCCCCGACCTGCACGGGACGGTCCTGGGTGTCGGAGAAGACCACCCTGCGCTCGGCGACGGAGGCGGCCAGTTCGGCCATGCCGGAGCCGGGGCCGCAGCGTTCGCCGAGCCTGGTGAAGCCCTCGGCGGCGACCCGCCCGTTCGTGGTGCCGGACAGGGCCAGGATCGCCTCGCACAGCTTGACGTCGCTGTCCAGCAGCGGCCTGCCCGCCGCAGGGCCGTCCCCGGCCTGCCCGCAGCGCGCGGTCAGCCAGCGAGCCTCGGGCGCGGTGCCGACGGTGACGCCCTTGACCGTCAGGCCCACCTGTTCCGGCAGCGGGCCGAGGGAGGCGAGCTTGGCGGCGACGGCGGTGTAGTCACGTTCGACGAGGGTCAGCGCGGGCAGGTTGTGGCCCGGTCGCGCGGGGACGTCGCCGCCGCGCCAGTCGGGGACGCGGCCGCCGGGCTGGGCCGTCTCACCGGGCGTGTCGTGCTGCAGCGCGGTGGCGACCAGGTCGTGGGCGACGTCCAGCCGCCCCGCGGCCAGCTCGGAGAACCTGCGCGCCAGACCGTGGAAGATCTCGAAGTCGGTGCGGGCCTGCCAGGGCGGGCTGATGGCCGGGGAGAAGGCGTGCACGTACGGGTGCATGTCGGTGCTGGACAGGTCGTGTTTCTCGTACCAGGTCGCGGCGGGCAACACCAGGTCGGAGAACAACGTGGTCGAGGTCATCCGGAAGTCCAGCGAGAGCAGCAGGTCGAGCTTGCCGCGCGGCGCCTCGTCGCGCCACTCCACCTCGCGGGGCCTGTCGCCCGGGGGCGCCTCCTGGGCGGTGGCGTTGTCGGGAGCGCCGAGCAGGTGCCGCAGGAAGTACTCGTTGCCCTTGGCGGAGGAGCCGATGAGGTTGGCCCGCCACACCGTCAGCACCCTCGGCCAGTTCTCCGGCGCGTCCGGGTCCTCGCAGGCGAAGCCGACCCTGCCCGCCGCGATCTCCTCGGCCGCCCACAGCGCCGGGTCCTTCCCACTGGCCCGCGCCCTGGCCCCGAGCTCCAGGGGGTTGGCGGAGAAGGTCGGATACGACGGCATCCAGCCGAGCCTGGCCGACTGCGCGACGAGGTCGGCGGTGTGCCGTCCCGCGAACAGCCGCCGCCCGGTCGCGCTGGACAGCGCGTCGGCGGAGAAACGCTCGTAGCGCCACTGGTCGGTGTGCACGTACCAGTACGGTGTGCCCGCCATCTGCCGTGAGGGACGCACCCAGTCGGCGGCCGTGGACAGCTGCTGCCATCCGGCCAGCGGCCGTACCTTCTCCTGGCCCACGTAGTGCGCCCACCCGCCGCCGTTGACGCCCTGGCAGCCGGTCAGCAGCAGCAGTGAGAGGAACGAGCGGTAGATCGTGTCGGAGTGGAACCAGTGGTTGGTGCCCGCGCCCATCACGATCATCGCCCGGCCCCGGGTCTTCTCCGCGGTCGTGGCGAACTCCCTGGCGATCCGGGTGATCCGTTCGGCGGGGACCGAGGTGATCCGCTCCTGCCAGGCCGGGGTGCAGGGGGAGTCGGCGTCGTCGTAGCCGTCCGGCCACCGTCCGGGAAGGCCGGGGCGGCGCACGCCGTACTGGGCGAGGAGCAGGTCGAAGACGGTGGTCACCAGGCGTCCGCCGATCCGCCGCACCGGCACCCCGCGCCGTACCGCGCCCGTCTCCCCGTCGCCTTCACCGAGGCCGGAGTCGAAGCGGGGCAGCAGGATCTCGGCGGTCTCGCCGCCCTGCGGCGGGTGGAGGCTGAGCAGCGGCTCGACCGCGCCCAGGTCCAGGTTCCACCGGCCCGCGCCCTCCTCGGTCCAGCGTTCGCCGAGGGTGCCGTTGGGCGCGACCGGCTCACCGGTGACCGCGTCGAGGAGCACGGGCCGCCACCGGTCGGCCGCGTTCACCGCGGCCCCGTCCCCTGGGGCGCTGCCCTCTGGGGCGCCGTCCGGTGCCAGGTCGGCGGCGGTGACGAACTTGCCGGGCACGTATCCGCCCGTCTCGTGCTCCTCCAGCGCGACCAGGAACGGCAGGTCGGTGAAGCGCCTGACGTAGTCGGTGAAGTACGGCACGGTGCGCTCGACGAAGAACTCGTTCAGGATCACGTGTCCCATCGCCATGGCGACCGCGCCGTCCGTGCCCGGATGCGGGTGCAGCCACTCGTCGGCGAACTTCGTCGCGTCCGAGTAGTCGGGCGAGACCACGACGACCTTCTGGCCCCGGTAGCGGGCCTCGGCCATCCAGTGCGCGTCCGGGGTGCGGGTGACCGGGACGTTCGACCCCCACAGCATCAGGTAGGCCGCGTCCCACCAGTCGGCCGACTCGGGCACGTCGGTCTGGTCCCCGAAGACCTGGGGCGAGGCCACCGGCAGGTCGGCGTACCAGTCGTAGAAGGACAGCATGGGGGCGCCGATGAGCGACATGAAACGCGCGCCGATCGCGTGCGAGGCCATCGACATGGCGGGGATGGGGGAGAAGCCCGCGACGCGGTCGGGGCCGTACTTCATGATGGTGTGGACGTGCGCGGCGGCGGCGATCTCCAGCGCCTCCTCCCACCCGATCCGCACCAGCCCGCCCTGGCCGCGCGCCGACTGGTAGCGCCGTCGTCTCTCCGGGTCCGAGGTGATCTCCGCCCAGGCCGCGACGGGGTCGCCGAGCCTGGTTCTGGCCTCCCGGTACATCCGCACCAGGACGCCACGGGCGTGCGGGTGGCGGACCCTGGTCGGAGAGTAGGTGTACCAGGAGAAGGAGGCCCCGCGCGGGCATCCCCTCGGCTCGTACTCCGGCCGGTCGGGGCCCACGGAGGGGTAGTCGGTCTGCTGGGTCTCCCAGGTGATCAGCCCGTCCTTCACGTACACCTTCCAGGAGCACGACCCGGTGCAGTTCACCCCGTGGGTCGAGCGCACCACCTTGTCGTGCGCCCATCGCTCCCGGTAGGGGGCGTCGTTGACTGCCTGGTCGCCGCGGAAGACGGCCCGCAGGTCGGGGGTTGTCTCCGAGCGGTGCAGTAACCTGCCCGCCTGGAGGAGCATCTCCGTTGCGGCTGCCGCCGCCCGGTCGGTTCTGTCACGCGCTGTCCGAGGAACCATGGAACCCCCTCGGCGGGCATGCGTCATCACGCCCGCGCCGCTCCTGATGTTCACTGTGTGGAGCTGCCCGCTGTCGGTGGCGGCCTCATTGCCGCATGGAAACAACCGGAGTCAGCAGCCGGGCAACACTTTCGTCAAGGAAAGTGTTTCTATCATGCGATGGTTAACGGGGGAATCCGTCTGCTCGGCATGTCGATTCTTTCGGGCCCGAAACGCGCGAGACGGTCCTCCGGAACGACGGAAAGGGTCGCCGGGAGGGCCGTCTGCGGGGTTTTCTGCACGTCAGGTGGATATGAGGAAGGAAAATGAGCCATTGATGTGGGCCGTCGCGAACGGGCCTTTATGGCTGGATGTGTGGGGTTGTCATGGGGAAAGCGGAGCTTCAGGAGAGAAGGTCGGTATCATCCTCGTCCTGCGCGACCGCGGTGAACTCCTGCAGCCCCCGGGCGAGGGCCTGCCGCGTCCCGGGCGTCAGCCGCTCCAGCGCCGCGCCGATGCGCCTGCGACGGGCCGAGCGCAGCCGCCGCAGCGTCTCCCGGCCCCGCTCGGCGGTCTCGATGCGGATCTCACGGCGACTGTGCGGGGCGGGGAAACGGGTCAGCAGCCCGGCGCCGTCGAGCCGGTCGACCATCCGGCCCGTGGCCGAGATCGACATGCTGAGGTGGGCGGCGAGCGTGCTGAGGTTGAGCGGGCCGTGCCGGTCGACCGCCAGCAGCACCCGAAGCTGGGTGAGCGACAGGTCGCTCATCTCGGCCACCGCGTTGAGCGTCACCTCGACCAGGACCAGGGAGGCCTCCTCGACCACCCAGGCCGAATCGCTCTCCTCGCCGGAGGGAAGCTCGTCGCCGCCGCCGTGGATCGCTTCGGTGGTCATGCGCGCCCTTTCGCTGTACGGTTCGCCGCCCCCGTGGCGACGCCCTCTGTTTAGACCGTACTGAGCCCGGGCCGTCCGCACGACCGTGTACGCGGACCGGCCCCGCCGGGGAGCGCGTCGCGCCCGCCCGCCGGGGCCGGTCCTGGGTCGGTGAAAGGGGTCGGCGAGAGGTCAGTGCCGCCGGTAGGTGACGGTGAGCGTCGGCTGCCCGACGCCCTCCTCCTTGTTCTCCGAGGCGGCGAACGCACGCCAGTTGTTGGCCTCGGCCTCGTTGGCGCTGCGCAGCTGGACGCCGTGGTTGGGGGCGCCGGCGGCCCAGGCACGGGCGATGGAGGTCACCTCCCAGCGCAGGTAGCCCGCCCCGCGGCGGCAGGGGGCGGTCCAGGTACGGCCGCGACCCTCACGGTTGGTCGTGGCGCCCGCCGAGGTCGCCGGGGGCTTGTTCGCCCAGGTCAGGTTGTGCTCGTTCCAGGCGCCGGTGAGGCGCTCAACGGTCAGGCCCGAGCCGACCCGCCTGCCGCAGGCGCTGGTCTCGACGTTCCACAGCCCGAGCCGGGCCGACAGGACCTTCTTCCTTTTCAGTGCGTGGGTGTCGAACTTCAGCAGGGAGCGCATGACGTCGCTTCCGCTCTGGTCCTCCTTCAGCATCGTCCCGGCGATGATCAGGACGTCGCCCGGGTGCGAGTTCCAGGAGGTCGCGACGTCGGTGTCCGCCTCGATGGGCAGGGTGGTCGTCGGGTCGACGGTCACCGGGTAGACGGTCGCGGGGTTGGACAGGAACGCCTGGTCCGGCTTGAGGACCAGGGTCGTCGAGCCGTTCTCCGTCTCGACCCTCGTGTCGATCACCGAGACCGCCTTACCGCGGGGCTTGCCGTGCCCGCGCGAGTCCCACATCAGCGGCTGCGACGCCGAGGCGACGACCTCGCCGTTGTCCGCGCCCTCGGTGTCGGTCAGCAGCAGCCGTCCCGCCGGGGACTCCGACAGCGCGACCCCGGTGGTCTGGACGGGGATGCGCAGTTCGAGCGGGCCAGAGGGCCGCTCCCGCAGCACCACGTCGTGCCGGAAACCGGTGGGCAGCGCGGTCACGACGAGGTCGGCGGCGGGTCCGGCGGCGTCGGTGAACGTCGCGACGTTCCCCTTGACGACGGGCTTGGGCAGCGGCTTGGGCCACTGCAGGGAGAACACGCGTCCCGCGTCGTCCGTCAGCGTCGCCAGCGGCCCGTCGCCGCCGCCGGAGATCCTGACGTCCGCCCGCGCCGCGCGCGGCCTGAGCGCCCCGCCCTCCTCGACCAGGTCGGTGTCGACGGCCACCCACTGGCCGTTCCGCCTGACCTGCGAGGGGCCGGAGGTGATCGTGGAGGTGAAGCTGCCGTCGGGGTTGGCCACGGTGGTGCTGGTCTCGTCGGTCAGACCCGGCACGGGGACGGCCCGCCCCAGCGAGGCGGCCTGCTCCGCGGCGGCCTGCTCGACGGCGTCCCGAGCGTCGTCGTCGGCCACGGTCTGCGGCTGCCCTGCGCCCGGCGCGGCCAGGGCCTGGACGGCCGTCCCGCCGGTGAGAGCGGCCACCGTCGTCACGCCCAGGGCCAGCCGGCCCAGGGAACCCCCAAGAGAAATGCGCATGTGCGTCCTATGTCGTGAGCGAACATTCGACGGGAATGCCTTTTCGCACGGAAAACGCGTTCACACCGACCGTGACGGGTCGCGTGGAGTTCGGGCGCCCGTCATTTCCCCTGGAAACGGCGGGCGGTTACGGATTCCTCCGGCATGGGATTCACCGGCGCCGTTTCTTGCCCCGTGGCGTCGGTGTGAAGAGGGAGGAAGGCGGCCGGTTCGCCGAGCGAACCGGTGTGATCACCCTTGGTGAGGGTGTCCCGTCGTGGGTGCGAGCATGGTTCCCCGTTTCTGCGATGAAGCAAGATCCCCGTTGGCCCAAATAACTATCACGAATAAGTACTGAAAAATAAGGACATTAGTGCAGTGTGGCGCACGTCACACCGGTGTATCCGTTTCCTTCCGCGACGCGGAACGCGCGGGGCCGCACCCCCGTTTCCCGGACGTACGGCCCCGCGAACTGTCAGCAGTCGCTCTCGTGGTAGGTGCTGTGACCGCTCCAGACCCCCCAGCTCGCGGTGTAGCCGTAGCAGTCGGTCCACTCGCCGCCGACCGCGGTGGTGAGCGAGTCGTCGGAGTAGTAGGTGGTGCTGCAGCTGCGGCCCATCCCGCAGGGCATGGCCTGGGCCGGGGCGGCGGGGAGAAGGGCGAGGAGGGGAGCGGCGAACGCGGTGACGAGGAGCACGCGGCGCATCGTTGGGGGGTCCTTCCTGTTCGTGGGAGGGCGTGGAACGAAAAGGCCCCGATGGCGGACGGCGGAGGCCTCATGGATCCCTCATGGATCCTTCATGGATCACTGCCAGGGTGTGCGCGGGACGGTGAACCGGCAACCGGAGGTCTCATGGATGAGGCCGTCCCGACAGTCGCGGTGCCGGGACGGCGATGTCCGAAAACCAGTCCGCGACGTAGTCGATCGAGTCGATCCAGTACCCCGACCCCGCCGACAGCCTGCGCGCGTGCATGAACATGGCGCCGCCCTCGTAGGAGTAGGCGCACCGCTGCCCGCCACGCTCGGACTCGCATTCCTGGAAGATGTGGCCGACGCCGCCGTACCCGGTCCTGAACAGGGTCCTCACCGTCCCGGCCGAGGCGACCTCAAGCCCGCGGTTCCTGTCTGTGGCCTCCCGCACGATGACGCCGGCGCTCGCCTGCCGGTTCACGAAAAAGCCCTTTGTTTCGGAAACGGTGCCGAGCGCCGCCCGGAGTAAGGTGCCGCAGAGAGGAGTCGTGCGATGGGGAAAAGCGGTAACACGGAGATCTATCGTCAGGCGCGTGACCTGCTGCTGGGATGCGGCGGGGAGCACGCGGAGGCGGTGCGGCGCTTCACCTGGCCCCGGTTCGAGGGCCCCTTCAACTGGGCGGTCGACTGGTTCGACGCGATCGCGCGCGGCAACGGCCGTACGGCGTTGTGGATCGTCGAGGAGGACGGTTCCGAGGCCCGCTACACCTTCGACGAGATGGCCCGGCGTTCCGACCGGGTCGCGGCGTTCCTGGCGGCCCAGGGGGTTCGCCGGGGGGAGCGCGTCATGCTCATGCTCGACAACCAGATCGAGCTGTGGGAGTCGATGCTGGCGGTGATGAAGCTGGGCGCGGTGATCCTGCCCGCGACCACCGCGCTCGGCCCGGGCGACCTGCCCGACCGCATCGGCAGGGGCGGAGCCCGGTACGTGATCGCCAACGCCGCCGACACCCCCAAGTTCGACGGGATCGAGGGGACCTACGTCAGGATCTGCGCCGACGGCGCCCCGGCGGGCTGGGTGCCCTACCGTGACGCCCACACCCTCGACGCACCCCCGGCGGCGCATCCGGGCACCATGCCGGACGACCCGCTGTTGCTGTACTTCACCTCGGGTACCACGAGCAGGCCGAAGCTGGTCGAGCACACCCAGGTCTCCTATCCGGTCGGCCACCTGACGACGGCCTACTGGATCGGCGTGCGGCCGGGGGACGTGCACCTGAACATCAGCTCCCCCGGGTGGGCCAAGCACGCCTGGAGCTGCTTCTTCGCGCCCTGGATCGCCGAGGCGACGATCTTCGTGCACAACTACGGCAGGTTCGACGCGGGCGCGCTGCTCGCGCAGATCCGCAGGGCGGAGGTGACGACGTTCTGCGCACCGCCGACCGTCTGGCGGATGCTGATAAAAGCTGATTTGTCGGGCGGGCCGGGGCGGCTGCGGGAGGTGGTCTCCGCCGGGGAACCGCTGAACCCCGAGGTGATCGAGCAGGTCCGCGGCCACTGGGGGCTGACGATCCGCGACGGTTTCGGGCAGACCGAGACCACGCTCTCGGTCGGCAACGTGCCCGGCGAACCGGTCAAGCCCGGCTCGATGGGGCTGCCCATGCCCGGAGTCCCGGTGGTTCTGGTCGATCCCGTCACCGGCGAGCGCGCCCAGGAGGGGGAGATCTGCGTCGACCTGGGCGAGCGGCCCGTCTCGCTGATGGCCGGTTACCGGGGCGACGAGACGCGCAACGCCGAGGCCATGGCGGGCGGCTACTACCACACCGGAGACGTCGCCTCCCGCGACGCGGACGGCTACATCTTCTACGTCGGCCGCACCGACGACGTGTTCAAGGCCTCCGACTACAAGATCTCCCCCTTCGAGCTGGAGAGCGTGCTCATCGAGCATCCGGCCGTCGCCGAGGCCGCCGTGGTGCCCGCGCCCGACGAGCTGCGCCTGGCCGTGCCGAAGGCCTACGTCACGCTGGCGGCCGGGTGGGAGCCGGACAGGGAGACCGCGCTGGCCATCCTGCGTCACGCCCGCGAGCGGCTGGCGCCGTACCAGCGGGTACGGCGCCTGGAGTTCTCCGGGCTGCCGAAGACGGTCTCCGGCAAGATCCGCCGTGTGGAGCTGAGGGGACGCGCGGAACGGGACGCGGCCGAGGGCGGCTCCTCCGGCGAGTGGCGCGACGACCAGTTCCCCGAACTGCGTTCCTGAGGCCCGCCGTACCCCGCCCCGGCGACGGTGAGGGTGACCGGGACGGTGACCGGGAGTGGACAAACATGTCACCCGTTCACGAACAGTGCCTGGTCCGGGGGCGTGGGGCGGACGGGACCGTCCGCCCCACGCCCCGGCTGCCACCCGGCACGGACGGTCGCGCGACCTCTCTGAGGAAGTCGGTGGTTTCTTCGGCGGAGGTGGGAGCGCGCGGTGAACGGACGAACGACGGACGAGCGAACGGCGGGCAACGTGGCGGCGGCGCGGGAGCTGGCCCTGCGGCTGCCGAACTGGACGATCTGGTACGGCCTGCACACCCACAGCTTCTGGGCGATGCCCACGGCGGGACACCTGGCCGCCACACCCCACGTCGAGGCCTCGACCCCGCAGGAGCTGGAGAGCACGGTCAGGCACATGGAGTACCTCGCCGCGCGGGCCGCCTCTCCCGGACCCGAGGCGCCGTACGGCGGGCGCCACGCGGAGCACATCCCTTTCCATGGGGAGCCGAGGGACAGGCCACCGAGTCAGGCACCGGCGCGGGCGGCGCGGTGAGGGCCGAGCGGGCGCTGGCCGACCTGCGGCGGGAGCTGCGCGCGGCCGGGGTCGAGACCGAGGAGCACGACGTGTTCGCGACGAGCTCCGGCGATCCGATGCTCAGCCTCGCCCCGGGGCTGATCGTGTGGGCCGGGCCTGAGTGGTTCCGGTGGGTCGGGGAACGCGACCGGTGGAGGTACCACACGACCGGAGACCCGGCGGGGGCCGCCAGGCTGATCCGCCGCTTCCACGACAGGCTGCGGCGTGACCGGCCCGAGGAGGCACACGTACGGCACGAGCATCCCTGACCCGGGGCCCCAGGTGAGGAGTCGGAGACGGCCGTCCGGGGAAGTCTGTCCGGGGGGCCGGTCCACACGGCGGCCGGCTGTCCGAGGAACGAGCCTGGAGGCCCTGTGGCATACGACGTGACGGCGGTACGGGCGCACTTCCCCGCGCTGGCGGAGGGGGCGGCGCACTTCGACGGGCCGGGCGGTTCGCAGACCCCCGGTGTGGTCGCCGAGGCGGTGGCCGGGACGCTGCGCTCCGCCGTCGCCAACCGGGGAGTCATGACCGCGGCCGAGCGCCGCGCCGACGCGATCGTGACCGGCGCCCGCCGGGCGATGGCCGACCTGCTCGCGGCCACGCCGGAGGGCGTCGTCTTCGGCCGCAGCATGACGCAGCTGACCTACGACATGGCCCGCGCGCTGGCCAAGGAGTGGCGTCCCGGCGACGAGGTCGTGGTCACCACACTCGACCACGACGCCAACATCCGGCCCTGGGAGCAGGCCGCCCTGGCGCGCGGCGTCACGGTTCGCCGCGCCGACTTCGACCCGGACAGCGGGGAACTGCCCGTCGCCGCGGTCGCGGACCTGCTCACCGAGCGCACCAGGCTCGTCGCCGTCACGGCCGCGTCGAACCTGCTGGGCACCTGTCCCGACGTCGCGGCGATCGCCGCGCGGGCGCACGAGGCCGGGGCGCTGGTCTACGTGGACGGGGTGCACCTGACGCCGCACAGTCTGATCGACGTGGGGGCGCTCGGCGCCGACTTCTACGCCTGCTCGCCGTACAAGTTCCTCGGCCCGCACCTGGGCGTGCTCGCCGCGGACCCGGCGCTGCTTGAGACGATCAACCCCGACAAGCTGCTGCCCGCCAGTGATGCCGTGCCCGAGCGGTTCGAGCTGGGCACACTGCCGTACGAGCTGCTGGCGGGCACGACGGCGGCGGTCGGCTTCCTGGCGGACCTCGTGCCGGGCGAGGGGGACAGGCGCGCGCGGCTCGCCCGCTCGATGGCCGCGCTCGAAGGGCACGAACGGGCCATGCTCGACCGGCTTGAGGCGGGCCTGGCCGAGATCGGCGGGGTGCGGACGTACGGCGCGCCGGGGCGCGAGCGCACCCCGACCACGTTGTTCACCGTCGGCGGGGTCACGCCCGCCGACACCTACCGGCTGCTGGGCGAACGCGGGGTCAACGCGCCCGCCAGCTCCTTCTACGCGCTGGAGTGCTCCCGCAGGCTCGGCCTGGGGGACACGGGCGCGGTGCGCGCCGGGATCGCCCCCTACACCGACGAGCAGGACGTCGACCGGCTGCTGAAGGGCGTGCGCGAACTGGCCGGGTGAGCTCTCAGGCGGCCGTCCCGGCGGGTTGCGCGCGCCGGGCGGTCGTCTCACGTACGGCGACGAACGCCAGCAGGGCGATGCTGCCCAGGTCGAAGACGATGCTCACCGTCGACAGGCCGGGCCGGGCCGCCGGGTTGAGGAAGGTGAGCCCGAGGAAGGCGGCCTTGGCGAGGATCGCGGCCAGGCACGCGGCCAGCCGGACGGGCGGGGACAGGACGGCCCACAGCAGGGCGGCGCCCAGCAGGAGCTGGAGCACGCCGCGGTGCTGCAGCAGCGCCAGCACCATGGGATCGGGGTCGGTCACGCCGTAGGTCGACCCCAGCATGGACGGGTTGACCAGGGCGAACACGGGGAGCGTGGTGACCAGGCCCGTCACCGCGAGGGCGGCGCGGGCCGCGATCTCGCCGGGTGGTGTCGAGGACATGCGGCGGGCTCCAATCCATCAGCTTAGTTGATCGTCAGCGTAGCTGACGGATTTCCTCTCTTTCAAGGCCGCCTCCGCGCGGCTCGTGCGCCCGCGTTTCGGCCGTTCAGGCGGGTTCCGGACCCAACAACCAACATTCTAGGTAGATAAAGTGGGTTTTCGGTTTATCATGGGAACATGGGAGCATTGCTCGATCTTGTGCAACTGCGTACTTTTGTTGCCATCGCGGAGTGTGGCGGCTTCGGCCGGGCGGCGTCCGCGCTGCGGACGAGCCAGCCCACGGTGAGCCAGCACGTGCGGTCTCTGGAACGTGTCGTCGGACGTCCGCTGGTCGAACGGGCCGGCAGGCTGACCAGGTTCACCGCGGCCGGCGAGGCGCTGCTGGCCGAGGCGCGGCGACTCCTCGCCGCGCACGACGAGGCGATGTGCAGGCTCGGGGCGGAGCCGGTTCCGACGCTGACCGTCGGGGCCGTCGAGCACGCGGCCTCCCCGGTCCTGCCCGACCTGCTCACCGTCCTGATGTCCGCCCTGCCGGGACGCGACGTGGTGTTCCGGCTGGACCGCAGCACGGTCCTCGCCGAGGCGACGCTGCGCGGGACGGTGGACATGGCGCTGATCCTCGGCGCGGTCGCCAACGTGGGAGGGACGGAGGTCGGCTCCCTGCCGCTGCGCTGGCTGGCCGCGCCGGACTGGGTTCCGCCCGCGCCCGGCGCGCCGCTGCCGCTCGTCGCCTTCCAGGAGCCCTGCGGGCTGCGCCAGCAGGCCGTGGGCGCGCTGGAGAGACTCGGCTGGATCGTGCGGATCACCACCGAGGCGGCCAATCTGGAGGGCGTCCTCACCGCGGTCAGGGCGCGGCTCGGCGTCGCCCTGATGCCGACCGCGTGCGGCGTCCCGCCGGGACTTGAGGAGGTCCGCCAGCTGCCCCCGCAGGGCACACTCGGGCTGCGCCTGCTCAGCAGGCAGGGACTCGATCCGGCGATCGAGGCGTACGCGGGCGACACCCTGCGCGCCTTCTTCGCCGAGGTCCCGCCCTCCCGGCCGTTTCTCACCGGCCTTCCCGGTGGAGAGCGGCAGCGTCGCGACCAATACAAGACCAGCCATCCGATAAGCAATTCAAATTGACATCGATTGGCAAGGTGAATTGCTTGGCGAATATTCATGAAAGGTGGCCTGAAATGCTCGGACGTCATTGACGTAAATCGCCTGACATGGTGTGATCGCTGTGCGGCCCTGATGTTTGTCCGGGGCCGGGGAGAATGATTTATTTCCACGGAGGGTGCGTTTTCCGGCCATTCGGCTCACCCGCCGATGGCATGTCCGCCCCTTCTCGCGCACGCGTTCCACGCCCCAGAAGAAGGCCACGCCGATGACACCGAGCGATGACCCGGCCACCAGAGCCACCCCGATCCCCGGCCGCAGGCGGGGCGCCCTGCGCTCCCGGCGCCCCGTCGTCCTGATCGCCTGTCTGGCCACGGCCGTCGTCGCAGGCGCCGTCGCCGTCTCCGTGATGACAGGAGGCGCTGACCGGCCGGTGGCGCGGGCCGTCGCGGGCCCCTCGGGCGCGCCCGTCGCGGGCGGCACCCTCACCTACGCGATCGCGGGCACCCAGGTATCGCTGGACCCGGCCGTCGCGGCCACCGCGGTGACCGGTCTCATCGACCGCAACGTCTTCGACTCCCTGGTGGCGCAGACCGGCCCGGACAGCTTCGGTCCCTGGCTGGCCAAGGAGTGGACGGTCTCCAAGGACGGCAAGGTCTACACCTTCACCCTCCGCGAGGGCGTCACCTTCCACGACGGCACCCCGCTCACCGCGGCGGCGGTCAAGGCCTCCCTCGACCACGTGGTCGACCCCGGGACGAAGTCGGCCTACGCGGCCTCGCTGATCGCCCCGTACCGGAAGGCGCGCGTGGTGAGCGACCTGGTCGTCGAGGTGACGCTCTCCCGGCCCTTCACCCCCTTCCTGCAGGCGCTCTCCGTGCCCTACCTGGGCATCCAGAGCCCGGCCGCGCTCGCCAAGCCGGTCTCCGAGTACCGGCCGGTCGGCACCGGCCCCTTCTCCTACGTCTCCTGGGAGAAGGACAGGCGCGTCACCCTCAGGCGCAACCCCGGCTACACCGCGACCCCCGCGGGAGCCTCCCACCAGGGAGCCGCCTACCTCGACGGCCTGGTCTTCGAGTTCGTCTCCGAGGACGCCACGCGGTACGGCGCGCTGACCAGCGGCCAGGCACAGGCCATGGCGGGTGTGCCGCCCGTCAACGCCGACAGGCTGAAGACGCTGCCCGGGTTCACGCTGAACGCCCAGGAGACACCCGGCCTCAACTACAACCTCTACCTCAACCAGACCCGGGGGCCGCTGCGCGACGTGCGGGTCCGCCGCGCCCTGTCCGCCTCGGTCAACGTCGACCAGCTGGTCAGGAGCGTCTACTTCGGCCACTACAGGGCGGCGCGCAACCCGCTCAGCGCGGTGACCGCCGCCTACGACGCGGGCGCCGAGAGCGAACTGGCCTCCTACGACCCCAAGGAGGCGGCCAGGCTCCTGGACGAGGCGGGCTGGAAGGAGACCGACAAGGACGGCTACCGCGTCAAGGACGGCGAACGGCTCACCCTCGTGTGGCCCTTCTGGGCCGAGGGGAACAAGGACCAGCGCGACGTCCTGGCCGAGGGCGTCCAGGCACAGGCCAAACTCGCCGGCATCGAGATCCGGCGGCCACCCGTCGACACCGGCGCCTACGTGAGCGAGTACCTCATCGGCGGCGGCTACGACCTGATCGACGTCAGCTTCGCCAGGCCGACCCCCGACGTGCTGAGATTCGCCTTCGCCTCGGGCAACACCTACGCCAAGGCGGGCGGCAACGTCGCTCTCGTCGACTCACCCGAGATCGACGAACGGGTCGAGGAGGCGGCCGAGACCTCGGACCCGGAGACGGCCAGGCGCGACTACGCGGCCGTGCAGAAGGAGGTCCTCAGGCAGGCCTACGTGCTACCCCTCTACACGCCGGTGCAACTCGTCGGCCTGTCGGGGCGGGTGCGCGGCGTCGCCTTCGACGCGCAGACCTACCCCGTCTTCCACGGCGCCTGGCTGGGGGCCTGATCCCCATGCCGCCGCTGGCACGCCGGCTGGCACGCAGGCTCGCGCTCACCCTGTTCGTGCTGTGGGGGACGGCGACACTGGCCTTCATCGGCATGCGGCTCGTGCCCGGAGACCCCGCCCACGTCATCGCGGGCGGGGTCCAGGCGAACGCCACCCCCGAGGTGCTGGAGACGATCCGCGCCCGGTACGGCCTGCACGACCCCCTGCCCGTCCAGTACGCGATCTTCATCGGCAGGCTGGCCCGCGCCGACCTCGGCGAGTCCTACCAGCTCAACCAGCCGGTGAGCGCGGTGATCCTGGAACAGCTCGGCGCGACCGTCGCCCTGGCCACCGGCGCCGCGGTCCTCGGCTTCACCCTGGCGGTGACCCTGGCCCTGTTCACCGCGGGACGCCCCAGAGCCGGGGCCGTCTCCCGCGTCCTGGAGTTCTGCGCCGTCTCGACCCCCAACTTCTGGAGCGGCATCCTGCTGCTCGGCGCCTTCTCCTTCACCCTCCACTGGTTCCCCGTACTCGGCGAGGACGGCCCCCGCGCGCTCGTGCTGCCGTGGATCACCCTCGCGCTGCCCATCGCGGGCGTGCTCGCGCAGATCACCAGGGAGGGCGTCGAACGCGCCCTCGGACAGCCCTTCGCCCTGACCGCCAGGTCAAGGGGCGCCACGGAGAACCGCATCCGGCTGCGGCACGCGCTGCGGCACGCCGCACTGCCCGTCCTCACCCTGTCGGGCTGGGCCCTCGGCGAACTCCTCGCCGGAGTCGTGGTCGTCGAGACGGTCTTCGCCCGCCAGGGACTCGGCCAGGTCATCGTCTCGGCGGTCAACGGCAGGGACTTCCCCGTGGTGACCGGCGTCGTCGTGCTCGCGGCCCTCACCTTCTCAGTGATCAACACCGGCCTCGACCTGCTCTACCGGGTGGTCGACCCCCGCGTACGGCAGGCCACCCCGTGACCGCCCCCACGCTCGTGCCGTGCCGGGGAACGCGCCCGCGGCCAGGACTGTGGGCGGCCTGCGCGTTCCTCGCCCTCGTCTGCTGCGCCGCGTTGTTCCCCGCGCTGTTCGCCGGGGCACCCGACCAGGTGGACGCGACCGCCGCCCTGCGAGGCCCCGGCGCCGGGCACCCGTTCGGCACCGACCAGCTCGGCCGCGACGTGTTCGCCCGTGTCGTGTACGGCGCCCGCGCCTCGCTGTTCGTCGGCCTGGGCTCCACACTGCTCGCCGGAGCCGCAGGCTCGGCGTGGGGACTGCTGGCCGCGCTCGGCGGACGGGTCGCCGGTGAGGTGGCCATGCGCCTGGCCGACATCCTGCTGGCCTTCCCCGGCGTCCTCACGGCGCTGCTCGTGGTCGCCGTCCTCGGCCCCGGCACCCGCAACGCCACCCTGGCCATCACCGTCGCCCTGGCCCCCGGCTTCGCCCGCGTCGTCAGGGTCCAGGCCCTCCTCGTGCGGAACTCCGCCTACGTCAGGGCCGCGACCAACCTGGGACTGCGACCCCGCCGCGTTCTGCGCAGGCACATCGTGCCGAACACGCTGGCGCCGCTGCTGATCCTGGCGACGCTGAACGTCGGCACCGCCGTCATCGCCGGAGCCTCCCTCAGCTTCCTGGGCCTCGGCCCACGGCCACCGGCCCCCGAATGGGGCGCCATGCTCGCCCAGGCCCGTAACTACCTCGACGTCTCCTGGACCCTCGCCCTCTTCCCCGGCGCCGCCATCACCCTGACCGTCATGTCCGCCACGGCCGTGGGGCGCGCCCTGCAGGCCCGCTACGAGAGGCGGGAGCCGTGACGCGGGAGGAACCGCTGGTCGTCGTGGACGGGCTCTCCGTCGACTTCACCACCCGGCACGGCGTCGTGCGCGCCGTACGGGACGTCGGCCTGACGCTGCGCGCGGGCGAGTGCCTGGCCGTGGTCGGCGAGTCGGGCTCCGGCAAGAGCGTCACCGCCCGCGCGCTGCTCGGCCTGGCCGGGCAGGGCGCCGACGTCCGCGCGCGCACCCTGTCCTTCGCGGGACACGACCTGATCGGGCTGGGCGGACGGCAGTGGCGGCGGCTGCGCGGACGGCGGATCGGCTACGTCCTGCAGGACGCGCTGACCTCCCTCGACCCGCTGCGCAGGGTCGGCTACGAGGTCGCCGAACCCCTTGAGGTACACGGCCTGGCCACCCGTGACGACCTCGACGACCAGGTCGTCGCGCTGCTGTCCGAGGTGGGCGTCCCCGACCCCGAGGTCCGCCTCCTGCAGTACCCCCACGAACTGTCCGGTGGCCTGCGGCAGCGCGCCCTGATCGCCTCCGCCGTCGCGGCCCGCCCCCGGCTGCTGATCGCCGACGAGCCGACGACCGCCCTCGACGTCACCGTCCAGGCCCAGGTCCTCGACGTGCTGGCCGCCAGGAGGGACGCGGGTACGGCACTGCTGCTGATCAGCCACGACTTGGCGGTCGTCGCCAGGCTCGCCGGCCACGTCGCCGTCCTCTACGCGGGAACGGTCGTCGAACAGGGGCCCGCGGCCGGCCTGCTCACGGCGCCCGCCCACCCCTACACGGCCGACCTGCTCGCCGCGGTGCCCTCCGTCGACGGCCCGGTGCCCGACCTGTCCGGGCTCCGCTCCGCACCCGCCGCCCAGGAGGGCTGCCCCTACGCGCCCCGCTGCCCGCTGGCCGACGACCGCTGCCGTGAACGGCCGCCCGAGGCGCTGCCGTACGGGACGGACCGGGTGGTGCGCTGCTGGTATCCGGGGACAGTGCCCGCGACCGCGTCCAGGAAGCGCGCCGCGGGCCCCGCCGC
The DNA here is from genome assembly GCF_040631445.1 of Streptosporangium sp. NPDC020072. Taxonomy (NCBI): domain Bacteria; kingdom Bacillati; phylum Actinomycetota; class Actinomycetes; order Streptosporangiales; family Streptosporangiaceae; genus Streptosporangium; species Streptosporangium sp. NPDC020072. The sequence goes on along the minus strand of NZ_JBEYAB010000017.1, from coordinate 3,845 downwards.
GCCGACGCGGGCCGAGACGGTCCTCACCGTCCGGGGGGTCGTCAAACGCTTCCGTTCACCCGGCGGCTCCCACCGCACCGCGGTCGACGACGTGTCGTTCGACCTGGCCGCGGGGGAGGCGCTGGGGATCGTCGGGGAGTCGGGTTCGGGCAAGAGCACGACCGCCAGGATCGTCATGGCCGAGTTCGAACCCGACGCCGGATCGGTGCTTCTGCACGGCCGGCCCTGGAGCGGCCTGAAGGAACGGGACCGCCGCGCCCGGCGCTCCCGCATCCAGCTCGTCGACCAGGACCCGCTGAGCTCCTTCGACCCCCGCCACACCGTTGAGGAGATCGTCGCGGAGGCGCTGCCCCGCGCTCGGAAAGGCGTCGTACGTGAACGCGTCGCCGAGTTGCTCGGGCAGGTCGGGCTCGATCCCGCCGTTCTTCGCAGACGGCCCGGCCGGCTGTCCGGCGGTCAGCGGCAGCGCGTGGCCATCGCGCGGGCGCTCGCCCCCGCCCCCGACGTGCTCGTCTGCGACGAACCGGTCTCCGCGCTCGACGTCACCGTGCAGGCGCAGATCCTGACGCTGCTCACCCGGCTCAGACACGAGGCCGGGGTCTCACTGCTGTTCATCTCGCACGACCTGGGCGTCATCCGCCAGGTGTGCGACCGGGTGGCGGTCATGAAGGACGGCAAGGTGGTCGAAACCGGACAGGTCGAGGCCGTCTTCCGTGCTCCACAGGCCGCCTACACCCGGGCGTTGCTCGCCGCCGTGCCACGGATCGGCCCCGGCCCCGTACGGCACACCCGCGTTTCCCAGAACCCGGAACCGCGCGACCCGCGGCCGGGAGACCCGTCCCCGTCACGGACCTGAAAGGCCGACATGACCCCAACCACCCCTGAACCACGCCCTGAGGGCCTCTACCCGGGCTGGACCCCGGCGCCGCGATCCGTCGTCGTGACGGGCGCCGCCTCGGGCATCGGCCGGGCGACCGTGGAACTGTTCGCCGAACGGGGAGTCGGCGTCGTCGCCGTCGACCACGACGAGTGGAGCCTCAAGGAGATCGCCCGCCTCGACCGGGTCGTCCCCCTCGTCGGCGACGTGTCCACGGAGGCCGCCAACCGGAAGGCGGTCGCGCTGGCCGTCGAGGAGTTCGGCGGGCTCGACGCCGTCGTGCTCAACGCCGGGATCGGCGGCACCCGTCCCTTCGAGGCGCCCGGCGCGGTCGAGGCCGCCGAACGCATCCTCTCCGTCAACCTGCGCGGCCCCGTCCTGGGCATCCGGGCAGCGGCACCCGTGCTGCGCGAGGGAGGCGGCGGCTCCATCGTGGTGACCGCCTCCGTCGCCGGCCTGCGCGCAGACCCGGGCAACTGGGCCTACAACGCCTCGAAGGGCGCCGTCATCAACCTGGTACGGGCCGCCGCCATCGACTACGCCGTCCAGGGCATCCGGGTCAACGCCCTGGCCCCCGGCCTCACCTGGACCCGGATCAACGAGGGGGTACGGCAGAACCCGGCCTTCGCGGCGGAGATCGAGAGGCGCATCCCGCTGCAGCGCTTCGGAGAACCCCGCGAACAGGCCGAGGTCGTCTGGTTCCTGACCTCCCCGGCCGCCTCCTACGTCACCGGGACGACGCTGGTCGCCGACGGCGGCCTCGACGCGAGCCTGGGAGTCCTCCCGCTGCCCGGCGTCCGGTGACCCCCGTTCCCCACACCTCAACGGAAAAGGAGTCAACGATGAGCACCACGGAGACCAACCGCGCGGTGGCGCGACGCTTCTACGAGGAGGTCGTGTCCAAGGGCCGCCTGGAGGTCCTCGACGAGATCGTCGCCGAGGACGGCACCGACGCCGCGGGACCCGCGCTGGGCGGCGGCGGGCGCGCCGGTTTCGTCCAGCACATCACCTGGCTGCGCCAGGCGGTCGAAGGCGTGACGGCCACGGTGACCGACACCGTCGCCGAGAACGACAGGGTCGTCGTCTACTGGACCATCGAAGGGGTGCAGCGCGGCGAGGTGTTCGGCGCCCCGCCGAGCGGACGCCGTTTCGTCGGCCAGAGCATCAGCACCATCAGGTTCCGTGACGGCCAGATCATCGAGTACGAGGTCCTGCCCGACCGTCTCGGCATCGTGCAGCAGCTCGTCTGAGCGCCCGCCCGCCGCCCGCTCCGGGAGTCCGGAGCGGGCGGCGGTGTCATGCGACCGTCACACCAGCCCGTCGACCCACGACCTGATCGCCTGGGCGGTGGTGTCCGAACGCTCCTCAAGAGTGGTGAAGTGGTCGCCGGGGATGTCGGTCGACTCGTGCGCCACCGGCCAGTACGCCCGCCAGTCCAGCCGGCCCTCGGGATCGACCGTCGTGCCGCGCAACGGCTCCGTCGCCCGCAGCAGCAGGATCGGCGTCTGGACCGGCTTCGGCTGCCAGCCGACGAAGAGCCGGTTGTAGAGACCCATCGTGGTCAGCCTGTCGTCGTGCAACATCATGTCGAACCGGTCGATCCGGTCGAGCATCCCGCCGATCATGCCGCCCAGCCACCACTCCATGCCCTCCTGGCCCGCCGCGTCGATCGGATAGCTGTCGATCAGCGCGAGCCCGGCAGGCCTCAGCCCCTGGTCCTCAAGCGCGACGGCGACCGCGTGCGCGACACAGCCACCCATCGAACGGCCGACGATCACGAAGGGCTCGTCCTCGCCGACGCAGGCACGCAGACCCTCCACGTTCATCTGGACCAGCGTCTCCAGCGAGTCGGGCAGCGCCTCGGCCTCCCCGTCGGTGAATCCGGGAGACGGTACGACGTGGACGTTCCGCTCCCCCCTGAAGACCTGGCCGAACCGCGAGTACTCGTGCGGTCCGGAGATCGCGCTGAGCGCGGGGAAACACACCAGGGACACCCGCCTGGGGCCGGTGGCCAACCTGATCGGGGGCCGCGCGTACCGCTCACGTTCGGCGGCGCCGAACTGGCCGCGCACGTACGAGACCGCGAGCAGCAACTCGGCCGCCTGCAGGTGTTTGCCCGTCTCGTGCATCCGCCGGTGGATCGCGGCCAGTCCGCCGCCCGCCCCGCTCACCCCGGTACGGCCTGGCCGTACCTCCCTGGCCGTTTCCCCCAGCTCACGGTCGAGCAGGTCGGCGATGGCCTGGGGGGTGGGGTGGTCGAAGGTGAGGGTCGCCGGTAGGCGGAGTCCGGTGGCGGTGCTGAGGCGGTTGCGCAGTTCGACGGAGGTCAGCGAGTCGAGACCCAGCTCGATGAGCGCGCGGTCAGCGGGAATGGTGCCCGGCGCCGGATGGTCGAGCACCGTGCCGACCTCACCGCGGACCAGTTCGAGCAGGGCCTCGGCGCGCGCCTCACGGTCGAGCCCGGCCAGCCTGCCCGCCAGCGACGCCGCCCCGCCCCCGGCTCCCGCACGGGTCCGTGCGCTCGGCCGGGCGGCCCGGACGAGTCCGCGCAGGAGCGGTGCGGGCGTTCCCTCCACGGTCGGCGCCAGCAGCGCGGGCACCACGACCGAGCCTCGCGCCCGCCCGGAGACGGCGGCGTCGAACAGCGCGAGCGCCTGCTCGGTGGGCAGCGACCGCAGCCCGGTGCGCGCGATGCGTGCCTGGTCCGCCGAGCTCAACCGGGCGGTGATGTCGCTTTCCTGTTGCCAGAGTCCCCAGGCGAGGGAGGTGGTTGTGGGGTGGTTGGTGGCGAGGGCGTCGAGGTAGGTGTTGGCGGCGGTGTAGGCGGCTTGGGCGGCTCCGCCGAGGAGGCCGGAGATGGAGGAGAACAGGACGATGGTGGGGGGGTTGTGGCGGGTGAGGTCGTGTAGGAGGTGGGCGCCGTCGATTTTGGGGGTGAGGACGGGGTGGAGTCGTTGGGGGGTGAGGG
>NZ_JBEYAB010000016.1:0-246774 GCF_040631445.1 Streptosporangium sp. NPDC020072 | reverse complement strand
CCGGGCCCGCGCCTATCACCCCCCGGGGCCCCCCGCCGCCGCGGGGCCGGCCCGTCATCAATCCAACCCGGCCCCGTTCCCCCCGGGTGGCGGGGCCCCCGCGGGGGGGCCCGTCACCCCCCCGCGGGCCGTGGCCCCGCCTGTCAGCGGGGCCACGGCCTTTGCCGTCTCTACGGCTTCACGAAGATGGTGTCCGGCTGAACGATCCACTGCTGCGGGTCGATCTCGGCACCGCCCACCTTGGAACCGTGGAGCATGGTGGCGATCCGGTTCTCCGCGACGACCAGCGGGGTGATCGTCTCCTGGATCTTCTTGTCGAGCGCCATCCACGCGGCGTTGGCCGCGTCGATGTCCGTCATGGCGGTGATCTTGTCCATCTCGGCGGTGAGCGCCGGGTCCTTCAGGTGCGAGTAGTTGGGCGCACCCTCGGCGACCGGGCCGAAGATGATCGGGAGCACCGTGGAGCCGGACGGCCAGTCGGCGCCCCAGCCGCCCCAGTACATGTCGAACTGGTTGCCGAGCTTGCCGATCGAGTCGTAGTAGGTCTTGCGGTCGAGCGGCTTGGCCACGACGTTGATGCCGGCCTTCGCCAGGGCGCTCTTGATCGCGACGGTCACCTGCTCCTGGACCGGCGTCTGGTTGTAGGCGTAGACGATGGTCGGCGTCGGGGTGCTGGTCTGAGCCAGCAGCTCCTTGGCCTTCTCGACGTCACCCTCGGGCTTGGTCTCCTTGTTGAACAGGTCGTAGGACTGGTAGCCGACCGTGGTGTTCTCGTTGAGAATCGTGGTCGGCAGCGCCGCGGCGGCCGGGCCGCCCATGACCTGCTGGATCTGCTTGGACGGCCAGGCGTAGTTGATGGCCTGACGGACCTTGGGGTCCTTCACCCGGTCAAGGTTGAAGTAGTAGTAGTTGCCGTACGGCGAGGGGCTGTTCATCCGGCGGGAGGCCAGGTTGGGGTCGCTCAGCACCTGCTGCAGACGCTCCGGCGGCGTCGAGGCGTAGAAGGTGAAGGCGGTCTGGTCGGCGCCGGAGTCCGCCATGAGGCGGTCGGTCACCTGCAGGGCCTCGAAGCCGAACTCAAGGTGCCACTTGTCCGGGTAGGCGCCGCGGATCGGGTCGGTCGCCGGGTCCCAGTTCGGGTTGCGCTCAAGGTCCATGGTCTTGTCGACCACGTGCGACTTGATGATGTACGGCCCGCTGGAGACAGGCTCCTTGTCGTACTGCTCCTTGGTGTCCTTGGCCTTGGGCACGATGCCGTAACCGGCCATGGCGAAGGCGTAGGCCGCGTCGGCGTGCGGCGTCTTGAACTTGTAGATGATCGTCTTGTCGTCCGGCGTCTCGATCGCGTCGAGTTCCTTGCCGTCGTACGGGCCGGGGTAGGCCTTCTTGAAGTCGACGTCGGTCAGCCACTGCTGGATGTAGGTGGGGCCCTGGGTGACGAACGGCGCGAAGGTCCGCTCCATGCTCCACTTGACGTCCGCGGAGGTGATCGGCGTGCCGTCCTGCCACTTCACGCCGTCCTTCAGCGTGAACTTCCAGGTCTTGCCGCCGTCGGACTGGGTGCCGGTGTCGGTGGCCAGGTCGCCGACCAGCTTGAACTCGCCCTTGGCGACGCGCTTGTAGCCGGTCAGGGTGCGGGAGATCAGCCGGGCGAAGTTCGCCTCGGTGTTGACGTAGATCTGCGCGGGGTCGAGGTGGGAGAAGTCGTCACGGTCGATCATCGTGACCGTTCCGCCCTTGACGACGCCCTCCGGCGGGATCGCGGGTCCCTTGGAGTCCTCCGCGGTGCCCTGGGTGATGACCGCGGGCTTGTAGGCGGCGGCGGGGGCCGAGGAGGCACCGTTGGAGCTGCCGGACGGCTGGGCGGCCGGAGCCCCCTGGTTGCCCTCGGCGCAGGCGCTGGTGACGGCCAGCACACCGATGGCCAGGACGGCCACGGCTGACCGCTTTCTGACTGTCATCTCTCTCCTATCTGTTCAGCGCTTGAGCTGGGGCTAGCGCTTGAGCTTGGGGTCGAAGGCGTCGCGGACGGAGTCGCCGAGAAGGTTGAAGGCGATCACGAAGATCACCAGCGCGACGCCCGGGAAGATCAGGTACGTGATGTCGTTCTGGTAGACCTCGGTACCGCGCCGGAACATCCTGCCCCAGTCGGGGATCGGCTCGATCATGCCGACGCCGAGGAAGGACAGGGCGGCCTCCGAGGTGACCAGCGCGGGCAGCAGCAGCGTCGCCTGGATCAGGATCGGCGTCCACAGGTTGGGCAGCAGTTCCTTGAACACGATCCGCGCGGGGGAGGCGCCGGTCACCCGGGCGGCCTCGATGAACTCGCGTTCGCGGAGCGTGAGGACCTGGCCGCGCAACAGGCGGGCCAGACCGGCCCAGCCGAACAACGTCAGCACGAGCACCAGCGTCACGGCGCGCAGCCAGACCGGCGTCTCCTGGTCGGGACTGACGAAGAGGTTCTCCACCACGGGCATGAACGCGATGATGAACAGCACCGAGGGGAAGGACAGCACCGTGTCGATCACGCGGCCGATGACGTAGTCCGTCTTGCCGCCGGAGTATCCGGCCACGATGCCGATCACGATGCCGATCAGCGTGGTGAGGATCGTCGTGATGAGCGCGATCAGCAGCGAGGTCCTGATTCCGTAGACCAGCTGGGTGAACACGTCACGGCCGAGGTTCGGCTCGATGCCGAACCAGAACTCCGAGCTGATGCCGCCGTTCGGGGCGATCGGATAGCCGAAGTCATTGAGCAGGCCCGGGGTGTCCTGGCCGTAGAGGGTGTACGGGTCCTTGCCGTACAGCCAGGAGATCACCGGTGCGAGTATCGCCACCAGGACGAAGAAAATCACCACGATGGCCGAGGCGACCCCGGTCCGGTCACGGCGGAAGCGGAGCCACATCAGCTGCCCTGGTGAGCGGCCCACCGTTTCCGGTGCCTTCACCACGGGCGCCTCATCGGCGGTGGTCGCGGCAGGTGCAGGGATGGTCATCGTGCGGGAGCCCCCAACGAGCATGACTGAGCGGGATCTGGGGGAACCATTGCAAAACAGTCAGGGGCAAATCAATGGCCTAGCTGTTACTTGTTTTTTTGTTGTGCAATATAGATCAGGTTGTGGCTGCAATTCCATTGACCTGGGTGGGGGGTCGGATGGAATGATGAGATTCCCCACCGTCTCTTATTCACGGATTTGTGACATACCTATGACACGACCATGACGGTCTGTGTGGTCGTCGTGTCACCTCTCGTCGTGTGGTGTCCGCAGGTGGGGCGGAAGGCGGTCCGGCCGCCGGGTGAGTGCGTGAACGCGTGTTGACTGTGGGTGACCCGTCCGGGTCCCGCTCGGCCCCCTGCGGCCCCGCGCCCCCTTCGCCCCTGTTCCCTTCGTACCACCGTGCCCGGCCCGGGCGCGAGGGTGCGCGGCGTGCCTCTCCCCGATGTCCGGTTGTTCCATCTGGTGGGAGGGGGACACGTCATCTTTTGCCGGACGTGGCACACTGGAGGGAGAGCAGCGTGCTCCGGGGTCGGTGAAATTCCGAGCCGGCGGTTACAGTCCGCGACCCGTCCGAAGCCATCGGCCGGTTGACCTGGTGAAACTCCAGGACCGACGGTCAAAGTCCGGATGGGAGGAAGCGCGCGGGCGGCAGGGACGTCCCTTGGTGGGGCGCCTCGCCGCCAATGGGTGTACGTGCCTGTGATCCCCCGGGGCCCGCCGTGGCAGAAAGCTACCGGCGAGTAGGAGTCCCGGATGTGTGGTCGGGCGCACCCGCGTCAGCCGACCGGCCTGCCCGCGCGTGGTCGCGGCGCCGCCGGTCCCCTCCTCCGTCTCGCCCGCCGTGTCCCCGCGATCTCCACGGCCTCTCCCGGTGAGCCCGTACGGCCTGGCCGGCTTCCACGTGCCCACGTCCTGGCAAACGCCCGCCGTACCGGCTCCCCCGGTCCCGGCAGGCCCCGTGAGGCCAGGAAGACGGGCGGCCCCGCGCGGGTTCACTCCCGATGTCATCTACGCACGCCCTGCGAAGGAGCTGTGAATGTTCACCGGAATCGTTGAGGAACTCGGCGAGATCGCGGAGATCGAGACGTTGCGCGACGCCGCCAGGCTGTCGATCCGCGGCGGGGTCGTCACCGGCGACGCCGGGCACGGCGACTCGATCGCCGTCAACGGGGTCTGCCTGACGGTGGTCGACGTCGAGGGGGAGGTCTTCACCGCCGACGTGATGAAGGAGACCCTGGACCGCAGCAGCCTGGGGGCCCTGCGCCCCGGCTCCAGGGTCAACCTGGAGCGCGCGGTCCGTGCCGACCAGCGCCTCGGCGGCCACATCGTGCAGGGCCACGTGGACGGTACCGGCGTGCTGCTCGCGCGTGAGCCGGACGAGCACTGGGAGGTCGTGCGGATCTCCCTGCCCGCCGCGCTGAACCGCTACGTCGTGGAGAAGGGCTCGATCGCCGTCGACGGGGTCAGCCTGACCGTGGTCGGCGTGGACGACGAGGGCTTCTCCGTCAGCCTCATCCCCACCACGCTGCGGCTGACCACCCTCGGCGCCAAGCAGCCGGGCGACCCGGTGAACCTTGAAGTCGACGTGATCGCCAAGCACGTGGAGCGGCTCGTCGGCGCCTACGCCCCCGGGAACGGGTCATGAACTGGGTGAACGAGGGCTTCCAGCTTCTCGGGGTCAAGGTCCTGTGGACCGACCTGGTCGGCAACGTGGCCGCGCTGGCCACTGTGCTGCTGGCGATCCGCAGATCGATATGGACCTGGCCGGTGCAGCTCACCGCCGCGGTCCTGCTGTTCGTCACCTCCCTCAGCGCCCACATCACCGGCAACGCCCTCAAACAGCTCATGTTCGGCGGCCTGGCCGTCTACGGCTGGTGGCGCTGGACCCGCGGCACCCGGGCGGGCCAGGGCCTGGCCGTACGGCCCGCGACCGGCTGGGAACGGCTGGCGATGGCCGCCACGATGCTGCTGGGCACGGCCGTCGTCGGCGTGCTGTTCTTCGTGACCAAGCTCTCCTGGGGCGCGCTGGTGCCGCCGCCGAGGGGCTACCTGCTGGTCGCGGCGGACGCCTACATCTTCGTCGGCAGCGCCGTCGCCACCTGGGCCCAGGGGCGCGCGCTGGTGGACTTCTGGATCATCTGGGTGGCCGTGGACCTGGTCGGCGTGCCACTGGCCTTCAGCTCGGGTCTCGTCGTCTCGGGGGCCGTCTACGGGGTCTTCTTCGTCCTTGTCCTCATCGGACTCTTCAACTGGCTCAAGGAGTACCGGTCCAGGACCGTGCTCGTCCCCAAGGAGGCTGTGTGACCGAGCTTGACCCCATAGAGCGGGCGATCGCCGACATTCGCGAGGGCAGGCCCGTCGTGGTGGTCGACGACGAGAACCGTGAGAACGAGGGTGACATCATCTTCGCCTCGGCCAAGGCGACACCGGAACTGCTGGCCTTCACCATCAGGCACACCAGCGGCGTGATCTGCGTCTCGCTGCCCGGTGAGGACCTCGACCGGCTCGGCCTGCCGTTGATGGTGCACGAGAACAGGGAACGCCTGCGCACCGCCTACACGATCAGCGTCGACGCCCGCGACGGGGTGACCACCGGCATCTCCGCCTCCGACCGCGCCAGGACGATCCGCACCCTGTGCGACTCGGCCACCGAGCCCGACGATCTGGTACGGCCCGGCCACGTCTTCCCGCTGCGCTACCGCGAGGGCGGCGTGCTGGTCAGGCGCGGCCACACCGAGGCGGCCGTGGACCTGGCCAGGCTGGCCGGGCTGCGGCCCTCCGGAGCCCTCGCCGAGGTCGTCAACGACGACGGGACCATGAAGCGGCTGCCCGAGCTGCGCGAGTTCTGCGACGAGCACGACCTGGCGCTGGTCTCCATCGAGCAGCTGGTCGAGTTCCGGCGCCGCACGGAACGGATGGTGAGCAGGGTCGCGGAGACCCGCCTGCCCAACGCGTACGGGATGTGGCGCGCCTACGGCTACGCCAGCGCCCTGGACGGCGGCGAGCACGTCGCCCTGGTCTACGGCGATCTGGAGGACGGGGAGAACATCCTGGTCAGGGCGCACTCCGAGTGCCTGACCGGGGACGTGTTCGGCTCCCTGCGGTGTGACTGCGGGGTCCAGCTCGACCACGCGATGTCGGAGATCGCCGCCGAGGGCCGTGGTGTCGTGGTGTACCTGCGCGGGCACGAGGGCCGTGGCATCGGGCTGCTGGCCAAGCTGCGGGCCTACGGCCTGCAGGACGCGGGCAGCGACACCGTGGACGCCAACCTGGAGCTCGGCCTGCCGGTCGACGCCAGGGAGTTCTCCAACGCCGGCCAGATCCTCGCCGACCTGGGGGTGAAGTCGGTCAGGCTGCTGACGAACAACCCCGCCAAGCTGCGGGGCATGGACGGCTACGGGGTCAAGGTCCTCGGCCGTGAGCCGATGCCCGTGGCGATGAACCCCCACAACGAGAGGTACCTGACGGCCAAGCGCGACCGTCTGGGCCACGAGATCAACAAGGAGAACGTATGAGCGGCGCGGGACGTCCCCAGGCCGAGGCCGTCGAAGCGGCCGGGCTGACCGTCGGCATCGTGGCCGCCCGCTGGCACGAGAAGATCACCGATCAGCTCGTGGCGCGGGCGGTGCTGGCCAGCGCGGACAGCGGGGCGAGCGCGACGGTGATCCGCGTCGCCGGGTCCCTGGAGATCCCGGTCGTCGCCCAGGCGCTGGCCAGGCGCTGCGACGCCGTGGTCGCCCTGGGCGCGGTGATCCGCGGGGAGACCGCCCACTTCGACTACGTCTGTGAGTCGGTCACCTCGGGGCTCACCCGTGTCTCGCTCGACGAGGGAACGCCGGTCGGCAACGGGGTGCTGACGTGTGACTCCCTCGACCAGGCCCTCGACCGCTCCGGACTGCCCGGCAGCCACGAGGACAAGGGCTACGAGGCCACCGTCGCGGCCCTGGAGACGGCGCTGCTGCTGCGGGACCTCAGGGACGCCTGAGGTTCCCGAGCGTCTTGGACGCGGGGCCGGCCGGGGCGTGCGGTAGGTTTCCTATCGCCGTGACCGGTGCTTTTCCCGAAGGAACGTGATCTCCAGGTGAGTCAAGAGAACGTCTCGCCCCCCGAGCTGCCCGTCGTGTGGCGGCCGAGGAAGGGACGCGTCGTGGCGTACGGCTTCGCCGGTTTGATCATCGTTGGAGCCGTGGTCCTGGCGATCCTCCTGCCGCCGCCGTTCACCGTGGTCGACAAGGTCGCGATGGTGGTGCTCGGCGCCGCCGTCGCCGGGGTGCTGCACCTGCTCGGCCGCTGCCGGGTCGAGGCGGACGAGAAGGGCGTCACCCTGGTCAACGCGCTGCGGGTGCACCGCTACGAGTGGCCGGAGGTGCTCGCGGTGACGCTGACCGACAGCGAGCCCTGGGCGAAGATCGACTTCACCGACGGAGCGACGATCGGCGCCATGGGGCTGCAGGGCTCGGAGAAGGAACGGACCGTCCAGCAGGTCCGTCAGCTCGCCGCGCTCATCAGGGAACGCGGCGAGGCCAGGGACGAGGGCGGCAGCGGCGGACGGGCCGGGGACGACGACTGAGGCCCGGCCTGCGCGGCCGGGCCGGAGACGACGCCGGGGCGTCTCAGGTCTCCTCGGCGAAACGCTCGGCCATACCCGTCTCGCCCGCGACCAGCAGAACCGTGTTCCCGTGGATGGCCGTGTCGGAGGTGGCGTAGGTGAACCTGCCGCCGGGGCTCTTGATCCCGACCACGGTCACGCCGTACTTCGTGCGGATGCCCAGCTCGCCCAGCGTCCTGCCCACCGCCCAGCCCGGCGCCTTGGTCTTGACCAGGGCGTAGCCCTCGTCGATCTCGACGTAGTCGAGCATCCGCCCGGTCACCAGGTGCGCGACCCGCTCTCCCATGTCGTACTCGGGCTGCACCACGTGGTGCGCGCCGACCCGGTCCAGGATCCGGCTGTGCTGGCGGCTGATCGACTTGGCCCAGATGTCCGGCACACCGAAGTCGGCCAGGATCGAGGTGGTCAGGATGCTCGCCTCGATGTCGCCGCCGATGCCGACCACGACCCTGCCGAACTCCTCGACGCCCAGCTGGGTCAGCGCGTCCGGGTCGGTCGAGTCCGCGCAGGCCACGTGCGTGAGCTGCCCGGACAGCTGCTGCACGATCTTGGGGTCGCTGTCCACGCCGAGCACCTCGACGCCGCGCTCGGCCAGTTCGAGCGCCAGCGCGCTGCCGAACCGGCCGAGGCCGATCACCGCGACCGCGTCGCCGCGGTCCTTCCTGTCAGCCAACGAGAGGGCCCTCCTCCGGATAACGGAACCTGCGGGTCTGGACGTGCAGCGCCAGCGCCGCGCCGAGTGTCACGGGCCCCAGTCTGCCGACGAACATCAGGACCGTCAGCACCAGGTGTCCCGGGGTGCCGAGATCGCCGGTTATCCCGGTGGACAGGCCGACCGTGCCGAACGCCGAGACCACCTCGAACAGCACCCGGTCGAGCTTGAACGGGGTGAGGGCCATCAGGACGAACGTGCCCAGCGCCACCGAGGCCACACTGAGCAGGGCGATGGTCAGCGCCTGGCGCTGGAGCTGCTCGGGCAGGCGGCGGCGGCCGACCGTGACGTCGGGCTCACCGCGCAGCTCGGCCAGGATGACGTAGCCGAGGAGCGCGAACGTCGTCACCTTGATGCCGCCGCCGGTGCTCGCGCTGCCCGCTCCGACGAACATCAGCACGTCGCTGATCAGCCAGGTGGTCTCGTGCATCTGTGAGACGTCCACGGAGTTCATGCCGCCGCTGCGGGTCATGGAGCTGTGGAAGAACGCCGCCATGATCCGCTGCCAGGGCGGCAGTCCGCCCAGGGTTCCGGAGTTCTCCCACTCGGTGAGGGCGACGGCCAGCGCCCCGCCGAACAGCAGGACCGCGGTCATCCCCACGGTGATCCTGGCGTGCAGCGACCAGAGCCTGGGACTGTGCCAGCCGCGGCGGAGCGCGGTGTAGACGGGGAAGCCGAGCCCCCCGACGACCACGGAGATCGCCAGCGGCAGGCAGATCCACGGGTCGTGGACGAAGCGCACGACGCCGTCCGGCCACAGGGTGAAGCCGGCGTTGGTGAAGGAGGAGACCGCGTGGAAGAGCCCCTGGTACAGGGCGCGGCCGGGCGACTCGCCGTACCCGATGAGGAAGCGGGCGGCCAGCACGGCCGTGGTCAGCGCCTCGACGGCCAGCGTCACCTTGGCGACGCCCGCGATCAGGCGGCGCACCTCGCCGGGGCCCAGGGTCCTGGTCTCGGCCTGGGCGTTGAGCCTGGCGCGCAGGCCGAGCTTGCCGGAGACGACCAGCGCCAGGATGGAGGCCATCGTCATGATCCCGAACCCGCCGATCTGCATCAGCGCCAGGATCACCAGCTCACCGAAGACCGACCAGTGCGTCGCGGTGTCCTGTACGGCCAGGCCGGTCACGCAGACCGCCGACGTCGCGGTGAAGAGCGCGGACGTCCACGACGCCGTCCGCCCGGCCTCGACCGCGACGGGCAGCGACAGCAGCGCCGAGCCCGACATGACCACGACCAGGAAGGCGGCCACGACGACCCTCGACGGCGTGTTGATCCGCCGCAGAACGTTCTTCACGAGGGGTGAGAATACGCCGGGGAGACGACCGCCACGTCCGCCCCACGTGCCCTGTCCCATCAGTGCCCCATCAGTGCCCCGTCGGTGCCCCGTCGGTGCCCCGTCAGCGGCCCCCGCGGCGTAGCCTGAGGTGATGCTGAGGGGGACGGTCAAGACCTCTGACGTGGAGTCACCGGGACATCTGGGGGAACTCCTCGACCGGTGCGCCTACCTCGCGGACGAGGGGCTGGCCACGGCGGCGTTCCTGGCGCTGCGGATGGGCCGCCCGCTGCTGCTCGAAGGTGAGGCCGGGGTCGGCAAGACCGAGCTGGCCAGGACGCTCGCCACGGTGCTCGGCGCGCCGCTGATCAGGTTGCAGTGCTACGAGGGGCTCGACGGCCCCCAGGTGCTCTACGACTGGGACTTCGCCCGCCAGCTGCTGCACCTCAAGGCCGCGGAGGCGAGCGGGATCACCGACGCGGCGCGGCTTGAGGGGGAGGTCTACGACCGGCGCTTCCTGATCGCCAGGCCGTTGCTCAAGGCGGTGGAGACCCAGCCGAGCGTACTGCTCGTCGACGAGGTCGACCGGGCCGACGTGGAGTTCGAGGCGATCCTGCTTGAGGTGCTGTCCGACTTCGCGATCTCCATCCCCGAGCTCGGCACGGTCCGGGCGCAGAGCCCGCCGGTCGTCGTGCTGACCTCCAACCGCACCCGCGAGCTGCACGACGCGCTGAGACGCCGCTGCCTCTACCACTGGCTCGAACACCCCTCCTTCGAGCGGGAGGTGACGATCCTGCTGCGCAGGCTCCCGGGCTGCTCCAGGAGCCTGGCCGAGCAGGTGGCCGGGGCCGCGGGGCGGCTGCGCGAGGCCGGTCTGGTCAAGCCGCCCGGCGTCGCCGAGAGCCTCGACTGGGCCGAGGCACTGCTGACCCTGGGCGCCAGGGAGCTGGACCCCGGCCTGGCCGCGGCGACGCTGGGTGCCCTGCTCAAGCACCGCGAGGACCACGAGACGGTCCTCGGGAACGGATTCTTCGATGTCTCCCGTGGCTGAGGGCCCCCTGGAGGAGCCGGTGGACACAGTGGAGGACGCGGTGGAGGACGCGGTGGAGGACGCGGTGGAGGACGCGGGGCGCGACCTGGTCGCGGTCATGACCGGGTTCGCCAGGACGCTGCGCGCCGCCGGGGTGCCCGCCGACCACGAGCGGACCCAGGCCCTGTTGCGCGCGCTGGCCGTCCTCGGCGCGGCCGCCCCGCGCGGGGTCTACTGGGCGGGCAGACTCGCCCTGTGCGCCTGTCCCGACGACCTGCCCCGCTACGACCGTGTCTTCGACGCCTACTTCGGCGGCACGCGGGCACATCCGGTTCCCCCGCCCACGGTCAACGTCACCCGGGGCGTCACGACCCTGACCGGCACCCGGGGACAGGCGGGGGACGGTGAGGAGCGGGCGGCGGCCGCCAGCCCGGCGGAGGTCCTGCGCAACAGGGACGTGGCCGCGATGACCGGTGCCGAGCTGGCCGAGGCACGGCGCCTGCTCGCCCTGCTGCGGGTGGATCGCGAGCGGCGCGGGTCACGACGGTTCGGCCCCTCCCGCAGGGGGCGCCTCGACGGCGGGGCGACGATCCGCGAGACCCTGCGGCACGGCGGCCAGACCGTACGGCTGCGCCACCGCGCCCACCGCACCAGGCCCCGCGGGGTCGTGCTGCTCGTCGACGTCAGCGGCTCCATGGCCCCCTACGCCGACACACTGCTGCGCCTGGGACACGCCCTGGTGCGCGCGGAGCCGAGGGCGACCGAGGTGTTCAGCGTGGGCACCCGCCTGACCAGGATCACCGCCGAGCTGCGCCCGCGCGACCCGGCGGCGGCGATGGAGGCCGTCTCCGCCGCCATCCCCGACTGGAACGGCGGAACCCGCCTCGGTGAGGAACTGCGGAGCCTCCTGCGGCTGCACGACGCGGCGGGCGCGACCGTCGTCATCGCCTCCGACGGGTGGGAGCGGGGCGACGCCTCGCTGCTCGGCGCGCAGATGGCCAGGCTGTCCAGGACCGCCCACCGGGTGATCTGGGTGAACCCGCACAAGGGGCAGGAGGGCTACCGCCCGCTCACCGCCGGGATGCGGGCGGCGCTGCCGTACGTGGACGACTTCGTGGCCGGGCACAGCCTGGCGGCCTTCGAGGCGCTGGCCCGGCTGCTGGGAGGGCGGAATGCGTGACATCCTCTCGCAGATCACGCGCTGGTGGGAGGCGGGTGAGACGTTCGGCCTGGCGACCGTGGTCGAGACCTTCCGCAGCGCGCCCCGGCCACCGGGAGCCTCGATGGCCGTCCTCGGGGAGGAGGCGGCGGGCAGCGTGTCCGGTGGCTGCGTCGAGGGAGCCGTCTACGAGCTGGCCCGTGAGGTGGCCGCCTCGGGGATCCCGGTGCTGCGGCGCTACGGGGTGAGCGACGACGACGCCTTCTCCGTCGGGCTGACCTGCGGGGGGATTCTGGACGTCTTCGTCGAGCCGGTCTCGCGCGGGACGTTCCCCGAGCTGGGGGAGGTCGCCGCGGCGGTGCGGGAACACGAGCCGGTCGCGGTCGCGACCGTGCTGTCCGGCCCGGGCGCCGTCGGGGCCCGCCGGGTGGTCGGCCCTGAGCGCGCCTCCGGCTCGCTGGGCCCGGCCAGGCTGGACGACGCGGTCGACGACGACGCCCGCGGCATGCTCGCCCAGGGCCTCACCGGGATCCGCCGGTACGGCCCGCACGGTGAGCGGCGCCTCGACGACCTGGCGGTCTTCGTGCACTCCTTCGCCCCGCCGCCCAGGATGCTGGTCTTCGGCGCCATCGACTTCGCCGCCGCGGTCGCCAGGATCGGCAGGTTCCTCGGCTACCACGTGGTGGTGTGCGACGCGCGTCCCGTCTTCGCCACGGCCAGGCGCTTCCCCGAGGCCGACGAGGTGGTCGTCAAGTGGCCGCACGACTACCTCAGCTCGGTCACCGTGGACGAGCGGACCGTGATCTGCGTGCTCACCCACGACCCCCGCTTCGACGTCCCGCTGCTGGAGGTGGCGCTGCGCACCCCGGCGATCTACGTCGGGGCGATGGGCTCACGCCGTACGCACGAGGACCGGCTGGCGCGGCTGCGCGAGGCGGGCCTGGGGGAGGAGGAGCTCGGGCGGCTGCGCTCGCCGATCGGCCTCGACCTGGGCGCGCGGACACCGGAGGAGACCGCGGTCTCCATCGCCGCCGAGCTGATCCAGTTGCGCTGGGGCGGCTCGGGACGGCCGCTGAGCGACGGCTCGGGCCGCATCCACGCGCCCGGCCGCCGGACATGACGCGGGCGGCGAGCGCGGGGCTGCTGCTGGCCGCAGGCGGCGGTTCCCGGCTCGGCACCCCCAAGGCGCTGGTCGAGCTGGACGGTGAGCGGCTGGTCGATCGGGGGGTCAGGCTGCTGCGTGAGGGCGGCTGCCATCCCGTGGTCGTCGTGCTCGGGGCCGCGGACGCTCAGGTGCGCGGGGCGGTCGTCGTGCGCAACCCGGACTGGCGGAGCGGCATGGGCTCCTCACTCAGGACCGGCCTGGCGGCGCTTCCCGGTGACGCGGAGCGGGTGGTGATCGCCCTGGCCGACCAGCCGTCCATCGGGCCGCAGGCCGTGCTCCGGCTGGTCGAGGCCGCGCGCCTGGGGGCCTCCGTGGCCGTCGCGACCTACGCGGGCAGGCGGCGGAACCCGGTGCTGGTCGCCAGGGAGCACTTCGCCGAGGTCGCCGGGCTCGCGGCCGGTGACGTGGGCGCCAGGGCCTTCCTCAGGGCGCACCCCGAACTGGTCGTCGAGGTGCCCTGCGACGACGTGGGCGACCCGGCCGACATCGACACCCCCGGCGACCTGGCGGCCTGGCGACGGCGGGGCTGAGATCAGGGGGTCTCCCGGTGCAGCCGGAAGGAGGCGACGGCGGCGCGGTGGTCACTGCCCGCCGCGGCCTCGACGCCCGCGGTGGCCGCGGTGAGGCCCCGGTAGAGGATGTGGTCGGGCCTGGTCACGGGGAAGGAGGCGGGCCAGGTGAAGCCGAACCCGGTCCCGGCCTCCTGCTGGGCGTCCAGGAGCGGCGGCACCAGGCCGGAGCGCTTACGGTCGGTCGTGGCGGTGTTGAGGTCGCCGAGCAGGAGAAGGCGCCGGCTGCCGTCGCGCTCGACGAGCCTTCCCGCCTGGGTGAGGGTCTCGTCCCGCTGGGCGGTCTGGCCGGGACGGGCCGAGGCCAGGTGCATCACGTAGACGGTCAGTCTGCCCTTCGGCGTCTGGACGACCGCCCGCAGCGCCCTGGCCCAGCCGAGGCCGATGTCCACCCGGCGAGCCTGCAGGATCGGGAACCTGCTCCACAGGCCGACCGTGTTCACCTGGTAGCGGTGCGGGAAGCGGTTGTCGAGCTCCTTGGCCGCGGGACCTCCCTCGGTCAGCTCCTGCACGGCGACCAGGTCCCGTCCGCCGGAGACGGTCCGTACGGCCCGCGCCGAGTCGCCGTTGGCCGCCCCCACGTTGATCGTGGCGACCGAGACGTCGCTCGGGCCGCCGGGGACGGCGCGCAGCAGCGTGGGGCCGAACATGATCCCCCAGACGGTCGCGGGCAGCAGCGCGGCGACGATCACCGGCCACGACCGGGTGACCAGGGCGCCGAGCAGCAGGAAGGGGACGGTGACGCCGAGCCAGGGCAGCAGGCTCTCCAGCACCGGGGTGAACCCTCCCAGGTCGGGCAGGAGTCCGTGGCCGCCGAGAACGAGGGCGAGCGCCCCCGCAAGCACCATGATCGCCCGCCTCAGCACACCGCTCCTCGTCCGCGCCACCGTCGCGGGCCGTCCACCCCCGCCCGCACGGGCCTCCCGAGCCCGAGACCCGTACGCTACCGGCCTCGTGCGGGCGGCGCGGGTCTTGGAGCGGGCCGGAGGGAGTCGATAGCCTTCTGGGCAGAGAGAACGGAATAACATTCGGTTCCTGTGGCGCGGGAAGGACGATCCTGACGATGCGTATCGGTATGGCCCTGAGTTACGCGGGGGGCTTCAAGGAGACCGTGGACGAGCTGGCCGACTACGAGAGGGCGGGGCTGGACATCGTCTTCGTCGCCGAGGCGTACAGCTTCGACGCGGTCAGCCAGATGGGCTACATCGCGGCCAGGACCGAGCGGCTGCAGATCGCCTCGGGCATCCTGCCCATCTACTCGCGCACCCCCGCCCTGCTGGCCATGACCGCGGCCGGCATGGACTACGTCTCGGGCGGCCGTTTCACCCTGGGCATCGGCGCCTCGGGGCCGCAGGTGATCGAGGGCTTCCACGGCGTGCCGTACACCGCGCCGCTCGGCCGCACGCGGGAGGTCGTCGAGATCTGCAGGCAGGTGTGGCGGCGCGAGCGCCTGGAGTACGAGGGAAGGCACTACACCCTTCCGCTGCCCGAGGGGGAGGGGACGGGGCTGGGCAAGTCCCTGAAGCTCGTCAACCACCCCGTCCGTGAGCGCATCCCCATCGTGATCGCGGCCATCGGCCCGAAGAACGTCGAGCTGTGCGCCGAGCTGGCCGAGGGCTGGGAGCCGATCTTCTACATGCCGGAGAAGGCCGCCGAGGTCTGGGGGGACTCCCTGGCCGCGGGCGGGGCCAGGCGCGACCCCTCGCTGGGAGCCCTCGACGTCATCGCCCAGGCCCCGCTGGCCATCGGCGACGACGTGTCCGGCCTGGTCGACCTCGGACGTCCCGTCGCGGCCCTCTACATCGGCGGCATGGGCGCCAAGGGCAGGAACTTCTACAACGACCTGGCCCGCCGCTACGGCTACGAGAAGGAGGCCGAGGAGATCCAGGACCTCTACCTCGCGGGCAAGAAGGAGGAGGCGGCCGCGCTGGTCCCCAGGGAGCTGCTTGAGGCCGTCTCGCTGATCGGGCCGGAGGGCCACGTGCGCGACCGCCTGCAGGCGATGCGCGACTCCGGCGTCACGACCGTCAACGTCACCCCGCTCGGCCGTACCCACGCCGAGCGCGTCCGGCTCGTCGAGAAGGTCGGGGAACTCGCCTCCTGAGCCCATGTCCGGGCCTTCTCTGGCCGGGGAGAACGTGATACTGATCACAGGTATAGATGAAATTTCCTACCAGAATAGGTGGTTTCACGCCCTGTGAGGTTCTCCCCGGTGACCCCTCTGCTCGTCGGGCGGCCGTATGTGGATCTGTGCCGCCTGAACGGCCAGCTCTGTCACTGAACGCATTTCCCGCTCCCCTCCCGCCCCGCGCGGGCACGTTCTCACGTCGGAGTCGCGTTCATGAAGAAAGTCTCCTTCTCCCTGCAGTTGCTGCTCGGCCTGGTGGCCGGTGCCGCACTCGGCTTCCTCGCCCGCGCGGGCGAGATCGCCTGGCTGACCACCACCCTGACCGAGGTCGGCAGGCTCTTCGTCCAGCTCCTCAAACTCGCCGTCCCGCCGCTCGTCCTCACCGCGGTCGTGGTCAGTGTCGCCAACCTGCGCAACGTCGGCGGAGCCGCCAGGCTCGCGGGCAAGACACTGCTGTGGTTCCTGGTCACCTCGCTGATCGCGGTGGTCATCGGCCTCGGCCTCGGCCTGGTCATCAACCCCGGCGAGGGCGTCACGATCTCCACCGCCGGAGCCAAGGCCCCCGACCTCGACGGCGCGGGGACCTGGCTCGACTTCGTGACCGGGATCATCCCGACCAACGTCGTCACGGCCTTCACCGAGCTCAACGTCCTGCAGATCGTCTTCATCGGGGTCGTCCTCGGCGCGGCGGCCCTGGCGGTCGGCGAGGCGGCCGAGCCGTTCCTCGTCCTCAGCCGCTCGGTGCTCGAACTGGTGCAGAAGGCCCTGTGGTGGGTCATCAGACTGGCCCCGATCGGCACCGCGGGCCTGATCGGCAAGTCCGTCGCCGCCTACGGGTGGGACCTGCTGGCCCCGCTGGCCAAGCTCGGAGCGGGCGTCTACATCGGCTGCCTGCTGGTGCTGCTGGTGAGCTACCCGCTGCTGCTCGCCCTCGTCGGCCGGGTCAGCCCGCTGACCTTCTACCGCAACGCCTGGCCCGCGATCGAGCTGGCCTTCGTCTCCCGCTCCTCGATCGGGACCCTGCCGCTGACCCAGCGGGTCACCGTCGAACGCCTGGGCGTCGACCGCGACTACGCCTCCTTCGCGGTGCCCTTCGGGGCGACCACCAAGATGGACGGCTGCGCCGCGATCTATCCCGCCCTCGCCGCGATCTTCGTGGCCCAGGTGTACGACGTCCCGCTCGGCCTCGGCCAGTACCTGCTGATCGCGTTCGTCTCGGTGGTCGGCTCCGCCGCGACCGCGGGCCTGACCGGCGCGGTCGTGATGCTCACCCTCACCCTGAGCACGCTCGGCCTGCCCCTTGAGGGCGTCGGCCTGCTCCTGGCCGTCGACCCGATCCTCGACATGATCCGTACGGCGACGAACGTGGCCGGGCAGATCGTGGTGCCCGTGCTCGTCGCCCGTTCCGAGGGCCGTCTCGACGAGGCGGTGCTGAACGCCCCGCCGCTGCCCCTGGACGAGACGTCCGCCAGACCGCTGGTCACCGGGGGCGCCCCCGCCCCCGCCTGACGCCCCGAGGTGGCGGGCGGCACCTGCGGCCCGCCACCGCCTCTCCCGCCCGCCGCCGCCCAAGGTGTGGCGGGCGGGGGTGGAGACAGGGGCGGAGGAGGTCAATAGCATGCGAGGCATGACCGCCACCCACGCCACGCGCCGTACGCGTCTGGCGGAGCTGCTGCCCGCCCACGACGTGGACGCCGTCCTGGTCACCCGGGGGGTGAACGTGCGCTACCTGACCGGCCTGGCGAGCTCGAACGCCGCGGTGCTGGTCACGGCGGACGGCACCGCCACGCTGGCCACCGACTCCCGCTACACGGAGACCGCCAGGCGCCTGTGCCCGGATGTCGAGGTGCGCCAGGAACGCGACGTCGCGGGAAGCCTGGTCGCGACGGCGGCGGGCCGGGTCGGCGTCGAGGCGCACCACATGTCCGTGGCCGACTACTTCCGTCTCGGCGGGGACCTGCCGCGGCTGAGCGGGCTGGTCGAGTCGGTGCGCAGGGTCAAGGACGAGGAGGAGATCGACCTCATCCGCACCGCCTGCGCGCTCACCGACCAGGCCTTCGCCGACGTGCTGCCCAGACTGCGGCCCGGAGTGACCGAACGGGAGGTCGCCAGGGCGCTGGAGACCCGGATGATCGAGCTGGGCGCGGACAAGCCCGCCTTCGACTCGATCGTCGCCTCGGGCCCGAACGGCTCGATCCCGCACCACTCGCCCTCGGAGCGTCCCCTGCAACGGGGAGACCTCGTGACCATGGACTTCGGGGCGCTGTACGACGGTTACCACGCCGACATGACCAGGACCGTGGCGATCGGGGAGCCCGCCGCCTGGCAGCGGGAGCTCTACGACCTGGTCAGGGCCGCCCAGCGGGCCGGTCGCCACGCCGTACGGCCGGGCGCGCTCACCCACGAGGTGGACGCCGCGGCCCGCGACCTGATCACCGCGGCCGGGCACGGTGAGCGCTTCGGGCACGGCCTGGGACACGGCGTCGGGCTGGAGATCCACGAGGTGCCGTTCCTGGCTCCGCCGAAGCCAGACAGTGATGCCGGGCACGCTAGACTAGAGGATCGAGTTCCGGTCACCGTCGAGCCTGGTGTCTACCTGCCGGGTATGGGCGGCGTCCGCATCGAGGACACGCTCGTGACGCGTGATGCCGGACCGGAGCTTCTCACACGGACGACCAAAGAGCTGCTTGTCCTTTAAAGAGCGGCCGTACGCAGGAGAAACTAGTGGCGACGACGAACGACCTCAAGAACGGCCTGGTGCTCAAGCTCGACGGCGGTGAGCTCTGGACGGTTGTGGAGTTCCAGCACGTCAAGCCCGGCAAGGGCGGTGCGTTCGTCCGCACCAAGCTGAAGAACATCAAGTCGGGCAAGGTCGTCGACAGGACCTTCAACGCGGGCGTCAAGGTCGAGGTGGCCAACGTCGACAAGCGCGAGATGCAGTTCTCCTACATGGACGGCGAAGAGTTCGTCTTCATGGACACCGAGACCTACGACATGCTCAACGTCTCCCGGGTGGCCGTCGGCGACAGCGCCAACTACCTGCTGGAGAACATGCTCGCCACCGTCGCGGTCAACGAGGGCAACGTGCTCTACGTCGAGCTGCCCGCGGCCGTCGACCTGATCATCGCCGAGACCGAGCCGGGCCTGCAGGGTGACCGCTCCACCGGCGGCACCAAGCCCGCCAAGCTGGAGACCGGCGCCGAGATCAAGGTGCCGCTGTTCATCACGACCGGTGAGAAGGTCAAGGTCGACACCCGCACCGGCGAATACCTCGGCCGCGCCTGATGTCCGCACGGGGTAAGGCGCGCAGGCGCGCGCTGGACATCCTCTTCGAGGCCGAGGCGCGCAGCCAGGACCCGCTCGCGGTTCTGGCCGAGCGTCTCGAAAGGGCGGAGCCGCCCGTCAACGAGTACACCGCGACCATCGTCGAGGGCGTGTGCAGGCACCGCGCGCGCATCGACGAGCTGATCACCACCTACGCCGAGGGATGGACGCTCGACCGCATGCCCGCGGTCGACCGCAACCTCCTGCGCGGCGGCACCTACGAGCTGCTGTGGATGCCCGACGTGCCCGAGGGCGTCGTCATCAGCGAGTGGGTCGGGCTGGCCTCCGAGCTGTCGACCGACGAGTCCCCGCAGTTCGTCAACGGCCTCATGGCCCGGTTCAAGCAGCTCAAGCCGTCCCTGGCGCTGTAGGTCACATCCGTGGGGAGGACCTCTCTCCGGTCCTCTCCATGGACGCGCCCGCGGGAGCCGTGAACGGACCTTTCCGTTCCGGCCTCCTGAACCACGCGGCCCCGGTCCGAACTCCTTCCACGCCGGGGAAAGAGCAGATCGAGCCCGGCCCCGGTTCCTCCCCGGACGGCACCGGGTACGGCCCGGCGTAGGCTGGGGCTCGTACCGCGAAAGAGGAGGCGATCTTAAGTTGCGCGCCGTAGGCATCTCACGCCCGTCGGCCACTCCGGCGGTCCGCACCGCCGTCGTGTGGGACGTGTTGCGGGCAGTGCTCGCCGACCGGGTGGCCGCGACCGGCAGGGATCGGCTCGACATCGTCGACGCCGGAGGGGGCACGGGCGGCTTCGCCGTACCGCTGGCCGGGCTCGGGCACGCCGTCACCGTCGTCGATCCCAGCCCCGACTCGCTGGCCGCGCTCGAACGCCGGGCCGCCGAGGCCGGGGTCGGCGTTCGCGCCCTGCAGGGGGACGCGGCCGACCTGAAGGAGATCCTCCCCACGGACGGGGCGGACCTGGTGCTGTGCCACAGCGTCCTGGAGTACGTCGAGGACCCGGCGGGCGCCCTGGGCGCCATCGCGGGCCTGCTGCGCGAGGGGGGCGCCATCAGCGTGCTGGCCGCCAATCCGCTCGCCGCGGCCCTGCATCGTTCCATCGCGGGCCGGTTCGAGGAGGCACTGCAGGTCCTGGACGACCCGCAGGGGCGCTGGGGCGACCGCGACCCCACGCCGCGGCGGTTCACCCGCGAGACCCTGGCCGTGCTCCTGTCCGCCGCCGGGCTCACCCCCGGTGAGGTCCACGGTGTGCGGATCTTCGCCGACCTGGTGCCCAGCCGCCTGCTGGACGGGGAGCCGGGGGCCGCGCGCGCCCTGGTGGCCCTCGAACAGGCCGCCGCGGCCCACCCCGTGCTCAGGGACATCGCCACCCAGCTCCACGTCCTCGGCAGAAAGTGAGTTCTCGCCGAACGTGTGTTCCCATGTGTCTCGTACAATGGCCTCGTGTCGAGGAAACAGCAGGTGCCGCGTCCGGTCTCGGCGCTGGGCACGGACGACACCGGTTGTCCGATCCTCCACGTCGACATGGACGCCTTCTTCGCCAGCGTCGAGTTGCGTGAACGCCCCGAACTGCGCGGCCTGCCCGTCATCGTGGGCGCCCCCGGCCCGCGGGGGGTGGTGCTCAGCGCCACCTACGAGGCCAGGCGGTTCGGGGTGCACTCGGCCATGCCCATGATCCGCGCCCGGCGCCTGTGCCCCAGGGCCGTGATCATCCCGCCGAGCCGGGGAAAGTACTCCGAGGTCTCCAGGGGCGTCATGGAGATCTTCCGGACCTTCACCCCCGAGGTCGAGCCGATCGCCTCCGACGAGGCCTTCATGGACGTCGGCGGAGCGCGCAGAAGGCTCGGCCCGCCCGCCGCGATCGCCGCCATGATCCGTGAACGGGTCGCCGGCGAGCACGGGATCACCTGCTCCGTCGGGGTCGCCAACAGCAAGTTCGTGGCCAAGCTCGCCTCACAGCACTGCAAGCCGGACGGCCTGATGGTCGTTCCCGCGGACCAGGTCGTCGACTTCCTCCACCCGCTGCCCATCGCGGCGCTGTGGGGCGTGGGGGAGCGCACCGAGCGCTCCCTGGCACGCCTGGGCGTCAGGACGGTCGGCGACCTCGCCAGGATCCCCGTCGAGACCCTCCAGCACGAGCTCGGCCAGGCCGTGGGAACCCACCTGGCGGCGCTGGCCTGGGGCCGTGACGAGCGCCGGGTCACCCCGCACACGCCGGACAAGAGCATCGGCGCCGAGGAGACATTCGCCACAGACGTCGACGACCCGGAGCGGATCCACCGGGAACTGCTGCGCCTGTCGGAGCGGGTCGCGGCCAGGCTCAGACAGGCCGGTCACGCGGGCCGCACGGTCAGCGTCAAGCTCCGCAGGGCCGACTTCACCACCATCTCCAGGTCCCGCACCCTCAGAGAGCCGACCGACGTCGCCCGCGTCCTGTACGCCACGGCCCGCGACCTCTACGGCGCCTCCGGCCTGCTGGGAGTGCGGTTGCGCCTGGTCGGGGTGCGGGTCGAGAACCTCGTGCCGGCGGCCGGGGTGACCAGGCAACTCGGCCTGGGGGAGCGCGAGACGGGCTGGCGGGAGGCCGAGCAGGCGATGGACAGGGCGGCCCGCAGGTTCGGTCAGGATGCGGTGCTCCCGGCGTCGCTTGTTCGCCCGTCGTTTGGTGAAATAGATCTATGACACCGCCTCCGGTTTGGACTACGTTGGACGTTTTCTTTCGTCTACGTCTACAGCCTCGTATTCTGGGGATAACCGACCGCGAGGTTCGGACACCCCGTGTCGTCCGTCACCGTCTTCCCCGTACTGGGGCTGTCCTTGGGAGGCGCCGTGCCGCTCTCTGAGCACGAGCAGCGCTTGCTCGACCAGATCGAGCAGGCCCTCTACGCCGAGGACCCGAAGTGGGCCAATACCGTAAGGATCAGTGATCCACGCAGCCATTACAAGCGCCGCCTGGTGAAGGCCTCCATCGGCTTCGTCCTGGGCGTCGTCCTGTTGATGGTCGGCGTCGTGAACTACATCCCGCTCGGAGTCGGCGGTTTCGTGGTCATGCTCGCCGCGTGTCTGTGGGGTCTGTCCAGCTGGAAGCGCATGAACGGCTTCGGTGAGACCTCAGGGGCCGGCCCCTCCCGCCAGACGGGCAGGGCGGGCCGCAGGAGTGGTCCCAAACCGAGTTTCATGGAGCGGATGGAGGAGCGCTGGCGCCGTCGTAACGACGAGCGCTGAGCCTCTCCCCGCACCCTCTGGGACGGCACGCCCTCGGGGCACGGAGTCCGGCCGGGTCCCGTGCCGGCTGGACCGTGCCACCTGGGTCATGCCGTCCGGACGTCTCCCCGAACCGTCCCCCGTGACCGTCTCCCTGTGACCGGTCCCCGGCCGGTGCCGCCGAACGGACCACGCCCGCGCCCGGATCTGTCCGGACGCGGGCGTGTGGGCGCTCCGCGGTGGGGTCAGGCCTTCCTGCCGGTGAGGCGGAGGTTCTCCAGCCGGTCGAAGACGTCCAGCAGACGTGTGCCCAGGGTCCGCATCCCGGTCAGCGTCGAGGGCGGCAGCAGCACCGCGCGGATCCTCCTGCCCCGGGGCGCGGAGGCCGCCAGCGCCCGCCGTACCACGCGCAGGTCCTCACGCGGGGAGCCGGTCTCGCCGGGGGTCCTGGCGAAGAGCATCCGCTCGGCCGAGGCGGCGATCCGCGTCACGGCGGCCTCCGCGTCCGCGTCGAACCCGTGCTGGGCGCTCAGCCGTACGGCCAGTGCCCTGGGGGTCTCACTGGGCGCGCGAGACACCCCGTAGTCGTACAGCGTGTCACCGAGCTCCGCCCAGACGGCCGTCGTCGCCTGCTTCCACAGTCCCGTCCTGACCGTGACGGTTCCCGGCGCCTCCGCCAGAACGACGGCCGGTCGTGCCGCGCGGGAGCAGATCCGGCGGCGGTGCCCGCGCAGCCGCAGCCGCAGCATCGCCGGGATCAGCACGATGAACGCCACGGCCGCGACACCGAGGCCGATCCTGACCGCGAGAGGGGTCTCCTCCTCGACCACGATGGGCCCGCTGCCGCCGTAGTCGAGCTCGGGCCTGCGGTTGCGGGGGTTGCTCGCCGACCCGTTGGCCAGGTCGGAGGAGCCGGAACCGATCGCGGGAGCGGCCGAAGGCTGGTCGCCGGGCTCGTTCGCCGCCCGCGCGCGGCTGTAGGAGGGAACCGTGGCGCTGCCCTGCCCGGTGAGACCGGTGGGGGTCGGCTCGAAGCGCAGCCACCCCGTCCCCTCGAAGTAGAGCTCGGGCCAGGCGTGGGAGTCGTGCGTGCCCACCTGCCAGTGGTCGCCGACCCTGCTGCCGCCGGTGTAGCCGACGGCCACCCTGGCCGGGATGTGGAGCACCCTGGCCAGCACCGCCATCGCGGCGGCGAACTGCTCGCAGTATCCGGCCTTGTTGCGGATCAGGAAGTCCGTCAGCGCCTGCCCGCCGTGTCCCTGAGCGGCCAGAGTGTAGACGAAGCCGCCCTTGCTGGTGAAGAACTCCTGCAGCCGGACCGCCCGGTCGTAGGGGGTCCTCGCGTCCCTGGTCTCCCTGGCCGCCAGTTCCTTGACCTCCCTGGGCAGGTCCCTGGGCAGTTGCAGGTAACGGTCGGTGATCTGCTGGGGCGCGGCCGTGGCCGACCTCAGCCTCTCCGCGGTCGGCCTGGGCTCGTCGCTGACGACCGTGTAGGTCATCCCCTCCGCGGTGTCCTCGGTGGAGAAGACCATCAGGGAGTCACGGTCCGGCCGCCAGTCGCCCTCGATCCCGATGCGGCTCGGCGGGTACGGCAGCGGCAGGAACTCCAGCCCCTTGAGGGTCTTGCTCACCGTGATCCTGGTCGTCACGGTCGCGACGGGCGTCTCACGGCTCTGACCGGGAGGCGGGGGCAGCGGCCCGCGTGAGATCCGGTCCTCGGGAAGGCCGCTGGGCCCCGCCATCGTCCACTGCTGGCCGTCGAAGATGTCCAGCGAGTACATCCGCAGGTAGCGCGGCAGGTTGTCGCTGGTGGTGTAGCTGAGGACGTCGGCGTTGGCCGGCAGCGACAGCGAACCCCGCAGGCCGACGATCGGGTTGGAGATGCTGATCGAGTTGTTGCCCTTTCCCCTGCCGTTGCCGACGCCGAAGCCGAACAGCGGGGAGGGTTCGAGCGTGGGCAGCAGCGCGGGCAGCAGGACGGCCAGCACCACCGCGGTGAGCCCGATGCGCTTGCCGGACAGGCGCAGCGGGCCGACGTCGGCGACGGTCCGCGCCGTCACCGAGGCACGGCGCACCAGTACGGCCCTGCCCCAGTGACCCACGCGTTCCCTGCCGTCGGCGACCAGCAGCCCGAGGTAGCCGGCGGCCGCGACGATGAACGCGGGCCAGCTGACCGGCTCGGTCGCCACCGCGGCGGGGACGGTGAACAGCGCCAGCAGCGGCAGCCCGCACAGCGCCGCCCTGCGCGCGCGGGAGGCGAGCAGGTCCACCAGGACGGCGATCAGGGCGACGCCCCCGCAGGTCAGCAGGGTGATGGAGGTCGTCGCGGGCACGGGCGCCGCGAAGCGCTGGATGTCGGCGAAGCCGGCGACCAGCATCCTGGCCAGCGCGACGACCGACTCCCTGGTCGGGACGACCCTGCCCCACGCCTTCTCCGGGGTGAAGACGGCCGTCAGATAGATCCAGATGGCGACGACCTGGCCGAGCGGCGCCAGCCAGCCCGGCAGGCTGTAGCGGCTGGCCGGTACGCCGACCGCCGTCACGACGACGACGGCCCCCAGGCTCGCCCAGAACCAGGCGCCCCCCTGGAAGAGGGGGTAGAGCGAGACGGTGACCGCCATGGTCGCCGCGCCCGCCGCGATCGGAAGTCTCATGAGCCGCCCCCACTGAGTACGAATCGCCCGCCCTGCGCCGCCTTCGGCCACACGTTCGCGATCGTCGCGCCAGAGGGCAGTGGCACGACACGCCATCCGGCCCCGGCCAGCACGGCCTGGGCCGCCTGGTGGCCCTCATCCTCGCCGAGTTCCGGCCGTTCCCAGCCGGCGACGTCCAGCAGCACGGCGACCCCGGTCATGTTGCCGTGCCTGAGCCGGGCCAGTTCCCGGGCCTGCTCGGCGTCGACCGTGCCGAGCACGGCGACGATCAGGCCCTCGCCGCCGCCCTGCCGAAGAGCGGCCACGCCGTACTCCAGGGAGCGGGCGGAACTGGTGCGCATCTCGGCGAGGGTGTCGAGCAGCGCCCAGCTCAGCCCGGTCTCCGGAAGCCGTTCCGCGCCCTGGTCGGTGACCAGGCGCAGGCCGAGCCCCTCGTGCGCCAGATGGAGCCCGATGGAGGCCGCGGCGGAGACCGCGACCTCGAAGGAGGAGCGGGGTCCCTCACCCCGGTGGGCGTACCTGCGGGTGTCCAGCAGCAGCGCGCCCCTGCTCTGCCACTGCTGCTCCTCACGCCGCACCATCAGCTCGCCGTACCTGGCGGTCGAGCGCCAGTGAACCCGCCGCAGGTCGTCGCCCTGCCGGTACTCGCGCGGCGCGACGTCGTCGTCACCGGCCGCCGCCACACTCCTGGTACGGCTCTCGCCCCCGCCCGCGAGCTCCCCGGAGAGGCGGACCCGGGGCAGCGGGACGACCTGGGGCGTCACCACGAGCGTGTCGCTGATGGTGAAGGACCTGGTCAGCTCGACGAGGCCGAACGGGTCGGTGATCCGCACGGTGAGCGGGCCGATGCCGAACCGGCCGCGCAGGTCGGACCTGACCCGGTAGTCGATCTCACGGATTCCCAGCGCCTCCACCCGGTCCAGGACGAACCTTGGACGGGCGCCCAGGGCGTACGGGACGGTGTCCTCGATCATCAGCAGACCGGTGGGCAGCCGGGTGACGTTCTCCAGGCGCAGCGTCACGGTGGTCTCGCCGCCGACCGGGACCCGGGGCGGGTCAAGGCGGCGCGCGCAGCTCAGCCGGTAGCGGGTGCGGCTGACCACCATCGCCGCGAGCAGCGGCAGCGAGATGATCAGCACCCCGATCCTGAGCAGGTCGTGCTCGCCGAGGAAGAAGGCGCACAGCAGCGCCGCGGCGCCGGAGGCGAGAAATGACCAGCCGCGGGCGGTGAGCGCTCTGAGGCCCGAGGTCACTTCGTCTGGACCTCGGGCACGGGCACCCGGCGAACCAGGTCTGCCACCACCTGCTCCGGCATGCGTCGCTGCCCCTGGGCCTCGACACTGGGCAGCAACCGGTGCGCCAGCACCGGCACGCACAGGTCCTGCAGGTCGTCGGGAATGACGTAGTCACGCCCGGCCAGCGCGGCGTGCGCCCTGGCCGCCCTGACCAGCTGCAGAGTCGAGCGCGGGGAGGCGCCCAGCCGCAGCTCGGGGCTCTGCCGGGTCGCGGTCACCAGGTCGACGGCGTACTTCTTGATCGGCTGCGAGACGTAGACCGCGCGCACCGCCTCGATGAGCGCCCGCACCTCCGCGGTCGTGGCGACCGGCTCCAGCTTGTCCAGCGGCGAGGCCGCCCCGTGAACGTCGAGCATCTCCAGCTCGGCGCCGGGTTCGGGGTAGCCCATCGCGATCCTGGCGGTGAAGCGGTCGCGCTGCGCCTCGGGGAGGGGGTAGGTGCCCTCCATCTCGATGGGGTTCTGCGTCGCGATCACCATGAAGGGGCTCTCCAGCGCGTAGGTCGCGCCGTCCACGGTGACCTGGTGCTCCTCCATGCATTCGAGCAGCGCGGACTGCGTCTTCGGCGAGGCGCGGTTGATCTCGTCCCCGACCACGATGCTGGCGAAGACCGGGCCGGGCTTGAACTCGAACTCCCGGGTCTGCTGGTTGTAGGCGCTGACCCCCGTGATGTCGCTTGGCAGCAGGTCGGGGGTGAACTGGATACGGCGGACCGGACAGTCGATGGAACGGGCCAGGGCCTTGGCGAGCATCGTCTTGCCGACACCGGGCACGTCCTCGATGAGGAGGTGCCCTTCCGCGAGGAGAACGGTCAAGGTCAGGCGGACGGCGTCCCCCTTGCCCTCGATCACCGACTCGATCGCCTGGCGGATGCGATGCGCCGTGACGACCAGATCATCGAGCCGAGGTGAGATGTCATGGGTTACTGCCACCAGGCCTCCATGAAGCTGCGGCGGTTTCACGCCGGGGGTTGGTATTTGGGGGTCTTTATAGGCCCTTTTCCATTGTGCGTACCGACACTACGACGCCCGAGGTTCCAGAGCGACTCTATGTGGGTATTAGGGCTGTTTCCGGGTGGACAGCCACAGTGTGTGAGCTGAGCGTTCTGTTCGTGTGGAGGACGTGTCCGGATCTTGTGACGGGCCGTGGGGCAAGGCCTTCCGGCGGTCACGCGCTCCACTTTCCCTCTGCGGTGCCGCCGATTGGTTCATTCCTCGATTGTCCGACTATCGCTTACCTTCTCGACACGCCCGTGACATACCGGAGGCGCCTTGCCCCTCCACTCCGCTCCACCTGTTCTGAGCTGGGAAAATGGCGGCGAAACCCGTCGTTAAGAGCCGCGGAATCAGTTGACGGTGGAGAGAAGTGGAGTATGGTGGTGCGCAGTGGAGGGCAGGGGCCACAGCGCCAGGTGCTCCGCTAGGCACGGGAGGTGAGGCCGATGTTCCTCGGCACCCACTACCCGCGCCTCGATGACAAGGGACGGCTGTTCCTGCCGGCGAAGTACCGTGAGGAGCTGGCGGAGGGTCTGGTGATCACCAAAGGCCAGGAGCGCTGCCTCTACGTTTTCCCCGTAGAGGAGTTCCAGCGCATAACCGAGGCTCTGCGCACAGCGCCGGTGACCGCCAAGGCGGTCCGTGACTACAGCCGCGTCTTCTTCGCGAGCGCCTCCGACGAGGTCGCCGACAAACAGGGCCGGGTCACCGTCCCGCAGGCCCTGCGCGACTACGCCGGACTCAGCCGTGACTGCGCCGTCATCGGCGCCAACACCCGGCTGGAGATCTGGGACGCCCAGGTCTGGGACAAGTACCTGGCCGACCAGGAACAGGCATTCTCCGACCTGTCGGAGGAGGTGCTGCCAGGGATTCTGTGACTGCACGGTCGACTCATCGGTGAAAACGTCGTTCGGCGAGGTCTCCACCCGCAACCACATGTTCGTCAGCTGATGCACCTTCCCCGGTGTCAGGTGGCGACGGAAAGCGGGTGCGGATGGGGACCTGGCCGGACGGCCCCCGGGGGTGGGAGCCAGGAGAAAGACACCGATGGGCGTCCGCCGCGTGACCGCGCGGGAGACGCGGCGAGAGGGGGGTTGGCGCTTCATGCGCGCCGAAGACGACAAGAGGGATTCCCAGGGCCGGGGCGGCCATGTTCCCGTGATGCTCGACCGGGTGCTTGAGCTGCTGGCGCCCGCGCTCTCCGGACCCGGCGCCGTCGTGGTCGACGCCAACCTCGGCCTCGGCGGTCACGCGGAGGCACTGCTCGCGGCCCACCCCGCGCTGCACCTGGTCGGAATCGACCGGGACCCCACCGCCATCGAACGCTCCACCGCCAGGCTCGCGCCGTACGCCGACAGGATCACGCTGGTCAAGGCCATCTCCGACGAGCTGGCCGAAGTGCTGGCCGACCTCGGGCGCCCCCGGGTCAACGGGGTGCTGTTCGACCTGGGTGTCTCCTCTCCTCAGCTCGACGAGGCCGAGCGCGGCTTCGCCTACTCCTACGACGCGCCGCTGGACATGCGGATGGACGGGGGGCAGGAGCTGACCGCGGAGATCGTGGTCAACACCTACCCGATCCCCGAGCTGATCCGGATTCTCCGGGATTACGGCGAGGAGCGATTCGCCCCGCGTGTCGCGCACCTAATCGGCAAGGAACGGGCCAAGGAGGCCATAACGTCGACTAAGCGGCTTGCGGAGATTGTCCGTGAGGCCATCCCCGCCGCCACTCGACGAACCGGGGGCAACCCCGCCAAAAGGACCTTCCAAGCGTTGCGGATCGAGGTGAACGCGGAGTTGACGGCACTGGAACGCGCCCTCCCCGCGTCGCTCGACGCGCTGACGCTCGGCGGGCGCGTGGTCGTGCTCGCCTACCACTCCCTTGAGGACCGGCTGACCAAACGGGTCCTCGCGGCGCGGACCAAGGAGACGGGCCCTCCAGGGCTGCCCGTCCCGCTGCCGGCTCACCAGCCGCGGTTCGCCCTCCTGACAAGGGGAGCCGAGCTCCCGAGCGAAGAGGAGGTCGCCCGCAACCCGCGGGCCGCCTCCGCCCGGTGCCGGGCGGCAGAGAGGATTCGTGAGGCAGTTGACGAGGAGTGAGCAAGACGTCCGCCGCGGTGCACCGGTCCGCGGCGGGCGGCCCACGCGCGTTCCCCGCACGACGCCCCAGGTGCGCAGGACGCGTCCGTCCAGGAACGTTCCCGCGACGGCAGCGGCGGGGGCGGCCAAACCGTCCGCGGCCCGCGGGCGGAAGGCGCCGCGCACGCCGTTCGTGCTGCTCGTCATCGGCCTGCTCTGCGGTGGCCTGGTCAGCCTCCAGCTGCTGAACACGATCCTCAACCAGGACTCCTTCAGGGCCACCGAGCTGCGTAACGGCAACAACCAGCTCCGCCAGAAGAAGGAGTCGCTCAAGCACCAGAACGCCCTGATGGACACCCCGGAGTGGCTCGCGGGCAACGCCGAGAAGCAGGGACTCGAACCCGACTGGGACAACCCGAACGTCATGGTCCCCGGCCGCCCCACTCCGGGAACGCCCAAGGAGGGCGCCCCGGTGGGGGCCGCGGGGGAGAGCCCCGTGGGCGCCGCCGGAAACGACGGCCAGACGCCCGCGGGGCAGGAGCGAGCGCCGGGCACGGGCCGGTGAGAGAGGCCGGCGGGCGGGGTCCGAGACCCGGCAGAGGCGGCTCGGGCGGCGGTTCCGCCGGAAACCCGGGCCGCAGGGGACCGGGCGGGCCGGGCCGTACCGGCAGACCCTCGGGCCAGGACGGCGCGGGGAAGCCGGGGCCGCAGGGCCGCCCTCCCCGCCAGGACGGGCAGGGTGAGCCCGGCCGCCCCCGGCGCCCGGAGGGACAGGGCGGCCACGACGGCGGCAGGCAGCAGGGTTCAGGACGGCCAGGCGCCCCCGGCCGTAAGGACGGTACGGGCAGGCCACGCCCCGACGGCTCGACCGGCAGGCCGGGCGGTGCGGCACGGCAGGGCGGGCAGGGAGCCCAGGGTGGCTCCGGCAGGCAGGGCCGCCCGGAGGGCGCATCGGGCAGGCCGGGTGTTCCCGGTAAGCAGGGCGGTTCCAAGGGCGCTTCCCCGAACAGGGGCACCGGGTCCCAGCCGGCGGGCAGGCCGCGTCAGGAACGGCCGGCGGCCGGCCGGGGCGGACCTCAGAGTGGGTCTGCGGGCAGGCCCGCGAACGGGCAGCCGGGCCGTCCGCGCCAGGGAACCCCCCAGGACGGCTCCACACGGGGCGGCAGGCCGGCGGGCCCCAGAACGACCGGGTCACGGGCGGAGGCCCCTCCCCCCGGGCAGGCACGCCAGGCGCGCCGGACGCCGGCGTCCGGGCCGGGGCCGGTGGGCGGCGGCCCCGCGCGACCGAGGGCGGCGGGGCAGGCACGCGCGGAGGCACCGGGCAGACCGGGCCCGCCGCGAGGCCCCAGGCCTCCGCGACCCTCACCCTTCTCCCAGATGGTCCAGGGGCTCGTCTCCAGAGCCGGCTGGACGGGTGATCCCGGCTCCGGCAGGGGCAGGCCTCCGGCGCGTCCGCCGGCCGTACTGCGCCTGGGCAACCCGGGACGGCGGATCAGCATCGGCCTGATCGGGATGACCTTCGTGCTGTCCATCTTCGCCGGGCGGCTGATCCAGCTCCAGGGCCTCGACTCCAAGGTCTACGCGGCCAAGGCGGCCGAGCGGATCAGGCCGGAGAAGCTGCCCGCACGGCGTGGGGCGATCACCGATGTCAACGGCCACGAACTCGCGCTGACCCTGGAGGCGCGCGAGATCTTCGTCGACCCCGGCGTGGTGACCACCCCGCAGCAGCGCGACCGGGTGGCCACGGCCCTGGCCGCGGAACTCAGTGTGCCCAAAGAGCAGATCATGGCGAAGTTCGCCGCGGGCGGCCGCTACCAGCAGGTGGCGGCGGCGGTCGACCCCGTCGTCGCCCAGCGGATCATGGACCGTGACTTCAAGGGCGTCGGCAGCAAGCACCGTTACCGGCGCGACTACCCGGGCGGTAACCTCGCGGGCACCCTGCTGGGCTTCATCGGCGCCGACGGCAGCGGCCTGAGCGGGCTGGAGAGCACCTACAACAAACTGCTCGCGGGCCGTGACGGGGAGCAACTCGTCGAGACGGGTGCCGGGGGGCAGCGCATCCCGATGACCGGCAGCACGTTGCAGACGCCGGTGGACGGCGGGAGCGTGCGCCTGACCATCGACCGCGACATCCAGTGGGCCGCGCAGAAGGCCATCGCCGACCAGGTCAAGGCCGTCGGCGCGCGCACGGGCAGCGCCATCGTCCTGGACGCGCAGAGCGGGCACGTGCTCGCCATGGCCAACGCGCCCGAGCTCGACCTGAAGAACTGGCAGAAGACCGCTCCGGAGGACTGGGTCAACCGCTCGGTGACGGACGTGTTCGAGCCGGGCAGCACCAACAAGGTCATCACGGCCGCGGCCGCCCTGGAGTCCGGGGCGGTCAACCCGGACAGCGTGTTCTCGGTCAGGGACAACATCCGCTGCGCCGACCAGGTGCTCAGGGACTCCCATCCGCACCCGGTCGAGCGGCTGACCTTCTCCGGTGTCGTGGCCACTTCGAGCAACGTCGGCACGATCCTGGCCGCGCAGAAGGTCGGCGACCAGAAGCTCTACGAGATGCTGAAGCGCTTCGGCTTCGGCACCAGGCCGGGCACCGGCCTGCCGGGCGAGGAGGCGGGACTGCTGCCCGACTGGCGCAAGTGGTCGGGCAGCCAGCGCTGCACGGTCGCCTACGGCCAGGGCGTCTCGGTGACCGCGCTGCAGACCGCCAGCGTCTACCAGACCATCGCCAACGGCGGGGTACGCGTGACCCCGCAGATCGTGGCGGGGACGACCGGCGCAGAGGGCGCCTTCACCCCCGCCGCGCCCGCCGGGCGGACCCGGGTGATCGGGCAGGACACCGCGGCGCAGATCTCGGGCATGCTCGAGGCCGCCGTGAGCGAGGAGGGCACCGGTAACCTCGCCGCCATCGACGGTTACCGTGTGGCCGGTAAGACCGGTACCGCGATGCGCTATGACGCCAAATGTCAGGGCTACTGTGGATACACTGCGACATTCGTGGGCTTCGCCCCCGCGGACAAGCCCCGCCTGGTCGTTCTCGCGGTGGTCCAGGACCCCCACAGGGGGTACTACGGTGGGGAGATCGCCGCTCCCGTCTTCAAGAAAGTGATGACGTTCGCGTTGAAGAGCAAGAAGATCCCGCCGACCGGAACCAAGCCGCCCGCGGTGCGGATACGCGCCGGGGAATGAGCAGGGAAGGTACGCTCTCGCCGTGCGTTTCCCGTCGTCCATGCGACCTTCGAACAACTCATCCCGCCCGCTCTCGGGACTGGCGAGCCTGCTCGGCGTGCCCTCGGGCGCGTCACGGGCGCCGCTGGCCCCGGTCTCCGGGGTCACCATCGACTCGCGTCAGGTCCAGCGCGGCGATCTCTACGTGGCCCTGCCGGGAAACACCTCCCACGGCGCGGACTTCTCCGCGCAGGCTCTGGCCGCGGGAGCCTGCGCGATCCTGACCGACCCCGACGGGCGTGAGGCGGCGGCCGCGACCGGCCTGCCCGTCCTCGTCGTGCCGGATCCACGCGCCGTCCTCGGCAGGGTCGCCGCCTGGGTGTACGGCAGGCCCGCCGACGCCGTGACGGTCATCGGTGTGACCGGGACAAGCGGCAAGTCCACGATCGCCTTCATGCTGGAGGCGGGGCTGCGGGCCGCGGGCCACCGGGCGGGCCTGATCGGCGGCGTCGAGATCCACGCGGGCGAGCTGTGCCTCACCCCGAAGCTCACCACTCCCGAGGCCAGCGACCTGCAGGGATTGTTCGCCCTCATGCGGGAGCAGGGCGTGACGGCGGCGGCGATGGAGGTCTCAAGCCACGCCCTGGCGCTGGGCCGCGTCGACGGGGTCTTCTACGACGTCGCGCTGTTCACCAACCTGTCGCAGGACCATCTCGACTTCCACAAGGACCTCGACGACTACTTCGCCGCCAAGACCCGGCTCTTCACCCCGGAGATGAGCCGGGTGGGTGTCGTCAACATCGACGACGCCCACGGCCGGGAGCTCCTGGCCGTCGGCAAGATCCCGATGACCACCTTCTCCGCGTCGGGCGCGGCCGAGGCCGACTGGCGGGCCGTGGACGTCCGCCTGGACGCCGAGGGCAGCGCCTTCCGCGTGGTGGGCCCGGGAGGTGTCGAGGAGGAGGCGACGGTGGCCCTGCCGGGGCCGTTCAACGTCGCCAACGCGCTGGGCGCGATCGTCGCCCTCGTCGAGTCGGGGGCGCCGCTGCGCGCCGCGATCGCGGGCGTCGCGACGCTGACCGGGGTGCCGGGCCGGATGGAACGGGTGCCGGGCGGCGACGGTTTCCAGGCGATCGTCGACTACTCCCACAAACCCGGCGCGGTCGAGTCGGTGCTGAACGCCCTGCGCGAGGTCACCACGGGCAGGCTGACCGTGGTGCTCGGCTGCGGCGGTGACCGCGACAAGGGCAAACGGCCGATGATGGGGGAGGCGGCGGCCAGGCTCGCGGACGTGGCCATCCTCACCAGTGACAACCCGCGCTCCGAGGACCCGCTGCGGATCCTCGCCGAGATGCTGGACGGGGCCCTCGCCGTGTCCCCGCACGAACGCGCACATGTGATCATTGAGCCGGACCGGGCCGCCGCCATCGACCTCGCCGTCGCCGGGGCGGGCCACGGCGACGTCGTCGTCGTGGCGGGCAAGGGGCACGAACAGGGCCAGTACGTCGGGGACCAGGTGCTCCCGTTCGACGACAGGCGGGTCGTCGCCGACGC
The DNA here is from genome assembly GCF_040631445.1 of Streptosporangium sp. NPDC020072. Taxonomy (NCBI): domain Bacteria; kingdom Bacillati; phylum Actinomycetota; class Actinomycetes; order Streptosporangiales; family Streptosporangiaceae; genus Streptosporangium; species Streptosporangium sp. NPDC020072. The sequence goes on along the minus strand of NZ_JBEYAB010000016.1, from coordinate 212,899 downwards.
GATCGTCAGGCGACGCGACCGGCCCGGGCACGCAAGCACGTATGGAGAGTAGGGAAGACTCATCATGATCCCGTTGCCGCTGGCCAGGATCGCCGAGATCACCTCGGGCGCCCTCGCCGGCATGGCCGATCCCCGTGCCGTGGTGCGCGGCCCGGTCGTCATCGACTCCCGGGCCGTGGAGCCGGGGTCGCTGTTCGTGGCAATCAAGGGCACGCGGGCGGACGGGCACGACTTCGCAGCCGGGGCCGTCGAGGCGGGAGCCACCGCGGTTCTGGCCTCCAGGCCCGTCGACGCCCCCGCGGTCGTCGTCGGCGACATCCTGGCGGCGCTCGCCGCGCTGGCCACCGCCGTGGCCGCCGAGCTGCCGCTGGCCACCGTCATCGGCGTGACCGGGTCGGCGGGCAAGACCACGACCAAGGACCTGCTGGCCCGGCTCGCCGCCAGGCTCGGTCCGACGATCGCCCCCGTCGAGTCGTTCAACAACGAGATCGGCCACCCCCTGACCGTCATGAGGGCCGATGAGGAGACCCGTTACCTGGTGCTCGAACTCAGCGCCAGGCACGCGGGTCACATCGCGGACCTCGCCCGCATCGCGCCGCCCAGGATCGGTGTCGTCCTCAACGTCGGAACCGCCCACCTGGGCGTCTTCGGCGGCAAGGAGGCCATCGCGCAGGCCAAGGGTGAGCTGGTCGAGGCACTGCCCGCGGACGGCGTGGCCGTACTGAACGCCGACGACCCGCTGGTCGCCGGGATGGCCGGGCGCACCGCCGCCCGCGTCACCTGGTTCGGCAGGGGGCCGCGGGCGGCGGTGCGCGCCGAGGAGGTGACCCTCGACGAGCGGGGCCGTGCCCGTTTCACGCTGCGCACCCCGTCGGGGACCGCGCCGGTCGCCCTGCGTCTGTACGGCGAGCACGCAGTGGAGAACGCGCTGGCCGCCGCGGCCGTCGCCTACGAGCTCGGCCTGCCGGTCGCCGCCATCGCCGAGGAACTGTCAGAGGCCGAGCCGCGCAGCCGCTGGCGGATGGCGGTCAGCGACAGGCCGGACGGCGTCACCGTGATCAACGACGCCTACAACGCCAACCCCGACTCCATGCGCGCGGCCTTCGGCGCCCTGGACGCCCTGGCGGGCGGCAGGCGCAGGTTCGCGGTCATCGCCGCCCTGCGGGAGCTCGGTGAGGACGGCGACGCGCTGAACGCCGAGGTCGGGCGGATGGCCGCGAGCTCAGGTCTGGAGGCCCTGTTCGTGGTCGGCTCCGACGCCGCCCCGGTCCTGGCAGGCGCGGCGTCCGTCACGGACGCGCCCGAGGCGGGGGCACCACCGGGGGCACCTCGGCAGGCGCTGCCGGGAAGACCGACCAGAGTCGTTCACGTGGCCGACGTCGAGGAGGCCTCGGCCGGGCTTGAGGCGCTGCTCACCCCAGGGGACGTGGTGCTGATCAAGGGGCCGCGCGTCACCGGCCTCGAACGCGTCGCGCAGGCCCTGACCGGGGGTGAGCGCCAATGATGGAGATCCTCATCGCGGCGGCGGTCGGACTGCTGCTGTCGATGTTCGGCACTCCGCTGGCGATCCGTCTGTTCTCCAGGCGAGGCTACGGCCAGAGCATCCGTGAGGAGGGGCCCTCCGGCCACCACGACAAGCGCGGCACGCCGACCATGGGCGGAACCGTCATCGTGATCGCGGCGCTGCTCGGCTTCACCTGCGCCCACCTGTACAGCAGGACCCTGCCGACCCCCTCCGCGAGCCTGGTGCTGTTCCTGATGACGGGCCTGGGCGCGGTCGGTTTCCTCGACGACTTCATCAAGATCTACAAGCAGCGCAGCCTCGGCCTGCGCAGCGGCGCCAAGGCCCTGGGCCAGCTCATCGTCGGCGCCGTCTTCGCGATCCTGGTGACCCGCTTCCCCGACGGCCACCTGATCACCCCGGCCGACACCCGCGTGTCGTTCCTGCGGGACTTCGGGCCCTCCATCGGCATCGTCGGGTTCACGATCTGGGTGCTCATCATGATCGTGGGCTTCTCGAACGCGGTGAACCTCACCGACGGCCTGGACGGCCTGGCCAGCGGCGCGACCGGCGTCGTGCTCGCCTCCTACGTCCTGATCGGCAACTGGCAGCTGCGCAACAACTGCACCACCCAGCTCGGTCCCAACTGCTACTGGGTCCGTGATCCGCTGGACGTGGCCGTCGTCGCGGCGGCCGTGCTCGGCGCGTTGCTGGGCTTCCTGTGGTGGAACGCCCCGCCCGCCAAGATCTTCATGGGCGACACCGGGTCGCTGGCGCTGGGCGGTGTGATCGCGGGCCTGGCCATCACCACCCGCACCCAGCTCCTGCTGATCATCCTGGCCGGTATGTGCGTGCTCATCACCCTGTCGGTGATCATCCAGGTGGGTTCGTTCAAGATGACGGGTAAACGCGTCTTCAGAATGGCCCCTCTCCAGCACCACTTCGAGTTGTCCGGCTGGGCCGAGACGACCATCGTGGTCCGTTTCTGGCTCATCGCGGCCCTGTGCGCCGCCGCCGGTCTCGGGCTGTTCTACGTGGAATGGATGCCGAAGCAGTGATGATCTGCGTCGCCGGACTCGGCGTCTCGGGCGCCGCCGCCGCCCGTGCCATGGCCGCCAGGGGAGAGAAGGTGGTCGTCGTCGAGAGCGGCGACGGTGAACGGGTCAGGAAGACCGCGGCCGAGCTGGCCGAGGCGGGCGTCGAGGTCCGCCTCGGCGCCTCCACGCAGGAGCTTCCCGAAGGCACCGGCCTGGTGGTCACCACCGGCTGGCCGCCGGGTCACCCGTTGATGCTCGCCGCGGCGCGGGCGGGCGTCGAGGTCGTCAGCGAGGTCGAGCTGGCCTGGCGGCTGCGGCCCGAGGGCGCCGCGCCGTGGCTGGCGCTGACCGGCACCAACGGCAAGACCACCGCGGTCAGGATGCTCACCTCGATGCTGAAGGCCGCCGGGCACCGGGCGCTGGCCGTCGGCAACGTCGGCACCCCCGTCGTCGAGGCGGTCACCGGCCCCTGGGACGTACTGGCGGTCGAGTTGTCCAGCTTCCAGCTGCACCGTTCGCCGGGTCTGGCCCCGCACGCCGCGGCCCTGCTCAACGTCGCCCCCGACCACATCGACTGGCACGGCTCCCTTGAGGAGTACGCCAGGGTCAAGGGGGAGATCTTCGCCAGGGCGGGCACGGTCGTCTACAACGCCGACGACGACTGGCCCGCCCGGCTGGCGCTGCCGTACCTGGGGGAGGGGCGGGCGGTGGGGTTCACCCTCGGCGTGCCGGGACCGGGACAGGTCGGGGTGGTCGAGGACCTGCTCGTCGACCGGGCCTTCGTGGCCGACCCGGTCCGTGCGGCCGAGGAACTCGCCTCCCTGTCCGACGTCAGGCCCTTCGCGCCGCACAATGTGGCCAACGCCCTGGCCGCCGCAGCGCTGGCCAGGTCCTACGGGGTCCCCCCCGAGGCCGTACGGCGGGGCCTGCTGGACTTCGTCCCCGACCCGCACAGGATCGCGCACGTCGCCCGGGTCGGCGAGGTCGACTACGTGGACGACTCCAAGGCGACCAACCCGCACGCCGCCGCGGCCTCCCTGGCCGCCTACCCGTCGATCGTCTGGGTCGCCGGAGGGCAGCTCAAGGGCGCCGAGGTGGACGACCTGGTACGGCGGGCCGCCCCCCGTCTGCGTGGCGCGGTGCTGCTGGGTGCCGACCGTGAGCGAATTCGTCAGGCTCTGGCGCGACACGCCGAGAATGTTCCGGTGGTTGAGGTGGCGGGGCAAGACACTGGGGTCATGGACCGCGTCGTCACCGAAGCCGCCAGGCTCGCAGCCCCCGGGGACACCGTGCTGCTGGCTCCGGCGGGAGCCTCCCTCGACATGTTCGCCGGCTACCCAGCGAGGGGGGAGGCGTTCGCGCGGGCCGTACACCGGCTCGCGGACGGACGTGACGGCGGGCCGGAGTGAGCACCGCGGCGCAGGAGGACGTCGGGCGCCGCAGGACCGCGCGCCGCGCGGAGGCCGGGGGGACGGCGAGGACTCACGAGCACCTGACCGCCTTCCGTGAGCTGCTCAACCGTCCCCTGACCTCCTACTATCTGATCCTCGGCTGCAGTGCGCTGCTGCTGGCCCTGGGTCTGATGATGGTGCTCTCCGCGTCGAGCATCGAGGCCATGCAGGAGATGGGGAGCCCGTTCTACTGGTTCTTCAAGCAGTCGATCTCGGTCGGCCTCGGCATCCCGCTCATGTGGATCTGCTCGCTGCTGCCCCAGCGGTTCTTCAGGCTCGCCGGATACCCGTTGATGGTCCTGTCGGTGCTCGCGCTGGTCCTGGTGCTGTTCGTCGGCACCTCCCAGCTCGGCGCGCAGCGCTGGATCGACCTGGGCCCCGTCTATCTGCAGCCCTCGGAGCCGGCCAAGCTGGGACTGCTGCTGTGGGGCGCCGACCTGCTGGCCCGCAAGGCGCGGGGCGGGATGATCGAGTGGCGCAACCTGTTCATCCCGCTGATGCCGGGCACCGTGATCCTGGCCGTCATGGTCATGCTGGGCAGCGACCTCGGTACCACGCTGGTGCTGCTGTTGATCTTCCTGTCGCTGCTGTGGGTGGTCGGCGCCCCGCTGCGGCTGTTCGGCGGCGTACTGGCGGTCGCCTCGCTCGCGACCGTCATCATGATCAGCACCGAGGGCTACCGCTCGGACCGCATCGAGGGCTGGCTCAACCCGTGGGCCAACGCGCAGACGACCGGCTACCAGGCGGTCCAGGGACAGATCGCGATCGGCAGCGGCGGCTGGTTCGGGCTGGGACTCGGGTCGAGCAGGGCGAAGTGGGGCAGACTCCCGCACGCGGAGAGCGACTTCATCTTCTCCATCCTCGGTGAGGAACTCGGCCTGATGGGCACCCTCGTGGTGATCGCCCTGTTCGGTCTGCTCGGCTACGCGGGACTGCGGGTGGCGACCAGGGTCAAGGACCCCTTCGTCCGTCTGGCCTCCGCGGCCGCCGTCGCCTGGATCGCCGGGCAGGCGATCGTGAACATCGGGGCGGTCATCGGGGTGCTGCCCATCACCGGCATCCCGTTGCCCCTGGTGTCCTACGGAGGGTCGGCGCTTCTGCCGACCCTGGCCGCCCTCGGCATGCTGCTCTCCTTCGCCAAACAGGAACCCGGAGCGCGCGAGGCTCTCGCCCTGCGTGGCCCCGGACCGGTTGCGCGGGGCCTAAGCTGGCTTGGCCTGGGTGGTCCGGCGCGGAAACGACGGCCGGCCCGAGAGAGACGATAAGTGAAAGGACCGACATGAGGGTGGTCCTCGCAGGCGGCGGGACGGCCGGACACATCGAACCGGCGCTGGCTCTGGCCGACGCGCTGCGCCAACTGGACCCGAACATCGGGATCACCTGCCTCGGCACCGAGCGCGGCCTGGAGACCAGGCTGGTGCCCGCCCGGGGCTACGAGCTACAGCTCGTGCCCGCCGTCCCGCTGCCCAGGGCCCTCACGCCCCAGCTGCTCACCGTGCCGGGACGCCTGGCCGGGGCCATCAACACGGCCGCGAGCATCATGGAGCGGGTCCAGGCCGACGTGCTGGTCGGCTTCGGCGGTTACGTGGCGACCCCCGCCTACCTGGGGGCGCGCAGACGTGGTGTGCCGATCGTGGTCCACGAGGCCAACCCGAGGCCGGGCCTGGCCAACCGGCTGGGCGCCCGGCTCACCGACCACGTGTTCACCGGGCACCCGAACACGCCGCTGCCCAAGGCGCAGCACGTGGGCATCCCGCTTCGCCGGGAGATCGTGGGGCTGGACCGGCTCTCCATGGGGGACAAGGCGCGTTCCTGGTTCGGTCTTGAGGCCGACCTGCCGACGCTGCTGGTCACCGGCGGCTCGCAGGGCGCGCGGTCCCTCAACGGGGCCGCCCTGGGCGCCGCCGCCGCGCTGCGCCGGGCGGGGGTGCAGGTGCTGCACGTCATCGGCCCGAAGAACACACTGGAGTACGAGCCGCCTCGCGGTGACCCGCAGTACGTCGTGCTGCAGTACGTCGACCGGATGGACCTGGCCTACGCGGCGGCCGACTTCGCGTTGTGCCGGAGCGGCGCGATGACCTGCGCCGAGCTGACCGCCGTCGGCCTGCCCGCGGCCTACATCCCGCTTCCGCACGGCAACGGCGAGCAGCGGCTCAACGCCGAGCCGATCGTGCAGGCGGGTGGTGGTCTCATGGTCGACGACGCGGACCTGTCGCCGGAGTGGATCATCCAGAACGTGCTGCCGATCCTGTCCGACCCCGAGCGCGTGGTCGCCATGTCGGAGGCCGCGGTGCGGATGGGCCGCAAGGACGCCGACGTGACGCTCGCCCGCAGGGTGCTGCAGATCGCGGCAGAGGCGAAGCGGTGAGCCGGGAGCGAGCGGGAGTGACCCATGGGCGGGAACGAGCCCGGCGGAGTGAGCGAGCGGGGGGAGTGACCCATGGGAGGGGAACGAGCCCGGCGGAGTGAGTGGAGTGGTCGGCTGAGGGACGAGGCCGGCCGCGGAGTGAGCGAGCGGGGGGAGCGGTTCATGGCGGGAAGGCGGGTCCTCGAAGGGCGGGAACGCCCGCGCGGCGGACGAGGAGGGGCGGACGAGCGATGAGCCTGGTCAAACTGGTCGACCCGGTCGCGGCCGAGGATCTCGGCCGGGTGCACTTCATCGGGATCGGCGGCGCGGGGATGTCCGGCATCGCCCGCATCCTGCTCAAGCGCGGCGTGCCCGTCTCGGGCAGCGACTCGCGCGGCTCGGAGCTGGTGACCGAGCTGCGCGAGCTGGGCGGCAGGATCCACATCGGTCACGCCGCCTCGCACATCAAGAACGTCGACACCGTCGTGGTCTCGACCGCGATCCGCGACTCCAACCCCGAACTCGGCGAGGCGCTGCGGCAGGGGTTGCGGGTGATCCCCAGGGCCGCCGCGCTGGCCTCCGTCATGGCGGGCCGTACCGGGATCGCCGTCGCGGGGACCCACGGCAAGACCACCACGACCTCGATGCTCACGGTCGCGCTGCAGAAGTGCGGCACCGACCCGTCCTACTGCGTCGGCGGCCAGCTGGTGACCACCGGTCTCGGCGCGGACGAGGGCGCGGGCGGGGTGTTCGTCGCAGAGGCCGACGAGAGCGACGGCTCCTTCCTCATGCTGGCCCCCGACATCGCGGTGGTGACCAACGTCGAGCCGGATCACCTGGACAACTACGGCGACCCCAGGGCGGTGTACGACAGCTTCGCCAGGTTCACCGAGCGGGTAGGACGATCGATGATCGTCTGTGCCGACGACCCCGGCTCGGCGGCCCTCATCCCCATCGCCCGCGCACGCGGCCTGAAGGTGACCACGTACGGCGTGGCGGAGGAGGCGGACCTCAGGATCACCGATGTCGTCCCCGACGGTCTGGGCGTGTGCTTCACGATCGTCGGCCACGGGGAGGTCAGGCTCTCGGTCCCGGGCCGTCACAACGCGCTCAACGCCGCGGCGGCCGTCGCGGTCGCGGCGGAGCTCGGGGTGTCCTTCGACGAGATCCGGGACGGGCTGGCCGCCTTCACCGGGGCCAAGCGCCGTTTCGAGGCCAAGGGCGAGGCGGGGGGAGTGGCGGTCTTCGACAGCTACGCCCACCACCCGACCGAGCTGGCGGCCGACCTGCGGGCGGCGCGTGACGTCGTGGCGTCCTTCTCCGGTTCGGGGCGGGTGATCGCGGTCTTCCAGCCCCACCTCTACTCGCGCACCAGGTTCTTCGCCGACGAGTTCGGCGTCGCCCTCGGCCTGGCCGACGAGGCGGTCGTCCTGGACGTCTACGGCGCCCGCGAGGATCCGGAACCGGGTGTCTCCGGCGCCATGGTCGCGGAAAGGGTGCCGCTCCCCGGGGAACAGGTGGTCTACGCGCCGCAGCGGGAGAGCGTCCCCGCCCTGGTCGCCGGGCGTGCCAGGCCGGGCGACATCGTGCTCACCATGGGAGCCGGTGACGTGACCGAACTCGGCCCCCTGATCGTGGCGGAGCTGGCCGTACGGTGACCCGGGCCGGGGGGCGGGACGGGGTGAGGCGGTGAACGGCGTGTGGCGGCCCGCCTTCCTGGCGCTGCTCACGGCGGGGGTGGTCGGCAGCGCCGCCTGGCTGGTGTTCCTCTCCCCTGTCCTGGGGGTGCGGGACATCCAGGTGGTCGGCAACCTGACCGTCCCCGCCGAGCAGATCCGGCAGGCGACGGGGGTGGCCGACGGCGCGCCGCTGGCCACCGTCGACGTGGCCGAGGTCACGGGCAGGCTCAGGCGGATCAGGCAGATCGAGTCGGCCTCGGTCAGCCGGGACTGGCCGGGCACCCTGAGGGTGAAGGTGGTCGAGCGCGAGCCGGTGGCGGCGATCCCGGTCGGCGGGAAGTTCGCGGTCGTGGACCGGCACGGCGTGGTCACCGAGGTCGCGGCCACCAGGCCGCCGATGCTTCCGCTGCTGCGGGTCGACCGTCCGCAGACGGGCGACCCGGCCACGTTGGCCGCGCTGAGCGTCATAGGCGCGCTGCCGCCGAGTCTGGCCCCGAGGGTGGCGGAGGTTCTCGCGCCCTCGCCGGAGACGGTCTCGCTGCGCCTCAAGGACGGCAGGGAGGTCGTGTGGGGAGGCCCCGACCGTCCGGCCGACAAGGCGGACATCCTCCTCACGCTGCTGAAACGTCCTGCCGACAGCTACGACGTGAGCTCCCCGGACGTCGTGACGGTGAAGTGATCCACGGCAGGACGGGCCTTCCGGGAAAAGGACGGCCCGCGACACGCCGGACACGCCTTGCGGCGCGGTTAGTTGACCCACCTGGAGGCAACTCCTACTGTCCGTATCACTCCTCAGGTTGACATAAATCTAAATCTCAACTTGAGGGTGAGGGTTTTGGAAACGACGGCACGGGCCCCGTGCCGCATGAAATGGCAAGTCAACGAGCGGAAAGGCCCCTCGTCGTGGCAGCACCGCAGAACTACCTCGCGGTCATCAAGGTTGTAGGAATCGGCGGAGGCGGAGTCAACGCCGTCAACCGGATGATCGAGGAGGGACTCAAGGGCGTCGAGTTCATCGCCATCAATACCGACGCCCAGGCGCTGCTGATGAGTGACGCCGACGTCAAGCTCGACGTCGGACGCGAACTCACCCGCGGCCTCGGCGCGGGGGCCAACCCCGAAGTCGGGCGCAAGGCGGCCGAGGACCACCGTGAGGAGATCGAAGAGGTCATCAAGGGCGCCGACATGGTGTTCGTCACCGCCGGAGAGGGCGGTGGCACGGGCACGGGCGGCGCTCCGGTCGTGGCCAACATCGCGCGCTCCCTCGGCGCGCTGACCATCGGTGTGGTGACCCGGCCCTTCAGCTTCGAGGGCAGGCGCCGGGCGATGCAGGCCGAGGCGGGCATCGAGACGCTCCGCGAGGAGGTCGACACCCTCATCGTGATCCCCAACGACCGGTTGCTGTCGATCTCCGACCGGCAGGTGAGCGTGCTCGACGCCTTCAAGGCGGCCGACCAGGTGCTGCTCTCGGGTGTCCAGGGCATCACCGACCTGATCACCACCCCCGGTCTGATCAACCTGGACTTCGCCGACGTGAAGTCGGTCATGTCCGGGGCGGGCTCGGCCCTGATGGGCATCGGGCACGCGCGTGGCGACGACCGGTCGGTCGCGGCGGCGGAGATGGCCGTCTCCAGCCCGCTGCTTGAGGCCAGCATCGACGGCGCGCACGGTGTGCTGCTGTCGATCGCGGGCGGCTCCGACCTCGGTCTCTTCGAGATCAACGAGGCGGCCCAGCTCGTCTCGAACGCGGCGGCGCCCGACGCCAACATCATCTTCGGTACGGTCATCGACGACGCCCTGGGTGACGAGGTGCGTGTCACGGTGATCGCGGCCGGGTTCGACGAGCCCGTGGCGGAGGACAAGAAGGAGGCCGCGGCGCAGCCACCGCCGCGTCAGCAGCCCCAGGCACGCCCGGCCCAGGCCTCCCCGCCTCCCTCCGTGGGCGTGCAGATGCGCCCGCCCGCGCCGACGGTGAAGGCCGAGCCCAGGGTGGAGCCGAGGGCCGAGCAGCCCGCCGCCCAGGTCAGGCCGGTGGTCAGCACGCCCCCACCGCCTCCGCCGCCCGTCGTGGAGACCCCGCCGCACCACACGCCCCAGCCGGTCCAGCACGCTCTCCACACGCCGCCCGCGGCTGAGCAGGCCGAGCCGCCCAGGGCGGAGGAGCCTCTCACCCCGCCGGTGTCGATCCCGCGTCCGGCGCCCGAGCCGCCTCAGCCGACCCCGATCTCCGCCAGGGTCCCCGACCCCGCCAGGCGGCGTCAGGTGGTCTTCGAGGAGCAGGAGGAGGAGCTCGACGTCCCCGACTTCCTGAAGTGACATTGCTCACGGCCAGGCGGGCGACGGGCCACCTGGCCGTGGCGGGAAGAATGGGCTCCGCCGGTTTCCCAGCGTTCGAGCGGCGGAGATGTGACGGAGACAACACGACGTGACGAGATCGCGGCCGGGATGGCCGTGGTCGAGGCGACCATCACCGAGGCCTGCAAGGCCGCGGGCCGTACCCGCGAGGAGTTGACGCTCGTCGCGGTGAGCAAGACCTACCCCGCCTCCGACGTGCGCCTGCTGGCGTCGCTCGGGGTGCGGAACGTGGGGGAGAACCGTGACCAGGAGGCCTCCGCCAAGGCCCGCGAGTGTGCGGACCTTGGGCTGACCTGGCACTTCATCGGTCAGTTGCAGACCAACAAGGTCCGTTCCGTGGTCGGCTACGCGGACGTCGTCCACTCGGTCGACCGCCCACGCCTGGTGACCGCGCTCAGCCACGAGGCGGTCCGGGCGGGCAGGGAGATCACATGTCTGGTGCAGGTGGCCCTGGACGACGACCCGGGGCGAGGCGGGGTCGTTCCCGCCCAGGTCACGACCCTGGCGGACGCCGTCGCAGAGGCCGGGGGGATACGCCTCGGCGGGGTGATGGCCGTGGCACCGCTGGGGCAGGAGCCCGGCAGGGCGTTCGCGAGGCTTCGGGAGATCGCGGAGGCCGTACGGGCGGACCACCCGGAGGCGGTCGTCATCTCCGCGGGGATGAGCGGTGATCTGGCGGAGGCCGTCGCGAACGGCGCGACACACCTGCGTGTCGGTACGGCGTTGCTCGGTCGTAGAAAGCCCTTCGTCAGGTAATGTCCCTCCAAGTGGACCTTGGCGTCCACATGCCCACACAGAGGTCGTTCGGTGGTGAGCTCCAAGGGGGTGCGGCTACCGCCCCAGACAGGTCGAGGTAAGGCGGAGGAAGAAGTAGCGATGGCCGGCGCGATGCGCAAGATGGCGGTCTACCTCGGTCTTGTCGAGGACGACCGTTATGAGAGGTACGACAGCTATCCCGACGACGAGTACGAGGATTTCGAAGACTCGCGCAGACCCGGCGAGGAGAGGCCTGGCACGGTCCACGACCGTGAGGACGAGACCGACCCGGGGGTTCCCGCCCCGAGGCCCTCGACGGCCGTTCTGGAGCGCCGTACGACCGATCTGGCACGCATCACCACGCTTCATCCCAGGACCTACAACGAGGCCCGTACGATCGGTGAGCATTTCCGCGACGGTACTCCGGTCATCATGAATTTGACCGAGATGGTTGACAGTGACGCGAAGCGCCTTGTGGATTTCGCGGCAGGTCTTGTCTTTGGCCTACACGGCAGCATTGAACGTGTTACCAACAAGGTGTTCCTGCTGTCCCCTGCCAATGTCGAGGTGACCGCTGAGGACAAGGCTCGAATAGCGGAACGCGGGTTCTTCAACCAGAGCTAGAGTTCCACCATGAACAGTTACCGGCCGGACGGGTCCGTACGAGACCGGGGGCGGCGGAGCAGCGGAATGGAGGTGGGTACGGGCCGTGGGGATCATTAGCGAGATCGTGGTCGCCGTCCTGTCCCTCTACCTGGTTCTGCTGATCGGCAGGATCGTGCTTGAGATGGTGCAGTCGTTCGCCCGCCAGTGGCGTCCCACCGGGGTCGTCCTGGTCCTGGCGGAAGTCGTGTACACACTGACTGACCCACCCCTCAAGTTCCTCCGACGTTTCATTCCACCACTCCGGTTGGGTACGGTGGCCTTTGACCTAAGCTTCACCATGCTGTTCATTGGGGTCTTGGGCTTGATCCAACTCGTGTCCGCGCTTCGTTGATCGGGTACCGTCCTCCGGACAGACTCCAAGCGCGCCAAGGAGACCGAAATGCCGCTGACGCCCGCTGATGTGCGGAACAAGCAATTCAGTACCACCCGGCTGAGGCCGGGCTACGATGAGGAGGAGGTTGACGCCTTCCTCGACGAGGTCGAGTCCGAGCTCGACCGCCTCATCCAGGAGAACGAGGAGCTCCGCGCCAAACTGGCGGAGTGCCTCAGGGGCAAGGTGCCCGGCGGGATGGGCATGGCCATGGCGCCCGCCCCGGTGGCCGAGCCCAAGCCCGAGATGATGATGCAGCAGCCCGAGCCGATCAGGCCCCCTGAGCCGGCGCCGCACCAGCAGCCCGTCCCCGTCGCGATGGGCATGCCCCCCGCCGAGGACAACATGGACACCGCCGCGCGCGTCCTCGCCCTCGCCCAGCAGACCGCCGACCAGGCGATCGCCGACGCCCGCCGGGAGGCGGACGAGACGGTGACCAGGGCCCGCCGCGAGGCCGACGACATCCTCGGGAAGGCGCGCCGCCAGGCCGAGCAGGTCATCGGCGACGCCCGCGCCCGCGCCGAGACGCTTGAGCGTGACGCCCAGGAGCGCCACAGGCAGGCCATGGGGTCGCTGGTGCAGACCCGTGACGAGCTTGAGCGCAAGGTCGAGGAGCTGCGCAGCTTCGAGCGGGAGTACCGCAGCCGTCTGAAGCTGTACCTGGAGAACCAGCTCGCCGAGCTGACCGTCGCCGCTGAGGGCAGTGGTGGGTTCCCGATCGTGGGCGGCCCGCCCGCGATGTCCCACGCCGGCGCCCCCGGTGTCCAGCCGTCCATTCCGGCCGCCGCCAGCCCGTTCGGCGGAGAGCCCGCGCAGCACTCGGGCGCCTTCCAGGGAGTCGACGGCCCGCACAACGACCGCCGCTGACGACCGCCGCCGCTAGGGTTTCGGGTCATCCGTCTGACCCGTATCCAGGAGTTCCTCTGTGATCCTTATCAGCGCTGGGCTGGTGCTCACGGCCATAGTCCTGCTCATCGCGGGGTTCGTGATGTCCCAGCCGTTCCTGGTCATGTGGTCGATCGCGGTCAGTGTGCTGTCCGCGGTCTTCCTGGTGATCGGTGCGTTGCTACGCCGCCACGAGTTGTTCCCCGCTGGCGGACGCGGCGGGGCAGCTCCGCCGCCCCCGCCGAGGGGACCGGTCCCTCCGGGGCCGCCCGTGCCGAACCAGCCCGTCATGCGGACACCGCCGCCTACGGTGCCGCACGGTGTCAGGCAGACGGTTCCCGTCGCCCCCCAGCAGGGGCCGGGCCGTACGGCGGCCGCGAGGCGGGGTCACCTCGGTGACGACGCGATCGTCCTGGTGATCCCGGGCCGTAAGCGGTACCACGTCGCCGGGTGCCGTCAGCTGGCCGGACGGGATCATGAGGAACTCACTCACGAGGAGGCGCGGGAGGAGGGCTTCACGCCCTGCACCACGTGCCTGCCCGAGTTCACCGGAGGACTCCAGCAGGGAGCCCCGCCGGAGATTCGGGAACCCGTGTCCCCTTCCCCCCGGGGGCCGGGCTCCTCCGACCGGGCGGACGCCGCAGAGGCGGGCGTCCGTGACCCGGCCGGACTCGCCTCCCACGCCGCGGTCCCGCCGGACGTCCGCGACACCCCGGTGACCCGCCCCTACGTCCAGAGTCCCTCGGCTCCAGCCGAGCAGACCCGCAGGACGGAGCCGGAGCCGGGCCCCGCGCAGCCGCCCTCGGCAGGGCAGCCGGACCGGCCACAGACCGAGGAACGGGTGGTACCGCCTCGCGCCGCGGAAGCACCCGCCCACCCCCAGCCTTCGCAGGCCCCCGCCCCCGGTCCCGAGAAGACAGAGGACTCAGGGGAGGCGGAGGACCCCAACGCCACCAGTTGGTTCAGCCGTGACATCGTCCGGCACCTGGTGCCCGACGACGCCTCGGCTGAGTCCAAGGAGCCCGCGACCGGCCAGGAGAAGAAGGACGTCCCCGCCGAGGCAGGCGACCGGGAAGCGGCCGAGGCTCAGAAGGAGCCCGCGGAGCCCGCCCGGAAGACGACGTCCCCGGACAAGGCGGCCGAGCCCTCCCAGACCGAGTCCGCTCCTGTGAAGCCCGCCTCCACGGAACCGGCCGTCACGAAGCCCGCCGACGCCGGACAGGCCCCCGCGGAGGGAACCAAGCCGGTGGAGCCGGCCGAGACCGGACCCGGGCGCGCCGGGCGGCCGGTGCCGGTCGGCTCCACCTCGGCGGCCCCCGAGCAGGCCGCCGTACCCGAGAGTCCCGCGAAGCCGGAGGCCCAGGCGCCGGACGCGAAGGAGACCGGAGAAGGCGGTGCCGCGCCGGAGAAGAAGCCGGACGCGGGCGAGCCCGAGATGGTCAAGATCATCGTCGGCACCCGCCGCTTCCACAGCCCCACCTGCCCCCTGATCAGGGGCCTGGACGCCATAAAGGGCGTCGAGGGCAGCGGCCTTGAGACCATCTCCCTTGCCGACGCCGAGGCGGCGGGCATGCGCAGCTGCTCCGTCTGCCGGCCGATCACCTGAAGAACCTGAGGGTCCCCGGAAGGCCCCGGAAGGCATGGTCTCCCGTGAGACGGACAAGGGGGCGGGTGGCGTATGACGCCACCCGCCCCCTTGGTTTCCCGAGCCGGATCAGACGCTACGGCGGAGCTTGAAGGTCAACCCCAGGTCGGCGTCGTGGTGGACGGGGAGGTCCTCGGCTGTGCCCTCGGTGCCCTCGGTGAGGGAGTCGGCGAGGATCTCACCGGCGACCGTCGCGCCCTGGGCCCGCAGGGCCTCGGCCAGCTCGGCGTCGGCGGCCGACCACCACACCTCGATCCGGTCGGTGATGGCCAGACCGGTGGACTTGCGGGCGTCCTGGAACAGACGGATGGCGTCGCGGGTCAGGCCCGCCCGGCGCAGTTCGTCGGTGATGGCCAGGTCGAGCGCGACGGTCTCGCCGGTGCCGGTGCCGATCGCCCCGGTCTCCACCGCCCAGCCGGCCTTCGGCTGCTCGGTGACGATCACGTCCTCGGTCGTCAGCTCGACCGTGCCCAGCTCACCGGCCTCGACCGTGACGGCCGATCCGGAGCGCAGCGCGCGGGCCAGCCCGGCCGCGTCGGCCGCGCCGACGGCCGAGGCGACCAGCTTGGTCTGCGAGCCGAACCGCTTGCCCAGGGCCCGGAAGTTGGGCTTGACGGTGAAGGAGACCAGATCGGCTCCGACGGCGCCGAGGTCCTCAAGCCGCTGCACGTTCAGCTCGTCGGCGATCAGGTCGCGCAGCTCCTGGGAGAGCGCGCCCCAGCCACGGGCCCCGACCAGCGCGCGGCCGAGGGGCTGGCGGGTCTTCACCCCGCTGGAGGCACGGGCCGAACGGCCCAGCTCGACCAGGCGGCGCACCAGAGCCATCTGCTCCGACAGCTCCCCGTCGAGCAGCTCCTCCTTCACCGCGGGCCAGGTGGCCAGGTGGACGGAGGAGGGAGCCCCGGTGTCGCGGAGCACGTCCCAGACGTAGTCGGTGACGAACGGCGTCACCGGTGCCATCAGGCGGGTGACGGTCTCCAGGCACTCGTACAGCGTGGCGAACGCCGAGGTGTCGCCGGACCAGAAACGGCGGCGCGAGCGGCGTACGTACCAGTTGGACAGGTCGTCGAGGAAGTCGGCCAGCCGCCGCCCGACCCTGGCGGTGTCGAACTCCTCCATCGACGCGGTGACCTCGGCCACCGTGCGGTGCAACTCGGCCAGCGCCCAGCGGTCGATCAGCGGGCGCTCGCCGTACGGCAGGGCCTCGGGGAGCTGGGACGGCGACCAGGACTCGGCGTTGGCGTAGAGAGTGAAGAAGGAGGCGGTGTTCCAGTAGGTCAGCAGGACCTTGCGGACGATCTCCTCAAGGGCGCCGTGCCCGACCCTCCGGGCGGCCCAGGGGGAGCCGGAGCAGGCCATGTACCAGCGCAGCGCGTCGGCGCCGTGCTTGTCCATCAGCGGGATGGGCTGCAGCACGTTGCCCAGGTGCTTGCTCATCTTGCGCCCGTCCTCGGCGAGGATGAGGCCCAGGCAGAGCACGTTCTCGTAGGACGACCTGCCGAAGACCAGCGTGCCGACCGCCATGAGCGAGTAGAACCAGCCACGCGTCTGGTCGGTCGCCTCGCAGATGAACTGCGCGGGGTAGGCCTGGGTGAGCATCTCCTCGTTGCGGTACGGCGCGCCCCACTGGGCGAAGGGCATGGAGCCCGAGTCGTACCAGGCGTCGATCACGTCCGGTACCCGGCGTGCCTCGGCCCCGCAGGTGGGGCAGGGCAGCGTCACGTCGTCCACGTAGGGGCGGTGCGGGTCGAGGGCGGAGACGTCCTGGCCCGCCAGTCTGCCGAGCTCCTCCATCGAGCCGACGCAGGTGATGTGGGAGTCGTCGGCCGAGCAGACCCACAGCGGCAGCGGCGTGCCCCAGTAACGTGACCGGGACAGCGCCCAGTCCACGTTGTTGCGCAGCCACTCGCCGAAGCGGCCCCACTTGATCGTCTCGGGGTACCAGTTGGTCTTCTCGTTCTCGGCGAGCATCTGGTCCTTGACCGCGGTGGTGCGGATGTACCACGCGGGCAGCGCGTAGTACAGCAGCGCGGTGTGGCAGCGCCAGCAGTGCGGGTAGCTGTGCTCGAAGTGATCGCCCCGGTACAGCAGGCCGCGTTCCCGCAGGTCGGCGGTCAGGCCCTCGTCGGCGTCCTTGAAGAACTGGCCGCCGACCTGGGGTACGTCGTCCAGGAAACGCCCGTCGGGACCGATCGGGTTGACCACGGGCAGGCCGTACCGGTTGCAGGTGGTCATGTCGTCGGCGCCGAAGGCGGGCGCCTGGTGGACCAGGCCCGTGCCGTCCTCGGTGGTGACGTAGGTGCCGAGCACCACGTAGTGCGCGCCGGGGATGTCGACCAGGTCGAAGGGGCGTGAGTAGGTGGTGTGCTCAAGGTCGCCGCCCAGGAAGGAGGCCAGCACCTCGGCGCCCTCGCCCAAAGCCGCGGTCAGCAGCGGTTCGGCGACGACCAGCACCTCGTCGGAGCCCGCGGGGCGCGCCGCGACGTAGGTCACCTCGGGGTGCACGGCCACGGCGGTGTTGGACACCAGCGTCCACGGGGTGGTGGTCCAGATCAGCAGCGAGGCGCCGAGCTCGGCCAGCGGGCCGGAGGTCGCGGGCATGCGGACGTAGACCGACGGGCTGGTCACGGTCTCGTAGCCGCCGGGCTGGCCGAGTTCGTGGTCGGACAGGCCGGTGCCGCAGCGCGGGCAGTACGGCGTGATCCGGAAGGCGCGGCTGAGGAGGCCCTTGTCGAAGATGACCTTGAGCGACCACCAGACGGACTCCACGTAGGAGGGGTCCATCGTGCGGTAGGCCTGGGAGAGGTCGATCCAGTAGCCCATGCGCTCGGTCAGCTCTTCGAAGGCGTCCACGTGCCGCAGCACCGACTCGCGGCACTTGGCGTTGAACTCGGCGATGCCGTACGCCTCGATGTCCTTCTTGCCGGACAGGCCGAGTTCCTTCTCGATGCCGACCTCGACCGGCAGGCCGTGACAGTCCCAGCCGGCCTTGCGGGGCACGTTGTAGCCGAGCATGGAGCGGTAGCGGGGGAAGAGGTCCTTGAAGACGCGGGCCTCGACGTGGTGCACGCCGGGCATGCCGTTGGCGGTCGGCGGGCCCTCGTAGAAGACCCAGTTGGGGCCGTCGGCGTTCTGCTCGACCGAGCGCTCGAAGACCTTGCCGTCCCGCCAGCGGCCGAGCACCTCGTGTTCGAGCGCGGGCAGATCGACCTGCGCGGGAAGAGAGCGGAAATAGGCGGACATGACCGGGCTGGACCTCCACGCTGGTGCTGGCAGTGGCGTGGAGGGACGAGACCGTACGGCCCCGCGGTACCACCCTCCTTGACCTTCGCGAGAAGGCCCTCTTCCTTTGAGTCTGCTGCCGGTTCTACTGGGCGGCGCGTTCGCGCGGCCGTTCCTCCGGCGGCTCAGGGGTGATCTTCCCTCCGGGCATCGCCCCGGGCTCGCACCGTCCCCGGGTCGCTCGTGCGAGGGGCTCGGAGGTACTCGTCCCCATCAACGCCTTGCAGGCTCACACCCTAACGTACGTCCCCGCGCGAAACTTCCCGATTTTCTCCTGCGATGTCAAGGCGCGGGCGGAATCCGGTGAGGGGGACCGGATGTTACGGGAGTGGTAAACATCCCGGCGGGTCGTTTGCCGTTCCGTTATGGGGGACCTAAGCTGCCCGCACCGTTTACCACACCGGATACGGTCCGATCGAGCAAGGAGGCCGCCATGGCCGCGACCGTACGCGCGGACGAGAGCGCGGTAGCCCCGTCGGGGAACGGCGGCACCGTCACCTGGACGGCCGAGGAGCTCGCCGAGGTCCGCACGAGGCTGAGCGTGGAGATCGACGAGCTGAACGAGGAGATCCTCAAGGCCGAAAGCGAGATCGCCTCGGGTGACGTCACGGACGGAGCCGGAGACGATCAGGCGGACGCGGGCGCCCGGACGTATGAGCGGGAACGTGAGATCGCCCTTACCCTGAATTCGCGCGACCTGGTCGCGCAGAACGAACGGGCGATCGCCCGGATCGACGCAGGGACCTACGGAGTGTGCGAATCGTGCCACAAGCCGATCGGCAAGGAGCGCCTTCAGGCGTTCCCGAGGGCGACGCTGTGCGTGGCCTGCAAGCAGCGGGAGGAGCGGCGCTGACGGGAGAGGCCGCCGGCTCGCGGACGCCTCCGCCCAGGAGGCGGCGTGTCGCGCTGCTGGCGGCTCTCGCGGTGGTCGTCTACGGCCTTGACCTGGCGACGAAGACGGCCGTGCTGCGGACCCTGGAGGGCAAGGACCCGCTCGTGCTGATCCCCGGGCTGCTGCAGTTCCGGGTGATCTTCAACGCGGGGGCCGCGTTCAGCATCGGCACCGGCATGACCATCGTCTTCACGATCATCGCGGCCGGCGTCGTGGTGGCCATCCTGCGTACCGCGCGCAAGCTGCGCAGCCTGCCGTGGGCCGTCACACTCGGCCTGATGCTCGGCGGGGCGCTGGGCAACCTGACCGACCGGCTCTTCCGTGCTCCCGGCGGGCTGCAGGGGCACGTCGTCGACTTCGTCGAGGTCTTCCCCAGCCATTTCCCGGTGTTCAACGTCGCGGACTCGGCGATCGTCTGCGGCGGGATCCTGGCGGTCTTCCTCGCCTGGCGCGGCTACCAGCTCGACGGCACACGCGACGGCGGGCAGGAGACGGCGCCGGAGACCCACAAGGCCGAGGAAGGTTCCAAGGACAGGGCGGAGAGCAGGAATGATGGCTGAACAGCGGAGTCTTCCCGTCCCCGACGGGCTTGAGGGCGAACGCCTCGACGCGGCCCTGTCCCGGCTGTTCGGGTTGTCGCGCACCCGTGCGGCGGAGCTGATCGTCGACGGGGACGTGCTGGTCGACGGCTCGCCCGCGGCCAAGTCCGACCGGGTCCACGCCGGCGCGTGGCTGGACGTCACGCTCCCGCCCCCGCCGAGCGCGCCCACCCCGGTCGCCGAGCCGGTCCCCGGAATGACGATCGTCTACGAGGACGACGACATCGTCGTGGTCAACAAGCCGATCGGGGTGGCCGCCCACCCGACCACGGGCTGGACCGGGCCGACCGTGATCGGCGGCCTGCTCGGCACCGGGCACCGGGTCGCGACCAGCGGCGCCGCCGAACGTCAGGGCATCGTGCACCGCCTGGACGCCAACACCACCGGCGCGATGGTCGTGGCCAAGAGCGAGCACGCCTACTCACGGCTGAAGCGGGCCTTCAAGGAGCGCACCGTGGACAAGCGCTACCACACGCTGGTCCAGGGGCACCCCGACCCGCTGCGCGGCACCGTCGACGCGCCGATCGACCGTCACCCGGCGGGGGACGGCCGTTTCGCGGTCGTGGCGGGCGGCAAGGACTCGGTCACCCACTACGACACGATCGAGGCCTTCCGGGCCGCCTCGCTGCTCGACATCAAGCTGGAGACCGGGCGGACCCACCAGATCAGGGTCCACATGTCGGCGCTGCGCCATCCGTGCGTCGGCGACATGATGTACGGCGCCGACCCCACGCTGGCCGCGCGGCTCGGTGTCTCCCGCCAGTGGCTGCACGCCGTCTCCCTGGCCTTCGAACACCCCGTCACGGGCGAGTGGATGACCTTCACCACCGACTATCCCGACGATCTCGCGCACGCGTTGAAGGTCGTCGGCGAAGAGTCCCGGTAGCCAGGTAGGGGTCAGGAGAGCACGGCGAGGGCGTTCAGGGCGTCGCCCGGGGCCACCTCGCCCACCGGCTCCTGCTCCTGGTCGTCCTCGGGGGCCGGCTCCTGAGTGTCCTGGCCGCCTTCCTCGGGCGGACCGGCCTCCTGCCCCTCGTCCTCACTCTTGTCTGGTTTGTCATCCTTTGGGGGCTTTTCTTTCTTCGGGGGATCGGGGGACTCGCTCGGCTTCGGCTTCTCGGTCCTCTCGGGCTTCTCCGGGCTCTGTGGGTTCTGTGGCTTCTCGGGCGGCGCCTCGGGGACGGTGCGGCGTTCGTCGCTCTCCTGCGTCCGCTCGGGGGCGGGGTCCTTCCTGGCCGGCAGCCGTGCCTGCTCCGGCTTCGTCGCGGGGGTGCGCCCGCTCGGAGAGACCCCGGCCGGGGTGACCGGTCCCCGGGTCGCCGGGGGAACGGAGTTCATGGCGACCCAGGCCGCCGCGCTCGCGGTGGCGGTGACCGCGAGCGCCGCCGCGGCCACGACCGCCGCCCCTCTCCGCGGTCTCCGGGGGGCAGGAGGGCCGGACGCGGCCGCCTGTCCGGTCACGGCCACGCCCACGGGCCCGGCCACCGGTCCGGTCTCCGGCGGTGAGGACGGTGAGGGCGGTGAAGGCGGCGCGGGGACGGGCAGGTCGATCGGCATCGTCTCCTGCGGGGCGATTCCGTTCACGATGGAGCGCAGGCCGACCTGCACCTCCTCGGCGGACATCCGCTCGGCGGGGTCCTTGCGAAGCAGTCCGTGGATCACCGGCCCGAGCGGCCCGGAGAGCCGCATCGGGGCGGGTTCCTCGTGCATGACCGCGCTGAGGGTGGCCAGCGGGTGGGCGCGTTCGAAGGGGGAGCGTCCCTCGACCGCCACGTAGAGCGTCACCCCGAGTGACCACAGGTCGGAGGCGAACACCGCAGGTCCTCCGCCCGCCCGTTCCGGCGCGATGAACGCCGGGGTGCCGATCAGGGCGCCCGTCCTGGTGACGGAGGAGTCTCCTTCGAGCACCGCGATGCCGAAGTCGGTCAGCACGGCCCGGCCGTCCCTGGCCAGCAGCACGTTGTCCGGTTTGACGTCGCGGTGCAGCACACCCGCGTGACCGGCGGCCACCAGCGCCCCGAGCACGTCGAGCCCGACGCGGGCCGCCCTGCAGGCGGGCAGCGGCCCGTCCTCACGGACCACCGCCCCGAGCGTCCTGGACTCGACGAGCTGCATGACGATCCACGGCCGTCCGCGCTCCTCGATCACGTCGTAGACCGTCGCGACGCCGGGATGGCCGATCCTGCCCGCGGCCCGCGCCTCCCTGAGCGTCCTGATCGTGAAGACCTCACGCTCCGGGCCGGTCAGGTCGGGAGAGGGGATGACCTCCTTGACCGCGACGTCACGGCCGAGTACCTCGTCCTTCGCCCGCCAGACCGTGCCCATTCCCCCGCGGCCGATGGGTTCGATCAGCCGGTAACGCGTGCCGATGACCTCTCCAGAGTCGGACATGGGCCTCGTCTACCCGTGATGTGTCCCGGTATTCAGGATGAACTACGCAGATCACCGCAATAGTTGGCGCCGGGGATCACCGTCACGCTCCGGGTACGGTTCCGCTCAGCCGATCAGCCACCGCAGTGCCGCGGTGACGACGGCCGCGCCGGCGAGCACCACCAGGAAGGGCGCGCGCAGCAGCAGCGCGACGACGGCGGCGCCCAGCCCGGCGGTGCGCGGCCAGTCCAGATGCAGCGACTGACCGTGGGCGAACATCTGCACCGCGATCAGCGCGGCGAGCAGCGCGACCGGGACCAACGCGGCGAAACGCTGCACCCTGGGGTGGTCGAGCAGCCTGCGCGGCGCGGAGATTCCGGCCAGCTTCAGCGCGTAGCACCCCGCGCAGGTGGCGATCACGGCCCACCACACGGCACTCATCGGGGCCTCCTCAGGGTCACCGCGAGTACGGCGGTCGCGGCGATCAGCACGGGAACCCCGGGCGGGGCGAAGGGAGTCACGGCCAGTGCGATCGCGGCGCCCGTCCCCGCGACCAGTCGTAGCGCGCCGGTCTCCCGGCCGCCGCCGGTGAGCCTGGGCCACAGGATCGCCAGGAAGGTCGCGGGCCCGACCACGTCGAGGCCGAGCAGCGCGGGATCGGCCACCCAGGAGGTGCCCGCCGCGCCGAGCAGGGTGGTGAGGTTCCAGGTCAGGTAGAGGCTGGCGAACGTGACGAGGAAGCCCGTCCTGGCCGACTCCTCGTCGGGCTGGGCCAGGGCGACCGCCGTCGTCTCGTCGATCACGCCGTGGGCGGTGACGAACCTGGCACCGCCCCTGGCGCCGAGCACGTCGGCCATGCGCAGGCCGTACAGGCTGTTGCGGGCCCCCAGCAGCAGGGCGCCCGCGGTGCCCGCGACGAGGTTGCCGCCGCCCGCGATGACGCCCGCCAGGGCGAACTGTGAGGCTCCGGTGAAGGCGAACAGGCTCAGCACGCATGCCTGGGCGACGCTCAGCCCCGCGGTGACCGCGCTGGCGCCGAACGCGACGCCGGACAGCCCGACCGCGATCCCCACTCCCAGTCCGTCCCTTGTCGCTGAGGAACGAGTGGATATTTCCATGATGGTGAGGTTATGTGGAGTTTTCTGCCTCGGTCTTGTACGTTCCTGCACGTTGGTAGGCGACCGGGGGGACACCGACGACCCGCTTGAAATGCCTGGTCAGATGCGCCTGGTCGGTGAAACCGACGTCCGCGGCGACCTGGGCCGCGGGTACCCCGGCGTCGAGCAGGCCACGCGCCCGGCTGACCCGCAGCGTGTTCAGGTAGGCGTGCGGCGGCAGCCCGGTGACCGCCTTGAAGGCCCTGATCAGCCCGAACGGCTTCGCCTTCACGGCCAGCGCCAGGTCCTCGATCGTGGGCGGATCGATGAGCCTCTCGTGCAGGATCTCCCGCGCGAGCCGTACGGCCAGGTCGTTGCCGACGGAGCGCGTCTCCGGAGGACGCCGGGCGGCGTGCAGGCGCAGCAGCGTGCCGAAGGCCGTACGGGCCAGCGTCGAGGAGGCCAGGCTGTCGCCGCGCTCGGCGGCGTCGTGCGCCCTCCTGAGCAGCGCGGCACCGCGCGCGCTGGAGACGACGGGTTCGGGGAAGTACGGCGTGCCCCGCCCGGCGAGCAGCTCCTCGGCGATCCCGGACAGGACCTCGACGGAGGGGTAGAGCATCCGGTACGCCCAGCCGTCCGGCTCACCCGCGTGACCGTTGTGCGCCTGGTCGGGGTCGACCAGCACCACGCTTCCCGCGCCCGCGCGGTGCCGAGCGCCCCGATAGTCGAACTCCTCGATCCCGGTCAGGATCACCCCGATCGCGTAGCCCGCGTGGGCGTGCCGGGTGAACCGATGGGTCACGTATCTCGCCTTGAGCAGATCGACCCCGGGCAGCGCCGGATTGCGCCAGAAGCGTGCCGCCTCCAGGCTTCCGCTCCCCGGCTCCAGCCCCGTCTCCGTCTCCAAGGACCGCGGTCGTGTCTCCAGTGGTGTCTCCCGGCCCGACCCCCGGCCGGTCACGGACGGAAGGTCTCGGTGAACCTGTCGAAGAACGCCCGGTCCCACTCGGACTCAGGACTCTCCCAGTAGATCGCGTAAGGACGGCCCGTGATCGTGTGGAACCCCCGGTCCAGGACGTGTGTCCGGACGCCGTTCTTCAGGTAGGTGAACTCCCAGTCGGCCGCCTCCACACCACGGTATCGCAGCGGGGTTATGCCGATGCGTTCGTAGCCCGGCCAGAGCTTCTTGACCACGCGGTCCTTCTCAAGGTTCTCCCAGTGTTTGACCGGGTCCTTCTCCGGATCGGCGGTCGACTCGATCCACAGCAGGGCGGACGAGCCGGGCCTCCTGAACTCCACCCGGTCACGCCCGGAGAAGCGCTTGCTCGTCCAGCCGCGCGGCAGGGCAACGGTGAAGCCCATCACCGGGTCCTTGTAGTACTGCCAGCCCTCGGGCAGCCTGGACGGGCGCACCGTTGGGGAGGCGGTGGGGGACGGGCGCGGGCTCTTCGACGGCTTGGCGGACGGAATCGACGGGGCGGAGGTGGCGGGGGGCGTCGGGGTCGCGGTCCGGCCGGCGCCGAAGTTGTCCGCCAGCAGCCACCCTCCGGCGCCGAACCCCGCGACCAGTACCGGTATCCCCACGATCAGAACCGCCCGCCGTACGGCCGGCCGTCGCGGGGACGCCTGCGAGCCGGGCGCGGCACGCCTGCCCCGCCGTCTGCCGGGCCCCTGGTAGGCCGGTTCGGTGCCGTGGGGGAGGCCGGGAAGGGGGCCGCCGAACGGGTTTTCGGGCAGCGGGTGTCCGCCCTGGCCGTGCGAGGACGGATCGCCGGGATGAGCCTGGCCACCCGGGTGATAGGCCTGGAAGGGGTCGTTGGGGTAGGACGGCCGCCCGACCCGGGTCGCGTCGTCACGGTAGGGGGAATGTGCCGGATCTCCCGGGTACGGCGCCTGCCCGGCGGACGACGGGGCGCCGTGAGAGGCCCCGGCCTGGCCGGTGTGCCACGAGGCCGCCTGTCCCGGTCCCACCGGCTGCCCGGCCGGCTGCCCGGTCCACGGGGAGGCGTCCCACGGGGCCTCGCCCGGCCGCGTTCCCGGCTGGGGTCCTGGTAGCGGCATCGGTTGCGGACCGGGCTGGGGTGCCGCCTGCCGCCAGGGCTCGCCGCCGTGGCGAGGATCGGCGGTGTGCCCTCCCGTGTACGGGCCCTCGTTCGGGTGCGGGAAGGCGCCGTTGCCGGTGTGGGGCACCTCCGCCGTGTGGGGGCGGCCGTGCCGGGGGGCCGGGCCCGCCTGGGGAAGGCGGTCGTCCGTACCCGCCGCGGCCCCCGGGGCCTCGGTGCAGGCGCGGGTGAGCAGCGCCTCGGCCGCGTCGGCGGTCAGCCGGGCCGCGGGCTCCCTGGCCATCAGGCCGAGGATCGCCGAGACGAGGGAGCCGGTGTGCGACATGGGGCTCGGCTCGCCGTTCAGGACCGCCATCATGGTCGCCGCGGCCGTCGGCCGTTCGAACGGCGGACGTCCCTCAAGCGCCGCGTACAGCGTCGCCCCCAGCGACCACAGGTCCGACTCGGGGGTGGCGGGCATGCCGTGCAGCCGCTCCGGGGGCAGGAAGGCCGGGGTGCCGACCATCCCCCCGGTGCGGGTGATCCCGGTCTCCTGGGTCATCGAGGCGATGCCGAAGTCGGTCAGCACCACCCGGCCGTCATCGGCGAGCAGCACGTTCTCCGGCTTGACGTCCCGGTGCAGCACCCCGGCCGTGTGCGCGGCCCGCAGCGCGCCGAGCACCTGAAGCCCGACCTCGGCGACCCGCGACGGGGGCAGCGGCCCACCCCGGCGCACCACCTCGCCCATGGAACGCGAACGGACCAGCTGCATGACGATCCAGGGCCTGCCCTCCTCCTCGACCACGTCGTGCACGATGATCACAGAGGGGTGGTCGAGCCGTCCGGCGCTCCTGGCCTCCCGGATCGTCCGCCGGTTCAGGTCGGCCCGCGCGGCCTCGTCGATCCCGCGGTAACGAACCTCCTTGACCGCCACGACCCGGTCGAGAAGCTCGTCGTGGGAACGCCAGACGACGCCCATCCCGCCTTCGCCGATGGGTTCGAGCAGGCGGTACCGGCCCGCGACCTTCCGTTCGGTCATTCTCTCCAGCCCCTCCCAAACCCACGCATCGTAGCCGGTCGGGAGGCTCGCCTACTTTTTCGAGGAGAAGGTCTCCGTGAATCCCCTGAAGAGGGCGAGGTTCTTGTCCCACTCGTCGGCCATGGTGTGCCAGTAGATGGCGTAACCCCTGCCGCCCTCGGTCACGAAGCCCCGGTCGATCACCCGCGCCTTACCGGCGCTCGTGTCCCAGGTGAACTCCCAGTCGGCGGCCTTCTTCATGTAGTCGACCTTCTCGATCCGGATGCGCTTGTAACCGTTGAAGTTGCCCCTGCTGTAGCGCTCCTGGTCCTCCCAGTCCTTCTTCGGGTCGGAGTTGGGAGTGTTGGTGTACTCGATCAGCAGGTAGCTCACCCGGTCGGGGCCGCGGAACCACACCGAAGGGCCGGAGCGCCTGTCGACGTCCCACCCCTTGGGCAGGCCGACGGAGAACCCGTTGGAGTCCTTGTGTGTGCGCCAGCCCTCGGGAAGCCCGGAGTCCTTCTCCTTGTCTTCCTTCTTCTTGTCGTCCTCATCGTCTTCGTCGTCCTTGGTGGGACTCTCGACGGGGCTGGGACTCGCGCTCTGGGAGGGGGAGTGTTCGGAGATCGGCTCGGTGGTCGTCTCCGCGGGCCGGTCGGCCGCCCCCACGGTCTCACTCGACTCACTCGTCCTGGGCTCCGGCAGCCCGACCTCCCTGCCGTAGCGCATTCCGAGATAACCCGCGACGAGCACGATGATCACCAGTACGGGCACCAGCAGCAGCGACCACCGCCGCAGCGGTGGCATGGAGTCCCAGCTCCAGGAGGGCTTCCCCGCCCCGGAGGGCGACGTGGGGAAGAACTCCGCCGCCGAGGGCGGCGGAGTGACGGGCGGAACGGCGGGGGGAGCGGAGGAGGGCTCGGGCCGCGAGACGGGGACCGGCGGCCGTACCGGTGCGGGCTCACGTCTGGCCGAGGGCTTGGAGAGCGGCGGCTGAGCCACCTTCCCGGCCTGGGCACGCGGCGGCGCCGGAGTCGCGGAAACCGGCTTCGCGGCGGGCTTCGGCGTGACCTTCCGCGTCGCGGCGGCCTGCTGGGCCTGCTGCGAAGCCTTCGGCACGGCCTGCCGCGGGGCCTTCTGGGCGGGTTCGGCGGCCGGTTTCCGCGCTCCCTGCGCGGCGGCTCCCTGTCCCGTGCCGGAGGGCCGGTCCCTGCGCGCCTGCGTCGGAGGCTCCTCCGCGGGGGAGGCCGGGGCGGGCGCGGCGGAGCCCAGCTTCAGCCCCGTCGCGGGCACCCCCTCCGGGCGGTACCGGATGTCCGGATCGGTCTCGGCACCCGCCTCACCCGCGACGGCGGGCATGACGGTCGTCCTCGCGGGCTGCCGCCGTTCCTGAGGCCCCTCGGCCACCTGGCGCAGCAGCCGGGCCGCCTCGTCGTAGGACATCCGCAGCTCGGGGTCCTTGCGCAGCAGCCCCTCAAGCACGGGCGCCAGTGGCCCGGCGTGGACGGGGGGCTCCGGCTCGTCGTTCAGCACCGCGTGCATGGTCGGCAGCGCCCCGCCCCGATCGTGCGGGGGCTTGCCCTCCACGGCGGCGTACAGCGTCGCCCCGAGGGACCACAGGTCTGACTCGCGTTGCGCGGTGCCGGTCTTGATCCGCTCCGGCGGGATGAACGCGGGCGTGCCCGCGATCCCCGTCATGGTCAGCGCGGTCTCCGTCTCCAGAGTCGCGATGCCGAAGTCGGTCAGCACCACCCGGCCGTCGTCGGCCAGCAGCACGTTCTCCGGCTTGACGTCCCGGTGCAGCACCCCCTGGGCGTGGGCGGCGCGCAGCGCCTCAAGCACCTGCGACCCGATCTCCGCCACCCGCCGGTACGGCAGCGGCCCCTCCTGGCGCAGCACCTTGCCGAGCGAGCGGGACTCGACCAGCTGCATGACGATCCAGGGCCTGCCGTCCTCCTCGACCACGTCGTGGACGACGACCACGTTCGGGTGCGTCAGCCGTCCCGCCGCCCTGGCCTCCCGCTTGGTGCGGCGGTTGAAGTCCTCCTGGCTGTCCTCGCCGAGCATGTCGGCGTAGCGGACCTCCTTGACGGCGACCTCACGGTCGAGGAACTCGTCGTGCGCCCGCCAGACGATGCCCATGCCACCACGGCCGATGGGTTCGAGCAGGTGGTAACGGGAGGCGACGCGACGTCCCTCAGGCTGTGCTTCGGCCATCGATCGCACCTCCCCCTCTCTTGGCCCCTTTCCGGAACCACCGAATACTCTCATAGGCCGAGGAGGGTGATCGACTCTCCGGAGATCTGGATCTCCCTCCCCCCTGCAGCCCCCTGGCCTGCGAGTGGCGCCTGGGGCGAGGATGCCCTATCGTCGTTTTCATGACGTTCTACTTCGTGTTTACCGAGCCGGCTCCGGGGAGCCGGTCGTGACAGCGTGACGTAGCGACCGTTCGGAGCCGGCACCAGGCAGAGACAAGGTCTCTGCCTTTTTTGTTTCTTACGATTCGCCGGCCCGGGGATGCGTGCCGGCTGAGCATGGGAGCCGAGATGTCGTTGACCGCAGACCTGGAGCGAAACCTGGAACGCGGAGCCGTACGGGTGGGGACGCTCAGCGTGGGAGCGGGACCGGCCGTGGTGATCGGCGGAGAGGGTGCCGACGCCCGCTGGATCAGCCTGCGCGACCACCACGGGCGGGTGCCCGCGGCCCAGACCGTGGCCGAGGCACGCGCCGGGTGGTCCGGGCCGCTGCTGGTCGAGCCCTTCTCCGCGGCCGATCTGCCGGAGATCGCGGCCCACGCCGACGGGATCGTGATCGGTGCGGCATGGATGCAGGACTTCCAGCTGGTCAGGGCGGTGGCCAGACTCGGGCTCCCGGTGCTCGTGCAGCGGGGGCCCGCCGCGACCCTCCAGGAGTGGCTGGCCATCGCCGACTACTGCGTGGCCGAGGGCAACGACCAGGTGGTGCTGTGCGAGAGCGGCAGCCGTACGCACCAGGCGGTCACGACCCTGGACCTGGCCCTGATGCGGGCGGCGCGGCGGACTTCGGGCCGCCCGGTGCTGGTCGGCCTCGGCGAGGACCCCTCGCTGGCCGCGGCGGCGGTCGCCGCGGGGGCCGACGGCCTCCTGCTCGACCCCGGCGCTCCGGAACAGGCCGCCCTGGACGCCGGGGAGGTCGCGCGGATCGTCGGCGTGGTCGTCCGCAGGGAGACGCCGGGCTCGGTGCCCGAGGCGCGTGGCGCCATCGACCGGGTGGACGCCGTCCTGGCCGTCCTGCTGGAACGGCGCGCCGAGCTGGCGGGGACCATCCAGCGGCTCAAGCCCGTCGGCGGCTTCGCGGGGCGCGACATGGACCGTGAGCGCCGTCTCGTCGCCGAGATGGCCCGCCGCGCCCCCACCCTCGGTGAGGAGCGCCTGGCCCCCATCATGAACGCCGTCATCGAGGCGGGGCTCCACCTCGCCGAGGAACGCGCCGGGACGCGCCGGGACTGACCGGGACTCACGGCTCAGGCGTGGGACGGAGGGCGAGACGGCGGCGGGCGGTCGCGGTGAGGCGGATCAGGCGGGCGGTCTCCTCGGTGAGGATCTCGCGGCCGTGTTCCGTCAGGTCGTAGTAACGGCGGTGACGGCCGTCGACGACCTCCTCGCCCGCCATGGTCACCAGACCGTCCGTGGCCAGCCGGTCCAGGGCGCCGTACAGCGTGCCCGCGCCGAGCCGTACCCGTTCCTCGGACAGTTCCCGCACCGTCTTGGTCACGCCGTATCCGTGCAGAGGCCCCTGTGAGAGGGCCAGCAGGATCAGATAGCTCTGCTCGCGTAAGCCCACGGTCGATATATATCGTGCAACGTACTATTGATCAAGAGGTGTTCCGGTGGAACGGCGTGAGCCGACGATCCGCCACCCGGCGGCGATCCCGGCGACCAGCAGCGGGACGCAGAAGAAGGCCACCCGCTGGTCGGCGTCGGCGAACGGCATCAGCAGCACCACCAGGCCGAGGAAGGCCAGACTGCCCCAGCCCGTGTACGGCGCGCCCGGCATCCGGAAGGAGGGGCGCACGAGCAGGCCCTTCCCGGCCGCCTCACGCAGGCGGATCTGGCACAGCAGCAGGGTCCCCCAGGTGGTGACGACGCCGAGGGAGGCGACCGCGGTCGCGATGTTGAAGGCGCGCTCCGGAACGAAGTAGTAGAGGACGACCCCGGCCACGAACACGCTCGCCGTGATGAGGATGCCCCCGTAGGGGACGTGGCGGGAGCCGATCCGGCCCGCGAACGCCGGAGCCTCGCCCTTGACGGCCATGGCCCGCAGGATGCGCCCCGTGGAGTACAGGCCGGAGTTGCACGACGACAGGGCCGCGGTGATCACGATGAGGTTCATGACGTCGGCGGCCCAGGGGGCGCCGAGAGCGGCGAAGACCGTCACGAACGGCGACTGGCCGGGGCCGTACGCGGTCCACGGCAGGACCATGGCCAGCAGCAGCACCGAGCCGACGTAGAAGATCGCGATCCGCCAGATCACACCGTTGATCGCCCTCGGGATGACCTGCCTGGCGTTCTTCGTCTCACCGGCGGCGATGCCGACCAGCTCGATCGCGGAGTAGGCGAAGATCACCGACTGCATGCTCATCAGGACCACGGGGAAGCCGTTGGGGAAGAAGCCCTTGTGCGCGACGAGGTTGCCCAGGCCCGCGGTGCCGCCGCCCAGCGAGGTGCCGAAGGCGACCAGGGCCAGGCCGACGACCAGGAAGGCGCAGATGGCCAGGACCTTGAGCATGGCGAACCAGAACTCGAGCTCGCCGAAGAGCCGTACCGACAGCAGGTTGACGACCAGCACGGACGCCAGCGCGATGAGCGCGGTGAGCCAGCGGGGGAAGTGCGGGGCCCACAGTCCCACGTAGGTGGAGATGGCGGTCAGTTCGGCGATGCCGGTGAAGGCCCAGTTGACCCAGTACATCCAGCCACTGGCGAAGGCGGCCCACGGGCCCAGGAAGTCGCCCGCGTACTCGACGAACGACCCGGAGGACGGTTTGTAGAGCACCAGTTCGCCCAGGGCCCGCATGACGAAGAAGGCCACGAGCCCACAGGCGGCGTACGACAGCACAAGGGCGGGACCGGCCGCCTGCAGCCGCCCGCCCGCCCCGAGGAAGAGGCCGACGCCGATCGCGCCGCCGATCGCGATCATCTGCACCTGGCGATTGCCGAGCGCGTGGACGTAGCCCTCGTCCGTCTTCATGGGTCCCCCCGCCAGTCACCAGGAAACGACGTTACGGACAGTATCCAATCGTCGCTCAGGGTGTTCGCGCCGGGTGCCCCGAAGGCCGGAGAAGGACGCCGGCCTCCCTTCGCTCTCACGTTCTGTGCGAGGGTTTCCGGGAGGTCAGTCTTTCGCGGAGGGCCCGGCGCTCTCCTGCCGGTCCTCCGGGGAGAACAGGAGGGTGGGCTCGGAGAGGATGTCCCGGCCCGTCTCGCTGCGGTAGATCACGTCGACACTGCCGAAACGGGCCGTGGAGTAGTCGAATCCGAGCAGGGCCGAGGCCTGGCGGACCGCGGCCTCGTCCGGCCCCTCGACCTCGACGAAGGTCGGCAGGCCGGGCCAGGTGTCGATGTCGAAGACGACGTCGCCGAGTTTCCACTCCTCCCGGTAGTTCTCCTGGTAGCGGGCCTCCCGGAGGCCGAGACGCCGCAGGATCTCGGCCATGGCCCGCGCGTCGCCCACCTCGGTCTCGACCTCGACGGTGCCGTCGATGACGGTGGCGTCCGTGACCTGCTTGAGCGTGAGGGTCGAACGGCCCCCCTCGTCGCGCAGCCGGAGCCACTGGCCGTCGCCGAAGACGTCGCTCTCGAAGATCTTCCTGGTCAGGAGGGTGCGGGGGAACACCTGGACGGCCCCCAGGGAGATCAGCCTGGTCCGGAGGTCGGCGACTTCGACGGACAGGAACGTGGCCTCGTACTCGTGCTTCATGGTCTCTTTCCTCCGGTGCCGGTCGTCCGGACGCGCGGGTCCTTACGGCAGGCGGTCTGATGGGGCTCGCCCGGGGAACCCGTCCGTCCTCAAGATCAGCAGGATCTCACGGCTATGGGAGGGCGGAGCGACTCCAGGCCGGGTGCCGGACGTCGCGTGAATCCGATGGTCCCGGCGGTTTCCTCTGGTTCTCCTGGCTCTCCTGGCCGGAGGTAAACGGTGAAGTACGGGGCGGGGCCGTGCCACCACGTATACGTGTTTTCCTTTTCCCGTCGTGCACCGATTTCACGGTGGGAGTCTTCGATTTTGACCGGGCGGAATATTCGGGAGGAGAAAGCGGATTCTGCCCCTCGCGGCTTCTCTGGCTTCGAGGAGAGGCCGCCGCTCGGCGCGCGGTCCCGGACGCCGTGGGAGGTGCGCATCGCCGCCCGCGCCGACGATGCGGGGCCACCCGTGGTGAACCGGTGACCGGCCACGAGGCCGGTGGCATCCGTTTCGCCCGCCACGGCATTCGGCCAGACACGCGACGAGTCGCGGGCGGACCGGTACGCGGTCGTTCGGCGGCGATTGTCATTCCTGAGAACGAACGTCAATTCGTCCGGAAAGGGGAGGCCCCGGGGTGGTGATTTTGTGATCGTGATGAGGTCGTGTTCCCGGTTCCGAGGAGATGGCGAATGGCGGCCTTCATGCGGCGTCGTGGGGTTGTGATCGTTGGGCTTGGGCTGAGCGCCGCGCTCGTGGCGGGCGCCGCCCTGCCCGCGCAGGCGGCGGGGCCGCCGGAGCCCGGCCCGGTGGCGCCGCAGGGTCTCGACCGCGAGGGACTGGAGGCGACCCTCAACGCGGTCCGTGACGCGGGCATGTACGGCCTCTACTCCAGCGTCCGGAACGGCAGGCAGGCGTGGGACGGGGCGGCCGGGGTCGCCGACGTGGAAACCGGCAGACCGGTACGGCCGGGCATGCGCCACCGGGTCGGCAGCATCACCAAGACCTTCACCGCGGTCGCGATCCTCCAGCAGGCCGGGAAGGGGCGCCTCGACCTGGACGCGCCCGTCGCGCGTCATCTGCCGAGGCTGCTCCCCGCCGACCTCGGGCGGAGGGTCACGGTGCGGATGCTGCTCAACCACACCAGTGGCATCGGCGACTACGTCCTGGGCGCCTTCCCCTCCCTGGCCCAGGGGTCGGCCGCGAGCCTGGACGAGGAGCGCTTCCGTTCCATCGCGCCGGCGGAACTGGTGAGGCTCGGCCTGCAGGCCCAGCCGACGGGGGAGCCCGGGGAGCGCTGGTCCTACTCCAACACGAACTACGTCATCGCGGGGCTGTTGCTGGAGGCGGTGACCGGCGAACCGGCGCAGCGGTACATCACCCGTGAGGTCATCCACAGGGCCGGGCTGCGCGAGACCTCCTTCCCCCGCACGCCGGTGATCCCCGGGCCGCACTCCAAGGCCTACGAGTCGCTCTACGGGCTCATCGACCCGCCGCGTGACTACAGCGTCTACGACATGTCGTGGGCGTACACCGCGGGCGCCGTCGTCTCGACGACCGGCGACCTCGACCGGTTCTACCGGGCGCTGCTCGAAGGCAGGCTGCTGCCCAAGGCCCAGCTCGCCCAGATGCAGACCACGGTGCCCGTCACCGACGGTCAGGGCAACGTCCTGATGAACTACGGTCTGGGCGTCTACGCCCAGGACCTGCCCTGCGGCCGGTTCTGGGGCCACGACGGAGGGGTCTTCGGCATGGGCACCTTCTCCCTGTCCAGCCAGGACGGCCGCCGCCAGATCTCCCTCGGGATCAACCTGATGAAGTACCAGCGCCTCGACGCCCAGGGGATTCCGCAGCAGCATCCGATCGACCAGGCGCTCGGTGATCACATGCTGCGGGCGCTGTGCGGTCCCGGTGCCGCCCTGGCCCGGGGAACGGCCCTGGTGCCCTTCCCGACCCAGCAGGTCCTGGTCAAGAGGTAGGCCTTCGGGGCCGTCCCGCGCGGGGACGGCCCCGGGGCCCCTCAGCGGGCCCGGTGGCCGGGACCGGGCCGGTGGTGTCGCTGCCGCCGGTGCGGCTGTTGCTGCCGCTGCTGGTGGCGGGGTTTCCTCCAGTGGGCCCTGCCGCCCCGGTAGCCGTGGTCGGCGCCGAGGCTGTGCCGTTCGTCCGGCTCCCCGGCGTCCTGCCCGTCCGCCCCGCCATCCCCGTCACCGCCCCCGTTCCGGCCGTCGCGTTTCTTCTCGGCCTCCAGCAGTTTGTCCATGCCCGGGGTGTAGCCACCACCGAAGCGTGACATGTCCGGGTGGTGGAAGGAGGACGCCTCGACGTCGCGCAGGGCGGCCTCCATGGAGGAGACCCAGATGGGGCCCGGCAGGGAGGCGCCCTGCACCTGCCCGTAGTACTCGCCGCCGATCGTCACGTCACGCAGCGGGTAGCGGTAGGCGCCCCTGATGTCGCCGACACTGACCGCGGCGGCCAGGTCGGGGGTGTATCCGGCGAACCAGGCGGAGGTGTAGCCGTTGTTCGTGCCGGTCTTGCCCGCCGCGTCGCGCCCGATGTCCTGTCCCGTCATGGTTCCCTTGCTGAACACCCCGGACAGCACGTGGTTGACCGCGTCGGCCACGTCACGCTCGATCGCCTGCACACAGCTCGGCGGCACCGGGACGTGCGTGCCGTCCCGTTCGACGATGTCGATGATCGCCATCGGCCTGCAGTAACGGCCCCGCGCGCCGAACGCGGCGAACGCCGCCGCGACCGTCACCGGGTCCATCTCGTTGACCCCGAGCGTGAAGGTCGGCACCTCGCGCAGCGGCGTGCCGTCGGCGCGGACCACGCCGAGCGCCTTGGCGGTCTTGACCACCTGGCACAGGCCGACCCGGCGCTCCAGCATCATGTAGAAGATGTTCACCGACTTCCAGGTGCCCGTCGAGATGCTCTGCGGCCCGCCGCTGCCCTCGCCGCTGGCGTTGAAGATCTGGCTGTGCGGGTCGTTCACCCGGTGTCCCCGGCAGTCGAAGTAACCCCCCGAGGGCACGAACCTGCCCGGTGTCATGAAGCCGTCGTCGAAGCGCCAGCCCCTGGCCAGGGCGGTCGCCAGGGTGAACGCCTTGAAGGTCGACCCCGCCTGGAAGCCCTGCCCGCCGCCGTGCGCCATGTCCGCCGGGAGGTTGTAGGTGGTGCTCGGGCCGTTCTTGGCGTTGCCCGAGTTGACGCCGTACCTCTTGCTGGCCGTCATCGCCCTGATCCGGCCGGTTCCCGGCTCGACCATCGCCTCCGCGGCGACCTCGGTGTCCTTCGGCGAGACGTGGGAGGAGACGGCGCGCTGCGCGGCCCGCTGGGCCGTCGGGTCGAGGGTGGTGCGCAGCACGATGCCGCCCCTGGCCAGCAGCCGTTCCCGCGCGGCCCTGGTGGGGCCGAAGGCGGGGTTGGTCACCAGTTCCTTGTGGACGTAGAGGCAGAAGTAGGGGTAGGCGCTCCCGGCGCATCCGCCGGGCTCGGGCCGCATGCGGATGTCCAGCGGGGTGCGTTTGACCGCCTCGGCCTGCGCCACCGGGATGTCGCCGAGCTGGGCCATCCGGTCGAGCACGATGTCCCTGCGCTCCCGCAGGCGGTGCCTGCGCTGCGGGCCGAGAGAGGGGTCGGTCGAGTACGGCGTCCGCACCGCCCCCGCCAGCGTGGCCGCCTGCTTCAGGGTCAGGTCGGCGGCCGAGACGGAGAAGAACCGCTGGGCGGCCGCCTCGACCCCGAAGGCCCCGGCGCCGAAGTAGGCGATGTTGAGATAGCGCTCCAGGATCTCCGCCTTGGAGTACTTGTCCTCCATGGCCAGCGCGTAGCGCAGCTCGGTGATCTTACGTCTGAGGCTCGGCTCGCGGGCCCTGTCCCGTTCGGCGTCGGTCTCGGCGCTCTCGACCAGGATGTTCTTGACCAGCTGCTGGGTGAGGGAGGAGCCGCCCTGCCGTACGCCGCCCGCCTGGGTGTTGGTCACCAGGGCCCGCAGGGTCCCCTTGATGTCCAGGCCCGCGTGCTCGTAGAAGCGGGAGTCCTCGATCGCCACGATCGCCTGGCGCATGGCCGGGGCGACCTGGTCGAGCTTAACGATCTTCCGGTTCTCCGTGTAGAACTGGGCGAACTGCTTGCCGTTCCTGTCCAGGAGGATCGTCCGCTCGGGGAGCGGGTCCTCCCTCGGGCTGGGGGGCAGGTCGATGAACAGGTGTGTGACCGTGTTGGTGGTGATGCCCGCGCCGCCGACCGCCGGCAGGGCGATGGCCGCGACCAGGAGCCCGCCGAGCACGCCGCAGGCCGTCAGACCCCACAGGCACCCGGCGAGCCCGCGTCTCACCTCGGATGATCGAAATGTCACAGACAGTAACGTGCGGCCGGACGGGCTGGGGCAAACGCCCGGCAGTGAATCTTTACCCTTCCCCGACCGCTTCCCTGCTGACCTGCAGGCCCAGGGAGGCGAACTGCTCGAACGGGCGGTGGTAGCCCCGCTCGATGTGGTGCACGCCGCGTAGCGTCGAGGTGCCCTCGGCCGCCGCGGCGGCCAGCACGGCGGAGAAGCCGGCCCTGATGTCGGGCAGCGTCACGTCGGCGCCGCGCAGCTTCGACACGCCCCGCACGACCGCGGAGTGCTTGGCGTTGGTGTCGTGGTAACGGCAGGCGGGGCCGCCGAGGCACACGTCGAAGACCTCGATCTCGCAGCCCATCCGCTGCAGCGCGGGCACGTAGACCAGCCGGTTCTCGAAGACCGTCTCGTGCAGCACGGACATGCCCTGGGCCTGGGTGAACAGCACCATCAGCGGCGTCTGCCAGTCGGTCATGAACCCCGGGTGCGTGTCGGTCTGCACCGCGGCGGCCCGCAGCCCCTCGGGGGCCGAGGCCGAGACGTAGTCGTCGGTGATGTCCATCTCCGCGCCCATCCTGGCGAGGGTGGTGATGGCCGTCACCAGGCGGTCCTGCGGGCAGCCGTGCACCCTGACCTCGCCACCGGTGATCAGGCCCGCGGCGAGGTAGGAGAAGGCCTCGATCCGGTCGCCGTTCAGCCAGGTCGAGGCGCCGCGCAGCCGCTTGACGCCCTCGATGACGATGCGCCGGTCCGGGCTGAGCTCGATGCGCGCGCCCATCCGCTGCAGGAACAGGGCGAGCTCCACCACCTCGGGCTCCATGGCGGCGCCCTTGAGGACGGTCTTGCCCTCGGCGAGCACCGCCGACATCAGGATCGTCTCGGTGGCGCCCACACTGGGATAGGGAAGCTCGATCCGGGTGCCGCGCAGTCTCCTGGCCTTGGCGTAGACCCCGGTGTCGCTCACCTCGACCTCGGCGCCCATCGCGCGCAGCGCCTCGACGTGGAAGTCCACGGGCCTGCGCCCGATCGGGTCGCCGCCGACCAGCGGTACGAACGCCTCGCCGGCCAGGTGCAGCAACGGGCCGAGCATCAGGATGGGGATGCGGTTGAGGCCGGTGAACGCCGCGGGGACGTGCGGGTTGATCCGCTCTCCCCGGGCGACCCTGATCTCCCTGGGCGTGATCTCGACGTCGATGCCGAGCGCCCGTAGCATCTGCGCGGTGATGCCGACCTCACCCACATCGGGGGCGTTGTGAATCGTGCTCTCCCCGGCGCCGAGCATCGCGGCGACCATGTGCTTGGACACGGCGTTCTTGGAGCCGCGGACCTCGACGTCGCCGCGGAGCGGTCCGGAAGGCTCGATCAGCCACACCTCTTCGTTCACCCGGACAGCGTAACGGGATTCGCCCTGACTCTCCGGGAACACGACCCGGGATCGGTAACATCGGGCACATCAGCACAGACATCAGTACAGCGGGTAGGGGGAGACTTTGCGGCATGCGCGCGACTTCGCCGTCACCGTACTGGCCCTGGGGATCCTCGGGGTGGTGGCAGGTGTCCTGTGGTCGACGCTCGCGCCGCGCCCGCCGTACGTGATGACCGGGCAGGGCCCGCTGCTGGCGGATCCCTCCACCCAGGCGCTGATCGCGGACGACGGCCTGTTCGCGGCCGTCACCGGCGTGATCGGGCTGGCCTGCGGCGCCGTCGGCTACAGCCTGTCGCGCCGGGGCAGGCCGCTGGCGATCGTCCTCGGCCTGGCGGCGGGGGGCCTGCTGGGGTCCTACCTCGCGAGCCTCACCGGAGGGGCCGTCAACCTGGCCCCGGCGGCCGACGTCGTGGCCTCCGGTACCTCCGTCTCCCTGTTCCCCGGCCCGCTCGCCCTGACCGCCACCGGAGTCATGTTCGCCTGGCCCACACTGGCGGTCGGCCTGTTCTTCGTGCTTGAGGGCATCGCGGGCTACCGTGACTCGCCGCTGCGCACGCCGTTCGGCGGCCGGGACCCCTACGGCCCGCTGTCCGGCTACGACATCAGCGGGCACTGACGATCACCCGGGCGGGGGAGGCGGGATCACCCTCGCGGCGGGTTCGGCCGTCCTGGGCGCCGCACTACGTTCCTCTGCCATGACGACGGCGAGACGTATGTGGTTCGGAGCGGCCCTGGTGGCCGTGGCCCTGGTCCTGGCGGGACTGAGCACCCTGGCGTTCCTGCGGGCGGGCGAGACGGGGGAGCGGCTCGACGGGCATCGGCAGAAGGTGTCCGACCTGCTCGCCGAGGCGGAGGCCGTCAAGGAGAAGGACCAGAGGCGATACGACGAGCTGACGGCGGAGGCGGAGCGCTACCTCGGCTTCGCCGGGACCGACGACGAGGAGCACCGCTCCCAGTTCACCTCCGCCGCGCTCCTGGGCGCCGGGGCCTCCGCGAGCCTGGCCGGATGTCTCATCCTGTTCCTCGTGCGCACGCGTGCTCCGAGGCCCCGGCGGGCCTGAGGGGGTCGTTCAGCGCAGGTCCGGCCTGCGCGCGCCGTGGCCGGTCGCCTGTTCGAAGAGGCGGGCCAGGCGCAGCACGCCCAGGTCGTCGAACGGCCGTCCGACGATCTGCACGCCGACCGGCAGGCCGTCCCGGGTGAAACCGCAGGGCACGGAGATCGCCGGGGCGTGCAGCACGCTGATCCAGTAGGCCGAGCGCATCCACGCCAGATAGTCGGGCATCGGTTCGCCGTCGATCTCCGAGACGTACGGCTCGCCGACCGGGAACGGAGGCACCTGGCTGACCGGCGTCAGCAGGAAGTCGTGGTCGCCGAAGAAACGGCCCATCCGCCGGTACAGGCCGCTGCGCAGCCGTTCCGCCCTGGCCAGGTCGGCCCCGGTGACCTTCAGGCCCTGTTCGACGTTCCAGCGCACGTTGGCCCCGAGCCGCTCGGCGGGCATGCCGCCGTAGGACAGCGCGTAGTACCAGGCCCGGTAGACGCGGAAGGCCTCCTCGGCGTCCGACAGGTTGAGCCTGACCTGCTCGACCCGGGCGCCGAGCCCCTGGAGGACCTCGGGGGCCGACGCGGTGACCCGGGCGGTCTCCGGGTCGACCGGCAGGCCGCCGAGGTCGGGGCTCCACGCGATCCGCAGCCGCGCCGGGTCGATCTCCAGCGACCCGGCGAACGCCTGCCCGCTCTCGGCGATCGAGAGAGGGCAGGCGGCGTCGAAACCGGAGATCACGCTCATCAGCAGCGCCAGGTCCGTGACGGTGCGGGCCATCGGCCCCGGCACGCCGAGGGTGAACCACGCGGCGGTGGGGGAGGGGGCGGGCACGCGTCCCGGTGTCGGCCGCAGCCCGACCACGTTGCAGAATGAGGCCGGATTGCGCAGCGAGCCGCCCATGTCGGAGCCGTCGGCCAGCGGGATCATCCCGGCCGCGAGCGCCGCCGCGGCCCCGCCGCTGCTGCCGCCCGCCGAACGCGACAGGTCGTAGGGGTTGCGGGTCACGCCGAACAGTTCGTTGACCGTGTGGGAGCCGGTGCCGAACTCGGGGGTGTTCGTCTTGCCGACCGTGATCGCCCCGGCCTCGCGCATCCGCCGTACCAGGATGGAGTCACGGGGCGGGACGTGGTCGGCGAACAGCGGCGAGCCGTAGGTGGTGCGGATGCCCGCGGTCTCCGTCAGGTCCTTGTGCGCGACCGGCAGGCCGTGCAGCGGGCCGCGCGGGTGACCCCGCGCCAGGTCGCGGTCGGCCTGCTCGGCCTCGGCGAGCGCGCGCTCGGCCGCCAGCGTGACGATCGCGTTGACGCGCGGGTTGACCTCCTCGATCCTGCGCAGGTGCGCCCGCAGCAGCTCCACGGCCCCCACCTGCCGGGTCCGCAGCAGCTCCAGCATCTCCAGGGCGGTCAGGTAGAACATCAGCCCGTCTTGCCGATGGGGGCCGTGACGGCCTGCGTCAGCCGTACCAGCCCGGCGGGGGCCGTCTCGATCTGCAGGCCCCTGCGCCCGGCGGAGAAGTAGATCGTGTCGAACCCCAGGGCGGAGTCGTCGACCACGGTCGGCAGCCGCCTGCGCTGGCCGAGCGGGCTGATCCCGCCGACCACGTAGCCGGTGACCCGCTCGACCTTGGCCGCCTCGGCCATGGCCGCCCGCTTGCCGCCCAGCGCCGCGGCGAACGCCTTCAGGTCGAGTTTGCCCGCGACCGGTACGACCGCGACGGCCAGAGCGCCCTCGACCTCGGCGACCAGTGTCTTGAAGATCCGCTCGTACGGCACGCCGAGCGCGTCGGCCGCCTCCTCGCCGTAGGCCTGGGAAGCCGCGTCGTGCTCGTAGGGGTGGAGGGTGAAGCCGATCCCGGCCTGGGCCAGCGCGACCGTCGCCGGAGTGCCCTGGCCGCCCTTGTTCCTGCTCTTGCTCACGGGGGGAGTCTAACCACCACGAAAAATCTACAACGTAAAGGACGTGTCCGTATGATGGTACGGAACAAGACCGGGTGCCGGACGTCCGTAGACTGGGCGGGTGATTTCTCGTACCGACCTGCGCGGGTCCCTGCCGAGGGACCTCCGCGCCGTGCTGCCCCGTGCCGAGCTCGACGTCGAAACCGCCCTGGAAGCGGTCCGGCCGATTTGCGAGGACGTGCATCATCGTGGGGTCGCGGCCGTACGGGAGTTCACCGCCAGGTTCGACGGTGTCGAGCTGGACTCCACCCGGGTGCCCGCGGAGGCGATCGCCCGCGCGCTGGAGGACCTCGACCCCAGGGTCAGGGCCGCCCTTGAGGAGTCGATCCGCAGGGCCCGCCTGGTCCACCACGACCAGCGCCGCACCGACGTCACGACCCAGGTCGTGCCGGGCGGCACCGTCACCGAGCGCTGGGTCCCCGTCGAACGGGTCGGCCTGTACGTGCCGGGCGGCAGGGCGGTCTACCCGTCGAGCGTCGTGATGAACGTCGTGCCGGCCCAGGAGGCGGGCGTGCCCTCGCTGGCCGTCGCCTCGCCCGCCCAGAAGGAGTTCGGCGGCCTGCCGCACCCGACGATCCTGGCCGCGTGCGCGCTGCTCGGGGTCGAGGAGGTCTACGCCGTCGGCGGGGCCCAGGCGGTCGCGATGTTCGCCTACGGCACCGAGGAGTGCGAGCCGGTCACCATGGTCACCGGCCCCGGCAACATCTGGGTCGCCGCGGCCAAGCGGCTGCTCAAGGGCGTCATCGGCATCGACTCCGAGGCGGGCCCCACCGAGATCGCGATCCTCGCCGACGCCACGGCCGACCCGGTGCACGTGGCCGCCGACCTGATCAGCCAGGCCGAGCACGACGTGATCGCCGCCTCGGTGCTGGTCACCGACTCGGTCGAGCTGGCCGAGGCCGTCGAGCGTGAGCTGCCCGGCCAGGTGGCGGCGACCAAGCACGGCGAACGCGTCACCGAGGCCCTGTCCGGCCGTCAGTCGGGCATCCTGCTCGTCGACGACATGGAGGCGGGGCTGCGGGTGGTCGACGCCTACGCCGCCGAGCACCTGGAGATCCAGACCGCGGACGCCGCCGCGCTCGCCGCCCGGGTGCGCAACGCGGGTGCGATCTTCGTCGGCGCCCACGCGCCGGTCTCGCTCGGCGACTACCTCGCGGGCTCCAACCACGTGCTGCCGACCGGCGGCTGCGCCTGTCACTCCTCCGGTCTGTCCGTGCAGACCTTCCTGCGCGGCATCCACGTCGTCGACTACAGCCGCGAG
Source organism: Streptosporangium sp. NPDC020072 (assembly GCF_040631445.1). Classification (NCBI taxonomy): domain Bacteria; kingdom Bacillati; phylum Actinomycetota; class Actinomycetes; order Streptosporangiales; family Streptosporangiaceae; genus Streptosporangium; species Streptosporangium sp. NPDC020072. The sequence goes on along the minus strand of NZ_JBEYAB010000016.1, from coordinate 170,940 downwards.
GCGCTGGCGCGCTCGGCCGCGCACGTGTGCGTGCTCGCCGACGCCGAGGACCTGCCCGCGCACGGCGCCGCCGTACGAGCCCGTTTCGGATGGGAGATCCCCGATGAGGCTTGAGGACCTGCCCATCCGTGACGACCTGCGGGGACGCACGCCGTACGGCGCGCCCCAGATCGACGTCCCGGTGCGGCTCAACACCAACGAGAACCCCTACGGCCCCTCCGAGTCCCTGGTCGCCGACCTGGCCGAGGCGGTACGGTCCCAGGCGGGCGAGCTCAACCGCTATCCCGACCGGGACGCGGTCGCCCTGCGTGAGGACCTGGCCGCCTACCTCGGGCACGGCCTGACCCACGAGCGGGTCTGGGCCGCCAACGGCTCCAACGAGGTCATCCAGCAGATCCTGCAGGCCTTCGGCGGGCCGGGGCGCTCGGCGCTCGGCTTCGAGCCGTCCTACTCGATGCACCCGATCATCACCACCGGCGCCTCGACCGAGTGGATCGCCGGGTCCCGTGAGGACGACTTCGGGATCGACCCGGACAAGGCCATCGCCGCGATCGAGGAGCACCGGCCCGCGGTCGTCTTCCTGACCTCGCCGAACAACCCGACCGGTACCGCGCTCGACCCCGAGGTCATCGCCAGGATCGTGGAGGCGGCGCCCGGCATGGTCGTCGTGGACGAGGCCTACTTCGAGTTCGCCCGTGAGGGAACGCCGTCCGCGCTGACGCTGCTGCCGGGCAACCCCCGGCTCATCGTGACGCGGACCATGTCCAAGGCGTTCGCCATGGCCGGGACCCGGCTGGGCTATCTCGCCGCCCACCCGGCGGTGATCGAGGCGCTGCTGCTGGTGCGGTTGCCGTACCACCTGTCGTCGCTCACCCAGGCGGCCGCGCGCGTCGCGCTCGCCCACCGCGGGGAGCTGCTCGGCACCGTCGACACGCTGCGCGCCGAGCGCGACGCGACGGTCGGGTGGCTGCGGGCCAAGGGCCTTGAGGTGGCCGACTCCGACGCCAACTTCGTGTTGTTCGGCCGTTTCACCGACAGGCGCACCGTCTGGCGGGACATGCTCGACCGCGGGGTGCTGATCCGCGAGGTCGGGCCGCCCGGATGGCTGCGCGTGTCCATCGGAACGACCGAGGAGATGGCGGCCTTCCGCGCCGCCCTGGAAGGAACCCTGTGAGCAGTTCTGCCGGAGCCGAGCCCACCCGGCGCCTCGGCCGCGTCGAGCGCGCGACCAAGGAGACGTCCGTGCTGGTCGAGGTCAACCTCGACGGCACCGGATACGTCGAGGTGTCCACCGGGGTCGGCTTCTACGACCACATGCTGAACCAGCTCGGCAAGCACGGTCTGTTCGACCTGACCGTGAAGACCGAGGGCGACCTGCACATCGACTCGCACCACACGATCGAGGACACCGCGCTCGCGCTGGGCGCCGCGTTCCGGGAGGCACTGGGCGACAAGTCGGGCATCAGGCGTTACGGAAACGCGTCGTGCCCGTTGGACGAGGCCCTGGCGCAGGTCACGGTCGACCTGTCGGGCAGGCCGTACCTCGTGCACAGCGAGCCCGAGGGAATGGCGCCGATGATCGGCTCCACCTACGACACGACGATGACCAGGCACATCCTGGAGTCGTTCGTCGCGCAGGCCGCGATCTGCCTGCACGTCCACGTACCCTACGGCCGCAACGCGCACCACATCGTGGAGGCGCAGTTCAAGGCGCTGGCCAGGGCGCTGCGGGAGGCCAGCGAGCCCGACCCCCGCGCCAGCGGCGTGCCGAGCACCAAGGGCGTCCTGTGACCGGCAACTGGACGGCCGTCGCCATGGCCTTCGTCGCCCTGTTCATGGTGGGCGGGATCGTGTCCTTCCTCAAGCAGGGCCTCAAGAAGGGCGCGCTGCTCCTGGGCGCGCTCGCGGCCCTGGCGACCACCGCGGCGGTGTTGTGGTGGTGAGGGTCACGGTTCTCGACTACGGGTCGGGCAATCTCCGCTCCGCCGAGCGGGCGCTGGCCAGGGTCGGCGCGACCGTCACGGTCAGCTCCGACTACACGCAGGCGCTGGAGGCCGACGGCCTGGTCGTCCCCGGCGTCGGCGCCTTCGCGGCCTGCATGGCGGGACTGCGGGCCGTACGGGGAGAGCGGATCATCGACCGTCGCCTGTCCGCGGGCAGGCCGGTCCTCGGCATCTGCGTCGGCATGCAGATCCTCTTCGAGACGGGCATCGAGCACGGGGTCACGACCGAGGGCTGTGGCGAGTGGCCGGGCACCGTGGAACGGCTCGACGCGCCGGTCCTGCCCCACATGGGGTGGAACACCGTCAGCGCGCCCGAGGGCAGTGTGCTGTTCGACGGGCTCGACCCGCAGACGCGCTTCTACTTCGTCCACTCCTACGGCGTGCGCGACTGGGAGCTCAAGGCGGGCCCGGGGTTCACCGACCCCCTGGTCACCTGGTCGGAGCACGGCGTGCCGTTCGTCGCCGCGGTGGAGAACGGCCCGCTGACGGCCACCCAGTTCCATCCGGAGAAGTCGGGCGACGCGGGGGCGCAACTGCTCACCAACTGGCTCGGCACCCTCGGGTGACTCCTTTCTCGCAGAGGTCGTCGTGAGCAGGGAACGGGCCAGGCGCAGGGCGGAACGCGAGGCCGAGCAGGCCAGGCAGGCCGCCCTGCGCGCCGTGCGGGAGGCCAGGCTCGCCCGGCGGCGTGAGCTGGCCGGGCGGGTCACCGCGTTCCTGCCCGGCAGGCCCGTCAGAATCGCAGCCCAGCGCGGCATCAAGGCTCGCCGCCGCAGGGCCCAGAACGGCGTCGTGGCGGTCCTGTTCCTCATTGCGCAGGTCATCGCCTGGCTGTTGTGGTCCTCGTGGACCGCACGGTTCGGGGTCTTTGTTATTTCTGTTCTTCTCGTACCGCTTTTTGTCACTCTCGTCTTCGACCGGAGGTCCTGATCAGATGTCGCTAGAGTTGCTGCCCGCCGTGGACGTCGCGGACGGCCAGGCGGTCCGCCTGGTCCAGGGGGCGGCAGGCACCGAGACCTCCTACGGCGACCCGCTGTCCGCCGCGCTCGCCTGGCAGGAGGCGGGCGCCGAGTGGATCCATCTGGTCGACCTCGACGCGGCCTTCGGCCGGGGCTCCAACCGTGAGCTGCTGGCCTCGGTGGTCGGCGCGCTCGATGTGAAGGTCGAGATGTCCGGCGGCATCCGCGACGACGCCTCCCTGGAGTCGGCGCTGGCCACCGGCTGCCGTCGCGTCAACATCGGCACCGCGGCGCTGGAGAACCCCGTCTGGTGCTCCAAGATCATCGCTGAGTACGGCGACCGCATCGCGATCGGCCTGGACGTGCGCGGCACCACCCTGGCCGCGCGAGGCTGGACCGAGGAGGGCGGCGACCTGTGGGAGGTGCTGGAGCGGCTTGAGCGCGACGGCTGCCCCCGCTACGTCGTCACCGACGTCACCAAGGACGGCACGCTGCGCGGCCCCAACCTCGACCTGCTCCGCGAGGTCTGCTCCCGCACCGACCGGCCGGTGGTCGCCAGCGGCGGCGTCTCCTCCCTGGACGACCTGCGCGCCCTGGCGGAGCTGGTCCCGCTCGGCGTCGAGGGCGCGATCGTCGGCAAGGCGCTCTACGCCCAGGCCTTCACCCTTGAGGACGCCCTGGCGGCGGTCAGATGACTGTCGCGGTACGTGTGATCCCCTGCCTGGACGTGGACGCCGGACGGGTGGTCAAGGGGGTCAACTTCGAGAACCTCCGTGACGCGGGGGACCCGGTCGAGCTGGCCCGCCGTTACGACGCGGAAGGGGCCGACGAGCTGACCTTCCTGGACATCACGGCGTCCAGCTCCGACCGTTCCACGACCTACGACGTGGTGCGCAGGACCGCCGAACAGGTCTTCATCCCGCTGACCGTCGGCGGGGGAGTGCGCTCGGTCGAGGACGTGGACAGGCTGCTGCGGGCGGGCGCGGACAAGGTGGGACTGAACACGGCCGCCATCGCCAGGCCCGAACTGCTGACCGAGGCGTCCCAGCGGTACGGCGCGCAGTGCATTGTGCTGTCCGTCGACGCCCGCCGGGTCGTGGACGGCCCGCCGACTCCCTCCGGGTTCGAGGTCACCACCCACGGAGGACGCCGGGGCACCGGGATCGACGCGGTCGAGTGGGCCCGCAGAGCCGAGGAACTCGGCGCCGGGGAGATCCTGCTCAACTCCATGGACGGCGACGGCACCAAGAAGGGCTACGACCTGGAGATGATCCGCGCGGTGCGGGCGGTGGTCTCGGTGCCGGTGATCGCCAGCGGCGGGGCCGGGGCGCTTGAGGACTTCCCCCCGGCCGTCGAGGCGGGGGCGGACGCGGTCCTGGCGGCCTCGGTGTTCCACTTCGGGCAGTTGAAGATCGGCGAGGTCAAGGACACGCTCCGGCGGGCGGGGCATCCGGTTCGCTGACCTCACCGCCGAAGGCGGAGGGAGGGGCGCCAGGGCGGGTTCCGCCGGGCAGGAGACCGGGAGAACGCGGGACCACGGGCGAGCCGTGATCCCGCGTGAAGGTCTGCGGACCACCCCGGATCAGGTCCCGGCGGCGGAGACCGGCGGGAACCGCATCCGGGTCACGGCATCAGCCGTACTGCTGGAACCACGCGTTGACCGTGTGGGCCTTGGGGCTGAGCGTGATGACGGCACGGTAGGTGCCGGCCGGTACGTTGCGGATGCGGTGGTACATCTTCCCCCCGACGCAGTAACCGCTGCTTGACCCGCCTGCCGTTATCCAGAGGCCCGCGTACCTGCGCTGGATGTAGGCCTTGGCACGCGTGCCGTCGCCGCCGTTCCAGCACTGGACGACGATCTGCAGCACCTTGGCGCGGGTGTTCCGGGAGGGGCTCTGCAGCTTCTTGGTGTTCGCTCTGCCGCTCCAGAGGGTGGACCAGCGCGCCTGCGCCGAAGCGTGGACCGCCTCACCGGCCGAGGGGAGAGAGGCCGCGGTCGGCGCGAGCGCGGTTCCGGGGGCGGCCGCGTGGGCCGCCCCCGGAACGAGGAGACCCGCGGCGAGTACGCCGGCGGCGATGGTGGCGGAAAGATTTCTCATCATGTCGCCCTTTCCAATCGTTGTCCCAGGGGGAACGTCGTCTTCCTGGGTCGGAACATAGGACGGAAGATGTTGAGAACGCGTTGAGGATCGGTTGAGGTGGCCGTCCGAACCCGGGGCACCCGCTGGGACGGCCGGGGATCCAGGCGGACGGCTCCACTTCCGGCGGACACGACCGACGGTCCGCGGGGGCGCGGATCCCGGAGCACGTGACGGCCGTGGCAGGTGTGGGCCTCGACCACCTCCTCGGCGCCGGAAGCCGTTCACCGGGCCGCAGTTCGGCGTGAGGAGGCCGTCGGAGAACCGGTGGGCTCCTACCGCCGTGATGGATTCTCACCGGACGATCCACTACGGAACCGGTGACTATGCTGGTGGGCATGACCGCCATGGCACCGACCAGCACAGCGCCCGACCTGTCGTTCCTGCTGGACCACACCGGCCATGTCCTGCGGACCCGGATGTCGGCCGCGCTCGCCGAGATCGGGCTCACGGCCCGCATGCACTGTGTGCTGGTGCACGCCCTTGAGGAGGAGCGCACCCAGATCCAGCTCGCCGAGATCGGTGACATGGACAAGACCACGATGGTGGTGACGGTCGACGCCCTGGAACGGGCCGGTCTCGCCGAGCGCCGCCCGTCCGGCACCGACCGGCGGGCCCGGATCATCGCGGTCACCGAGGAGGGCGCGCGGATCGCCGAGCGGAGCCAGCAGATCGTCGACCGTGTGCACCGGGAGGCCCTCGCCACGATCCCCGACGAGGAACGGGAGATTCTCCTGCGGGCCCTCGGCCGTCTGGTGACCGGCCATCTGGCCACCCCCGTGGAGAACCCCCAGCCGGTACGGCGCGCCCGGCAGCGGACAACTTAGATCCGAAGAAAATCGTCTATTACAAAACAATCTGCTACGGTCTCTCCTGTCGTCCTCATTCGACAGGAGAGAACCCATGTCCGTCACCTCCGCCCCTCCGGCAACCGGGTCACGCTGGATCGCCCTCGGAGCGATCGCCACAAGCCTGCTGATGACCGTCCTCGACGGCAGCATCGTGACCGTGGCGATGCCGGCCATCCAGAACGACCTGGGCTTCTCCCCGGCCGGACTGAGCTGGGTGGTCAACGCCTACCTGATCGCGTTCGGCAGCCTGCTTCTGCTGGCCGGACGACTCGGTGACCTGATCGGCCGCAAACGCGTCTTCCTCGCGGGCACCGTGGTGTTCGTCGCCTCCTCGCTGCTGGCGGGGGTGTCCACCGGCGCCGAACTGCTGATCGTGGCCCGCTTTCTGCAGGGGGTCGGCAGCGCCGCGGCCTCGGCGGTCGGCCTGGGCATCCTGGTGACGCTGTTCCCCGACCCCGGGGAGCGCGCCAGGGCGATCGCCGTCTTCAGCTTCACCGGCGCGGGAGGCGCCACCCTGGGGTCGGTGCTCGGCGGCCTCCTCACCGACGCCCTCACCTGGCACTGGATCTTCTTCATCAACCTGCCGATCGGGATCGCGGCGCTCGCGGTCGCGGCGTCCGTACTGCCCGCGGACCGGGGACCCGGCCTCTCCGCGGGAGCCGACGTGCCCGGCGCCCTTCTGGTCACCGGCGGCCTGATGCTCGGCATCTACACCGTGGTCGGGGTCGAGGAGCACGGCTGGCTCTCGGCGCGCACCCTCGGCCTCGGCGCCCTCACCCTCGCTCTGCTCGCCGGGTTCGTCATCCGCCAGGCCACCGCTAAGGCCCCGCTCATGCCGCTGCGGATCTTCAGGTCACGCGGCGTCTCCGGGGCCAACCTGGTCCAGATCCTGATGGTCGCCGCGCTGTTCGCCTTCCAGTTCCTCCTGGCCCTGTATCTCCAGCGGGTCCTCGGGTACGGCGCCGCCCAGACCGGTTTCGCGATGCTCCCCGCGGCCGTGGTCATCGGCGTGGTCTCCCTGGGGGTCTCCGCCAGGCTCAACGTCCGCTTCGGGGAGCGCAGGGTGCTGCTGGCGGGGCTGGTGCTCCTGGTCGCGCTCCTCGGGCTGCTCACCCGGCTTCCGGTGCGCGCCGACTACGTCACCGACCTGCTTCCGGTGATGCTGCTGGCGGCGGGCTTCGGTCTCGCGCTCCCCGCGCTGACCACGCTCGGCATGTCGGGCGCCGGGGAGGAGGACGCCGGACTGGCATCCGGGGTGTTCAACACCACGCAGCAGATCGGCATGGCCCTGGGCGTCGCGGTGCTGTCGACCCTGGCGGCCTCCCGCACCGGGGACCTGCTCGCCGGCGGCGCAAGCCAGGCCGAGGCGCTGACCGGCGGCTACCGCCTGGCCTTCACCGTCGGCACGGGACTCCTCGCCACGGCCCTCGTCGTCGCCCTCCTCGTGCTGCGTGAGCCACGCCGTACCAGGTGACCTCAGAAGGCGCGGAAGTGGTTGAACAGCTCGTAGGAGACGTCCTCGGCCGCGAAGGCGCGGGCCTCGGAGCGCTTGACGGCCAGGTAGGCGGAGGAGCGGAGCGGGCCGAGGGCGTTCATCAGCAGATCGTCGGCCTCCAGGGCGTCCAGGGCCTCATCCAGCGACCGGGGCAGGCGGGGCACGCTCCCCTCGGGGAGGGCGGCGGGGTCCACGTCGACGGCCTCGCCGGGGTCGAGCCCCCTGCGGATGCCGTCCAGGCCCGCGTGGATGACGGCACCGAGGGACAGGTAGGGGTTGGCGGAGGAGTCGGAGGGCTTGATCTCCAGATTGGCCGACGCCTCGGCCGCCCCTCGCATGGGGGAGCAGATCCGCACCGCGGCCTCCCGGTTGTCCATGCCGTAGCAGGCGTAGGCGCTCGACCACATCCTCGGTGCCAGCCGCCGGAAGCTGTTCACCGAGCCGCAGGTCAGCGCGGTGAGCGCGGGAAGGTGCGCGATGAGGCCGCCGATGAACCGGTAGGCGGTCGCCGACACGCCGTACCGGTCGGCGGGGTCGCTGAAGACGTTGGAGCGCAGTTCGGGGTCCCACAGGGAGATGTGCAGGTGCGCCCCGTTCCCGGCCTGGTCGGCGATCGGCTTGGGGGCGAGGGAGGCCCACAGCGACATGCCGAAGGCGACGCCGCGCACGGTCTCCCGGTAGATGACCTGGTTGTCGGCGGCGCGCATGGCCGGGGCGTGGCGGACGGACAGCTCCTGCTGACCGTGGCCGAGCTCGGGATGGTAGTGCTCGACCCGCAGGCCCTGCGCCTGCAGGGCGCGGACCAGGCGCATGGCGTAGTCGTGGGCCTGGTCGAAACCGGACGTGGCGTAGCAGAGGCTGTCGTCGAGGGGAAGGAGCCTGTCCGGTTCCCCGTCCGCGCCGGGGACACGGCGGCCCAGGGTGAACTCGGGTTCGAAGGCGGCGACCGCGACGAGCCTCTCCTCGGACAGGGCGGCCACGGCCTCGCGGAGGAAGGTGCGCGGGCACGCCGCCCACGGGGAGCCGTCGATCTCGCGCAGGTCCGCGAGCATGGCCGCGGCGCCGGGGGCGTGGGGAAGGGCGACGAAGGTGGACGGATCCGGAACGAGACGGACCTCACCGACCGGACCGAGTCCCTCGACCTCCTGAAGCTGGTCGAGCATGTTCATCGCCATCATCGCCACGGTGTGCCCGATGCCGGAGCCGAGCCGTTCCGCCAGCCGGGAGCGTGAGGCGGCCTTGCCGCGGATCACACCGCCGTGGTCGGCGTACAGGAAACGGACCAGCTCGATGCCCTCCGTCTCGACGCGTTCGAGGACGCGCCGATCTTCGGGATCGAGAGGATGAACCCCGGTGACGCTGTAGCGCTCTGCCATGCTTCCTGCGTAACACGTCCCGCAGGACGGTGGAAGCACATCGCGCGGCGACGCGGCGTCACGGGGTACGCGGTCCCGCGTACGGAATGCGGAAACGCCGGAGAAACAGGTCAGAGGTGGGGCAAACCCCCACCGTCGGTCAGCTCAACACACGTGTGAAGAACAGCGACAGTTGGTCCGCCGCCCTCACGATCCCGTCGAAGACTCCGTTCACCGCGTTCGCCGCATCGGCGGGCCTGGTGAACAGATAAAAGGCCACGAACGCCACCGCTACATAGGTGGCGACCTTCTTGACCTGCATGGGGGGCCTCCTGCTGCTCCAGTCCCAGCCGTTATACCCGGATTTTAATGATCTTTGGCATCTTCGGCCCGGGTGGCTCCCGGATTTTGATGATCATACCTGTTGAGCGGTGGGAATCCATGGCCAGATCGTGAGATTGGCATGAGTCACCTCCGCAATGGTGCGGTGGCGAAGCGGTTCTGTCCAATCCCGAATGCCAGATATACCGCTAGCGTTAGGGCGCCGTGAAGATCGTTGACACCCGGGCAGGGGGTGTGACCAGCGAACCGGCCCCTCGCGCCGGCCGTGGAACCTCTCCCTCGTGCTGAGGCCCCTGAAGACCCCTGGCAGCCCTACGCCTCGACCGCGGCGGCCTCCCGCGCGTCGTCCGCGGACTCGGCGGGTTCGAGGGCGGGGGCGGGCGTGGTCGCGGCGGGGCTCACACGCCCGCCACGCAGCGGCAGCAGGCACAGGGGTACGGCGATCGCCGTACCGGCCAGCAGCAGGCCCGCCACGCCCAGGGTGAGGGCGTCGGGCCGTACCAGGGGCTGGCCGCGCAGTGCCTGCCAGGTCACCAGCGCCACCAGGCCGGTGTAGGAGGCTCCGGCGGTCAGGACCAGGCGCAGCCGGACGGCCTGGTCGCGGATTCCCCGGGTGAGCAGGGCCACCAGCGGCAGGGCCTGCAGGGCGTGCATGCCGAAGAAGTGCGGCACGCGCAGGTCGCCGCCGGTGGTGCTCCAGCCGAGCAGGGACAGGCCGGGACCGCCGTCGGGGACGCCGACGCCGTGCGCGCCGAGGACCGTGGTGGTGACGTCCGCGAGCTGGGCGGAGGTCGGCGGGAGCATCAGGACGGCCACGCCGAGACCGGCGGCCGAGACGACGAGCCCGACGCGGATCGCCCAGGTGTCGGCCGGGGTCGCCTGGCGCTCACGCAGCACCAGGAAGGCCGCGGCCAGGTTGACCAGCATGAGGAGCATGACGGTCGTGCCCATCAGGGCGTACAGGGAGGAGTCCAGCGCGGTGGAGAAGTTGAAGTGGCTGTGCCGCCCCCGGATGACCTGGCTGATGATCACCGTGATCTCGACGACGCACGCGATCGCCATCACGTTGCCCAGCAGCCGGCTCGCGCGCTGCGCCGTACGCCTCAGGGACAGCAGCCAGGCCCAGGTCAGCCCGTAGGCGACGAAGGAGAGGGTGAACTTCAGGGGTTTGAGCCAGATGGGCAGGCCGTCCAGGGTGCGGTGGTCGAGGAGGACACCGAAGAGGGAGATCACGGACAGGACGGCCATGATCGCGGACATGAGGAGGAGCGGGCGATGCCAGCGGGTCATCCAGAAGATCCTTCAATAGATAACGGATTTATCCGTTATCTATAGCTAAACTCAGGTGCGATCACAAGAGGAGGCAGTTGCGGTGCGGATGGCGGACCTGAGTCGGGCGACGGGTGTCTCGGTCCCGATGATCAAGTTCTACCTGCGGGAGGGGCTGCTCCCCAGCGGGGAGCGGACCAGTCCTAACCAGGCGAAATACGGCCAGGAGCACGTGCGGCGGATCAAGCTGGTACGGGCCATGGCCGACTACGCCGGTCTGTCGATCGCTGAGATTCGCGACGTGCTCGGTCATCTCGACGACCCCTCGCATGGTCTGCACGACCGTCTCGGCCACGCCCAGACGAGCATCACGCCCAAGCGCGAGCCGGGGGAGGGGGAGGAATGGGCCGCGGCGATGCGCGAGGCCGAGGAACTGATCGCCCGGCACGGCTGGCGGCATCACCCGGACAGTTCTCCGATGCGGAGCGTGGCCGGGGTGCTGCTGACCCTGCGCGGGCTCGGCTACGACGGCATCCTCGACCGGCTCGACGACTACGCGGAGGCGGCGGGCACGATCGCCAGGGCCGACGTCGCGGGCATGGCCGAGGAGCCGAACCTGGAACGCATGATCGAGATCGTCGTTGTCGGGACCTCGCTCGGGGACGCGCTGGTCGCGGCGCTGCGCCGGGTCGCGCAGGCCAACGTCTCGGCCCGTCTGTTCGGCGACGACTGGAAGGTCGCGCAGTGGGAGAACGTGGACTGGGAGGATGTCCGGCGGCAGGGGGGCGCCTTCGAGGGGCCTGCTCCCGAAGGGGAGATCTGCGGTGGGCCGGAGGCCTGAGTGTCCCGGGCGTGGCGGACTTGGGCAACGCCCGCTGTGTGGTGTCTTAGTACGAAAAATCACTTCAAGTAAGTCTCATAGAGACATCAACTGAAAAAGCAGATTCATGTCAACTGAGTATGTCAGGGTTGACGGGCGTATGTGGCGGCTTTAATGTCTGACACTGATCAGGGCATCTTGGTAAATCGGTCAGTATGTACGACGGGGTAGCTTTTTGTGATCAACGGGGAGTTGAGGGGGTGTGCCGTGCGGGTCAGGCGTTGTGTCGGGGTGACCGCTGTTTCTGCCGCTCACCGATGATGTGACCGGTCATGACCGACCAGGGGGGTCGGTGTCCTTGATACGGGCCTTCCTCCCGTGTGTCATCTCGCTTCGGGCGTTCTCCGACATCAAAGGACATTGACATTGGCTGTGAACTTCCTCCCGGTAAAGCCTTGTCTGCGAGCCTCCCTTCGCATCGGTGAGAAGGGCGAGGCGGAATTGCATACCCCCTCGGGGGTTCTGGAGGTCGAAGTCCCGGAGGGCATGAGCAGGGACGATTTTCTCGACCTGCTCAGGCGTCTCGACGGCAGCAGGACCATCGAGGACCTGGAACGCGAGACCGGCCTCGACGGTGAGGCGGTACGCGAGGTCGTCGAGCCCGGCGTGGTGCAGGGGCTGATCGACGAGGGCGCCGCCGTGCCGGCCTTCTCCCCGGGTACGGCCGCCCTGGCCCGTCTTGAGGGCCTCCTCAACCACCTCCTTGAGGACCTGGTCCTCACCGGCCCGTTCTGGAGGCGCATCCTGGAGCGCCCGCAGCGGCTGCACCCCAACGTCTTCTTCGGCTTCGGGCTGGAGAACTGGTTCCTGCTCTCCAGGGAGAGCGAGCTCGGCTCAGCCGTACGGGCTCTGGCGGAGAACGCCGACCTCAGAGGGGCGCTCGACGACTTCGACCGCAGGGGAAGGCGCCACGACGACGTCGCGGTCCACGCCTTCAGGTCTCTCGGCGCCACGCGCGGCGACCTGCTGCGCGCCCGTCCGCTGCCGACGACCGCCGCCCTGATCAAGATGTTGTCCTGGTGGGCGCGGACCGACCCGCTGTTCTTCGTCGCCACGATCGGCGTCATCGAGGAGCGTCTCGAAGCGGAGGACGAGGGGCCCGCCGCCCGCTGTCCCTTCCTGGCCGCCTGTGACCGGGTGGGGCTGACCCCCGGCTTCGTCGAACCGATGCGCGCGCACGCCAGGGCCGGGGCGGCCCGTCGTCACGGGGCGCTCAGCCGCGCGCTGTTCGCCCGGATGCCCGGGATCGACGAGGGGACGGAGCAGAGCTGGCAGGCCAAGGCGCACCTGTTCATGGAGACGTACGCGGGCTTCTGCGACGGGGTCCTGGACCACTACTCCGACCCGCATCGCCCGCTGCTGCGCCTGTGCGGCTGACTGGCGTTCACGCCGGTGCCGGTCACAGGTCCAGCGGCGCGCCCAGCAGCCGGGAGACGGCCTCGTCGCCGCCGATCGTCTCGACCCTGGCGTGCCGCTGACGGCCGAGGCAGAACAGCGTCAGCTCACCCGCGGTGCCCCGCACCTCGACCCGGGGGCCTCCCCGGCCGCCGCCGAGAACGACGCCGCCGCCGGTGCGGTGCAGCACCACGCCGACCGGGGACCTGCGCAGTTGCAGGCGTCCCACGATCCGCAGCCGCCTCCAGAGGACCTCGTCGAGACCGGGGGGAAGCTCGCGTGGCTCCCAGTCTGGACGGGCGCGCCGGACGTCCTCGTGGTGGACGAAGAATTCGAGGGGGTTGACCAGTTCGTCCAGCCGGGGAACCAGGCGGTAGACGCCTCCGGGGCCGGTGCGGATGAGCCGGGTCAGGCCCGCGTAGCCGTACCTGGCCTTCAGGGACTCCTGGACCGAGGCGGTGCGGCGGGCCAGCGGGGCGAGCGCGATGCCACCCGCGGCGTCCGGGCGCCTCTCCCGCAGCACGAGATGGGCGGCGAGGTCGAAGGTCGTCCAGCCCTCGCAGAGGGTCGGGGCGTCCTGGCCGAGCCGGTCGAGCAGGTCGGCGAGCGCGGCGCGTTCGGCGCTGGCATGCGTCATCCGGCGATCCTAACAATGCCACGTCATGACAAAGCGTGATATGCCCGACACTTGGTGAAGCCGGGGCCGGAAGCGGGTGAACCTCGTGGCCTCCACGCCCGAGAGGTGTCACTGATGCTACGAAAGCAGTTGATCCATGGGCGTGGGGGAATAAGTGCTTGATTGAGAGTGATAGTCACATAAGTAGTGACAACCTCAACGAAAGGACACCCCCCGAGTGGCGAGCAAGGTGACCTCCGCCGTCATGCGTCAAGGGTTCCGCGTCCTGGGGGTGGCCATCCGGTCCGAGAGAGGGGTCTTCGCCGTCGCGGTCCTGTCAAGCGCCGTCTACGGTGTCATGACGGTCGCCTCCGCGTGGGCTCTCGGGTGGGCCACCCAGAACCTCGTGCTTCCCTCCCTCGCCGAGGGCCGGGTCGCGGACGGCGCGCTCACCACCGCCGTCCTCCTCATCCTCGGTGTCGCGCTGCTCAAGGCGACGGGCGTCGCGGGACGGCGCTACTTCGCGGGCGTCATGCAGTACCGGATGCAGGCGCGCTCCCGCAGGGAGGTCACCCGCCAGTACCTCAGGCTCCCCCTGGCCTGGCACCACAAGCACCCGACCGGCCAGCTGCTGTCCAACGCCAGCGCCGACGCCGAGGCGGCCTGGGCGCCGCTCGCCCCGTTGCCGATGGCCGTCGGCGTGGTCGTCATGCTGGTCACCGCGGCCGTGGCGCTGGTGGCCACCGACCCGGTCCTCGCCCTGGTCGGGTTCCTGATCTTCCCGGCCATCGCCGTGCTCAACTTCGTCTACCAGCGCAGGCTCAGCCCACTGGCCACCAGGGCCCAGCAACTGCGCGCCGAGGTGAGCGAGGTCGCGCACGAGAGCTTCGACGGGGCCCTGGTCGTCAAGACCCTCGGCCGTGAGGACGAGGAGACCGCCAGGTTCCGCGCCGGAGCCGAGGAACTGCGCGACGCCAACATCGCTGTCGGCCGGGTGCGGGGCCTGTTCGACCCCCTCCTCGAAGCACTGCCGATCCTGGGCGTGCTCGCCGTGCTGCTGGTCGGCGCGGGACGCCTGGAGAGCGGGGCGATCACCCCTGGTGTGCTGGTCCAGGTCGCCTACCTGTTCACCCTGCTCGCCTTCCCCATCCGCGCCCTCGGCTGGGTCCTGGCCGAGCTGCCCCGCGCCGTCGTCGGCTACGAGCGGGTGCGGGCCGTGCTCGACACGACCGGCTCCATGGAGTACGGCTCGGCGACCCTGACCGGGGAGAAGCCCGCGGGTTTGCGGGTACAGGGCCTCGGCTACTCCTACGGGGACTCCGCGGTGCTGCACGAGGTCGACCTCGACGTCCCGCCCGGCCGTACGGTGGCGCTGGTCGGGCCGACCGGCTCGGGCAAGTCCACGCTCGCCCAGACCTTCGTCCGCCTGGTCGACCCGGCGCGGGGGGCCGTTCTCATCGACGGGGTCGACCTGCGCGAGGTGGCCCGCGGCGGGGTCAGCGAGGCGGTGGCACTGGTACCGCAGCAGACCTTCCTGTTCGACGACACCGTGCGGGGCAACGTCACCCTCGGCCTGCCCGTGGGAGACGAGGAGGTCTGGGCGGCGCTGCGCCTGGCCCAGGCCGACGGCTTCGTCAGCGCCCTGCCCGGAGGGCTCGACACCAGGGTCGGCGAGCGGGGCACCTCCCTGTCCGGGGGCCAGCGCCAGCGCCTGGCCCTGGCCCGCGCGCTGGTCCGCCGCCCCAGGCTGCTCGTCCTGGACGACGCGACCTCCAGCGTCGACCCCCAGGTGGAGGCCAAGATCCTGCAGGGCCTGCGGGACACCGCCCAGGCATCGACCGTGGTCGTCGTCGCCTACCGGATGGCCACCATCGCCCTGGCCGACGAGGTCGTCTACCTCGAACACGGCAGGGTGACCGACCAGGGCCCGCACGAGCTGCTGCTGCCGAGGTGCGAGGGGTACCGCAACCTGGTCACCGCCTACGAACGTGAGGAGGCCGAGCGCGAGGCGCTCGACGCCGAGGAAGCCGAGAAAGAGGAAGAGGTCAGCGCGTGAGTTCGCTCCACGGCGTCGAAAGGTCGGCGCTGGCCACCGTACGGCACGGCCTGTCGCTGACACCGGAGTTCCGCAAGGGGATCGCCGGGACGCTCGCGCTCGCCGTGCTGGCGACGATCGGCAAGGTCATCGTCCCGATCGCCGTCCAGCAGACCATCGACACGGGACTGAAGGGCGCGGTCCCCGACCTGCCCTACATCCGCGGCGCCGTGCTGCTGTGCGCGGCGGCCGTCGTGCTCACCGCGCTGTGCGCCTACCTGATGAACGTGCGTCTGTACCAGGCGACCGAGGCCTCCCTCGCGACCCTCAGGACACGCGGCTTCCGGCACGTGCACGACCTGTCGGTGCTCACCCAGAACTCCGAGCGGCGTGGCGCCCTGGTCTCCAGGGTCACCGGGGACGTGGACCAGATCAGCGTCTTCATGCAGTGGGGCGGGCTGATGATCATCATCGCCCTGGGCCAGCTCCTCGTCGCGACCGTGCTGATGTTCGTCTACTCCTGGCAGCTCGCCCTGACGGTCTGGCTGTGCTTCCTGCCGCTCATGATCGTGCTGCCGCGCTTCCAGCGGTGGCTCTCCGGCGCCTACACGCAGGTGCGTGAGCGCGCGGGCGACATGCTCGCCGCGGTCGGCGAGTCGGTCGTCGGGGCGGCGGTGATCAGGGCCCACGGCTCGGAGGCCCGCACCGCCGAGCGGCTGGATGTGACCATCGAGGCGAACAAGGCCGCGCAGGCCCGCACCCAGCGCATCGTCGCCACGGTCTTCCCGGTGACGGAGATCGTCGCGGCGCTGGCGACGACCGCGGTCGTGCTGATCGGCGTACGACTGGGCGTCGCCGGCGACATCACCGCGGGGCGCCTGATCGCCTTCCTGTTCCTGATCACGCTGTTCGTCTCGCCGCTGCAGACCGCGACCGAGATGCTCAACGAGGCGCAGAACGCCATCGCCGGCTGGCGCCGCATCCTCGGCGTGCTCGACACGCCGCCGGACGTCGCCGACCCCGGCGAGGACGGCGTCGAGCTGCCGCGCGGCCCCATCTCCGTGTCCTTCGAGGAGGTCGGCTTCTCCTACCCGGGTGGCGCGCCGGTGCTGACCGGCGTCACGGTGGACATCCCGCCGCGCTCGCGGATCGCGGTCGTGGGGGAGACCGGTTCGGGCAAGACGACCTTCGCCAAGCTGCTGACCCGCCTGATGGACCCGGTCACGGGCCGGGTCACCGTCGACGGGCACGACCTGCGCGGGGTCCGTTTCTCCTCGCTGCGCGAGCGCATCGTCATGGTGCCGCAGGACGGCTTCCTGTTCGACGGCACCCTGGAGGAGAACATCCGCTTCGGCCGTCCCTCGGCGACGAGCGAGGAGATCCTGCTCGCCCTGACCGAGCTGGGGCTGGCCGACTGGCTCGAAGGACTGCCCGAGGGCCTGGCCACCCCGGTCGGTCAGCGGGGGGAGTCCCTGTCCGCGGGGGAGCGCCAGCTCGTCGCCCTGGTCCGCGCCTACCTGGCCGACCCCGACCTGCTGCTGCTCGACGAGGCCACCTCCGCCGTCGACCCGGCGACCGAGGTACGCCTGGCCCGCGCGCTGGACGGGGTGACGCGGGGCCGTACCGCGGTCTCCATCGCCCACCGCCTGTCCACCGCGGAGGCCGCCGACGAGGTGCTGGTCTTCGACGGGGGCCGCATCGTCCAGCGCGGCCCGCACGCCGAGCTGGTCGGCGAGCCCGGCGTCTACGCGGGCCTGCACGCCTCCTGGGTCTCGGCCGCCAGATCCTGACCACGGGTTCCCGGGCGGCGGCGCGCCGCCCGGGGCCGTCACTTCGCCGTCTGCCTGGGCAGGCCGGGCGGGTTGACCAGCGACTCGGGGATGGCCTCGTTGGAGAGGTTCCAGCGCTTGAGCACCTCGCCGTACTTGCCGTTCCCGATGAGTTCGTTGATCGCGGCGTTGAGCGGTTTGACGAGGCCGTTGTCCTTCTTGGTCATGGCCGCGATCAGGCCCTGCAGGTCGGGGCCCGCGCCCGAGACGGTGCCGACGATCTTGGTGTCGCCGCCGACGGCGTCCTGGTAGGAGAGGGAGGGGTTGGGGCCGAAGTAGGCCTCGATGCGGCCCGACTTCAGGGACAGCAGGGCGTCGACGTACTTCTGGTAGTTCTGGATCTGCGCGGGCTTCAGGCCCGCCTTCTGGTTCTGCGTGTCCCAGTCGACCAGGATCTTCTCCTGGTTGGTGCCCGAGCCGACCGCGACCCGGCGCCCGGCGATGTCCGAGGGCTGCTTGATCGAGGTGATCGGGCTGTTCTTCGCCGTCTGCCAGGCGAGCTGGTCGACCCGGTAGGTGGCGAAGTCGTAGATGTCCTTGCGCTCCTCGGTCACCGTGACGTTGTTGAAGGCCACGTCGTACTTTCCGGACTTCACCGAGAGGAACAGGTTCTCCCAGGAGGTGACCTCCTCCCTGGCCTTCAGGCCGAGGACGTCGGCCACGATGTGGGCGATGTCGGTCTCCACGCCGATGACGGTGCGGTCGTCGTCGGCGAGGAAGGTCAGCGGCGGCGCGCCTTCCCCGCTGAAGCCGACGACCAGCTCACCCTTCGCGCGGATCGCCTCGGGCACCTGGGCGGCGATCGCGTCGACCTTCTCCGCCCGGATCCGGTTCTGCTGCGGAGAGATGTTGATCTTCGAGCCGCCGGTTCCCGCGGGGGCGGAGGCCTGTTCGGCGGGCTTGGCGTCGCTCCGGGGGGCGGCGGAGGTGGTCCCGGTCGAGCCGCAGGCGGCGGCGAGCAGAAGCGGTGCGGTGAGGAGGGCGGGCTTGAGCCTGGAGAGGAACGACATTTCAGTCCTGTTTTTCTGGGAATCGCAGGGAGGGGTTGTCACGGATCAGAGGACCTTGCTGAGGAAGGAGCGGGTCCGTTCGTGCCGGGGGGAGTCGAGAACCTGGACGGGCGGGCCCTGTTCGACGACGCGCCCGTCGTCCATGAAGACGACGGTGTCGGCCACCTCGCGGGCGAACCCGATCTCGTGGGTGACGACGATCATGGTGGTGCCGCTCCTGGCGAGGTCCTTCACCACGTCGAGCACCTCGCCGACCAGTTCGGGGTCGAGCGCGGAGGTCGGCTCGTCGAAGAGGATGACCTTCGGCTCCAGGGCGAGCGCGCGGGCGATGGCGACCCGCTGCTGCTGCCCTCCGGACAGCTGCCCGGGGTAGGCGTCCTTCCTGTCGGCCAGGCCGACCCGGTCGAGCAGCCGTACGGCCAGCCGGTGCACCTCGGCCCGGGGTCTTCGCTGCGCGGACAGCGGCGCCTCGACGACGTTCTCCAGCGCGGTCAGGTGCGGGAAGAGGTTGAAGTGCTGGAAGACGAACCCGATCCGGGTCCGCTGCCGCAGGATCTCGCGTTCACGCAGTTCGTAGAGCCTGTCGCCGGACTGCCGGTAGCCGACCAGCTCACCGTCGACGCGCACCGATCCGCTGTCCACCTTCTCCAGGTGGTTGACGGTGCGCAGCAGGGTCGACTTGCCGGAGCCCGAGGGGCCGAGGATCACGGTGACCTCGCCCCTGGCGACCCGCAGGTCGACGCCACGCAGGACCTTCAGGGGGCCGAAGCTCTTGTGCACGCCCCGCAGGTCGACCATCACGGCGCTCATCTGCGACCCCTGGCGTAGTGACGTTCGACGTAGTACTGCGCGACGGACAGCACGGAGGTGATGATCAGGTACCAGACGGTCGCGACGAGCAGCAGCGCGATGACCCTGCCGTTGCGGCTGTAGATCACCTGGATCTGGTAGAAGAGCTCGGGCAGGGCCATGATGTAGACCACCGAGGTGCCCTTGACCAGGCCGATGATCTCGTTGCCCGCGGTGGGCACGATCGAGCGCATGGCCTGCGGAAGGACGATCCTGAACAGCTGTCTTCTCCAGGGGATGCCCAATGCGGCGGCGGCCTCGCGCTGGCCCGGGTCGACCGAGAGCAGCCCCGCCCTGACGATCTCGGAGCAGTAGGCGGCCTGGTGCAGCCCGAGCCCGAGCACGGCGGCGGTGACCGGGCTGATCAGGTCCATGGTCCCGATGTCGAAGAAGGAGGGGCCGAACGGAACGCCGAAGGAGATCCGCTGGTACAGCAGCGCCAGGTTGTACCAGAACAGCAGTTGCAGGATGAGCGGGATCGACCGGAACAGCGCTACATAGCCCCAGGCGACCGAGGACAGCAGCGGGTTCCTCGACAGGCGCATGATCGCGAGCACGGTGCCGAGCAGGAAGCCGATGCCGATGCCGAGCGCGGTGAGCTGGAGTGTGAACAGCACGGCGTGCAGCACCGAGGGCGCGAACAGGTACTCCCCGACGACGTTCCAGTCCCAGGCGGGGTTGGTGATCAGCGCGCTCGCCGCCATGGCGAGCAGTACGCCGACCCCGGCCGCCGCCGCCCACCGGCCGGGATGCCTGGTGGTGACGACCCGCAGCGCGGGCGGGGCGTCCGGGCCGGCCGTCCCGGAGTCCGTGTCGTCCTGCGGCCGGGTCTCGACCGCGGGGCGGCTCACCGGCCCGCCAGACTGGTCGCCGGGTACTGCCGGGACTCGGCGGCCTCACGCTCGCGGTCCCGCTTGGCCACCTCCTCGCGGACGATGGGGATGACGTGACGGCCGAAGTCGACGGCGTCCTCAAGCAGGTCGTAGCCGCGCGCGGACAGGATCTCCACGCCGAGGTCGTAGTAGTCGAGCAGCGCCTGGGCCACGGTCTCCGGGGTGCCGACCAGGGCGGTGGAGTTGCCCGCCCCGCCGGTGGCCGCGGCGGTCGGGGTCCACAGCGCGCGGTCGTACCTGTCGCCCCCGGCGGCGATCGCGACGAGCCGTTGTGAGCCCGCGTTCTCCGGGGCGTGGCCCGCGGGCAGCCGCCGGGAGGAGGCACCACGCGACTTGATCGCCTCAAGCGTGCGGGCCGCCTTCTCCCAGGCCTTCTCCTCGGTCGGCGCGATGACGGGCCGGAAGGCCACCTGGAACCTGGGCAGGTCCCTGCGTCCCGACGCGAGCGCCGCGCTCCTGACCGCGGCGATCTGCTCGGCGGTCTGGGCCAGCGGCTCGCCCCACAGGCAGTAGATGTCGGCCTCGGCGCCGCCCGCCGCGTACGCCGCGGGGGAGGAGCCGCCGAAGGAGACCAGCGGACGGGGCTGCTGCACGGGGAAGACGTCGGACAGGAAGTCGTCGAAGTGGTAGTGCTCTCCCTCGTGGGAGAAGGGGGTCCTGGACGTCCAGCCCTTCTTGACGATCTGGATGTACTCCCGGGTGCGCCCGTAGCGCCGGTCCTTGGACAGGCGGTCGCCCTCGCGGGCCTGCTCGCGGTCGTTGCCCCCGGTGATGAAGTGCACGGTCAGTCTGCCGCCGCTGATCTGGTCGAGTGTGGCGAAGGTCTTCAGGGCGAACGTCGGGTAGGAGACGTTCGGCCGGTGGGCGAGCAGGAGCTGTATCCCCTCGACCTGCCCGGCGACGAGGGCGGCCACCTGCGCGGGGTCCGGCGAGCCCGAGCCGTAGGCGAACAGGATCCGGTCCCAGCCGTGCTCGTGGTGGGCCCGCGCCAGCCGTAGCGTGAACTGTCTGTCGAACACGGGCCCGGAGCGGGGTCTGGTCTCCGATCCGTCGTTCGTGGCGCCTATGCCTAGGAACTCGACGGGCATGACTGAGGCCTTTCTGGCAGGTCGTCTGGGCGGGGGCGTCCGGAGCGGGGACGGCGGCGCGGTGGCTCGCGGTGGCTCGTGGTGGCGCGCGGCACCGGATGGGCGGGGCCGGTGGCGCGAGGTCAGTGGCGACAGGAACGGGACAGCGCGCGGCACGGCGCGAGGTGACCGCGGACCGCCGGTGGGAGCTCAGCCTGCATGGCCTCACTCCAACACAGGAACCAAATCCCGTCAAGACCTACTGGTTTAGTGGGTTTATTGTCATGGGGGAAGTGAGGAGGGATGAACAGTGGCCTACAGGTCGTCAAATGGGCTGTTGATGTCCTTATGTCGGGGATTAACGTGCTGAGATGGAGGTAAGGGAGCCGCGGGACCACCGCCCCGGGCTCCCGCCGGGGGGAAGCGGGAAGGACGTCCATGACCGATCTGGTGGGTGAGGAACCCGCGCGGGGCAGCAGGTACCCCGTGCTCGACGCGCGCTCCGCCGCGTCCCGCAGCGACCTGCTCGACGAACTGCCGAATCTGCGGGTCCTCGACGACGACGATGACGACCCCGTGCTCGTACGGCTGGACGGCACCCCGGTGGACACCTGGCGGGAGAGGTATCCCTACCCGGAGCGGATGGACCGTTCGGAGTACGACAGGACCAAGCGGCTGCTCCAGATCGAGCTCCTCAAACTGCAGTACTGGATCAAGGACACCGGCGGGCGGCTGCTGATCCTGTTCGAGGGGCGCGACGCGGCGGGCAAGGGCGGCACGATCAAGCGGTTCATGGAGCACCTCAACCCGCGCGGGGCCACCGTGGTCGCCCTGGAGAAGCCGAGCGAGCGTGAGAGCACCCAGTGGTACTTCCAGCGCTACGTCTCCCATCTGCCCGCCGCGGGGGAGATGGTCTTCTTCGACCGCTCCTGGTACAACCGCGCCGGGGTTGAGCGCGTGATGGGCTTCGCCACGCCGGAGGAGTACACGGAGTTCATGGAGCAGGCGCCGGCCTTCGAGCGCATGCTCGTCCGCGACGGCATCCACCTGGTGAAGTTCTGGTTCTCGGTCTCCCGCTCCGAGCAGCGCACCCGTTTCATCATCCGCCAGGTCGACCCGGTGCGGCAGTGGAAGCTGTCGCCGATGGACCTGGAGTCGCTGGACAAGTGGGACGAGTACACCCAGGCCAAGGAAGACATGTTCCTGCACACCGACACGGAGGAGGCGCCGTGGACGGTGATCAAGAGCAACGACAAGAAGCGGGCCAGGGTCGAGGCCATGCGCTACCTCCTGAGCCGGTTCGAGTACACCAACAAGGACCACGAGATCGTCGGCGGGCCCGACCCCAGGATCGTCGTGCACGCGGCCGACCTGTTCGACGACGACCGCACCCGCTGACCGCCGGACGCGGGACCTCCGCCCAGGTGCGGCACAATTGCCACATGCCCCTTGACCCGGCCATCGCGGCCCGACTGAAGCGCACCGCCGACGGACTGGTGCCCGCCGTGGTCCAGCAGCACGACACCGGCGAGGTGCTCATGCTCGCCTGGATGGACGACGAGGCGCTGCACCGCACGCTCACCACCGGCCGTGCCACCTACTGGTCGCGCAGCCGCCGGTCCTACTGGGTCAAGGGCGAGACCTCGGGCAACCTCCAGCACGTCAGGTCCGTCGCCCTCGACTGCGACGGCGACACGATCCTGCTGAAGGTCGACCAGGTGGGCGCCGCCTGCCACACCGGTGACCGGACCTGTTTCGACGCCGACCGGCTGGCGGTGACCCCGGCGTGAGAGCGGGCCGGGCGCTGTGGACCTGGGTCGCCGCGTGCGCGGCGGGCGCGGGCCTGGTGCTGCTGGCCGCGGGCCGCGACTGGGTCACGGTGAGGTACGGCACGCGCGCCGTGCCCGTCTCCGCCGCCGAACTCGCCCCCGCCCTGGCGCCCGCGGCCTGGGCGGCGCTGGCCGCGGTGGTCGCGGTGCTCGCGACGCGAGGCGTGTGGCGCAGGGCCATCGGCGTCGTGATGGCGCTGTGCGGGGCAGGGGTGATCGTCGCGGTGGTAGCCGGCGGCGGAGCCGACGCCGGTCTCGCCGCCGCGGCCGGGCACGCGCCCATGGCCGCGGCCGCCGAGACGGCGCGGGCCACCGGCCACCTCCTCTGGCCGGTGCTCGCCGGGGCGGGCGGCCTGGTGCTGCTCGCCGGGGGAGCGGTCGCCGCGCTGTGGAGCGTGAACTGGCCCGGCATGTCGGAGCGCTACGAGCGCAGGGGCGCGGCTCGGGGGAGCGAGGCCCTCACGCGCGCCGGAGCCTCGGGCAGCGGCCGGGCCATGTGGGACGCCATCGACCTCGGCGCCGACCCGACAGCCGACCCCGCCACTGATTCCGCCACGGGTCCCGCCACGGACTCCACCGCCGAGCCCGCTGCCGACCCAGGACGGGACGGGCGCTGAGCCGCGCCGTACGGTCACAACTTGCCCACGGACTAGGCGGCCCGCCGCCGCGATGATCTGATTTCGCTAGGATTTCGCCGCAACGTGTGTAGAGGGAGTAATTCATGAGCTATGGGAATCAGCCCGGTGGGTACGGGCCCCCGCAGGGCGGCTACGGGCCACCCGGCGGGTACGGCACGCCGCCCGGCGGTGGTTACGATCCCTATGGCTACGGAGCGCCGCCGCCCCGAGGCAACAACGGCATGGCCATCGCCGCTCTCATCATGGGCATCGCCGGGCTCTTCGTCTGCGGCGTGACCTCGATCGTGGGCATCGTGCTCGGTCACATCTCGCTGGGCCAGATCAAGCGCACCGGCGAGGAGGGGCGGGGCATGGCCATCGCGGGCCTGGTCCTGTCCTACTTCGGCGTCGCCTGCTGGCTGGTCGTGCTGGTGGTCTGGCTGGTCGCGATAGGCGTCCTGGCGGGCTCGGCCACCTACGGCTACTAGGACCTCCCGACCGTTCCCCGCCGGGGCGTCGCCGGTCATCCGGCGCCGCCTTGAGTATCGTTGCCGGTGACAGTCGTCGCGGGAGAAGGGGTGCGGGCGGGCAGATGGTGACCAGCGGGGCCGCGAGGGCGGGAGAGCCGAGAGCACGGCGGATGCGGGCCGTGCTGGCGCCGCTCGGCCTGGCCGTGGCGGCGGGTGCGGCAACCCTCCTGGTCGCGCTGGTCGATCCCGGCGAGCCGGGGCACTATCCCGCCTGCCCCTTCCTCACCCTCACCGGGCTGTACTGCCCGGGCTGCGGAGGGCTGCGGGCGGTGCACGCGCTCACCCAGGGTGACCCGGCCGCCGCACTGGGGTTCAATCCGTTCGTCGTGATCATGATCCCCGTGGTGGTCCTGCTGTGGGGACGCTGGGCGTTGTTCTCCTGGCAGGGAAGACGAGATGCCGGAAAAGTTATAAATCCTGCCTATATATGGGCATTTCTTGGTTTAATGATCGTTTTTTGGATAGTGCGGAATGTTCCCTTTGGGGAATTCTTGGCCCCATAGTCACCTATAGGCGTCACCCGGTGGCGGGGCGACCACGGCAAGGCCGATAGCATCGGCGAGACAGGGCAATCGATCGGGAGGGGCCTTACTCGTGAGCGAGTGGAGTGAGCGGACCATGCGTACGGCAGCGTTCGCCGACATGACCTCCGAGTTTCGCGAGGAGGACAGGTGAGCGTACTGGAGGAGATCCTCGAAGGAGTCCGCGCGGACCTGGCCGACCGGCAGCAGACGGTGTCGCTGGCGCAGCTCAAGGAACGCGCGGAGCGGGCACCCGCCCCCCGCGACGCCTACGCCGCTCTCGGCGGCGACCAGGTGGCGGTCATCGCGGAGGTGAAGCGTTCGAGCCCGTCGAAGGGCGCGCTGGCCGCCATCGCCGACCCCGCCGCGCTCGCCGGTGACTACGAGTCCGGTGGCGCCCACGTCATCAGCGTCCTGACCGAGCGTCGCCGCTTCGGCGGCAGCCTGGAGGACCTGGCCGCCGTCCGCGCCGTGGTCGACATCCCGGTGCTGCGCAAGGACTTCGTCGTCACCTCCTACCAGCTGTGGGAGGCCCGTGCCTACGGCGCGGACCTCGTGCTGCTGATCGTGGCCGCGCTCGAACAGAACGCGCTGGTCTCCCTCATCGAGCGGGCCGAGTCGATCGGGCTGGCCCCGCTGGTCGAGGTGCACACCGAGGAGGAGCTCGACCGGGCGCTCGCCGCCGGAGCGAAGATCATCGGTGTCAACGCGCGCAACCTCAAGACCCTTGAGGTCGACCGCGAGGTGTTCGCCAAGATCGCCCCGAAGATCCCGGACGGTATCATCAAGATCGCCGAGTCGGGTGTGCGCGGTCCCCACGACCTGCTCGCCTACGCCAGGGCGGGGGCGGACGCCG
This sequence comes from Streptosporangium sp. NPDC020072, assembly GCF_040631445.1. Classification (NCBI taxonomy): domain Bacteria; kingdom Bacillati; phylum Actinomycetota; class Actinomycetes; order Streptosporangiales; family Streptosporangiaceae; genus Streptosporangium; species Streptosporangium sp. NPDC020072. Next base: position 145,601 of record NZ_JBEYAB010000016.1, on the reverse strand, counting down.
TCCTTGTCGGCGAGAGCCTGGTGACCGGCAAGGACCCCAGGGCCGCCGTGGTCGACCTGGTCACCGCCGGAGCCCACCCCGCATCCCGACCAGAGGGACAGTGAGCACGTGACAGTGACAGACGGCATCCTCACCTCCGCGGACCTCGCGGGCAACGGCGTCCACGGCGACGACCCGGACACCGACGGCAAGTTCGGCGTCTTCGGCGGGCGCTACGTCCCCGAGGCCCTCATCCCCGCGCTGGACGAGGTGGCGGCCGAGTACGAGAAGGCCAGGAACGACCCCGCCTTCCTGCGGGAGTTCGACCACCTGCTGCGCACCTACGCGGGCAGGCCGACCACCCTCACCGAGGTCCCCCGCTTCTCCGAGCACGCGGGCGGCGCCCGGATCGTGCTCAAGCGCGAGGACCTGACCCACACCGGCGCCCACAAGATCAACAACGTGCTCGGCCAGGCCCTGCTCACCAAGCGGCTCGGCAAGAACCGCCTGATCGCCGAGACGGGCGCAGGCCAGCACGGCGTCGCGACGGCGACCGCCGCGGCCCTGATGGGCCTGGAGTGCGTGATCTACATGGGGGCCGTCGACTGCGAGCGCCAGGCGCTCAACGTCGCCCGCATGAAGCTGCTCGGCGCCAGTGTCGTCCCGGTGACCAACGGCAGCCAGACCCTCAAGGACGCCATCAACGAGGCCTTCCGCGACTGGGTGGCCAACGTCGACCACACGCACTACCTGTTCGGCACCATCGCCGGACCGCACCCGTTCCCCGAGATCGTCCGCGACTTCGCCCGCATCATCGGCGTCGAGGCCCGCCGCCAGATCCTCGACCTCGCGGGCAGGCTGCCCGACGCGGTGGCCGCGGCCGTCGGCGGCGGTTCCAACGCCATCGGCATCTTCCACGCCTTCCTTGAGGACCAGGACGTCCAGCTGCACGGCTACGAGGCCGGCGGCCGCGGCAAGGAGACCGGCGAGCACGCCCTCACCCTCACTGAGGGCTCCATCGGGGTCCTGCACGGGTCGCGCACCTACGTCCTGCAGGACGAGGAGGGCCAGACGATCGAGTCCCACTCGATCTCCGCAGGCCTCGACTACCCCGGTGTCGGCCCCGAGCACGCCTGGCTCAAGGACACCGGACGCGCCGCCTACCACGGCATCACCGACGCCGAGGCCATGGACGCCTTCGCCCTGCTCGCCAGGACCGAGGGCATCATCCCGGCCATCGAGTCCTCGCACGCGCTCGCCGGAGCCCTCAAGCTCGGCCGCGAGCTCGGCCCCGAGGCGCTCATCCTGGTCAACCTCTCAGGCCGGGGCGACAAGGACATGGGCACCGCCATGAAGTACTTCAACCTCTGACGACCGACTTGCTTCCCCTCCGCCCCGCGGAGGGGACGGAGGCCACGACCGACAACGGAACCAACGATGACGACTCTTCAGACGGTGTTCGCCAAGGCTAAGGCGGACGATCGCGCCGCCCTCATCGGATACCTCCCCGCGGGTTTCCCCACGAAGGACGGCGCGATCGCGGCCGCGACCGCCATGGTCGAGGCCGGCTGCGACGTGATCGAGATCGGCCTGCCGTACTCCGATCCGCTCATGGACGGCCCGACCATCCAGGACGCCGTGCACCGGTCGCTGATCAACGGCACCCGCATCGCCGACGTGCTGCGCACGGTCGAGGGGGTGGCCAAGACGGGCGCCGCCACGCTGGTCATGACCTACTGGAACCCGATCGACCGCTACGGCGCCGACCGGTTCGCCCGTGACCTGGCCGCAGCGGGCGGGACGGGGACCATCACCCCCGACCTGACCCCGGAGGAGTCGGGGCCGTGGCGGGAGGCCAGCGCGGGGGCCGGAATCGACACCGTCTTCCTCGTCGCACCCAGCTCTCCCGAGACACGCATCAAGGCCGTCGCCGAGTGCTGCACGGGCTTCGTCTACGCCGCCTCCCTGATGGGCGTCACCGGGGCGCGCGCCACGGTCGGCGAGGCCGCCGAAGGCCTGGTCGAGCGGACCCGCAGGCAGACCTCACTGCCGGTCTGCGTCGGCCTCGGAGTCGGCACCGGCGAGCAGGCGGCCCAGGTCGCCCGCTACGCCGACGGCGTCATCGTCGGCTCGGCGTTCATCCGCCGCCTGCTCGACGCTCCGGATGAGGCCTCGGGCCTGGCCGCGGTCAGGGAGCTGGGAGCCGAGCTGGCGGCGGGCGTGCGCGCCTGATTCGCCGCTGAAAACCGGGCTTGCCCGGGACACGCCTGAAATCTCATACGACGCGGCCGTCCACACAGGACGGCCGCGTTCTTCGTACGGCGCCGCCCCATGGGGCCGGGGCGTCGTCATGCCCGCCGACCTGCGCGGAAGGCTGCGGCGTACCCTGGAAATGCGTACGCTGGAAGCGGCGCATCGGCCCCGGGGGTGCGAGACCTCTCTCCCGGTTCAGTCCGAACGCTCCCCCCGTTGACCTGAAAACGCCGCGAGGACCGTGCCTCGGCTACGATTTCCCAGTTCGAACAGGCTCGGCCCGCCGATCGCACAGGCGCAGGGACATGGGGGAACCGGGACGGTCATCGAACCTGGAGGGTGTGTGCCAGTGGCGGAGGAGCCGAGGCGGCGGCCATGCCGTCCCCGCCTTCGCGCCATGCCACGCCCGGCCGGACACTCGGCGAACGGGAGACCGGAGTTTCGGGACCCTCACGGAGCGCGTTACGGTCGGCCGATTGACTTACCCGACGCTTATCCAGCACGTGATGGGGTTCCTCAGGAACGCGTGTAGCCGCCGGCGACGGCCGCGACGCAGGTCCGGAATGGGAGACGATGATGCTCGTGACTTCTGAAAAGCAGGCCCCCCCGAGGTCGCGCAGAGCTAGTTCGACGCTACCCTGGGTGACGACCGTCTCGCGGTTGGTGCTGGCGGGGGTGCTCATTGTCGCAGGTTGGGGCAAGATCGGCACGCCTGTGCTTTCCGTCCAGTCGGTCAAGGCGTACGAACTGCTTCCAGACTCGCTTGCCACGGTGGTCGGCTACGGCCTGCCCATCCTGGAGATCGTCATTGGGGTGTTGCTGGTTGTCGGACTGCTCACCCGCGTCGTGGGCGGCATCTCCGCGCTGCTCATGCTGGCGTTCGTCATCGGCATCGCCTCCGTGTGGGCGCGCGGCCTGCGGATCGACTGCGGCTGCTTCGGCGGCGGCGGCCAGCTCAAGCCGGGGGTCGAGCCCGACTACCTCGTCGACATCCTGCGGGACTCCGGTCTCTTCGTTCTCGGCGTGCTCGTCGCCCGGTTCGGTCCGGGACGACTCGCGCTGGACTCCGCGCTCGGGCTGGCCCCTGAGCGGGAGTCGTACGACGAGGTGGACGGCGAGGAGGAACCACGGAAACAGGAGGATCACTGATGGGCAAGGCCGCACGGGAGCACTCGGTGCGTGAGCGGATCAAGGCACAGCGGGAGGAGCAGCGGCAGAAGGAGCGGCTCAAGCGCGTCGCGACGGTGACGACCGTGGTGGTCGTCGCCCTCGGCGCGATCGGAGCCGGATGGTGGTACGCCGCCAACGGCAGCAAGCCCGAGGAGGTCACCCAGGCGCTCGCGCCGATCACCGCCTCCCCGGACGGTTCCGTCGTGATGGCCGTCGCGGGCGTCGAGAAGCCGGTCCTGGACGTCTACGAGGACTTCCAGTGCCCCGCGTGCAGGGCGATGGAGCAGACCAGCGGGCCCACCATCAAGAACCTGGCCGCCGAGGGAAAGGTCAAGGTGGTCTACCACCCCATCACGATCTTCTCGCAGGAGATGAACCAGGGCGTCACCAGGGGTAACTCCCTGCGTGCCGGGGCCGCCTCCCGGTGCATCCCCGGAGGGACCCCGTGGTCGAAGTTCCACGACAAGCTGTTCAAGGAGCAGCCCTCCGAGACCGTCGAGGGCTTCAAGGTGGACGACATGGTCGACTGGGGCAGAGACGCAGGGGTCACCGGCTCGGCCTTCGCCACCTGCGTGACCACCCAGCAGAAGGCCCAGGAGCAGATCGACTACAGCACCAGGACCATGCAGGCCGCCAAGCTCAGCGGCACGCCGACGCTGAAGATCAACGGGACCGAGATCGGCAACGACGTCGCGTTCAAGCCCGCGGATCTCCGTAAAGCCGTTCTCGATGCCGCCAAGTAGCCCGCGACACGGTAACGTCACCTGACATGCCCCTCGCCTCGATTCCCAGCCCCTCGCAGGGGGTCTGGTACCTCGGTGTAATCCCCATCAGGGCCTACGCGCTGTGCATCGTGCTCGGCGTCATCGTCGCCGTCGCCATCGGCGAGCGCCGCTGGCGCGCCCGTGGGGGAACGCCGGGCACCATCGTCGACCTCGCCGTCTGGGCCGTGCCGTTCGGCCTGGTCGGCGGGCGTCTCTACCACGTCATCACCGACTGGCAGCTCTACTTCGGGCCTGACGCCCCTCACACGCCCATCGAGGCGCTCTACATCTGGAACGGGGGGCTGGGCATCTGGGGGGCCGTCACCCTGGGCGCGCTGGGCGTCTGGTTCGGCTGCCGCAACCGGGGAATCTCGGTGTCCGCGGTCGCCGACGTCGTGGCCCCGGCCATCGCGGTCGGCCAGGCCATCGGCCGGTTGGGCAACTACTTCAACCAGGAGCTGTTCGGCAGCCCGACGACCCTGCCGTGGGGCCTGGAGATCGACCCCGACAAGCCGGGCACGCTGCCGGGGGTCTCCACCTACCACCCCGCCTTCCTGTACGAGATGGTGTGGGACCTGGGTCTGGCCCTCGTGCTGGTCTGGGCGGGCCACAGGTTCGCCCTCAGGCACGGCCGGTTGTTCCTGCTCTACATCGCGGGCTACACCCTGGGCCGGTTCTGGATCGAGGGGTTGCGCATCGACACCGCCCACCACATCCTCGGCCTGCGGCTCAACCAGTGGACCTCCATCGTGCTGTTCGTCGCGGCACTCATCTGGTTCTGGAGCACCAGGAACAAGACCGGTGAGGAGCGGGTCGTCGGGGTGACGCAGGACCAGGAGGCCGGCGATCCGGCCGACCCCGCGCACGCCGCCGACCAGGCGGACGAGCACGAGACCGGGCCGCGGGCGGAGTCCGAGGACGACCGGCCCGCCGATTCCGCGCCCCCCTCGGAGCAGGCCGGCGGGCGGGACGGGCAGGATGGAAAGGCGGAGTTCGTGTCCGCCTTCGCCCAGACGGGCGCAGAGACCGACCCCGCCCACGGGTCCGACCAGGCCGACGAAGCCGAGACGGCCGTGGCCGACGGCGAGCGCGCAGCAGGGGAGAAAGGCACGGCGTGAGCCGGGTCTCCCCCCGCTAAGGAACCAGGCGAAGAAAGAGGAACGATGAGTCAGGGCGGCGCCCAGGAGCGCGCCGAGATCCACCACGCCCACCGGGATGTCAACGGCGGCTGGCTGCGGCCCTCCGTCTTCGGGGCGATGGACGGGCTCGTGTCGAACTTCGCGCTGATCGCCGGTGTCGCGGGCGGCACGACGAGCACCCAGGTCGTCGTGCTGGCGGGCATCGCGGGCCTGGCGGCGGGGGCGTTCTCCATGGCGGGCGGCGAGTACGTCTCGGTCGCCAGCCAGCGGGAGCTCGCCGTCGCCGAGATCGACGTCGAGCGGCGTGAGCTGGAACGCAACCCCGAGGCCGAACTGCGCGAACTCGCCCAGCTCTACGAGTCGCGCGGTGTCCAGCCCGAGCTGGCGGCGGAGGTGGCCAGGCAGATCTCCCTCAATCCCGACAAGGCGCTTGAGGTGCACACCAGCGCCGAACTCGGCGTAACCCCGGGGGACCTTCCCTCGCCCAAGGTCGCCGCAGTCTCCTCGTTCCTGTCCTTCAGCGTCGGCGCGGTCCTGCCGCTGCTGCCGTACCTTCTCGGGGTCACCAGCCTGGTCGGTTCCGCGATCGTCTCGTGCCTGGCGCTGTTCGGGGCGGGGGCACTGGTCTCCAGGGTCACCGCGCGCAGCTGGTGGTACAGCGGGCTGCGACAGCTCGGCGTCGGCGCGCTCGCCGCGCTCCTGACCTTCGGCCTCGGCCACCTGCTGGGCGGGGGCGGCCTGTGAACGCGCCCAGCCCCCAGGCCCCGACCCCGTCGCGCAGGCGCCGGCGCGGCTCCTCCAGGACGGCGCAGCCCGTGGAGGGCGGCAGACTGCGGGAGCTGGGGCTGAGCCGCCTCCAGCAGCGGCTGCTGGTGATCGGCGGTTCCGTCGTCGGAGTGATCGTCACCGCGGTCGTCCTGGCCTTTGTGATCTCCGCGGTCGGCAACGACTTCGTCCCCGAGCGGGCGACCGCCGCCGCCATCGTGACCCAGCCGAGGCCCGACACCTACAAGGGATGGAACTCGCCGAAGCTGTTCGCGCCCATCGAGCGGAACACGGCCGACCCGGCGCCGCTCACCCTCAAGGAGATCTTCCCCGTCAGGACCCTCAAAGAGGGTGCGATCACCCTGAAGCTGGGCGCCACCAAACTCGACGCGACCTGCTCGGCGGCGGTCTGGGGGCGGGAGCTGGCCGACCAGCTCACCAGGTCGGGCTGCACCCAGGCGCTGCGGGGCACCTACACCAGCGCGGACGGCCGCTACGTCGCGCAGTACACCCTGTTCAACCTGCGTGACACCGCCGCGGCCAACGAACTGGTCCAGTCCCTGACCGCGGGCTACCGGGGAGGCTGGCCACAGCCGCTGGGGCAGGGCGGCAGGGCACCGTTCTCCTCCTCCGGTTACAGCGAGGGCAGCGGCAACGCCATGGGCCACTACGCGGCCCTGGTCTGGATCGGCCGCGCCGACGGCGCCGATCCCGGCGAGAAGGACGACTTCGTCTCCCTGTCCCTGGCGGTCAGGGGCGCGGAGAGGGCCGTTTTCCGCCGTGTCGTCGCGGTGAAGCCCGCCGCGTCCCCCTCGTGACCCCACGGACAGTAGGCTCATCGGTCATGCGTAAGTGGATCATCGCCGTCGCCGTCGTGGCCCTCGCCGCCGCGGGGACCGCGGTGTTCCTGTGGTCACGGGCGGGTACGGACACCCAGCGCCCGGCGACCTTCAGGGCCGAGCGGACCACGGCGCACTACGACCCCATCGCCACCCGGGCCGCCGATCCCGACCCGCTGACCGTCGCGGAGGTCTTTCCCACGGGTTCGGTGAGCGCGGGCGGCGTCACGCTCACGCGCCAGGGCACCGAACAGCTGACCGACTGCGCCTCGGCGGTCTGGGGTGGGGCACGGGAGGCCGTGGCCGGATGCACCCAGGTGTTGCGCGCCCGCTACGCGACCCGTGACGGCCGGGTCCTCGGCCAGTTCGTCGTCTTCAACCTGGCCGACTCCGCCGCCGCCGACCGGCTCGTCGGCGTGCTGGGCCGTGACGGTTTCGTACGGCCGGTCCCGGGTACCCCGGAGGGCTTCCAGGGGGCCGCGGGCTGGGCACAGGCCCGCGCCCTCGGCCACTACGTCACCGTCAGCTGGGTCGCCCCCGCCGGGAACACGGGGCAGGGGGCGGGTAAGGCCGACCTGACCTACCCGCAGGTGGCCGTCGACAGCCCCAGCCTGCTGCTCCAGCACCGTCTGGTGCGCTGAGCGCGCTCAGTCCGCGGGCACGGGCGCGGTCAGGGAGCGCGCGACCGCGTCCTGGAGCTCCCGCAGCCGGTGCGCGGGCAGTTCGAGGACGGTGACGTCCTGCGCCCACGGCGCGCTCAGCGCGACGAGTGCCCTGGCCTGCCGTTTGGTCAGCTCACCTCTGACCGAGATGAGAGCCTCCCGCCAGGTGTTGGCGACCTTGCCGTGGGCGTTGTCCAGGACGCGCCGCAGGACGCGGCCCTCGTCGGTCTGCGGGGGCGGCAGCCGTACGGCGTGCACGGTCCGGCCCTCGGCGGTCAGCTCGTAGACGGCCGACAGTTCGGCGGGCAGGGCGGTGGGAGGCTCGGCCAGCGTGACCTGGACCCGGCGGGCGCGGGTGGCCAGCAGCAGCCGGGGCAGTGCGGCCTCAAGCCCCGCGGGCACCGCGATCGCCACCTCGGCGGGGTCGGTGGCGTACGGCTTGGCGAGCCAGGTCGACAGGCGGGCCCTGGGGGTGCGGGGCAGCACCTGGGCGGGCCAGTCCCCGACCAGCACCTCGGGACTCCCGGTGACCGGGGGAGGAGGAGCGGATGAGGCCGCCGACTCGACCGCCTGGGGGCCCTGGGTGTAGATGGCGGCGCTGAGGCCCTCGACGCGGGCGGCGACGGCGGGCCAGGTCTTCGTGGTCGGCCGCAGGACGTACAGGTCGGCGGCCGAGCCGATGGCCTCGGCGCCGAGATAGCGGTTGAAGTCGGGGTAGATCGCCTCGTTGACGAGGTTGAGGGCGGACAGGGAGTTCTGCACCTTCAGCGCCAGGGCGGGAGTGCGTTCGCTGGCGCCGTAGGCCAGCAGGACACGGCCCTGGTCGCGGTCGCGCAGCCCCTCGGCGGCGCGGGCGACGAACAGCCCGACCCCCTCGGGCGTGTAGGGCGGGTCGGTGATCGCCAGGTCGGCCCATCCGCGAGCCGAGGCGGGCAGGCCGAGGCGCAGGTCGGCCCAGCGGGTGCGCACCGGCAGGCCCAGGCGTCCGGCCTGCTCGGCGATGTAGCCGAGGATGCGCTCGTCGATGTCGGCGACGGTCACCTCAAGGCCGGGGCACAGCGCCGCGACGGCCAGCGAGGTCAGGTCGTGGTCGCCGACGCACAGCAGGCGGGCGCCGTCGAGCCAGAACCTCGCCTCAAGCAGCAGGGCCCGCCTGACCACGGTCTCCGCGGTCGCCGACACGTGGTCGAGCGTGTGACGCCCCCGGGGCGCGCCGGTGATCAGCTTCTCCATCGTGGCGACCAGGCCGGCCTGCTCGGGCAGCAGATGGGCCACCGGGTCGGCGGGCGCACGGGACACGGGTGCCTCCGGCAGCGGGGCCCTGAGCCTGAACCGGTCGCCGGAGCGCTCCAGGTCGAGCTCGCGCAGCAGGGACTCGACCGTCCGCCGTGACGTCGCGGTCAGCCTGACCAGATCGGCGAGGGTCCACCAGCGGCCGTCGCCCAGCGCGGCCAGCACGGCCCTCGGTCTCCTGCCGTCGACTCCCGCCCGCGCGAGGAGATCCGCAATCGCGTCCATGCGCCAACCTTAGGGCGCCCGATGGAATGCCGTGCCGTACGGGCATGTTGACTGAAGTGGGCAAACCTGTACTAAATGGTCGCTATGCGGACCGGGTAGGTAGCTTTCCGGCAGGGTACGGTAATGTCTACCCACCACGCAGCAGGGCCAACGTCGTCCCTAGCTTGATCCAGAGCAGCGAGACGACGGGAGGGATTCGATGCCTGCTGCCCACCTCGGTTTCCCCGAGCCCCAGGGCCTGTACCACCCTTCGAACGAGCACGACGCCTGTGGCGTCGCCATGGTCGCCGACGTCGCGGGCCGCCGCAGCCACGACATCGTCACAAAGGCGCTGACGGCCCTGTGCAACCTCGACCACCGGGGAGCCCAGGGAAGCGAACCCGACACCGGTGACGGTGCCGGCATCCTCACGCAGATCCCCGACACCTTCCTCCGCGCGGAGGCGGGCTTCCCGCTCCCCGAGGCGGGCTCGTACGCGGTCGGCACCGCCTTCCTGCCCGCCGAGGCGGAAGCCCGCCACGACGCGGTACGGCAGATCGAGCGGATCGCGGACGAGGAGGGCCTCACGGTCCTCGGCTGGCGCGACGTCCCGACCGACCGGGCACTGCCCGGCCCCAGCGCCCGTGCGACCATGCCGCACTTCGCGCAGCTGTTCGTCTCCTCCCCCGGAGGTGAGAGCGGCCTCCAGCTGGACCGGATCGCCTTCTGCCTGCGCAAGCGGGCCGAGCACGAGACGAAGGTCTACTTCCCCTCGCTCAGCTCACGGACGATCGTCTACAAGGGCATGCTCACCCCCGGCCAGGTCGAGCCTTTCTTCCCCGACCTGAGCGACGAGCGCTACGAGACCGCCATCTCGCTGGTCCACTCGCGCTTCTCGACCAACACCTTCCCCTCCTGGCCGCTGGCGCACCCCTACCGCTACGTCGCCCACAACGGCGAGATCAACACGGTCAAGGGCAACCGCAACTGGATGCGCGCCCGCGAGGCCATGCTGAGCACCGCCGCCCTGCCCGGCGACCTGTCGCGGCTGTTCCCGATCTGCGACCCGGACGGCTCCGACACCGCCTCCTTCGACGAGACGCTCGAACTGCTCCACCTCGCCGGCCGCGAACTGCCCCACGCCGTGCTGATGATGATCCCCGAGGCGTGGGAGAACAACACCGAGATGGACCCCGCACGGCGGGCTTTCTACGAGTTCCACTCCACCCTCATGGAGGCCTGGGACGGCCCCGCCTCGATCACCTTCTCCGACGGCACCCTCGTCGGCGCGGTCCTCGACCGCAACGGCCTGCGCCCCGGCCGGTTCTGGGTGACCACCGACGGCCTCGTCGTACTCGCCTCGGAGGCGGGCGTCCTCGACATCCCCGCGCAGGACGTGGTCCGCAAGGGCCGCCTGCAGCCCGGCAGGATGTTCCTGGTCGACACCGCCCGCGGCAAGATCATCGAGGACGACGAGATCAAGGCCCGGCTCGCCGCCGAACTGCCCTACGGCGACTGGCTGCACGCGGGCCTGGTCCGCTTCGAGGAACTGCCCGCCCGCTCGCGGGAGATCCCCACCCACGAGGCGCTCATCAAGCGGCAGCAGACCTTCGGCTACACCGAGGAGGAGCTGCGGATCATCCTGGCGCCCATGGCGACCACGGGCGCCGAGCCCATCGGCTCCATGGGAACCGACACCCCCGTGGCCGTCCTCAGCGACCGGCCCAGGCTGCTGTTCGACTACTTCAGCCAGCTGTTCGCGCAGGTCACCAACCCGCCGCTGGACGCCATCCGCGAGGAACTCGTCACCTCCCTGGCCAGCACGCTCGGCCCCGAGGGCAACCTGCTCGCCCCCGAGCCCTCCTCCTGCCGCCAGCTCGTGCTGCCCTACCCGGTGATCGACAACGACGAGCTCGCCAAGATCATCCACATCAACGACGAAGGCGCGCTGCCCGGCTTCCGCCCGCACGTCGTCTCCGGCCTCTACGAGGTCCACGGCGGCGGCGAGGCGATGCTCCACCGCATCGAGGAGATCCGCACCGAGGTCTCCGCGGCGATCGAGGGCGGCGCACGGATCATCGTGCTGTCCGACCGGGGCTCCTCCGACGCCCTCGCGCCCATCCCGTCGCTGATGCTCACCGGCGCGGTGCACCACCACCTCATCGCCGAGAAGACCCGCACCCGGGTCGGCCTGGTCATCGAGACCGGCGAGGCACGTGAGGCCCACCACATGGCCCTGCTCATCGGCTACGGCGCGGGCGCCGTCAACCCCTACCTCGCCATCGAGACCGTCGAGGACATGATCGCCTCCGGCGTCCTGAAGGTCGAGCGCGACAAGGCCGTGCGCAACCTCATCAAGGCGTACGGCAAGGGCGTCCTGAAGGTCATGTCCAAGATGGGCGTGTCCACCGTCGCCTCCTACACCGGCGCGCAGATCTTCGAGGCGCTCGGCCTCGACGAGAACGTCATCGGCACCTGCTTCACCGGCACCACCTCCCGCCTCGGCGGCGTCGGCTTCGACGTCCTGGCCGGGGAGTCCGCGCTGCGCCACGCCCGCGCCTACCCCAGGGCGGAGAACGCCCACCGCAGGCTTGAGGTCGGCGGCGAGTACCAGTGGCGCCGCGAGGGCGAACCCCACCTGTTCAACCCCGAGACCGTCTTCAAGCTGCAGCACGCCACCCGCTCACGCCGCTACGAGATCTTCAAGGAGTACACCTCCCTCGTCGACTCCCAGGCCGAGCGGCTGATGACCCTGCGCGGCCTGTTCACCCTCCGTGAGGGAGTCCGCGAACCGGTCCCGATCGACGAGGTCGAACCGGTCAGCGAGATCGTCAAGCGCTTCTCGACCGGCGCCATGTCCTACGGCTCCATCTCCAGGGAGGCGCACGAGACCCTCGCCGTCGCGATGAACCGCCTCGGCGCCAAGTCCAACACCGGCGAGGGCGGCGAGGACCCCGACCGGCTCCACGACCCCGCCCGCCGTTCGGCCATCAAGCAGGTCGCCTCGGGCCGCTTCGGCGTCACCTCCGAGTACCTCGTCAACGCGGACGACCTGCAGATCAAGATGGCCCAGGGCGCCAAGCCCGGCGAGGGCGGCCAGCTGCCCGGCCACAAGGTCTACCCCTGGATCGCCAAGACCAGGCACTCCACCCCCGGCGTCGGCCTCATCTCGCCGCCGCCGCACCACGACATCTACTCCATCGAGGACCTCGCCCAGCTCATCCACGACCTGAAGAACGCCAACCCGGCCGCCCGCGTGCACGTCAAGCTCGTGGCGGAGGTCGGCGTCGGCACGGTCGCGGCGGGCGTGTCCAAGGCCCACGCCGACGTCGTGCTCATCTCCGGCCACGACGGCGGCACCGGCGCCTCCCCGCTCACCTCCCTCAAGCACGCGGGCGCCCCCTGGGAGCTCGGCCTGGCCGAGACCCAGCAGACGCTGCTGCTCAACGGGCTGCGCGACCGGATCGTCGTGCAGGTCGACGGCCAGCTCAAGACCGGCCGTGACGTGATCATCGCCGCGCTGCTCGGCGCCGAGGAGTACGGCTTCGCCACCGCCCCGCTGGTCGTCTCCGGCTGCGTGATGATGCGCGTGTGCCACCTGGACACCTGCCCGGTCGGCGTCGCGACCCAGAACCCCGAGCTGCGCAGGCGCTTCAGCGGCAAGCCCGAGTTCGTCGTCAACTTCTTCGAGTTCATCGCCGAGGAGATCCGCGAATACCTCGCCGCCCTCGGCTTCCGAACCCTCGACGAAGCCGTCGGACACGCGGAACTGCTGGACACCGCCCCCGCCGAGCAGCACTGGAAGGCCTCAGGCCTGGACCTCACGCCGATCCTGCACCGCCCGGAACTCCCCGAGGGAACCGCGCTGCGCCGCGTCACCGAACAGGACCACGGCCTGGAACGAGCTCTCGACCACACCCTGATCCAGCTCGCCGAAGGCGCCCTGGCCAACGGCGACCCGGTCACGCTCGACCTGCCCATCCGCAACGTCAACCGTACGGTCGGCACCATGCTCGGCCACGAGGTGACCAAGCGGTACGGCGGCGCGGGACTGCCCGACGACACCATCGACGTCCGCTTCACCGGCTCAGCGGGCAACTCCTTCGGCGCCTTCGTGCCCAAGGGCGTCACCCTGCGCCTGACCGGCGACGCCAACGACTACCTCGGCAAGGGCCTGTCCGGCGGCCGGATCACCGTGAGGCCGCACGAGGAGGCCCCCCTCGACGGCCACATCATCGCCGGAAACGTCGGCCTGTACGGAGCGACCTCCGGCGAGGCCCACATCCGCGGCGTCGTCGGCGAACGCTTCTGCGTACGGAACTCCGGGGCGACCGCCGTCGTCGAGGGCGTCGGCGACCACGGCTGCGAGTACATGACGGGCGGCAGGGTCGTCGTCCTCGGCCCCACCGGCCGCAACTTCGCCGCGGGCATGTCCGGCGGCGTCGCCTACCTCCTCGACCCGGAAACCGCGCGGATCAACCGCGAGATGGTCGAGATCGAGGACCTGGACGAGACCGACGCCGACACACTGCGGGAGATCGTCGAGACCCACCTGGCGGAGACCGGCTCGCCCGTCGCCAAGGAACTCCTGGCCGACTGGGACCCGGCCCGCTTCCGCAAGATCATGCCGACCGACTACAAGCGGGTGCTGCGCGCGGCCGAGGCCGCCAGGCGCGAGGGCAGAGACATCGACGAGGCGGTCATGACGGCCGCGGTGCAGGGATAAGGGGGTACACACCGATGGCTGACCCGAAGGGTTTCCTCACTCACGGACGCGAGCTGCCCGCCCGCCGCCCGGTCGACGTGCGCATCCGCGACTGGAAGGAGGTCTACCAGGACTTCCCCAGGCCCGCCCTGACCAAGCAGGCGTCCCGCTGCATGGACTGCGGCATCCCGTTCTGCCACAACGGCTGCCCCCTGGGCAACCTCATCCCCGAGTGGAACGACCTGGTCTACCGCGACGACTGGCGCGAGGCCGTCGAACGCCTGCACGCCACCAACAACTTCCCCGAGTTCACCGGCCGCCTGTGCCCCGCGCCCTGCGAGGCCGCCTGCGTGCTCGGCATCAACTCGGACCCGGTGGCGATCAAGCGCGTCGAGGTCGAGATCATCGACCGCGCCTTCGACGAGGGCTGGGTCACCCCCCAGACCCCCACGGCCAGGACCGGCAGGAAGATCGCCGTCGTCGGCTCGGGGCCCGCGGGCCTGGCCGCCGCCCAGCAGCTCACCAGGGCCGGGCACGACGTGGTGGTGTTCGAACGCGCCGACCGCGTCGGCGGCCTGCTGCGCTACGGCATCCCCGAGTTCAAGATGGAGAAGCGGCACATCGACCGCAGGCTCGCCCAGATGCGGGCCGAGGGCACCGAGTTCCGCACCGGCGTCAACGTCGGCGTCGACGTCACGGCCGCCCAGCTCCGCGCGGAGTTCGACGCCGTCGTCCTGGCCGGCGGCGCCACCCTGTGGCGGGACCTGCCGGTCGCCGGACGCGACCTCAAGGGCGTCCACCAGGCGATGGAGTACCTTCCCCTGGCCAACAAGGTCCAGGAGGGCGACCACACCGTCTCGGCGATCGACGCCAAGGACAAGCACGTCGTGGTCATCGGAGGCGGCGACACCGGAGCCGACTGCATCGGCACCGCGATCCGCCAGGGGGCGGCCTCCGTCACCCAGCTGGAGATCATGCCCCAGCCCCCGGCCGAGCGCCCCGGCAGCCAGCCCTGGCCCACCTTCCCCATCCTGTTCAAGATGGAGAGCGCCCACGAGGAACTGGCCGACGGCGGCGGCGACCGCGTCTACGCCGTCTCGACCACCGAGTTCGTCGGCGACGCCGACGGCAACGTCAGGGCACTGCGTCTCGTCGAGGTCGAGGGCCCCGCGAACGGCTTCAAGCCGATCCCCGGCACCGAACGGGAGATCCCCGCAGACCTAGTCACCCTCTCCATGGGCTTCGTCGGCCCGGAGAAGGCCGGCCTGCTCCAGGACCTCGCGGACTCCGCCGACGGCGAGTTCTTCGACGCCCGGGGCAACGTCGCCAGGGACAAGGGCTACATGACCTCCGCCGAGGGCGTCTTCGTCGCCGGAGACATGGGACGCGGCCAGTCGCTGATCGTCTGGGCGATCGCCGAGGGCCGCTCCGCCGCCGCGGCCGTCGACCGCTACCTCACCGGCCAGACCGCCCTGCCGACGGCGATCCCGCCGACCGCCAGACCCCTGGTCTGAACACGACCCGGCGTTCCCGGTACGGCCCTGCGCCCGCCGTACCGGGAACATCGGTTTGCTTTGCAGGTCGGATGGCTTGAGGATGATTCTCCTGGCTCCAACGGATGTGGAGGATCGATGAACCGCTGGCGCGCACGCCTGACCGGGGCGGCAGCCGTCGTCGCCGTGGTTGCGGGTCTCACCGCGGCCGCCCCCGCGAACCAGGCCACGGCCGGCGGCGGGGCGCTGCGCGACTACCTCGTCTTCTACGCCGACGGCGCACGGACCGGAGCGGTCAAGGCCATCGAAGAGGCCGGGGGAGCCCCGCTCTCCACCGAACCCAAACTCGGCTACGTCGTCGCCAGAGGTCCCGCCGCCGGCTTCGTGGAGAGCCTCGCCGGTGCCCCCTCCGTCGCCGGAGTCTCCGGCGACCGCAGGATCGGCCACGCCGCCTCCGTCCCCGCCACGGCGACCGGGGTCAACGTCTCCGACATCAGGACCATCGCCCTCAGCGGCGGCGAACCCCTCGCCGGACGGCAGTGGGACATGAAGATGATCGGCGCGACCGCCACCGGATCGCACGCCACCGCCCCCGGCGACAAGCGGGTGCTGGTCGGCGTCATCGACACCGGCATCGATGGCAAACACCCCGACATCGCCCCGAACTTCAACCGCGACCTCAGCCGCAACTTCGTCACCGACATCCCCAAGGACCCCAACGGCAAGGAACTCGACGGCCCCTGCGAGTTCAAGGGCTGCAAGGACCCCGTCGACCGGGACGACGACGGCCACGGAACCCACGTGGCCAGCACCATCGCCTCCCCGATCAACGGTCTGGGCGTCGCAGGCGTCGCCCCCGGCGTCTCCCTCGTCAACCTCCGCGCGGGCCAGGACTCCGGGATGTTCTTCCTCAAACCCAGCATCGACGCCCTCACCTACGCCGCGGACAACGGCATCGACGTGGTCAACATGAGTTACTACATCGACCCGTGGCTGTTCAACTGCACCGCCAACCCCCGCGACTCCAAAGCGGAACAACTCGAACAGCGCGGTGTCATCACCGGCATGCAGCGCGCCCTCGACTACGCCCGCGCACACGGCGTCACCCTGATCAGCGCCATCGGCAACGAGGCCACCGACCTCGGAAACCCGAAGACCGACCTCATCAGCCCCGACTACCCCCTCGACGCGCAGCGCACCCGTAAGATCGGCAACTCCTGCCTCAGCGTCCCCGCCGAGTCCAAGGGCGTCATCTCGGTCTCCGCCGTCGGCCCGACCAAGCGCAAGGCCTCCTACTCCGACTACGGCCTCGAACAGACCGACCTGGCGGCCCCCGGCGGCGACGCCGCCGACGGCGAGAGCGGCCAGGACATCACCAGGACCGTTCTGGCGGCGGCCCCGGAAAACGTGCTCCGCGCCGAACACCTCATCGACGCCGACGGCAAGCCGCGCAGCGGCTCCGTCGTACGTGACTGCAAGGCGGGAACCTGCGCCTACTACCAGTACCTCGCCGGCAGCTCCATGGCCGCCCCGCACGCCACCGGCGTCGCCGCCGTGATCATCAGCCGCTTCGGCAAACCGTCCAAGGACGGCGTCACCATGCGCCCCGCCGACGTCGAACGGCTGCTCTACGCCAGCGCGACCCGCACCTCCTGCCCCAAGCCCCGCCGCTACGTCTACCAGGGCTTCGGCGACGAGGCCGCCCACACCTGCCAGGGCTCCAAGTCCCGCAACGGTTTCTACGGCCGCGGCATCGTCGACGCCGCCAAGGCCGCGACCATCGCCCCCTGACGTTCCGGGCGTCACACCCACACGGGCCGGTGACGCCCCGCGAGGGCGCCTGGGCCGAGGCGGAGCCGCGTCCGCCCAGGCCCCAGAAGGGCCCGATCGCGCCGATCGTGCACAGGCCCCCGGCCACCCCGCCGCCGGGGTCCCGGGGTCCCGCAGCCGCCAACGAGCCCCGCCTTGGAACCCGCCCATCCAACGGCCCGGCCACCGGCCACGCCTGAAGCGCCTCCACCGTGAACACCGGTCCGGCGAGCGCACCCCCCACCGGCAGGCGGGTCAGGCCCCTGACCGCCCGCGTCGCCGCACACGGGCACCAGGCCGGAGCGCCGTCACAGCTCACCGCCGCCGGTGCGGCACGACGACCGCGAACCCCCCTCGACCACGTACGGCAGGACCAGCACCGATCGAATCGGACGCCCCGAAGACGTCCGACGGGTTCATCCCGCCGGCCGGATGGAGATCGCCGTACCCGGCCGGTCCCGACGCCCGGCCGTACGGCACCGCCGCGACCGAGACCCCTCGGCCATCATGGTCCGCGCCCGCGTTCACAGGCCACGACTCCGGGCCGCCGCCTCAACGCCCCCGACCCCCACAGGCGTTCAACGGGAACACCCGGGTCCGCACCGGTGACACGATGTCATCGAGTTTTTCACCCCTGCTCCGGCCAACGTAACGACCAAGTGGTCTGTACCAATTAGGGTGGGACCCGTGACTCGTCGCGCAAAAATCGTCTGTACCCTCGGCCCCGCCACCTCCTCCCCGGAACGCCTCCGCGAACTCATCGCCGCAGGCATGGACGTGGCTCGTTTCAACCTCAGCCATGGCAGCCAGGAACTGCACAAAGAGGTATACGACAGGGTGAGGGAGGCCGCCGCCGAACTCGGCCGCGGTGTGGGCGTGCTCGCCGACCTGCAGGGCCCCAAGATCCGCGTCGGAAAGTTCGAGGAGGGTCCCGTCCGCCTCGGTTTCGGAGACGTCTTCACCATCACCACCGAGGACGTCCCCGGTGACCGCGAACAGGTCTCGACCACCTACCTCGGCCTCCACAAGGACGTCCGCCCCGGTGACAGCATCCTCGTCGACGACGGACGCGTCCACCTGGAGGTCACCCGCATCGACGGCCCCCGCGTGACCACCCGCGTGATCATCGGCGGCATGATCTCCGACAACAAGGGCCTCAACCTGCCCGGCGTCAACGTCAGCGCCCCCGCCCTCACCGACAAGGACGAGGCCGACCTCCGCTGGGCCCTGCGCACCGGCTTCGACCTCATCGCCCTGTCCTTCGTCCGGCGCCCCTCGGACGCCGACGTCGTCCGCAACATCATGGAACAGGAAGCCGTCCGCCTCCCGCTGCTCGCCAAGATCGAGAAGCCCCAGGCGGTCGAACGGCTCCCCGAGATCATCGAGGCCTTCGACGGCATCATGGTCGCCCGCGGCGACCTCGGCGTCGAACTACCCCTCGAAGAGGTGCCGATCGTCCAGAAACGCGCCATCCAGCTCTGCCACGAGAAGGCCCGGCCGGTCATCGTCGCCACCCAGATGCTCGACTCCATGATCTCCGCCCCCCGCCCGACCCGCGCGGAGGCCTCCGACGTCGCCTACGCCGTCATGGAGGGCGCCGACGCCGTCATGCTCTCCGGCGAGACCTCCGTCGGCAACTACCCCATCGAGACCGTCCAGACCATGAGCCGCATCGCGGTCGCCGCGGAGAAGACCTCCCTGCACGCCACGCACAGCCTCGACCGGCTGCCCGAGACCACCGGAGGCGCCATCGCCCGCGCCGCGGCCGAGGTCGGCGCCATCGTCGGGGCCAAGGCCCTCGTCGCCTTCACCATGTCCGGCGAGACCGCCCGCCGCCTGGCCCGCTACCGCTCGCCCATCCCGCTGCTCGCCTTCACCTCCGCCCCCCACGTCCGCAACCAGCTGGCCCTCACCTGGGGCGTGGAGACCTTCGAGGTGCCCTTCGTCCACCACACCGACGACATGGTCCGCCAGGTCGAGGCCTCCCTGCTCGCCAACGCCCGCCTGGAGAAGGGCGACAAGGTCGTCATCGTCGCCGGGTCCCCTCCCGGCACCGCGGGCTCGACCAACGCCCTGCGCGTCCACACCATCGGCGCGGCCGTCTCCCACCCCGCCTGACCAACCGCACCCAACCGGTACGGCCGGCGCCCCGACGCCCGCCGTACCGGCATCGTGGGCCAACGGCGGGTCAACCGTCGTACTCCCACGTCCGCAGGAACAACCTCCTGCCCTTCTCCTCACCGGGAATCGGCGGCGCCTCCGTCAGGGAGTAACCCGCCGCACCCGCCACCGCCGCGCTCGCCGTGTTCTCCTTCTCGATCTCCAGCAGCAACCGGTCGATCCCCAGCGTGCCCCGGGCGAACTCCGTCATGACCCGCACCGCCCGCACCGCCAGCCCACGCCCCCGATGGGCCGCACCCACGCTGTAACCGATCTCCGCGACCCCCGAACCGGGCTCGCTCCACATCAGCAGCACCTCACCCAGCGCCGCCCCCGAGCCTTCTGTGATGGCCAGCTGGACGGCCTGCCCCGCCGCCCGGCGCTCCCGCGCACGCTTCAGATAGAGCCGGGCGGCCTCCAGATCGAACGGGGAGACCAGAGGCGTCCAGTAGGCCACCTCGGGATCGTCGAACAGGCCGACCATCGTCTCCAGGTCATCGTCCTCCCACTCCCGCAACACCAGGCCGTGCCCGCTCAGGCGGAGCTCCCCCGGGACGACACCACCAGTCATGTCTGCCTCTCAGATCGAAGGGCCGCAACCGCCGACTCTTCCCGATGCCTCCCCTCAGCGGCAAGTCGTCCACGCGGACCGTCAGTGCTTCGGGCCGCCGAACTCGTCCAGCCTCTCGACGGCCTCCCTGCGGGCGACGGAAACGGTGTTCGGCTTGGGACGACTCCAGGCGACCCCGAGCATGTCGAGGGTCTCCTCACAGAGGGTGAGAATGTCACGGGATTCGTTGACGAAGAGGTAGCGCGGATATTCGTACCACTGTGACCGGCCGCCGAACTCTCGCCGGACCCGGTTGTTCGATCTGCATCCGTCGGAGTGGAAAAGGCCCCGTGCAAGGCTGCCGGGATTGGCCTCGACGATCTCTCGCTGCCAGCTCTCCAGACTGATCCGGCGTTCGTGTTTCTTTCCCGGCCCGTGCTGGGGGAACAGGTGAGGCCAGTGCTTGGAGAAGCAGTTGATCTCTGTGCATCCCTGGCGGGGGAGCCTGCGGACCTTGTTGCCCGGTCTGATGACGGTGAGGGCTTGGACGCACTCCTCCTGGAGCCCGGGCCAGGCGTCCGCGCACATGATCCGTAGTGACCACACCTGTTTCGCGGGGTCTCCGACGGCACTGATGCAGCCGTCACCGAGATAAAGGCCCAGAAGGTAGGCGTAGACGTCACCGGGTGTGGGAGGCTGCGGGATCTCCTGACACCGGGGACACGAGGCCGTACGGGAGGGCGGACGGTCGGGATGGTCCCGCCACTGCCTGACCGTCGCCCGGGAAACACCCGTCTGGCGACTGACCGAGCTTATGGTCTGCCCGGAATCGAGCAGCCGGAGCACTCTCTGACGCACAGTGAGGTGATACATGCGGAGAGTTTCGCAGGAGGGTGCGACAAAAACGCGCGGTGCGCCGAGGGGTCTGACCTTTGGTGCCCTGAGTGGGATTCGAACCCACACTAGATGGTGTTTGAGACCATTTCCTCTGCCGTTGGGATATCAGGGCATATTTCCGGACTTGTCCGGATTGTGTGCCGGTGGTGAGCTTACCCAGAACTGGATCGGCTGTGGGCACCGGCGTGGTTCTAATCTAGCGGACATCGGTACTCTCTTGCTCGTGAGTACGCAGCGGCGAGTGGTGATCGCGGAAGACGAGGCTCTGATCCGCCTCGACCTGAAGGAGATGCTGGAGGAGGACGGGTACGCCGTCGTCGCGGAGGCCGGGGACGGGGAGGCCGCCGTCGCGCTGGCCGCCGAGCACCGGCCCGATCTGGTGATCCTGGATGTGAAGATGCCCATCCTGGACGGAATCTCGGCCGCCGAGCAGATCGTGTCGCGGCGGATCGCCCCGTGTCTGATTCTCACGGCGTTCTCCCAGCGTGATCTGGTGGAGCGGGCGAGGGACGCCGGGGCCATGGCGTATTTGGTGAAGCCGTTCACGAAGTCGGATCTGGTGCCCGCGATCGAGATGGCGGTCAGCAGGCACGAGGAGATCGTGGCGCTTGAGCGGGAGGTGGGGTCGCTCTCTGATCGGCTGGAGACGCGCAAGCTGGTCGAGCGGGCGAAGGGCCTGTTGATGTCGGAGCACGGGTGGAATGAGCCGCAGGCGTTCCGGTGGATTCAGAAGGCGTCGATGGATCGCCGGTTGAGCATGCGTCAGGTGGCGCAGATCGTGGTCGACGGGGTGTCCGGGGCCGGGGGTGCGCCGGGGGAGTGAGGGGTGGGCCCGGTGGGGAGGCCCCTCTTCCTTTAGGAAGGTTTCCTGTTTGTTAAGCCCGCGCGGCTCCGGTGACCCCGGTCTGACGCGGGCTTTTGCATCTTCGAAGTGATCTATGTGAGGGTGGTGATGCGCGTGGTGACCATGACTTTTGTCAGTTATAGCTGAAAAGAATCGGTGTAATAACGAAATAGTTACGGTGGCCTGTCCTGTATCGACCCGTGACATCCGCTGGCTGTACTAACCGACACAACCCCCTGGCCACTCCGTCAGGGAGGGCATCTGTGAACCCGCTCCCCATGAGGGGTCGGGCGAAAGGAAGGCAACCTTGCGGCCCAAGACTGCTCGCCTCGGTGGAGTGCTCGCTGCCGGTGTGGCGCTCACCCTCGGTCTCGCTGCTTGTGGTAACAGTGGCTCTGGGACCCCGCAGTCGGACGGTGGCTCCAGTTCCGCCGCCTCCGCTGCCGGGACCGTCAAAATCGGTTTCATGGGTGACCTGACCGGCGCCAACGCGGGTATCGTCATTCCGCCGTGGAACGGCGCGAACCTCGTCGTCGACGAGTACAACAAGACGAACCCGGCTGTGAAGATCGAGCTGGTCAAGTACGACAGCCAGGGTGACGCCTCCAAGGCCGTCGCGCTGGCGCAGCAGGCCATCAAGAGCGACAAGGTCGCCGGCCTGATCGGCCCGGCGTTCTCCGGTGAGTCCGCGCAGGTCGCGCCGGTGCTCGAAGAAGCGGGTGTTCCGAGCATCACGGCCTCGGCGACGAACGCCAAGCTCGCGGAGAACGGCTGGAAGTTCTGGCACCGTGTGCTGCCGAACGACGGTGTTCAGGGTCCCGGTATCGCGGACTTCATCGCGGGTGCGGCGGGTGCGAAGAACGTCTTCGTCATCGACGACAAGTCGGAGTACGGCAAGCCGCTGGCCGACGCGGTCCGTACGCAGCTCGGCACCAAGGGTGTGAAGCTGACCAACGACTCACTCGACCCGGCCGAGAGCGACTTCTCCTCGGTGGTGAACAAGGTCGCGGCGGCCAAGCCTGACGCGATCTTCTTCGGTGGTTACTACGCCGCGGGCGGCAACCTGCTCAAGCAGCTGCGTGACAAGGGCGTGAAGGACGCGAAGTTCTTCTCCGGCGACGGTTCGCTGGACAAGGGCCTCATCGACGGCGCCGGCGCGCAGAACGCCGAGGGCGCCCTCGTCGGCTGCCCCTGCTACATCGCCACCCCCGATGTCACCGACCCGAAGGTGAAGAGCTTCGCCGACTCTTACAAGGCGAAGTTCAACGCCGACCCGGCGATCTACGCCTCTGAGGGCTACGACGCCGCGTCCGTCTTCGTCGAGGCGGTCAAGGCGGGCAACACCACCACCGACAAGATCAACGAGTTCATCAAGACCGTTGACCTGGCCGGTGTCTCCAAGCAGGTGAAGTTCGGCGACAACGGTGAGGTCGTCGCCAAGGACATCTACATCTACCAGGTCAAGGGCGGCGCCATCACGCTGCTGGGCAAGGCCACCGAGGCCAAGCTGGGCTAGGGACGGACCGCGAGAAGAGAAGGTAGTTGGCGCACGGGGAGCGGGATCGCCGAAGCGCGGTCCCGCTTTCTGTGTACTTCCACCAGAGTCCACGAGGTTCTGCTGGAAGCGGTGTGCTACCGGCAGTGCAGGCGACCCCCGCTAGAAGTGGTAAACCCTAGTGCTCAATGACTTCATCAATCAGTTCTGGCCGGCCACAATCGACGGCCTGGCCTTCGGTTCGATCTACGCCCTGATAGCGCTCGGCTACACCATGGTGTACGGCGTGCTGCGTCTGATCAACTTCGCGCACTCGGAAGTGTTCATGATCGGGACCTTCGGCGCGATGTTCGTCCCGTTCGTGTTCGGCATAAGTTCACCTCTGACCGGCATCGCGCTGGCCGGGGTGATCCTGCTGATGGTCGTGGCCGGGATGCTCGCCTCCGCGGGAACCGCGGTGGCGCTGGAGCGGATCGCGTACCGGCCGTTGCGCAAGCGTGGGGCCTCCCGCCTCGCGGCGCTCATCTCGGCCATCGGTGCCTCGATCTTCCTGCAGGAGCTGTTCGCGCTCCTGGTGATTCCGAACGTCTTCAACCGCCCGCAGCAAGGCCGCATCCAGATGGGCCTTCCCCGGTTGATGGAACGGAACGAGCTTTTCTCGATCTTCGGCCACTCGGTCCGGGCGGACCAGGTGCTGGTGATCGTGGCGGCGGTCGGCATGATGATCGCCCTTGACGCCCTCGTCAACCGTACGAAGATCGGCCGTGGTATCCGCGCCACCGCGCAGGATCCGGAGGCGGCGGTCCTCATGGGCGTCGACATCAACAAGATCGTCCGGATGACGTTCCTGATCGGCGGCGGCATGGCCGGTGTGGCCGGGGCGCTGTATCTGATCTCGTACGAGAACACGTACTACTACATCGGCTTCCTCTTCGGGATCAAGGCGTTCACCGCGGCGGTCCTGGGCGGCATCGGCAACCTGCGCGGTGCTCTGGTGGGCGGTGTGGTGCTCGGCCTCGTGGAGAACTACGGGGCGATCTTCGCGGGCTCCGACTGGAAGCACGTGATCTCCTTCAGCATCCTCGTCTTGGTCCTGATGTTCCGCCCCACCGGAATCCTCGGTGAATCACTCCAGCAGGCGCGCGCATGAACCAGAAGAATTCACTGGCAGATTTCCGTCACAGGCTCAGCCAGTACGGCGACGCCGTACACGAGCGCTGGCTGAACACGCCGGGCTGGCAGCGCTGGGTCGTCTACGTTCTCCTGATCGTCGGGGCGCTGCTGCTGCCCTCGGAGAGCATCGGCTCGTTCATGTCGCCCTACACGGACTGGGCGAGCATCCTGTTCTTCCCGATCGGCACCTATGTGGTGCTGGCCATCGGGCTCAACGTGGTCGTCGGTCAGGCGGGCCTGCTCGACCTGGGGTTCGTCGCCTTCTACGCGGTCGGCGGTTACGCGATGGCGTTGATCGGCACCAGGCTCGGCTGGAACTTCTGGCTGATCCTGGTCGTCGGCATCGGGCTGTGCGCCCTGTCGGGCATCACGCTGGGCGCTCCGACGCTGCGGCTTCGCGGCGACTATCTGGCGATCGTCACGCTGGGCTTCGGTGAGATCATCCGGATCACGGCGCGTAACACCGACGCGATCGGCGGCCCGAACGGTGTCCGCGGCATCCCGCACCCGCCGAGCTTCCCCGACATCACGATCGGTGACGTGGCGATCTTCAAGTACGGCGTGCTCGACCCGCGGCCCTACTACTACCTGCTGGTCGCGCTCGCGGTCATCGTGATCATCCTGGTGAAGCGCTGGGAGAAGAGCCGGGTCGGACGGGCCTGGGCGGCGATCCGTGAGGACGAGGACGCGGCCGAGGTCATGGGTGTGCCGACGTTCCGCTTCAAGATGCTCGCCTTCGCGATCGGTGCCTCGATCGGCGGCGCGATGGGCGTGCTGTGGGCGGCCAAGGCCATCTCGATCAACCCGAACGACTTCCAGTTCCTGCTGTCCGCGACGATCCTGGCCGCGGTGGTCATGGGCGGCGCGGGCAACCTGCCGGGTGTCATCCTCGGTGCGTTCGTCGTGGCGTGGCTGCCTGAGCGCTTCCGTGGCCTGCAGGACTACCGCATGCTGATCTTCGGCGCGGTGCTGGTCGCTCTGATGATCTTCC
The DNA here is from genome assembly GCF_040631445.1 of Streptosporangium sp. NPDC020072. Classification (NCBI taxonomy): domain Bacteria; kingdom Bacillati; phylum Actinomycetota; class Actinomycetes; order Streptosporangiales; family Streptosporangiaceae; genus Streptosporangium; species Streptosporangium sp. NPDC020072. The sequence continues at coordinate 120,416 of NZ_JBEYAB010000016.1, read as the reverse complement.
GGCCCGAGGGGCTGCTGCCCTCGCGTCAACGCAAGGCGGAGCTGCAAGAGGGATCGGGCGGGATGGGAAGCCTCGGCGCAGAGGTGTCCGGTCCCGAGTCGCATGGTGAGGAGGTGGCCTCCCGATGAGCACCGAGGTGAGCGGGACGGCCGGTGGGCGCGGTGGCCGAGCGATGCTGGAACTGCAGGGTCTTGTCATGCGGTTCGGTGGCGTCACGGCGCTGCGCGAGGTCGATCTGACCATCGGCGAGGGGGAGATCTTCGCTCTCATCGGTCCGAACGGCGCGGGCAAGACCACGGTCTTCAACGTGGTGACCGGGGTCTACCAGCCGACGGAGGGGCAGGTCCTCTTCCAGGGCGAGCGGATCAGCGGCGTCAAGCGCTTCAGGATCACCAAGCGGGGCGTCGCCCGTACGTTCCAGAACATCCGGCTGTTCCACAACATGACGGCTGTGGAGAACGTCATGGTGGGCGCGGACGCGCACCACCGTTCGGGCATGCTGAGCGTGGCTCTCGGGCTTCCCGCGCACCGCAGGGCGGAGCGTGAGGGGCGCGCGCTGGCGATGGAGCTGCTCGACTTCGTCGGCATCTCGCACCGGGCGAACGACCACGCCAAGAACCTGCCCTACGGTGACCAGCGCAGGCTGGAGATCGCCCGCGCGCTGGCGACCAACCCGAAGCTGCTGCTGCTCGACGAGCCCGCCGCCGGTATGAACCCGGCGGAGAAGGTCGCCCTGCAGCAGCTGATCCGCGACATCCGCGACGCGGGGCGGACGATTCTCATCATCGAACACGACATGAGCCTCATCATGGGCATCAGCGACCGTATCGCGGTGCTGGACTTCGGCCAGAAGATCGCCGACGGCCTGCCGGACGAGGTGCGGAGCGACCCCCGGGTCATCGAGGCGTATTTGGGGGCTCCCGCAGATGCTTCTTGAGGTCAAGGACATCCACGTCCACTACGGAAAGATCGCGGCGCTCAAGGGCATCTCGGTCGAGGTGAACGAGGGCGAGATCGTCACGCTCATCGGCGCGAACGGGGCGGGCAAGACCACGACCCTGAAGACGATCTCCGGTCTGCGTGGCCTGACGTCGGGCAGCGTCGTCTTCGACGGCCAGGACATCAGCAAGATGCCGGGTCACAAGAGGGTCCTGGCGGGCCTGGGGCAGGCGCCTGAGGGCCGGGGGGTCTTCCCCGGTATGACGGTGCACGACAACCTGCTCATGGGTGCCTACACCCGTTCCGGTGACTTCGACGCGGACCTGGCCGAGGTCTACGAGCTGTTCCCGAGGCTCGCCGAGCGCAGGACGCAGATGGGCGGCACGATGTCCGGCGGTGAGCAGCAGATGCTGGCCATCGGGCGCGCGCTGATGGCCAAGCCGAAGGTGCTGCTGCTCGACGAGCCGTCGATGGGGCTGGCGCCGCTGATGGTGCAGCAGATCTTCTCGATCATCGAGGAGATCAACCGCCGTGGGACCACGGTGCTGCTGGTCGAGCAGAACGCCCAGCAGGCGCTGAAGCTGGCGCACCGGGCCTATGTCCTGGAGACCGGCAAGGTGGTCAAGAGCGCGCCCGCCGCCGACCTGCTCAACGACCCCGACGTGCAGGCCGCCTATCTGGGCGGCGGTCTCGGGCACGAGGCCTAGGAAGGGGTTCCACGTCCTCGCTGCGCGCGTGCGGCGAGGACGTGCCCGGCCTAGCCCAGGGGGACGGTCGCGCCCTGGGTGGTGCCGCCGACGCCGAGGGGCGGGTCGCCGTACAGGCGGACGCCGGTGATCTTCGCGTCCTTGGGGACGTCGAACCACAGGTCCATCTCGATCCTGACCTCGGCGCCGAGCGGGAGGGTGTCCGGCTGGCGTTTGATGGCCTGGGCGAACCTGTCGACGGCGTGGGCCGTGCCGTCGGCGGTGAGGAGCCGCTGGCGGCCGGCGACGAAGCGGGAGTTGGTGCGGCCCGGGTTCTCGGCGACGATCCGCACGACCACGTACTGGCCCTTGGCCTGCCACTCGCCGTGGCTGCCGACGAACCCGCTCAGGCCGGTCTGCAGGCCGATCACCTGGAAGCGGATGTCGCCGTCCGTCACGGGCGCGGCGGCGACCGGGTGCTCGCCCGGCCGTACCGGGCGGGGCGTCAGCTGGTAGGTGGGGGTGGGCGAGGGGGAGGGGGCTGCGGAGGGCTGCCCCGAGCACGCGGTGAGGAGCGCGGTGGCCAGGACGGCACCGGTCAACGTCTTTGGGAGGTTGCGCACACCGGGCAAGGTAACCGAGGCGTGGGCTGTTCCTCAATGCACTTCCCCATGGATTCGGGGAGTTTCGTAGCGGCCTTTACCCCACCTGAAGTGCGAAGATAGAATATTTGCACCGTTTTGTGGCTTGGTGATTTCCTGTCCCGGACCGTATTGGGTGGCAGTGTTGACCACTCGGCGTCCGAAGGTGTCAAGGGCCTGGTGGGGCATGATACCGATCATGGTGGCGCCGAAAGGGGTTGTTGTCCGAATCGTGTTGTAGCGGTGATCCATACGTCCGTACGGGTGGGCAGTATTACCCGGAGGTAACTGTCCACGATGTGACTCTGACCGAAGGAGGCCTTGTGGGCCTGAGTTTTGTTTCCCGTCGTGTGCTCGCGGCGGGGGCGGTGGTGGTCGCCGGCACGTTCGGCCTCGCGGCCTGCGGTACCGAGAACACCGGAGGTTCCTCCGCGAGCGCCCCCTCGGAGGGCGGCGTGAAGGTGGTCCACCCTGGCAAGCTGACCACCTGCACGAACCTTCCCTACGAGCCCTTCGAGTTCAAGGAAGGGGACAAGACCGTCGGCTTCGACATCGACATCGTCGACCTGGCGGCCAAGAAGCTCGGCCTGACCCAGGACGTCGTCGACATCGACTTCGCCGTCATCAAGAGCGGCGCGGCGATGGCCGCGGGCAAGTGCGACGTGGCGGCGGCGGGCATGACCATCACGCCCGAGCGCAAGGCCAACATCGACTTCTCCGTTCCGTACTTCGACGCGACCCAGGCGTTGCTCGGCAAGAAGGGCATCGGGATCAAGACCCTTGAGGAGGTCAAGGCGAAGAACCTGCGCCTGGGCGCGCAGGCCTCGACCACGGGCCTGGAGTACGTCAGGAAGAACGGCTTCGACCCCAAGGAGTTCGCGGACTCGCCCAAGGAGCTGCTCGGCCTGCAGTCCGGCCAGGTCGACGTGATCGTCCAGGACCTGCCGGTCGTGCTGGCCTGGCTGAAGAAGCCGGAGATCGCCGACAAGTTCGAGCTGCTCGCCAGCCTGGACACCGGTGAGCAGTACGGCATCGGCCTGAAGAAGGGCGCCGACCCGGCGCTGCTCAAGGCCGTCGACGAGGCGATCACCACGGCCAAGGCGGACGGAACCTACGAGAAGCTCTACGTCAAGTGGTTCGGTAAGAAGCCCGGAGAGCTCGGCTGATCCATGACCGACCAGTCAACGACGGCTGAGAAACCGGGTCCGGCGGGACGCGCCCGCAGGACCCGGCTCAGTCCGCGAAAGAGACAACGCGTCAGCCGGGCCGTCCAGTACGCCGTGCTGGTCGCCGTGGCCGTGTTCCTCGTCCTGCGCATCGACTGGAACAGTCTGGCGCAGAACTTCGCCAAGCCGGAGATCGCCGCCGAGGCGTGGCCCGAGGTGATCACGGTCGCGCTGAAGAACACGATCATCTACTCGGTCGGCGGTTTCGTCTTCGCCTTCCTGTTCGGCCTGCTGCTGGCCCTGATGAGGATGTCGTCGGTGCTGCCGTACCGATGGCTCGCGATCGCCTACATCGAGGTCTTCCGGGGCCTGCCCGCGCTGCTCATCTTCCTGCTCATCCTGTTCCTGCCACAGGCGCTGCCCGGCTTCCAGGTGCCCGGCGACACCTACGGGCAGGGCATCCTGGGCCTGACGGTCGTCGGGTCCGCCTACATGGCCGAGACGCTGCGCGCGGGCCTGCAGGCCGTTCCCAAGGGCCAGATGGAGGCGGCGCGCTCGCTGGGCATGTCCCACACCCGCGCCACGGTCAGCATCGTCATCCCGCAGGCCGTGCGGATCGTCATCCCGCCGACGACCAACCAGTTCGTGTCCCTGCTCAAGGACTCCTCACTGGTGCTGTTCCTCGGCGTGACCAGCGAGTACGTCGAGCTCACCAAGTTCGGCAACGACCTGGCCTCCACACACGCCAACGCCACGCCCATCCTGGTCGTCGGCATCACGTATCTGCTCGTCACGATCCCGCTGGGTTACCTCGCGAACCGGCTGGAGAGACGGCAGGGGAGGGGACGGCGATGACCGAGCCGACGACCCAGGCGGCCGCCCCCGTGGCGCACGCGGTCGAGATCAGGGACCTGCACAAGCGCTTCGGCAGGCTGGAGGTCCTCAGGGGGATCGACTTCGCCGTCGACCCCGGCCAGGTGGTGTGCGTCATCGGCCCCTCCGGGTCGGGCAAGTCGACACTGCTGCGCTGCGTGAACCTGCTGGAGCAGCCGACCTCGGGCAAGGTCGTGCTCGAAGGCGTCGAACTGACCGACCCCGACGTCGACATCGACGCGGCCCGGCGCCGTGTCGGCATGGTCTTCCAGCAGTTCAACCTCTTCCCGCACATGACCGTGCTGCAGAACGTGATGATCGCCCAGCGGCGGGTGCTCAGGCGCGGCGCGGCCGAGGCCGAGCGGATCGCCAGGGAGCACCTGGCGAAGGTCGGCGTCCTGGAGAAGGCGGCCTTCTACCCGGCCCAGCTGTCCGGCGGCCAGCAGCAGCGGGTGGCCATCGCCAGGGCGCTGGCCATGAACCCCGCGTTGATGCTCTTCGACGAGCCGACCTCCGCGCTCGACCCGGAGCTGGTCGGCGACGTGCTCACGGTCATGCGCAAACTGGCCGAGGAGGGCATGACGATGCTCGTGGTCACCCATGAGATGGCCTTCGCCAGGGACGTGGCCGACCGCGTGGTCTTCATGGACGGGGGCGTGATCGTCGAGGACGGCCCCCCGGACCAGGTGATCGGCTCACCTCGGTACGAACGGACCAGGAGCTTCCTGCGCCGGGTGCTCGACCCCACGCACACCGACGTGTGACCCTCGGCCCCGTACGGCCCGAGCCCGGAAGGGCCCGGAGCGGGCCGTACGGGGCCGAGCGAACACGAGCCCGGGGAGAGCCTTTGGCGCCGCGCAGGACTTCCCCGACCCTGCGCGTTTTCTACTCGGCTCCCCCACGGGCATCGATGTCACCCACCGTAGCGACTCCTGTGGCAAGAGTGCAAAAAGGGGAGGTCGGGTAATGATCGAAAACCGGTGAGTTCCCGTTCAGGCGTCGCGCAGCATGCAGGTCAGGCGTGAGCTGCACACCCTGCGGCCCCGCTCGTCGGTGATCTCGATCTCGTAGGTCGCCACGCTCCTGCCGCCGTGCACCCGGGTCGCGACGCCGGTGACGTGGCCGGAGCTGACGGCACGGTGGTGGGTGGCGCTGATCTCGATGCCGACCGCGACACGCCCCTGGCCCGCGTGCAGGGCCGCCCCAATCGAGCCCAGGGTCTCGGCCAGCACACATGAGGCCCCGCCGTGCAGCAGGCCGTACGGCTGGGTGTTGCCCTCGACGGGCATGCGGCCCGTGACCCGCTCGGGGGAGGCCCCGGTCAGCTCGATGCCCATCCGCTCGACGAGCGCGCCACCGGCGCCGCCGAGGGTCTCTTCGAGGATCCGGGCGACTTCCTGTGGGTCTGTCATGGTCAAGGGGGCGTCTCCTTGTCGCGGGACCAGCGTTTTCTGTCGTATCAGGAGACTAGGCTTCCCCTGTGCCGAAGAACGAAGCGACCCCCTCGCGTCCGTGTCTGCTGCTGCTGGATGGACACTCCCTGGCATACCGGGCCTTCTACGCCCTGCCCGAGGAGAACTTCTCCACCACGACGGGGCAGACGACCAACGCCGTCTTCGGGTTCACCTCCATGCTGGTCAACGTGCTCCGTGACGAGCGGCCCACGCACGTGGCGGTCTGCTTCGACCGGTCAGAGCCGACGTTCCGGCATACGGAGTACCCGGAGTACAAGGCCAACCGCAGCGCGGCCCCGGACAGCTTCCGCAGCCAGATGAGCCTGATCCACGAAATGCTCGACGCCCTGCGCGTGCCGTACCTGTCGCTGGCCGGATACGAGGCCGACGACCTGATCGCCACGCTCGCCACCCGCGCCGCCGCGCAGGACATGAACGTGCTGGTCGTCACCGGTGACCGCGACGCGCTCCAGCTGGTCGACGAGCGCATCACGGTGCTGATGACCAGGGTCGGCATCAGCAACATGACCAGGTTCACGCCCGAGGCCGTGCTGGAGAAGTACGAGCTCACCCCCGCCCAGTATCCCGACTTCGCGGCCATCAGAGGCGACAGCAGCGACAACCTCAGGAACATCCCCGGTGTCGGCGAGAAGACTGCGGCCAAGTGGATCCGCGAGTTCGGCTCGCTGGAGGAACTGGTCAACCGGGTCGACGAGGTCAAGGGCAAGGTCGGGGACAAGCTGCGCGACCACCTCGACCAGGTCCTGCTGAACCGCCGTCTCACCCAGCTCACCCGGGACGTCCCGCTCGAAGCCGAGGTCACGGCGCTGACGGTCGGCCAGGGCGAGCGCGCCGAGATCGACAAGATCCTCGACACGCTGGAGTTCAGAGGCGAGCTGCGCGACCGGCTGTTCAAGACCCTCTCCTCGGCCGAGCCGGAGACGGGCGAGGGCTTCGAGGTCGAGACGGTCGTGCTCGGGCCGGACGAGGTCGGGCCCTGGCTGCGGGCCATGCCGGAGGGCCGGGCGGGCCTGGCCTTCCGGGGTTCCCACGGCAGCGGCACCGGGCGGGTCGACAGCGTCGCGATCGCCGCGCCCGGCGACGGCGGGCGCGGCGCGGCCTTCATCGACCAGACGACGCTCACCGAGGCCGACGAGGCGGCGCTGCGCGAGTGGCTGTGCGACGCGTCGCGGCCCAAGGCCGTGCACGACGCCAAGGGGCTGATCCTGGCGCTGTGGGCCCAGGGGATGGACCTGCGCGGGCTGACCAGCGACACGGCGCTGGCGGCCTACCTGGCGATGCCCGGCCAGCGCTCGTTCCCGCTTGAGGACCTCGTCCGGGTCTACCTGCGCCGGGAGTTGCGCGGGGAGGAGGACAACAGCGGCCAGGCCAGCCTGTTCGACGACCAGGAGACCGACGCCGCCCACGACCTCGGGCTGCGGGCCATGGCCGTGCGGGAGCTGGCCGACGCCCTTGAGGACTTCCTCGAACCACGGGGCGGCACCCACCTGATGGGCGACGTCGAGCTGCCCCTGGTGACGGTCCTGGCCGAGCTCGAACGGGCCGGGATCGCCGCGGACGGTCCCTACCTCAGCGGCCTGGAGGCCGAGTTCGGCGCCGCGGTCAAGCAGGCCGTCGACGCCGCGCACGCCGCCGTCGGGGAGCAGTTCAACCTGGGCTCGCCCAAGCAGCTCCAGGAGATCCTGTTCGTCAAGCTCGGGCTGCCCAAGACCAAGAAGATCAAGACCGGCTACAGCACGGACGCCGAACAGCTGGCCTGGCTGGCCACGCAGACCGACCACGAGCTGCCGGCCATCATGCTCAGACACCGTGACCAGGCCAAGCTGCGCGTCACGGTCGAGGGGCTGATCAAGGAGATCGCCGACGACGGCCGGATCCACACCACGTTCAACCAGATCATGGCGGCCACCGGGCGGCTCAGCTCGGAGAAGCCCAACCTGCAGAACATCCCGATCCGCACCGCCGAGGGCCGCAGGATCCGGCAGGGCTTCGTGGTCGGCCAGGGCTACGAGACCCTGCTGACCGCCGACTACAGCCAGATCGAGCTGCGGATCATGGCCCACCTGTCCGGCGACGCGTCGCTGATCGCGGCCTTCGAGTCCGGGCACGACTTCCACCAGGCGACCGCCGCGCGGGTCTTCGACATCGAGCCCCAGCAGGTCACCGGTGAGATGCGGGCCAAGATCAAGGCGATGAACTACGGCCTCGCCTACGGACTGTCCGACTTCGGGCTCTCCGGGCAGCTCGGCATCCCGGTGCAGGAGGCCAGGGCCCTCAAGGACGAGTACTTCGAGGAGTTCGGCGGCGTCCGCGACTTCCTCAACGCGATCGTCGTCCAGGCCAGGCAGGACGGCTACACCGAGACCATCATGGGCCGCCGCCGCTACCTGCCCGACCTCAACAGCGACAACAGGCAGCGCAGGGAGATGGCCGAGCGGATGGCGCTCAACGCGCCGATCCAGGGGTCGGCGGCCGACATCATCAAGGTCGCCATGCTCGGTGTGCACGACGCGGTCAAGGAGGCCGCTCTGCGCTCGCGGATGCTGCTCCAGGTCCACGACGAGCTGGTGTTCGAGGTGGCGCCGGGAGAGCTGGAGACCCTGCGTGAGCTGGTCGTCGACCGGATGAACGCCGCCTACTCGCTGCGCGTCCCCCTTGAGGTCTCCGTCGGGGTCGGCCGCACCTGGGAGGACGCGGGCCACTGAGGGCCGCCTTCCCGGTTCGATCCTCCGCACCCGCCCCGCGACGTTCCGCGGGGCGGGCGTCGTCACGATGTGGTTCCCGTGCGGACACCCAGTGGTGACCAGGTAGATCATTGGTTGTTTGCCCGGCCTGCCCGAGTCTGTTCTAGGGTGGTAATCCAGTCGAGATCTCGATGGGTACGGGAGTTTTGTGCGGAGTTCAGCGCCACTGACGCAGATCATCATGCTCGCCAACGTGGTGGTTGTGATCACCGCGGTGGTGGTGCTCCTGGTGCGCCCCGACGCGGCGCCGACCTCCGTCTCACTGGCGGGTACGGCGACGCCGCTCAGCACACCGCCGGTGACACCGCCCGCCCAGACCCCCTCCCCGCCGCCGTCGCCCGGCCCCTCGCCCGCGGTCACGCTGCCCTCCGCGGAGCTGCCGCCGCCGGTGGTGGCCTCGCCGGAGTTCGCCCGGCAGGTCAAGGCCAACGAGGCCGGAGTGGTCCCGGTGCTGATGTACCACCGCATCCAGAAGAAGCGGCTGGCCTCCATCGACAGGACCCCCGCCCAGGTGCGCCAGGAGATGGAGCGGCTGGCCAGGGACGGCTACGTGCCGATCACCGCGCACGAGTTCGTCACCGGCGACATCCGTGTTCCGGCGGGCAAGCACCCGGTCGTGCTGACCTTCGACGACGGTCACCCGAGCCACTTCGCGCTCGACAAGTCGGGCGTGCCGCTCAAGGACACCGCGGTCGGAATCATCTATCAGGTGGCCAAGAAGTACCCAGATTTTCGGCCTGTCGCGACATTTTGGGTAAATCATCAGCCCTTCGGGCTGCGGGACGCGCGCGCCCAGGAGAACGCGGTGCGGTGGCTGGCCTCGCACGGCTTCGAGGTGGCCAACCACACCTGGGACCACCCCTACCTGCCGGGCCTGTCGAAGAAGCGGGTCGCCGAGCAGCTCGTCCGCGTCCAGCGGATGCTGGCCAAGTACGGCGCGGGCACCCCGGACACGCTGGCGCTGCCGTTCGGCGCCATGCCGCGCAAACGGTCGACCGTCCAGAAGGGCAAGTGGGACGGCACCTCCTTCGCCTTCAAGGGCGTCTTCCTGGCCGGCGCGCAGCCGTCGGTCTCGCCGTTCACCAAGGACTACGACTGGCGGGCGATCCAGCGGGTCCAGAGCAACGGCAAGAAGGGCGAATGCCGTAAGTGGTGCTCGCAGTACTGGCTGGAGTGGCTCAACAAGCACCCGGGCAAGCGGTACACGGCCGACGGGGATCCCGAACGCATCTCCGTTCCACGGGAACTTCGGGGTAATATCAGCCCGCAGTGGAAGCAGCGGATCAATGCCTACTGACGGCGTTGAGCCATGGCTTTGTCATCGGTGTGTCGTGCTACCGGATTGACCAGGCTCGTCTGTTCTCATATGCTGATCGCTGCGCTGTGGGCTCGCGTGTGTCTCGGACCGAGTGGGCTCGCGCTCGATCAGGCCGGTGGATTCCCGGCTGAACGATAAGAGGCCTGCCGCGTGTTCGCCACATCGACATCTGTCCGCGTTCGGAGCAATTCCACACATGACGAGCAGCACTGAGGCCACCTCGAGCACCCCGCAGGTAGCGGTCAACGACATCGGCTCCGAGGAAGAGTTCCTCGCAGCGATCGACCTGACCATCAAGTACTTCAACGACGGCGACATCGTCGAGGGCACCGTCGTCAAGGTCGATCGAGACGAAGTTTTGCTCGACATCGGCTACAAGACCGAGGGCGTCATCCCCTCGCGTGAGCTCTCGATCAAGCATGATGTCGACCCGGCGGACGTCGTCGAGGTTGGCGAGCACGTCGAGGCCCTTGTTCTCCAGAAGGAGGACAAGGAAGGCCGTCTCATCCTGTCCAAGAAGCGCGCCCAGTACGAGCGCGCCTGGGGCACGATCGAGAAGATCAAGGACGAGGACGGCATCGTCACCGGCACCGTCATCGAGGTCGTCAAGGGCGGCCTGATCCTCGACATCGGTCTGCGCGGCTTCCTTCCCGCCTCGCTGGTCGAGATGCGCCGGGTCCGCGACCTGCAGCCCTACGTGGGCCGTGAGCTCGAGGCCAAGATCATCGAGCTGGACAAGAACCGCAACAACGTGGTCCTGTCCCGCCGTGCCTGGCTGGAGCAGACCCAGTCCGAGGTTCGCCAGACGTTCCTCAACACCCTCCAGAAGGGCCAGGTCCGCAAGGGCGTCGTGTCCTCGATCGTCAACTTCGGTGCCTTCGTGGACCTCGGTGGCGTCGACGGACTGGTTCACGTCTCCGAGCTGTCCTGGAAGCACATCGACCACCCCTCCGAGGTCGTCGAGGTCGGCCAGGAGGTCACCGTCGAGGTTCTCGACGTCGACATGGAGCGCGAGCGGGTCTCGCTGTCGCTCAAGGCGACGCAGGAGGACCCCTGGCAGCAGTTCGCCCGCACCCACCAGATCGGCCAGGTCGTGCCGGGCCGCGTCACCAAGCTGGTGCCGTTCGGCGCGTTCGTCCGCGTTGAGGAGGGCATCGAGGGCCTGGTCCACATCTCCGAGCTGGCCGAGCGCCACGTCGAGATCCCCGAGCAGGTCGTCCAGGTCGGCGACGAGATCTTCGTGAAGATCATCGACATCGACCTCGACCGCCGCAGGATCTCGCTGTCGCTCAAGCAGGCCAACGAGAGCGCGCTGGGCGCCGACGTCGAGTTCGACCCCACGCTGTACGGCATGGCGGCGACCTACGACGACTCGGGCAACTACATCTACCCCGAGGGCTTCGACTCCGAGACCGGCGAGTGGCTTGAGGGCTTCGACCGCCAGCGCGAGGAGTGGGAGCGGCAGTACGCCGAGGCCCAGACCCGCTTCGAGGCGCACAAGCGTCAGATCGAGGAGGCCCGCAAGGCCGAGGCGGAGGCGGGCGAGGCAGCCCCCACCTCCTACTCGGGCGAGACCCCGGCCTCCGGTTCGAGCTCCTCCGCTCCGGCGGCGGGCGCTCTTGCCTCCGACGAGGCTCTCGCCGCCCTGCGGGAGAAGCTCGCGGGCGGTCAGAGCTGACCTCTTCCAGTGGTTGATGTGGCGATCTGAAGATCCGAGAAAGGGCCCCGCTCAGGCGGGGCCCTTTTTCGTGCCCGCCGGTCCGCCCGGGGCGCGCTCCCGGCCTGTCCGGTGCCGGGGGCCGGGTTCACCCGTCGCCGGCCACGCTAGGGTTGGCGGGTGACCATGATCGGGCGGGCGGCCCCCGCGGACGCGGGAGAGATCCTCACGGTCCAGCGGGCCGCGTACGTGAGCGAGGCCCAGCTCTACGGCGATCCGTTCATCCCGCCTCTGGTCGAGTCCGCCGAGCAGGTCGAGCGGGCGATACGGACCGGTGTCGTGCTCGTCGCCAGGCGGGACGGACGGATCGCCGGGGCGGTTCGCGGGCAGATGTCCGGCACCACCTGCCTGGTCGGCCGCCTGGTGGTCGCGCCCGACCTGCAGGGCGGGGGTGTCGGCGGCACCCTGCTGGACGCCCTTCACGGGGAGATGGGCTCCGCCCTGGCGTTCGACCTGTTCACCGGGCACCTGTCGGAGGGCAACCTGCGGCTCTACCGCCGGCGCGGCTACCGTGAGACCCACCGGGAGCGGATGAGCGACCACCTGACCCTGGTCCACCTGCGCAGGCAGCGGTAGCGGCGCGTATTCTGCGGACCATGTTGAAGGTGGGGCTCACCGGAGGGATCGGTTCCGGCAAGAGCGAGGTGTCACGGCGCCTGGCCGCCAGGGGCGCCATGGTGATCGACGCCGACATGATCGCCCGTGAGGTGGTCGAGCCGGGAACCGAGGGGCTGGAACGGATCGTCGCAATCTTCGGGCCGGACGTCCTGCGCGAGGACGGCTCGCTCGACCGGGGACGGCTCGGCTCGATCGTCTTCGCCGACTCCGAGAAACTGGCCTCCCTCAACGCCGTCGTGCACCCGCTGGTCGGGGAGCGCGTCGCCGAGCTGCAGAGCCAGGCGGACGAGGACGCCATCGTCGTCTACGACGTGCCGCTGCTGGTCGAGAACAACCTCGCCCCGATGTACGACGTGGTCGTGGTCGTCGACGCGGCCGACGAGACGCGCGCCGGACGGCTGCTGACGCTGCGCGGCATGACCGAGGCCGACGTCAGGGCCAGGATCGCCGCCCAGGCGAGCCGTGAGGAGCGGCTGAGGGCCGCCGACGTCGTGGTGCCCAACGAGGGGTCCCTGGAGGAGCTGGAGGCCCGGGTGGAGGCTCTGTGGGCCGATCTGGCCGCACGCGCGAAGGCCTGAGCGCGAGGGCGTACGGCTGGGCTCCGCCTATGGGACGAGAAAGGACGATCCTCTTGGATGAGGACGCCTTACCGTAAATCGTCCAATCGGCTCAGGTGGTCGGGGGATCCGCTCCTTTACCGTCGAGTTACTTTCATCGGCGGCGGGGGGCGACGTGCGGGGCGTTCGAGGCGTGGGCGGGATCATGGCGGCCGTGACGGCCGTCGTTCTTCTCCTCGCGCCGTTGCTGTCGCCGAGCCCCGGCCTGCTCGGGCCGGGAAGCCTGATGCCCGGCGGGACGCCCGAGGGCCTCCACCTCCAGATCGCCGCCCATCCGGACGACGACCTGCTCTTCATGAGCCCCGACCTGCTGAGGCTGCTCGCGCGTGGCGCGAGCACCGTCACCGTCTATCTCACCGCGGGGGAGGGGACGGCGGGGGTCGGCGACGGGCACCCGCCCAGGCGGTACAGCATCGACAGGCAGCGGGGGGTCAGGGCCGCCTACGCCTGGGCCGCCGGGGTTCGTGACCGGTGGCGGCGGAACCTGATGACCGTGGGCAGGATCCGGGCCGAGGTGGACACGCTGGCGGACCGGCCACAGGTCCGGCTCGTCTTCGCCGGCCTGCCCGACGGCGGCGACCCCAGGGCGGACGGCGGAAGGAGCGCCCTGAGCCGCCTGTGGGCCGCCTCAGGGGACCTGAGCTGCGTGCGCCCCTTCACCAGGCCCTCCGTCTGCCTGTCCCGCTCCGACGTCCTGGAGGCGCTCCGCGGGCTGATGCGGGTCTTCCGACCTTCGGTGCTGAACACCCTCGATCCGGACCCGCCGCCGGGCGTCGCCGACCACCCCGACCACATCGCCGCCGCGAGGTTCGCGGCGGCGGCCGCCCCGCCGGGCGTCAGGGTGGTCGTCTACCGGGGCTACACCACGCTGCCCCTGCCCCCCAACCTCACCCCCGCCGAACACGAGATCAAGCGCGAGGCCTTCGCCGTCTACCGGGGACACGACTACCGGGCGGGCTCGGGCCGCCGCTACGACGCCTGGCTGCGGCGGATGTACCGCGGCCCCGGCGCGGCCTCGCCGTGAGGGACGTCACGGCGAGGGGGCGCGCCCGGGGGGGGGGGGGGCGGGGGAGCGGCCCCGGTCGGCGGGAGGCGGCCGGGGCGCAGCCGTGAAAGGCGGGTCAGAACCAGCCGCGGCGCTGGGCCATCGAGTGCAGGCCCGCGCGCAGCGACTGCTCCACCTGGCCGGGGTGGTCGTCGTAGTGGACCGTGAACCGGTTGTAGGTGTCGTGACTTGAGGTCAGGAAGCCGCCGCGCTTGTCGGCCTCCAGGATGACGTCCACCGCCCGCGGGCCCGCGATGAAGGTCAGTTCGAGCTCGCTGAAGTGCCGGGAGTACTCGGGGCCGACGTAGTACTCGATCTCCTGGAAGAACGGCATCCGGGAGCCGTGCAGCGTGCCGCGCTCCAGGTCGGCCTTCTTGAAGCGGAAGCCCATGTTGTCGAGCGCGCCGAGCACGTGGTCCTGGGCGGGCAGCGGGTTGACGAACAGCGCGTCGAGGTCGCCCTTGTCCAGCGCCCCGGCCAGGGACAGCTCGGTGGAGACACCGAGCTGCATGCCGCGCAGCGGGTGGCCGCCGATGGCGCTGATCGGGGTCTCCCACGGGACGGGGATCTCGAACGGGGCCGACTGCGGCGCGCCCGCGGCCAGGTGGAAGGAACCGGTGATCTGCTGGCGCAGGAAGCTGTAGGTGGTCTTGTACTCGTTGTCGCCGCTTTCGACCTCGACGACCGCGGTGAAGTCGATGAAGATGCCCTCCACCCGGTAGTCGGAGCCGCCGCCGCGGAAGTTGACCTGTCCGCGCAGGGTCTCGCCGGGGCGGACGTTGGAGTTCAGCAGCACCGTGTCGACCTCGACGCCGGCGCCGAAGGCGGCCATGAGTTTACGGAACACCATTGGGGGACTCCCGGGGTTGAGATGTTTCAGTTGGGTTCAACGGACGGTTTGGCCTGGCCGTTCCCCGCGCCGCCGTCCGCGCTGAGCTGCGGCAGGAGCTGGGCGAGGAGCAGGGTGGCCAGCGGAGAGGTCTCGCCTGAGGCGCCGCCGGTGCGCACGACGATCGGGCGGGGGGCGTTCTCGGCGAGCTTGGCGCCCACGTCGAGACGGCGGCGGGCCAGCTCGTACTGGAGCACGGCACGGTTGTCACGGTAGGAGTCGGCGAGCCTGCGCAGCCCCTTGGCCTCGTTCTCCGCCGAGGTCAGCTCGGCCCTGCCCCTGGCCTCGATCTCCCAGCGCACCCGCTGGGCCTGCGTCTCGTGCTCCTCCAGCATGCGGGCGACGTCCTTGCGGGCGGTGTTGGCCGCGGCCCTGACCTCGACGATACGGGCGTCCCTGGTCTTCTTGGCCCGCTCGATCTCCATGAGCAGGGTGTCGATGCGGCGCTTGCGGGTCAGCTCCCACTCACGCTCGAAGGCCGACAGCTCCTTGGCGACCTTCTCCCGGGTCGCCAGGTGCTGCTGGTACTGGTCGGGCAGCTGCACGTCGGGGATGTTCGCGCCGGTGATGCGCACGCCGTACCTGCCGAGCTGGCGGGTCAGCAGCTCCTGCATGTCTCCCACGTCGGAGCCGCGCAGGTCGTAGGCCCGCTCGGTGTGGACCCTGCGGCTGCGCTGGCGGATGGCGTCCTGTACGGCGCTGCTGAGCACGAGGTCGAAGTTGCCCGCCCCGATCGTCCTGACGAAGGCGACCGGATCGACGATGCGGAACTTCAGGAAGAACTCGATCGACTTCAGCGGCACGTTCTCCGCCGTCGGGCAGGCCGCGATCGGCGCCGAGTAGGGGATCTCGGTCGAGGTGTCCACGACCGCGTCGACCCGGTCCCAGGGCAGCCACAGGTAGTGACGGCCGGGGGGCAGGGTGCCGACGATCGCCCCCCACCGGCTGCGCACGCCGGTCGTGCCCTCCTCGATCTCGACGATGGCCCTGCGCCACAGCCAGACCAGGGCGGTCAGCAGGAAGAACACCGCGCCCACGGCGGCCAGGGCGGACAGGACGCCGCCACCGCCGAGCAGAGCGGTGCCCACGAGGTAGAGCGCGAACATCAGCAGCGCGACCCAGGCGAAACCCCTGCGATCCTTGGGGATCACGACCGGGACGATCTGGCCGGACTCGCCGCCGCGCAGCAGCTGGCGGATCTCCGACCAGGAGGCCAGCGATTCCTTGATCTTGGAGAACTCTCTGCTCATCTTCAGGCGTCTTCCTGCGCGGCGGGCGGTACGGCGTGCGGGGCGTGCGCGGGCTCCCCATCGGTGACCTGGGCGGTTTCCCGGCCGGCGCCCTGGCCGGTCTCCTGGCCCGCGTCCTGGCTGAGCAGGGCGGTGATCTCGGCCTCGCGGTCCTCGACACGGCGGCTGATCTCGGTGATCCGCGCCCGGATCGCGGCGGTGTCCGCCTCGGAGAACAGCCGGGCCTCCCCGCCGCCGACGAGCTGCCCGGCCAGGGCGAGCAGGTCGATGTCCGTCGTCTCACCGACCTGCACCACGCGGGGCAGGTGGGCGGCGACGGATTCGAGCCTGTCGAGCAGGTCCTGCTGGAAGCGGTGGTCCAGGATCTCCGGCGCCTGCGCCGCGCTCAGCGCCCTGATGTCCAGCGCCTGGGCCTCAAGCAGAGCCGCGTTGGCCTTCGCCGTCGACTCGGCCTCGACCAGCCGCTGGCCCGCCTGGGCCTTGGCCTGGTTCGAGGCGCGTTCCAGAGCGGTGTCCATCCGGGCCTGGTAGCCCGCGATCTCCGCGTGGATGGCCGAGAGTTGCTCCTGCAGCCCGGCGAGCTCCTTGACCAGGTCGCCCTCGTTCTGCTCCTTGCGCAGCTGCAGCTCGTACTCGTAGGTGTAGGCCTCCTTGGCGACCCTGATCATCTCCGGAGCCGCCAGGTCCATCCGGTACTCCTGGCTGGAGGGCTCGGCGTGGGTGATGTTCACGTCGGTGAGCCGTACGGCGGGCAGGAACTGCTGGTTGAGGCTGTCCAGCATGCCCAGGGTGCTCTCGCCGACCAGGTCGTAGATGTCCTCGGCGCGCTGGGCGTAGATGAGGGAGCGGGTCACCTCGCTGATCGCGTTCTGCAGCTTGGCCTGGAAGCCGCCGACCGAGCCGAGGACGAAGATGAACTCGGCCGGGTCCTCGATCCGGAACTGCAGGAAGAGGTCGACGCTCGCCTTGACGCCCTGCTGGGTCGGGGCCTCGCGGATGGGGGCGTTGAAGGGGTACTCACGGGTGGTGTTGACGATGTAGCTGACCCGCTTCCACGGGTTGAGCAGCGTCACCCGCCCGGGTTCGGCGATCTGGACGAGCTTGCCGAACTTGGTGATCAGCGCCTTGCAGCCCTCGGGGACCATGACGACGCTGCGCCGCCACCACAGGAACGCCGCGGCCAGCACCAGGACGGCCCAGTAGTGCGGGCCGAACAGCACCCGCGCGCCCTCGGGCAGGCCGTTGGCGATCAGGCCGACCAGGCCGAGTCCCGCCAGGACGACCAGAGGGATGACGACCCGTGCCGTGGTGCTCTTGGGGATCACCACGGGGGAGATCACGTGGACCGCCTCGCCGTTCTGGCCGCTGCCGCTGAAGCTGCGGTTGACGATCTCCCCGGCCTCGTTCAGTGAGGCGCTGCGGGCTTCGATCAGCGTGCCGACGGACGCGCCCTGCTCACGCGCGGCGAGGAAGTCGGTGGGGTTGAGCGTGAAGCCCTGTTCCCCTGCCTGTCCCGTCACCTGACCGGTGAGCTGGCCTGCGACCTGCCCGGCGATCTGGCGCAGGTCTCCGCCCTGGCCGTACGCCTGGGCGGCCGCGACCGCCGCCTGGATGGCCTCTTTTGGCCGCGACATCACACCTCCGTGGGTCTTGTCCGAAAGCCCGATATATCACGCTTTGTGATTGCCTGCAGGGATGCCAGTAAAGAACATGTGGCTTGCGGATGGCTTGACAGCCGATTGAACGGGTGCTGAACGCCGTGTCCTACGGGGTTCCCGGAGAGGGGACGGGAATGTCGGTGGGGCGTCCTACAGTGGGTGAGGTGAGGCCGGTAACAGATTTGCAGCGCAAGGTGGCCCCCTTCGAGGTCGTCACCGACATGACCCCCTCCGGCGACCAGCCGGCCGCGATCGCCGAGCTTGAGCGGCGGGTGAGGGCGGGTGACAAGGACACCGTCCTGCTGGGCGCGACGGGCACGGGCAAGACGGCCACGGTCGCCTGGCTGATCGAGCGGCTGCAGCGGCCGACCCTGGTCATCCAGCCGAACAAGACGCTCGCCGCGCAGTTCGCCAACGAGCTGCGGGGGATGCTGCCCAACAACGCGGTCGAGTACTTCGTCTCCTACTACGACTACTACCAGCCGGAGGCGTACGTCCCGCAGAGCGACACCTACATCGAGAAGGACTCCTCCATCAACGAGGAGGTCGAGCGGCTGCGCCACTCCGCGACCAACTCGCTGCTGACCCGCCGCGACACGGTCGTGGTCGCCTCGGTCTCGTGCATCTACGGCCTGGGCACCCCCCAGGAGTACGTCGACCGGATGACCGCCCTGAAGGTCGGTCAGGAGATCGAGCGCGACACGCTGCTGCGGCGCCTGGTCGACATGCACTACACCCGCAACGACCTGGCCTTCACCCGCGGCACCTTCCGGGTGCGGGGCGACACGATCGAGATCATCCCGAAGTACGAGGAGCTCGCCGTACGGATCGAGATGTTCGGTGACGAGATCGAGAAGCTGTCCACCATGCACCCGCTGACCGGTGAGGTGATCACCGAGGACGAGGAGCTCTACATCTTCCCCGCCTCCCACTACGTGGCGGGCCCCGAGCGGATGGAACGGGCCGTGCGGGACATCGAGGCCGAGCTGGCAGAGAGCCTGCAGCGGATGGAGCGCCAGGGCAAGCTCCTTGAGGCCCAGCGGCTGCGCATGCGCACCACCTACGACCTGGAGATGATGCGCCAGATCGGCACCTGCTCCGGCATCGAGAACTACTCGCGGCACATGGACGGCCGATCCCCGGGCAGCGCGCCGAACACCCTGCTCGACTACTTCCCCGAGGACTTCCTGCTGGTGCTGGACGAGTCGCACCAGACGGTCCCGCAGATCGGCGCGATGTACGAGGGGGACGCCTCCCGTAAGCGCACGCTCGTCGAGCACGGCTTCCGGCTGCCCTCCGCCCTGGACAACCGCCCGCTGAAGTGGGAGGAGTTCCTGGAGCGGATCGACCAGACGGTCTACCTCTCGGCGACGCCCGGCTCCTACGAGCTGGGCCGCTCCGGTGGCGACGTCGTCGAGCAGGTGATCAGGCCGACCGGCCTGGTCGACCCCGAGGTGGTCGTCAAACCCACGAAGTCGCAGATCGACGACCTGGTCCACGAGATCAGGACCCGCGCGGAGAAGGACGAGCGCGTCCTGGTCACCACGCTGACCAAGAAGATGTCGGAGGACCTCACCGACTACCTGCTCGAACTGGGCATCAGGGTCCGCTACCTGCACAGCGAGGTCGACACGCTGCGCCGCATCGAGCTGCTGCGCGAGCTGCGGCTGGGCGAGTACGACGTGCTGGTCGGCATCAACCTGCTCCGTGAGGGCCTGGACCTGCCGGAGGTCTCCCTGGTGGCCATCCTCGACGCCGACAAGGAGGGCTTCCTGCGCTCGGAGACCTCGCTGATCCAGACCATCGGCCGCGCGGCCCGTAACGTCTCCGGCCAGGTCCACATGTACGCCGACCGGATCACCCCCTCCATGGAGCGGGCGATCGAGGAGACCAACCGGCGCCGGGCCAAGCAGACGGCCTACAACGAGGCCAACGGCATCGACCCCCAGCCGCTCCGCAAGAAGATCGCCGACATCCTCGACTCCCTCAACCGGGAGGACGCCGACACCGCCCAGCTCCTCGGGGGCAGCGGCCGTCAGCAGTCGCGCGGCAAGGCCCCGGTCCCCGGCTTCGCGGTCAAGCAGGCCGGTCAGCACGCCAGGGCGATCGCGGGGGAGATGCCCAGGGCGCAGCTTGAGGCCCTGGTCGAGTCGCTCACCGAGCAGATGCACCAGGCGGCGGCGGACCTGCAGTTCGAGGTGGCCGCCAGGCTGCGTGACGAGATCAAGGAGCTCAAGCGCGAGGTCCGCGACATGCGCGAGGCGGGGGTCTCCTGACCCGGCCCGCCGGAACCCGGGCGGGTGCCGTACGGCCCCGCCCGCCTCGGCGGAGCCTCTCAGCGGTGGTCTGAGCGGCGCTCGTCGTCGGGGAAACGGGGCACCGCGGTGCGGCGGTAGAGCTCGTCGATCTCGTCCAGGGGGTCGGGAGCGCGGCGGCGCGCCTCGATCTCCAGGTCGGTCCGGTCCCGGATGTCGTCGATGCCGTTCGCGGAGTGCGTCATCTGGTCGTTGAGCAGGTCCGCCCGGATTCTGGCGCACGAGGTGGTCAGCTTGGCGTGGTGCTCGCGCAGACGGCCGAGGGAGGCATGGTCGACGTAGGCGGAGTTCCGGCTGTGCCGGGCGTAGAGCGCGAGCTGGCCGTCCAGCTGGTCGGCGTGCACGCCGATCTCGGCCACCAGCCGCGGCAGGTCACCCAGCCCCCATCCGGCCTGGAGCGCCTGGTCGACGGCCTGCCGGGTCAGGGAGACCTCCTTGCGCAGGTCCAGGCGCATCCGCTCGGTCTCACCGGCCTGGCCCGGGTCCATCGCCGCCACCTGGGAGGCCACCCGCTCGGTCACCTTCCTGGCCTTCTTCGTGGCCTTCTTGCCGAGCTTGACCAGGAGGTAGACGCCCACACCTCCGGCGAGAAGGAACAGCACCATGAGCACCAGCACGATGGTGAGGAAAGTGGTGATCTTGATCACCTCCCGGCGGGGGAAACAGGTGTTTCGAGCATAGCCCGCCTGCCCGTGCACACGGGGGTTCGCGACGTGCGCGGGGTCCGGCCGGGAGCCGAAGGGACCTCGCCGTGCACCCCGCCGGTGTCCGCCTCGGGGTGCCGGGGTTCAGACGGGACTTCGCCGCAGGGCGCGGCGGCGCCGTAGGCGGCGGACGGTCCACCAGGCGAACACCGCGAGCACGGCAACCGCGATCACGACCAGGACCGGGAGGAAGATCGCGACCAGGGCCATGGCGAGGGACCCCACGTCCTCCATCGTGCTCACCACCGGTGCCCCCACCCCGGCGGTCGTGGCGTTGACCACCGGTCTGGCGGTCGCCTTCATCACGTGCACCGCGAGCGCGACGCCGATGCCGAGCACCCAGCCGGCCCAGGGGTTGTGGGTCATCCAGTCGGAGCCGTCGAGCCGGGCCGCGGCCTCGGTCGCGCTGAAGACCACGCCGCCGGACAGCGGGCGGATCACGGTCTGGATCATGTCGTTGACGCTGTCGACCACCGGGACCTTGTCGAGGACGAACTCGGCGACCAGCAGCACGCCGACGATCGCGAGCACCCAGCCGTTGGCCAGCCAGGCGAACTCCGGCTGCAGCCGCACCTGGTCGGTGAGGTTGGCGAGCAGGCCGACGACCAGCAGCGGTATGTAGGCGTTCAGCCCCGCCGCGGTGGAGAGTCCAAGGCCTGTCAGTGCCGCGAGCATCGTGCCTCCGTGGTGTCTCGGTCCTCCCATTCAACGTCCTTGGGGCACCGGTGGATCCCGCCGGGTTCCGGTGCCGGGCGAAACGGCGGCGGGGGCGTGTCCGTGATGGACACGCCCCCGCCTGTTCCCGCGGGCTACTCCGAAACGGGGATCCGGAGGATTTCGCCCTTGCCGGGCGCCATGGCCTTGTCGGCCACATAGACGGCGCCGTCGGGGCCTACGGCCACGCCGAGGGGGGTGGTCAGCGTGCCGGGCTTGAGAAGCTCGGTACGGGTGCCGTCACCCTCGACGCGGTAGACGGTGGTCTTGCTCATGCCGTTGGCGGGAAGCGGTCCGGCGGATCCCAGGACGATCAGCCGCCCCTTGGCGTCGAAGGCCACGTCGGCGACCGTGGTGAAGCCGCGTGCGGCGGTGGTGACCTTGCCGTCCTTGAGACGGAGGACCCGGGCCGCCCCCTCGGGGTTGGGGAATCCGCCGTGCTCGGCGACGTAGTAGGCGCCGTCGGGGCCCTTGGCGATGCCCATCGGCACCGACTGCATCGGGATCTTGCTGCCCTTGGGCATCTTGAGCGCCGGGGGAGCGGCGACGGACCTGGCGTGCAGGACCGCCTCGGTGCTGACCCTGCCCTTGCGGTCGACCCGCAGCACGGAGTTGCCGCCGGTGTCGGTGACCAGCGCGCCGCCGCCGGGCAGCGGGGCGAGGCCGAACGGGTAGGAGTCCACGGCGCTGCCCTTGTCCTTGCGGTCCGGGTTGTGCCTGGTCTCGTGGGCGGCCAGGTCGGCGAAGGACAGCCGCCTGCCCTTGGTGGAGAGGGTCAGCAGCGTGCCCAGGGTCCTGGCCTTGGGGCCGAGCTTGGCACGGAAGGCGGTGTCGCCGGAGAAACCGACGGTCACCAGCAGGTCGCCCTTGGGGGTGACCGCCACGTCGTGCGGGCCGAGGGCGAACGGGCCGCTGGCAGCCGAGGGCAGGCCGCCGACCAGCACGGAGGTCTTGCCCTCCTTCAGGACGCTGATTCGCCCGGTCAGGCCGAAGCACATCTTCTCCGCCTTCTCCCCCTTCTTGGCGGGGGTCATGGCGCACTTGACCTTGCCGCCGTGACCGGACTCGGCGATGTAGAGGGCACCGTCGGGACCGAAGGAGATGCCGCGCGGGCTGTCGAGGCCCTTGGCGACGACCTCGGGCGCGCCGCCGTCCGCCCGTGCCGCCGTCACCGGACCGGCCGTCACGGCCAGTGCCGCGACTCCTCCTGTGGCAGCAGCGAGCAGCCTGCGGCCGATACGAACTCCGCTCAACGCAATCCCCTCCACGATCCCCGCCATATCCGTCAAGCCGGGGCGAACACCCGGAAAGCTATGAGCTTCTTCGGGTCGCTCACAAGGAAAAAACGCCACAATCCACCCTGCTGTGCGGCGATTTCCCCCGGGCGGGTGACCGTCCCTCCGTCTCCCGGCGGACGACCCCGCCGGCGCCTCTCAGCCGACGGCTGACGGACCGGTCCCGGGCGCGGGGGTCACGGCGGTGTCGAGCCCGCCGGCGCGGCCGACGCGCCGAGGGCCCGGTCCGCGGCCACGGTCCCGGCACGGCCGGCCGAGGTACCGTCCAGGTGGGGCGGCAACCATCCCCGCCCCGGCACGTGGTGGCGCACGACCCGGGCGGGCACCCCGGCGATCACGCTGTGGTCGGGGAACTCGCCGCGGACCACGGCGCCGCCCGCGACCACGCACTGCCTGCCGATCCTGGTCCCCGGCAGGATGATCGCGCCGGTGCCGAGCCAGGAGCCCGAACCGATGACCACCGGGTTGTTGCGCGGCCACTGACGGCCGATCGGCGTCTCCGGGTCGTCGTAGACGTGGTTCTGGTCGGTGATGTACACGTAGGGGCCGGTGAAGACATGGTCGCCGATGTCGATCGACTGGTGTCCCACGATGTGGCTGCCCCTGCCGATCGAGCAGCTCTCGCCGATCCGCACGATCGAGACGGGGCCGAGGTCGACGCCGGGGCCCATGCCCGCGGAGATCGACACCCGCTCGCCGACCAGGGTGTGGGCGCCGATCTCGATCCAGGCCTCGCCGAAGACGGCCCCCATGGGGAAGGCGAGGCACGCGCCCTCGCCGATGCGGCGGAAGCGGTAGCCCGCGGGGCTGGTGGCGCTCACCGCGCCCACGGTGCGGACCGCGGACCAGACACGGTGCACAAGGCTGCCCATGGCACGCCGTACCACACCACGAAGTGACATAGCGGCCCAAGGTACCGTCAGGTCATATGGCGGCGAAATGCGGGTCAGGGGATGTACGGGCCGATCACGGGAACCGTTTGATATTCTGAGAGCCCGTGGACATGTAGGCCGTCAGCAGGACGCGCCGACTGATCTATGACGACCACGGGAGACTCCTTGCGCAGCGCCGCACACACCAAGCATCTGTTCGTCACCGGCGGCGTCGCCTCCAGCCTCGGCAAGGGACTGACGGCCTCCAGCCTCGGCCGCCTCCTGAAGCTGCGGGGCCTGCGGGTCACCATGCAGAAGCTCGACCCCTACCTCAACGTGGACCCCGGGACGATGAACCCGTTCCAGCACGGCGAGGTCTTCGTGACCGACGACGGCGCCGAGACCGACCTCGACGTCGGCCACTACGAGCGCTTCCTCGACACCGAGCTGCACGGCTCCGCCAACGTCACCACCGGCCAGGTCTACTCCAACGTCATCGCCAAGGAGCGCCGTGGAGAGTACCTCGGCGACACCGTCCAGGTCATTCCGCACATCACCAACGAGATCAAGGACCGCATCCGGGCCATGGCGGGCCCCGACGTCGACGTGGTCATCACCGAGGTCGGCGGCACCGTCGGCGACATCGAGTCGCTGCCCTTCCTTGAGGCGGTCCGCCAGGTCCGCCACGAGGTGGGCCGGGACAACGTCTTCTTCCTGCACGTGTCGCTGCTGCCGTACATCGGGCCGAGCGGCGAGCTGAAGACCAAGCCGACGCAGCACTCGGTCGCCGCGCTGCGCAGCATCGGCATCCAGCCCGACGCGATCGTGTGCCGCTCCGACCGGCCGATCACCAACTCCCTCAAGCGCAAGATCAGCCTCATGTGCGACGTCGACGAGGACGCGGTCGTCTCCGCCGTCGACGCGTCGAGCATCTACGACATCCCCAGGGTGCTGCACTCCGAGGGCCTGGACGCCTACGTGGTGCGCCGCCTCGGCCTGCCCTTCCGCGACGTCGACTGGAAGGAGTGGGAGCAGCTCCTTCGCCGGGTGCACCGCCCGGCGAAGGAGGTCACGATCGCCCTCGTCGGCAAGTACATCGACCTGCCCGACGCCTACCTGTCGGTCACCGAGGCGCTGCGCGCGGGCGGCTTCGCCAACGACGCCCGCGTCAACATCCGCTGGGTCAAGAGCGACGACTGCGAGACCCCCGAGGGCGCGGCCCGTGAGCTCGACGGCGTCGACGGTGTGCTGATCCCCGGCGGATTCGGTGTGCGCGGCATCGAGGGCAAGCTGGGCGCCGTACGGCACGCGAGAGAGACCAAGATCCCGCTGCTCGGCATCTGCCTGGGCATGCAGTGCATGGTCATCGAGGCCGCCCGCAACCTTGCGGGCGTCGAGGACGCGGGCAGCACCGAGTTCGACCCCGAGACCACCCACCCGGTCATCTCGACCATGGCCGACCAGGAGGACGTCGTCTCCGGCGAGCGCGACATGGGCGGCACCATGCGCCTCGGCCTGTACCCCGCCAAACTCTCCGAGGGCTCCCTGGCCCGCCAGCTGTACGGCATGGCCAAGGTCGAGGAGCGCCACCGGCACCGCTACGAGGTCAACAACTCCTACCGCGAGCAGCTTGAGAAGATCGGCATGGTCTTCTCCGGGCTCTCGCCGGACGGCCGTCTCGTGGAGTACGCCGAGCTTCCCGTCGACGTGCACCCGTTCTTCATCGGCACCCAGGCGCACCCCGAGTTCCGTTCCCGCCCCACCCGCCCGCACCCCCTGTTCAAGGGTTTGATCGGGGCGGCCCTGACCTACGCCGACATCCGCGGCACCGCGGCCAAGGCGGGCAGGAGCAAGTGAGCGACACCGTCAAGGCCCTGAACGCCGGGGACGTCGTGGACGTCCCCGAGGAGTGGAAGGTCGTCTCCTCGGTCAGGCACTTCAGCGGGCGCGTCATCACCGTGGTGACCGACGCCGTGGTCATGCCGGACGGAGAGGTCGTCAACCGTGACTACGCGCTCCACCCCGGCTCCGTCGCGGTGGTCGCGCTCGACGACCAGGACCGTGTGCTGCTGCTCAGGCAGTACCGCCACGCGGCCGGGCATCTGCTGTGGGAACTGCCCGCGGGCCTGCGGGACGTCGAGGACGAGCCGCTGCAGGAGGCGGCAGCCAGGGAGCTGGCAGAGGAGGCGGGCTACCGGGCACGGACCTGGCACACCCTGGTCGACGCCTTCACCTCGCCCGGGATGACGGGGGAGCGGACCAGGATCTTCCTGGCCAGGGACCTCAGCCTCATCCCCGAGGGGGAGTTCGACTTCGTCGGACGACACGAGGAGTCCGACATGCCGGTGGTCTGGATCCCCCTGTCAGACGCGGTTCGCCGTGCCCTGGCGGGAATGATCCACAATTCCCAAGCCGTGGCCGGTATTCTCGCCGCATACGCCGCTTCGGCGGATGCTTTCGCCTCGCTGCGGCCCGCCGACGCACCGGAGGCATGACAGGAGGAGCCCTGAGCGAGACGGAGGTCGTCCTGGCCAGCTACCTCGCCCACCTGGCGGTGGAGCGGGGCCTGGCGGCCAACACCCTGGCCTCCTACCGTCGTGACCTCCTTCGATACCTGGAACACCTGAGGAACCGCGGCCGCGCCACCTTCGGCGAGGTCGCGGAGGCCGACGTCGCCGCCTTCCTCACCGCGCTGCGGGAGGGAGACGAGGAGCATCGGGCGCTCGTGGACAGCTCGACGGCGCGCGCGGTCTCCTCGGTGCGGGGTCTGCACCGCTTCGCCCTGCGTCAGGGCGTGTGCGATCACGATCCCACCCGCAGGGTGCGTCCGCCGCGCCAGCTCAGGCGCCTGCCCAAGGCGATCAGCGTGGACGAGGTCGAGCGTCTGATCGCGGCCTCGGGCCCGGAGGGGGCGCCGCTCACGATGCGCAACCGGGCGCTGCTCGAACTGCTGTACGGCACGGGAGCCCGCATCTCCGAGGCGGTCGGGCTCGCGGTCGAGGACGTCGACCTGAGCCCGGCCAGCCAGCGGGTGAGGCTGCGGGGCAAAGGCGGACACTCCCGTTTGGTGCCACTCGGCCGTTTCGCCAGGGAGGCGCTCAGGGTCTACCTCACCCGCGCCCGTCCCGGCATCGCCGCCCACGGCAGGGGTGGTTCGGGGCTCTTCCTCAACGCCAGAGGCGGAAGGCTCACCCGGCAGGGGGCCTGGGAGGTGCTGCAGGCGGCGGCCGAACGCGGAGGGCTGGCGGGAATCTCCCCCCATATCTTGCGACATTCGTTCGCAACACACCTCCTGGACGGGGGCGCGGACGTTAGGGTGGTTCAGGAACTACTCGGCCACGCCTCGGTGACCACCACCCAGGTGTACACCCTGGTCACGGTCGACAAACTCCGTGAGGCCTGTGCCGCCGCGCATCCGCGCGTGCGGCATTGACCTTTGTCGTGTCCGGGCGTGCCGCCTTGCCGCATACGTGTTGACGCCATAGTGTCCGTCCGGACGGTCCGGTTCGAGGCCGTCAGGGAGGTTCGACTGGTGACTGTGACCACCGACGGTTCTGGCCGGGGGACGGCCCCTGGAAACCCCGAGAATCCATGGGGGGACACCAAGACCACCGGCACCCCCCGGAGCGGGGGCGTTCTCGGCCCCACCGGGCGGCCTCGCCCGGTGTTCCCCGACCCATCCCCTCGTACGGTGCACGGACCGGCGCGCGTCGTGGCCATGGTCAACCAGAAGGGCGGCGTCGGCAAGACGACCACGACCATCAACCTGGGCGCGGCGCTGGCCGAGGCCGGGCTGAGGGTGCTGCTGGTCGACTTCGACCCGCAGGGCGCCCTGTCCGTCGGCCTCGGCATCAACCCCCACCAGCTCGATCTGACGGTCTACAACCTCCTCATGGAGCCGCAGATCACCGCCAGGGACGTGCTGATGGAGACCGGCGTCGAGGGCATGGACCTGCTGCCGAGCAACATCGACCTGTCGGCGGCCGAGGTCCAGCTCGTCACCGAGGTCGCCCGCGAGCAGGTGCTCGGCAGGGTGATCAAGCCCCTGCTGCCCGAGTACGACGTCTGCCTGATCGACTGCCAGCCGTCCCTGGGCCTGCTCACGATCAACGCGCTGGCCTGCGCGCACGGCGTCATGGTGCCGCTGGAGTGCGAGTTCTTCGCCCTGCGCGGTGTCGCGCTGCTGATGGACACCATCATCAAGGTCCAGCAGCGCATCAACGAGGACCTGGTCATCGAGGGCCTGCTCGCCACCATGTACGACGCGCGTACCCTGCACGGCCGTGAGGTGCTCGCCCGGGTGGTCGAGGCGTTCGACGAGAAGGTCTACCACACGGTGATCAACCGGACGGTCCGCTTCCCCGACGCCACGGTCGCCGGAGAGCCCATCACCAGCTTCGACCCCTCCTCACTCGGCGCGAGCGCCTACCGGGAGCTGGCCCGCGAGGTCCTCGCCAGGTGGAACGCCGAGTAACCACCCCTCACCCGCGGTGACCGGGATCCCGGTGCGGGACAATGACGGGATGACCGAGCAGGCACAGACGGCCGACGACACCTTCAGAGTGCACCTGGAGGTCTTCGAGGGTCCCTTCGACCTGCTGCTCGGCCTTATCTCCAAGCACAAGCTGGACATCACCGAGGTCTCGCTCAGCAAGGTCACCGACGAGTTCATCGCCCACATCCGGGCCAGGGGTCCCGAATGGGACCTCGACCAGACGAGCCACTTCCTCCTCGTGGCCGCGACCCTGCTCGACCTCAAGGCGGCGAGGCTGCTGCCCTCGGGAGAGGTCGACGACGAGGAGGACCTCGCGCTCCTTGAGGCCAGGGACCTGCTGTTCGCCCGCCTCCTGCAGTACCGCGCCTACAAGGAGGTCGTGAAGGTCTTCTCCTCCCGGATGGCGGAGGAGGCCCTGCGCTTCCCCAGGATCGTGCCGATGGAGGCGAGGTTCGCCAACCTGCTGCCCACGCTGGTCCTCGGCGTCGGCCCGGAACGGCTGGCGGAGCTGGCCCGGCGCGCCTTCGCACCCAGGGTTCCCCCCGCGGTCTCCGTCGCCCACATCTACCAACCGCTCGCCAATGTCCGCGAACAGGCGGCTATCCTTGTCCAGCGGCTGCGGCGCATGCGCCGGGCGACCTTCCGCGCTCTCACCTCCGACTGCACGGGCACCTTCGAGGTTGTCGCTCGTTTCCTGGCCGTCCTGGAGCTCTACCGGGAGGCGGCGGTCTCCTTCGAGCAGGTCGAGCCCCTCGGCGAGCTGCATGTGACCTGGACCGGCAGCGACGACGGTGATGTGACCGTCGCCGACGACTACGACGCGAGCGCGGGTAAGGAGCCCTCCGATGACCGATGAGGCGTCCGGCCCCGGCCTGCGCGCCGGGCTTGAGGCGATCCTGCTCGTGGTCGACGAGCCGGTCGCCGAGACGATCCTCGCCCAGGCGCTGGAACGGCCCGTTCCCGAGATCTCCGCCGCGCTTCGGGCGCTGGCGGCGGAATACACGGCCCAGGGCCGGGGTTTTGACCTGAGAGAGGTCGCGGGCGGCTGGCGGTTCTACACGCGGGCCGGATGCGCGGCCCTTGTCGAACGGTTCGTCCGTGACGGCCAGCAGGCGCGGCTCACCCAGGCGGCGCTTGAGACGCTGGCCGTGGTCGCCTACCGCCAGCCGGTCAGCCGGGCCAGGGTGGCGGCCATCCGAGGGGTCAACAGCGACGGCGTCATGCGCACGCTGGTGGCCAGGGGGCTGGTCGAGGAGGCCGGCACCGATCCGGAGGGGCAGGCGTTGCTCTACCGGACGACTTCATATTTCCTTGAGCGGATGGGCCTGCGGGAGCTCGAAGAGCTTCCGGAACTCGCGCCCTTCCTGCCAGACGACGTGGAAAACCTAGAGGAGCAGAAGCAGTGAACAGCAGGCGTGGTACCCCGTCCGGTGATGGACGCGGTCGAGGCCGTGGCGGCGCCCCGCGCGGTGGCGGCTACCGCGGGAGCGGCGACTCCAGAGGCGGATCGCAGGGCGGCTTCCGCCCGGACGCCTCCCGAGGCGCCTCCCGTGGCGGTCCCCGGAGCGACGATCGCGGTGGTTTCCGCGCCGATCGCGGCGGGTTCCGTTCCGAGGGCCCGCGTCGCGATGATCGGGGTGGCTTCCGCTCCGAGGACCGTGGAGGCTTCCGCGCGGAGCGCGGCGGGTCACGCGGCGGGTTCCAGTCCGACGAGCGCGGCGGCTCACGCGGCCGGTACGGCAGGCCGGAGGGCGGTTTCCGGCAGGATTCCCCTCGTCGCGATGACCGTGGTGGGTTCCGTTCCGAGGGCCCGCGTCGTGATGATCGGGGCGGTTTCCGTTCCGAGGACCGTGGTGGGTTCCGTTCTGAGGGTCCCCGTCGTGACGATCGGGGTGGGTTCCGTTCTGAGGGCTCGCGTCGTGATGATCGGGGCGGTTTCCGTTCCGAGGACCGTGGTGGGTTCCGTTCTGAAGGTCCCCGTCGTGATGACCGTGGTGGGTTCTCCGACGAGCGCGGCGGCTCGCGCGGCCGGTACGGCAGGCCGGAGGGCGGTCAGAGGGAGAACCGCGGTGGCGGCTCCCGAGGTCGTTACGGCAAGACCGGCCGTGGCGCGGAGGTCCGTACGATCGGCGGCGGCCGGGCCGACTCCTACGGCGAGCGCCGTCCCGCGCCCGCCAAGGGCGCCTCGGCGAAGGACCGGCAGGGCCAGAAGCCCGCTCTGCGGCCCGGGGGGATCGAGAACGACCGGTTCAAGACCGCCCGCCAGCCCAAGCGCGACTTCGACTTCTACGACTCCGACTACGTCGACGAGCGCGACACCACCGAGGTCCCCGGCGGTGTGCGGCTGCAGAAGGTCCTCGCCCAGGCGGGCGTCGCAAGCCGCAGGGCGTGCGAGGAGATGATCGGCGCGGGCAGGGTGACGGTCGACGGCCAGACCGTCCGCCGTTTCGGCGCCAGGGTCGACCCCGCCAAGCAGGTCATCCACGTGGACGGCAAGCGTCTGCCGACGATGCCCGACCTCGTCTACCTCGCCATCAACAAGCCGCTCGGCGTCGTCAGCACCATGTCCGACCCCGACGGCCGCCCCTCGCTGGCCGACTACGTGGCCGACCGCACCGAGCGGCTGTTCCACGTGGGCCGTCTCGACACCGAGACCGAGGGCCTCATCCTGCTCACCAACGACGGGGAACTGGCCAACCGGCTCACCCACCCCAGCTACGGCGTGCAGAAGAAGTACTGGGCGAAGGTGCCGGGCAGGATCGAGCGTGACCTGGGTCACCGCCTGAAGAAGGGCGTCGAGCTTGAGGACGGCATCGCCAAGGCCGACTCCTTCAGCATCGTCCAGGAGCACGGCCAGCAGGCCCTGGTGGAGATCGTCCTGCACGAGGGGCGCAAGCACATCGTCCGCCGCATGCTGGAGGAGGTCGGGCACCCGGTCATCGACCTGGCCCGTATCGAGTTCGGCCCGGTCAAACTCGGCAGGCTCAAGCCGGGGACGATCCGCGCGCTGACCCTCAAGGAGGTCGGGGAACTCTACGCCGCCGTGGGTCTGTGACCCGAGGCCGGTAACCTTCCCCGACATACACGTTCAGGACACGAAGGAGCGACGATGGTGCGGGCGATCCGCGGGGCGGTCCAGGTCGACGCGAACGACAGGGACGCGATCCTGGCCGGGGTGACCGAGCTGGTCACGGAGGTGATGGGACGCAACAGGCTCACCACCGACGACGTGATCAGTGTGATCTTCACCGCGACGCCCGACCTGAACGCCGAGTTCCCCGCCCTGGCGGCACGCAAGCTCGGCTTTCACGACGTCCCGTTGATCTGCGCCTCGGAGATCGACGTCCCGGGCGCGCTGCCCCGCGTCGTACGGCTGATGGCGCACGTGGAGACCGACCGGCCGCGTCAGGAGATCCACCATGTCTACCTGCACGGCGCGGCGGCCCTGCGGGTCGACATCGCCCAGTGACCCCCGTCCAAGCGTCACGCCGGAGGAGTGCGTGTGAACGGCCTTGAGAGCGTCCTCGTCGTCGGCACGGGCCTGATCGGTACCTCGGTCGCCCTCGCCCTGCGCGGCCACGACGTCCCCGTCCACCTGGCCGACCGCGACGCGGGAGCCGTACGGCTGGCGCGGGAACTCGGCGCGGGCGTCGAGTGGGACGGGCGGCGGGTCGGGCTCGCGGTCGTCGCGGTCCCGCCGCACCTCGTCGCCGACCAGATCGCCCGTCTGCAGCGGGAGGGCGCGGCGCGCTTCTACACCGACGTGGCCAGCGTCAAGCGGCTGCCGATCGAGGGAGCGGCGGCGCTCGGCTGCGACCTGAGCACCTACGCGCCGGGGCATCCCCTGGCGGGCAGGGAGCGCTCGGGCCCGGCGGCGGCCAGGGCCGACCTGTTCCTGGGCAGGCCGTGGGCGCTGTGCCCGACGGAGGAGACCTCGCCTGACGCGGTCGAGGCTCTGCGCGGCCTGATCAAGCTCTGCGGCGGCGAGGCCGTCGAGGTCGGCGCGGACGAGCACGACAGGGCCGTCGCGGTCGTCTCGCACGCCCCGCACGTGGCCGCCTCCGCGGTGGCCGCCAGGCTCGCCGAGGCCTCCGGGACCGCGCTCGGCCTGGCCGGTCAGGGGGTCCGTGACGTCACCCGCATCGCGGCGGGGGACCCGGCGCTGTGGACCGGCATCCTGTCGGGCAACGCGCTGCCGGTCGCCGACGTGCTCGAGGCGATCGCGGACGATCTGGCCACCGCCGCCGCCGCGCTGCGCGCCGCCGCAGCCCCGGCGGACGGGAACGCCGGCATGGACGGCGTCACCGGCCTGCTGCGCCGCGGTGTGGTGGGCACGACCAGGATTCCCGGCAAGCACGGCGGTCCCGCGCGTGCCTACGCGAGCGTCCAGGTCGTCATCGGCGACCGCCCTGGAGAGCTGGCCCGGCTGTTCCAGGTGGCCGAGGCGGCGGGTGTCAACATCGAGGACGTCCGTCTTGAGCACACCCCGGGGCTGCCCCTGGGCGCCGCCGAACTGCAGGTCCAGCCGGAGGCCGTACCGGCCCTGTCGGAGGCGTTGCGGGCGGGCGGCTGGCAGCTTCCCTAGAAGCGGTCCCCACGGCCCGTTCGCGGCGGGCCGTGGGTCGTCCGATGCGCGATCGCCTCTCCGTTCCCGGTAGCCTCGTACGGACAACTGAAGCGGGCTGCAAGGGAGAGGCGTCGTGACCGGACTGGTCGTCGCGATGGACGGTCCTTCGGGGTCGGGCAAGTCGAGCGCGTCGCGTGGGGTCGCGCGGGCGCTCGGGCTGCGTTATCTCGACACCGGGGCGATGTACCGGGCGATCACATGGTGGATGCTCCAGCAGGGCGTCGATCTCTCCGACCAGGAGGCGATCGCCGCCAGGGCGCTCGGCCCGGTGCTGACGCTCGGCACCGACCCGGACGCCCCCTCGGTCGCCGTGGACGGCGCCGACGTGGCGGCTCCCATCCGCACCGCCGAGGTCACCGCGGCCGTCTCCGCGGTCAGCGCGGTGCCCGAGGTGCGGCGCAGGCTGGTGGCCGAGCAGCGTGAGATCATCGGCGAGGGTGGCATCGTCGTCGAGGGCCGCGACATCGGCACGGTCGTCGTCCCGGACGCCCCGGTCAAGATCTATCTGACCGCGAGCGCCGACGCCAGGGCGCTGCGCCGTACGGCGGAGCTGGCGGGCACCACGGTGCAGGCGCAGAAGGCCGCGATGGCCAGGCGCGACACCCTGGACTCCACACGCAAGGCGGACCCGCTCGCGATGGCGGCCGACGCCGTAGAACTCGACACAACGGCGCTCAACCTCGACGAGGTCGTCGCCGAGATCCTGCGTTTGATTAAGGAAAAGACGTGACAGGGGAATTCGAAGAAGACAGCGGCTGGATCGACGCGGGGCCGGTCGATCCAGGTACCGGGGAAGGCTCAGAGGAGGACTGGCGGGACGCCGGTCCTCAGCCGGTCGTCGCCGTGGTCGGGCGTCCCAATGTGGGCAAGTCCACGCTGGTCAACCGGATCATCGGCCGCCGTGAGGCGGTCGTTGAGGACGTACCGGGCGTGACCCGGGACCGGGTCACCTACGACGCCACCTGGCGTGGACGGCGCTTCACGGTCGTCGACACCGGAGGCTGGGACCCGGACGCGACCGGTATGGCGCTGAGGATCGCCGAGCAGGCGCAGGTGGCCGCGGAGCTGGCCGACGTGATCCTGTTCGTGGTCGACGCGACGGTCGGCGTGACCGACGCCGACGAGATCGTCGGGCACGTGCTGCGCTCCTCGGGCAAGCCGGTGATCCTCGCCGCGAACAAGGTCGACAACCAGCAGATGGAGCTTGAGGCCGCCG
This sequence comes from Streptosporangium sp. NPDC020072, assembly GCF_040631445.1. NCBI lineage: Bacteria > Bacillati > Actinomycetota > Actinomycetes > Streptosporangiales > Streptosporangiaceae > Streptosporangium > Streptosporangium sp. NPDC020072. The sequence continues at coordinate 86,542 of NZ_JBEYAB010000016.1, read as the reverse complement.
GGCTGTGGTCCCTCGGCCTGGGCGAGCCCCACCCGGTCTCGGCTCTGCACGGCCGGTCGAGCGGTGACCTGCTCGACGTGGTCCTCGACAGCCTGCCCGAGACGCCGCCGCAGCGCTTCGGCGAGGAGCGGGGACCGCGCAGGGTGGCCCTGCTCGGTAAGCCGAACGTGGGCAAGTCCTCGCTGCTGAACAAGCTGGCGGGGGAGGAGCGCGTCCTGGTCGACCCGATGGCGGGCACCACCCGCGATCCGGTCGACGAGCTGATCCAGCTGGGCGGCAAGACCTGGCGTTTCGTGGACACCGCGGGCATCCGCAGGCGTGACCGCGAGCTGAAGGGCGCCGACTTCTACGCCAGCATGCGCACCAGGTCGGCCCTGGAGCGTTCCGAGATCGCGGTCGTGCTCATCGACGCCAGTGAGACGCTGACCGAGCAGGACCTGCGGATCATCTCCCTGGTGATCGAGTCGGGGCGGGCCATGGTCGTGGCGTTCAACAAGTGGGACCTGCTCGACGAGGACCGCCGCTACTACCTGGAGAAGGAGATCGACCGTCAGCTCGTCCGCGTTCCGTGGGCGCTGCGGGTCAACATCTCCGCCAAGACCGGCTGGCACGTGGACAGGCTCGTCCCCGCTCTGGAGAAGGCGCTGGAGTCCTGGTCGACCCGGGTGCCGACCGCCCGCCTCAACGCCTTCCTCACCGAGCTGGTCGCGGCGACCCCACCCCCTGTCAGGGGCGGCAAGCAGCCCAAGATCCTCTTCGCCACCCAGGCGACGACCGAGCCGCCCAGGTTCGTGCTGTTCACCTCAGGCTTCCTTGAGGAGACCTACCGCCGGTTCATCGAGCGCAGGATCCGTGAGGAGTTCGGCTTCGCGGGCTCCCCGATCGAGGTCACGATGAAGATCAGAGAGAAGCGGCAGGGCCAGAAGAAGAAGTGACCCGTTCACCGGGTACGGCGCGCGCCGTACCCGGTGAACGGGCTCAGCGCAGGCTCTTGAGGTGGGTCACGACCGGGCTGTAGGCGGCTTCGAGCTCCCGCAGCTGGTCGTCGGTCAGCAGGTCGATGAAGTGCTGCCGTACGCTGGCCACGTGATGCGGGGCGACCTGCTGGATCGTGGCCCAGCCGTGCTCGGTGAGCACCGCGAAGGTGCCGCGCCTGTCGTCGACGCAGGTCTCCCTGGCGACCAGTCCGGCCGCCTCCATCCGGGAGATCTGGTGGGACAGGCGGCTGCGGGACTGGATCGTGGCGTCGGCGAGGTCGCTCATGCGCATCCGGTGGCCCGGGCTCTCCGAGAGGTTGACCAGGATCTCGTAGTCGTTCACCGAAAGCCCGAAGGTCTGCAGGTCACGATCGAGGCGGTGCTCAAGTAGTTTGTGCGCGGCCAGATGAGCACGCCAGGCCCGCTGCTCCATCGTGGAGAGCCAGCGGGGCTCCTCGTCGTTCACTGCTGCTATCACCCGTTCCTCGCTCGTCGTGCTGGAGGCCGCCACGGGTTGGCCGTTTCGCCCGCCGTGCCGTGATCGCTCCTGGCTCATAGAGCAGAACTTACCTCAGACGGTGGTTACGACCTCCTCGTAGGTCAGGCGGGGAAGGCGGTCGAACCAGGCGTCAGGGCCGGGCCTGCCGATGTTGACGACCGCCAGCACGGTGTGGGCCTCGTCGAGGAACTCCTTGTCGACGCCGGCGGCGTCGTAGCCCGCCATCGGGCCCGCGGCGAGACCCGCCGCGCGTACGCCCAGGATGAAGTAGCCGACCTGCAGCGCCGCGTTGAACGTCGCGGTGCGGGAGCGCAGCGCCTCGTCGGCGGCGAAGGCGTCCCTGGCCTGCGGCCGGTGCGGGAAGACCTTGGGCAGCTCCTCGTGGAAGTCGAGGTCGGCGGCGAGGATGGCGACCAGCGGGGCGGCCGCGGTCTTGGCCTGGTTGCCCGGCGCCATCAGGTGGACCAGGCGTTCCCGGGCCTGCGGCGAGCGCACCAGGACGACTCGCAGCGGCTGCTGGTTCATCGCGGTGGGGGCGTACTTGACCAGGTCGTAGATCGCTCGCACCTGTTCGTCGCTCACCGGTTCCGTGGTGAAGGTGTTGGCCGTACGGGCCTCACGGAAGAGCAGGTCCTGGGCCTCGGGAGAGAGCACGAGCGACATGTTTCACCCCTTGTGGGTTATATGCACGGTTTCTGGCGTTCTCTGCCGTCAACATAGGTGAAGATTCAACTATTCCACGGTGGGCAGGAGACGTGCGTCACGACCGGACGGCGGGGAGGAGGTGAAGGGTGGAGGACAAGCAGGAGAGCCTCGGCACGGTGATCGTCGCGGGGCTGGCCAACCTCGCCATCGCCCTGGCCAAGCTGGTGGCGGGACTGGTCAGCGGCTCCTCGGCGATGCTGTCCGAGGCCGCGCACTCGGCCGCGGACACGGTCACCGAGGTCCTGCTGTTCATCGCGGTGCGCAGGGCCGGTCGCCCCGCGGACGCCCGCCACCCCTTCGGGTACGGCATGGCGGGCTTCTTCTGGGCGCTCATGGCCGCCTTCGCCACCCTCATCGGCGGAGCCGGGTTCTCGATCACCCATGGCGTGCACGAGATCGCCCACGGCGAGGAACTGGCCGACCTGAGGCTCTCCTACCTGGTCCTGGCGATCGCCTTCGTCGTCGAGGGGATCTCCCTCCTCAAGGCCCTGTCGCAGGTGCGCGGGCAGGCCAGGAGACTGCGGGTCAGCCCGGGGCGCTACGTCGCCAGGACCCCGGACACCGCGCTCAAGGCCGTCGTCTTCGAGGACGCCGCCGCGCTGGTCGGCCTGCTGATCGCCGCGGCCGGACTGCTCGGCTACCAGGTGACCGGATCCTCCCTGTGGGACGGCGCCGCCTCCGTGGTGATCGGCCTGCTGCTCCTGGGCGTGGCGCTCAACCTCATCCGCGCCAACGCCTCCCTGCTGATCGGCCAGTCGGCACCGGCACGGGTCGAGCGGGAGATCAGGGCCGAACTGCTCGCGATGCCCAAGGTCGAGGCGGTGGTCGAGCTGCTGACCATGATGCTGGGCCCCGATGAGATCATGGTCGCCGCCCGGGTGGACTTCGTCGACGAGAGCACGGCGGGCGCGCTCGAACGCGCCGCGGACCGGGTCGAGCGCACGCTCGCCGAACGCTTCCCGGCCATCTCACAGGTCTTCCTCGACCCGACTCCCGGGGAACAGGCCAAACGTGGCCGGGCGGTCGGTGACGACGCTGACCGCGACGCCTGAGGCGGTGCGCCACTCCAGCAGATGCCTGCCCTCCCACTCCAGGCGCCGCCGTCCGTCCCCGGCGCCGTCGAGGGGAAGCGCGGACAGGTCGGCCGAGCGCAGGCCGTCGAGGGCGAGCTCCCCGCGCTTGATGAGGGCCTCCTTGCGGACCCACAGGCGGATCAGCGACTCGTTGTCGGCGACCAGGGCCCTTTCCTCGGGGGACAGCGCCTGTGCCGCCAGGGACTCCTCAAACGGGCCCCCGGGCACCCGCTCGGCGTCGACGCCGATCCGCCCCGGGCCCGCCGCCGCGCACACGTACCCCCCGGTGTGGGAGAGGCTGACGCCGAGCTCGGGGAACTCCGCCAGGGACGGCCTGCCGTGCCCCGGGCCACAGCGGTCGCAGTGCTGCAGCAGCGTCAGCTCCTCCTCGGGCACTCCGGTCACCCGGGCGGCGCAGCGCCGTACCAGGAGGTGGGCGGCCACGAAGTCGCGGCGGTGGGCCTCCTTGAGGAAGCGCGCCGCCCGCTCCCGCTCCACCTCGGTGAGCAGGTCCAGCGCGGCGGGGGAGTAGATCTCGTCGGTCGGACCGGCCAGCACCAGGCAATCAGGCATCCGCCCAGACTAGGGCCCGTCCGGGCGGCGGGTCGTGGGTGCCTGGGTCAGGAGAGGAGCCCGGCCATCCACTCCTCGATCTCGTCCGGGCGGCGGGGCAGCCCGGAGGACATCAGGCGGGCGCCGTCGGCGGTGATGACGAGGTCGTCCTCGATGCGCACGCCGATGCCGCGCAGTTCGGGAGGAAGGGTCAGGTCGTCGGGCTGGAGGTAGAGGCCGGGTTCGACGGTGAGCACCTGCCCCTCCGCGAGCACGCCGTCCAGGTAGGTCTCGGCACGGGCCTTGGCGCAGTCGTGCAGATCGATACCGAGCATGTGGCCGCTGCTGCACAGCGTGTAGCGGCGGTACAGGCCGCTGCCGGGTTCCAGGGCCTCGTCGGCGCCGATCTTCAGCACTCCCCAGTCGTGCAGCCCCTCGGCGATGACCCGCATGGCCGCCATGTGGAAGTCACGGAACCTGGCGCCGGGACGCAGGGTGGAGATCGCCGCGTCCTGCGCCTGCAGGACCAGCTCGTAGACCTGCCGCTGGACCGGGCTGAAGCGGCCGGAGAGCGGCAGAGTCCTGGTGATGTCGGCGGTGTAGAGGGAGTCGGTCTCGACGCCGGCGTCCAGCAGGAGCAGGTCGTCGCCGTTCAGGGCGCCGTCGTTGCGGATCCAGTGCAGGACGCACGCGTGCGCGCCGGAGGCCACGATGCTGTCGTAGCCGACGGCGTTGCCTTCGAGACGGGAGCGGAGCCCGAAGACCCCCTCCAGGTAGCGCTCGCCGCGCCGGTGCCGCATCGCCTGGGGGAGCGCCCTGACCACGTCCTCGAAGCCGCGGACGGTCGCCTCGACGGAGAACTGGAGCTCGGCGACCTCCCACTCGTCCTTGATCAGCCGCATCTCGGACAGGAACGTCTCAAGCTCCGCGTCGCCCTCGTGCGGGGAGACCAGGGCGTCGACGGAGGCGTCGACCCCGCGCAGCACCCTGGCGGGCCCGGTGAGCGCTTCGCCGAGGCGATCGATCGGCGCGCAGTCGATCAGGTAGAGCGACTCGGCCTCCGCCAGGTCGGGGCGCCTGCCGACCCAGAACTCGCCGTAGCGGCGGTCGCGGTAGAACTCCTGCCCGGCCCGTCCCGGTGCCGAGCGCGGCGAACGAGGACGCAGGAACAGGGTCGCGGTCCCCGAGGGCTCGACGACCAGGACGTCGTCCGGCTCCTGGTCCCCGGTCAGGTAGGCGAAGGCGCTGTGCGCCCTGAACCGGTAGTCGGTGTCGTTGCTGCGGACCTTGAGCGTGCCGGACGGGATGACCAGCCGCTCGCCCGGAAAGCGCGCGGCCAGTGCGGCACGGCGCTTGGCGGTGTAGGCGGCCTGCGGCAGCGCGGCCAGGTCGTCCCGGTGGGTGTCGGCCCAGCCCGTGCCCATGAACGCGGCGAGGGCCTCGGAGACCGGTAGGTCGTGGCTGCCGGTGTTGAGCTTGTCGGTCATCGTTTCCCCGTGGTGAGATTGTGGTATTTCACACGTTACTAATCTGGGGCGGGACGCGCATCCCACCACCATGTGTGACATAACGGTCGCAGGGGCCGTCCTGCTCATGCTTAGGGCGCACCCGGCCAGGGCAAAACCCAGGGATACCCCAGCCACGCCGAACCGAGGTGGTTTCCATGCTGATTGGGAAGATTCTGCAGGCCAAGGGCTCCGTGGTGACGACCGTCCGCCCCGACGCGACGGTAACAGACCTGCTCGGGCTGCTCGCCGAGCACAACATCGGCGCCGCGGTGGTGTCCGAGGACGGTTTCTCGATCGTCGGCATCGTGTCCGAGCGTGACATCGTACGGCGGCTGCACGAGCACGGGCCCGGCGTGCTGGGAGCCCCGGTCTCCTCCATCATGACCACCGAGGTCCGTACCTGCTCGCCGGACGCCAACGCCGACGACCTGCGCCAGACCATGACGACACACCGCATCCGGCACGTCCCGGTGGTCACCGACGGGCGGCTCACCGGGATCGTCAGCATCGGCGACGTGGTCAAGAGCTCCATCGAGACGCTGGAGACCGAGCGGGCCCACCTCGTCGACTACCTCCACCGCTGACCCTCTCCGGGTGGGGTCCCGGTGCGGACCCCACCCGGACCGCTATCGCACGATCACCTTGCCGGTCTCGACGGTCAGGCCCTTGACCTGCGGTGTCGAGGTCCCCGTCGTCACCGTCCCGGTTCCCGGGCTGACCCCCCTGACCTTCAACGTGTAGGTCAGGCTCCCGCCCGGGGCCCCGGGCACACTGGTGACCCGCAGGTCCCCGGTGGGCGGCCCCGAGATCCGGCCGCCCGCCGTACCGTCGGCGTTCTCCGCGCCCACGGTCAGGCCCAGGTCCCCGGACGGGGCGCCGGGCGGTCTGTCCGGATCGTAGGTGTAGGTGATGTCCTCGGTGCCGTTGAGCCCGACCCACTGCTGGAACACCTTGGTGTCCGGGGTGCCGCGAACCCTGAGCCGCCATTCGATCACCAGCCACTTGCTGGGGCCGTCGGCCAGCGTGCCGACGTAGACGCCGGGCGCGTCGGTGCCGTCCAGATCGGTCCAGTAGGGGGCGATCACGTTGTTCGGCGCCGCCGGGTCGGGCAGTGACTGCGGGACGGGACTGATGTCGGCCGGATCCGAGGTGCCGCCCGCGACCGTGTAGCCGTTGGAGACGACGCCGATCCTGGTGTAGGTCCTGCCCGCGTAGGTGAACGCCGGGACGGTGAAGTTCAGCGCCTGCTCGTCGCCGATCGGCGTCGGCTTGACTCCGAAGGCGTCCAGCGGGAGGTACGGCGCGGGCCCGGTGCCGGGCGCGACGTCCGGCCTGTCGGGCTGCCTGGGGGCCAGGGTCGCCTTGGTCGTGGCCAGCTGCGAGCCGATCTTGACGGCGCCGGTCACGCCGTTCAGCCTGAGCCTGCCGTCCAGCGTGCTGACCGCCGTCACCTCGGTCTTGTCGAAGGTGTCGTTGCGCACGGTGACCGTGCAGGTCGCCTCCTCGGTGCCACGCCGGATCACCGAGGGAGCGCAGTTCTGCTCGACCGGGACCGCCCCCTGCCTGCGGAAGAACGCCACGGGAAGGTGCAGGTCACGGCTACCGCCGATCTCCTTGAGGTCCACCCGGCCGAAGTACTGCCCGTCCGGCAGTTCGGGCGCGGCGATCACGACGCTGACCTTCGCGCTCCTGCCCGGACCGACGCTGAGGATCGGCGGCAGCACCGTGACGCTCGCCCCGCTCACCGTCGTGCCGGTGGCCCGGTAGAGGAGGGTCCTGTTCGTGACGTTGGTGACCGTCCTCCTGACCGTGAGGACACCCGGCATGACCGGGGCGTTCACCGAGGGCAGGTTCAGGTCGACGCGGTTCAGCTCGTCGGCCGCCGAGGCGGCGAAGTTCCGCGCGCTCTCACTCAGGGTCAGGCCGGGATCGCCCGCCCTGGTCAGGTCGACACGGCCGCCGCCGACGTCGAAGGGGTCGGCCGGGGTGAGGCGGTCCTGCTTGGTGACCGTGGTCTTCGCCGTGGTCACCAGCGCCGACTTGACCTGCCCCGGCGTCCAGTCCGGGTGCAGCGCGAACAGCAGGGCCGCCGCGCCCGCCACGTGCGGCGCCGCCATCGAGGAGCCCGACATGACCTGGTACAGGTTGCCGGGCGGGCCGCCGGACGGGCTTTCCAGGACCGGCGTCTGCCCGGCCAGGATGTGCAGACCGGGCGCGCCGACATCGGGCTTGAGGAAGTCGCCGGCGGGGCCGCGCGAGGAGAAGGAGGTCATCACGTCGCCCTGCGCGGCGGCCTTGGCGCCCTGGGTGAACGTCGCGGTCGCCCCCGGGTTCGCGGACAGGAAGGCCAGCATCGCGTCGGCCTCCGGCTTGCCGAGGTGGATCGCCGGGAGCCAGTGGTTGTCGGCCATCGGGTCAAGCGGCCTGGCGTCGTAGACGATCAGGCCCGCGGCGCCGCCCTGCCGTACGTTGTGGCCCTTGAGAATCCGGTCGCCCGCGCTGTCACAGGCGACGATCTTCCCGGTGAACAGGCCCGCGGGCGCGGGCGCCGAGCAGGAGGCGTTCGAGTACGGCGCCGCGGAGGCGAGCACCACCGGCAGCGGGGAGACGACGCCCGTCGTGACGGACAGGCCCTTCAGCGTCACGCTCGCCCCGCCCGCGCCCGCCAGCGTGATCGCCGACTGGAACGTACGGCTCTGCGTCGAGGCCGCGACCGTGGTCACCCACGGGCCTGCGTGGTTGACGGTTCCCGCCTTCGGCCCCGTGTTGCCCGCGGAGGCCGCGACGAACACTCCCGCCGCGTAGGCGTCGAGGAAGGCAAGTTCGACCGGGTCGCTGTAGGGGGAGGCGCCGCCCGAGACGGAGTAGTTGATCACCTGGACGCCGTCGAGGATCGCCCGGCCGACGGCCTGCGCGGCGTCGGAGGGGAAGCAGCCCTGCTGCCCGCAGACCTTGTAGACCGACACGTGCGCGGCGGGGGCGACGCCGTGCAGCGGGCCCCGGTCGACACCGAGCAGGGTGGCGCCGGAGACCGGGCCGCCCGCGGCGGTGGTCGCGGTGTGCGTGCCGTGGCCGTTCGAGTCACGGGCACTGTCCGGGTACGTCTCCCCCGGATAGGCGGAGTTGTAGGTCTCCAGGAAGGGCGCACCGCCGATCAGCTTGCGGTTGCAGGTGAACGGGTCGGTCCGCGGGGTCAGCGGGTTGTCGCCGAAGGCGCAGGCACGCGGAGTCCCGTCCTTGGTAGGGGGCACCGCGGGCAGCGTGCCGGGGTCGGCGAACTGGGGGTGTTCCGGCCAGGCGCCGGAGTCGAGGACGCCGACGACGACGCCCTTGCCCGAGGAGGAGGCGCCGCCGAGCCTGCCGTAGACCGTGGGCGCCCCGATGAAGGAGGCGCTTGAGTCGGTCAGGAGTTGCTCCGGTTTGTCCTCCTGCACGGCGGCGACCCCGGGGAGCCGGGCGACCAGGGCCGCCTTACTGGCCGGGATGCGCAGCGCGATCCCGCCGTAGACGGTCCGCAGCCGCTGTCCGGCCTTGGCGCCGGGGACCTCTCTGGCCAGCGCGGTCAGGAAGTCGTCCTCGACCCGCTCGATGTGCCCGGTGTACCTCCTGGCCTCGGCGCCGCGGACGTCGAGGGCCCTTCCCGTCTCGGCGGGGCTCGTCGCGGGCAGGCCGTCGAGCCCGCCCCGGTAGGCGGCGTAGGAGTCGTAGTCGAGTTTGACCATCACGTTGACGGTCGCGTCGGAGGTGGAGCGCAGCAGCGCCTGGTCGCTCCTGGCGATCCTGCCGGTCTCGGACCTGGCGCCCTGCATCGGCTCGCCGCCGGTCAGCGGGGTCACCGTCCACTTCCCCCGGCCGGGAGGAGAGGGAGCCGGGTCCGCGTGAGCCGGCGGGATCATGATCGCGACGAGCCCGGCGCCCGCGACGGCCGCGACCAGGCGCCGGGTCCGTGGCGAGGGGGACGTGCTTGACAACTGGGGACCTCCTTGGGGGACGCGTGAGCGTGTCACACCGCAAGGAGGCGCCCGGTCACCCGCCGCGTCCGGGCGCGGTTGAGGAGGCCTCGGCTCTCCCCGCTGGGTGACGAGGGAACGGCCGCCCGATATGGGCGGCTGATCATGAATGGGAGCCTAGCTAGAGCCCCTTTGTTTGCCTAGATACGGAAATTTCGGCAATCATCGAGATAGCTGGCCCGGTCCCGGGTGGGCTCGTCCGCGAGCACGTGCGATGAGAGGCTGGAACCGTGAAACTGAAGCTGGACCTCCACCCGATCTTCAACCGCGGCGGCGAGATCGACCGGGCACTGCGGGACATCATCGACGAGGCCATCAGGAAGCGGGCGACCGAGGTCGAGATCATCCCCGGCAAGGGGTCAGGTCAGCTCAAGAAGAAGGTCCTGCGTTTCCTCGAACAGAAGGAGATCAAGGCCCTCTACCACCGCATCGACAAGGACTCCAAGAACCACGGCCGCCTGTTCGTCTACTTCAGGCACAAGTAGACCCGCCGGCTGTGACGCCGCCTTCGGCGCGCTCACCCAAGCCTGGCCGGGCCCTGCGCCGGGCCAGGCAGGACGGCCTGCGCCACCTCGGGCTGGACGGCACCTGACCACATCGGCCGGATCGCCGCCGACCGGCCGTGCTTCTCCGGCAGGCATCGCCGTGCCCGCCTACGCGGACTCGGCGAACACGCGGACGCCCGGCTGAAGAGCTGGAGGATTCTCAAGCTACGCCGTGGCCCCGGCAAGACCGGTCACCTCTGCGAGGCCGTCGCCGTCCTCCAGAGTCGCGGAGGCGCGCGGACCACCCGAGGACGAGAAGGGTTCACCGTTGTGAGACCGTGCCGGGGCTCCAGGAGCGGGTGCTGAGGACGAGGCGGTGGCCGTCAGGGTCGGTGAGGGTGACGCCGTGGGCGTCCCAGTAGGGGTTGTGGGCGGGAACGCGGACGCCTCCCGCGGACAGGAGCCGGTCGAGCAAGGCCTGGTCGAGGGAGGGGCGCGCGATGCGGATCCGGATGGAGGCGACGATCGTCATCGGCGCTCGTCTGTTCCGGCGATCTTGGCGGTGGTGACGGCGACGCGGTTCCAGGTGTTGACGGTGAGGATGACGGCGAGCACGTGGGCCAACTCGGCCTCTTCGAACTGGGCGGCGGCTGCGGCGTAGACCTCGTCGGGGACGCCGGCGTCGGCGATCAGGGTGACCGCTTCGGTCAGGGCCAGCGCGGCCTGTTCCCTGGAGGAGAAGAAGTGCCTCGCCTCGCGCCAGACCCCGATCATGTGGAGACGAAGGTCGTCCTCACCGGCCTTGCGGGCGTCGGTGACGTGCATGTGCAGGCAGTAGGCGCAGCCGTTGAGCTGGGAGGAACGGATCTGGATCAGCTCGGCCAGGGCGGGGTCGAGGCCGTCGCGGGCGGCGGCGTCGAAGCCGATCAGGGATCTGAACGCCTTCGGGGCGGCGGCGGCGAAGTTGAGGCGGGGCGCGGTGTCCGTCATGCGCACTAACCTAGGGAGTTGATAGACCGCTCAGGAGGTGCATTCCACTGTCGGAATCTTGGGTCAATTCGGCGGAACGCATCGGTTCTGACCTGCATCTTGAGCTGGACGGAACCGGATCACGGCGAGCCGCTCTCGGGCGGGCGCTGCGGGCGGCGATCCAGGACGGGCGGCTCGCCCCGGGGGTGCGGCTGCCTCCTTATCGGTCGCTCGCGGTCGACCTCGGAATCGCCAGGAACACGGTCGCCGACACCTACGCCGAACTGGTCGCCGAGGGCTGGCTGACCGCGCGGCAGGGCTCGGGAACCCGGGTCGCCGAACGCGCGGCTCCCGCGAAGACGGCGCGGGTGCCGAGGAGGCCGCGGGCCGTGCCCGCCACCCCGGCGCACAACCTGTCGCAGGGGCAGCCGGACGCGTCGTCGTTCCCCAGGAACGCCTGGTCCGCCTCGACCCGCCGTGCTCTCGCCGCCGCGCCGAACGACGCGTTCGGGCCGGGTGATCCCCAGGGGCGGATCGAGCTGCGCACCGCGCTCGTCGACTATCTGGCCCGGGTCCGTGGGGTGCGGGCCGTTCCGGAACGCATCGTGATCTGCGCCGGTTTCGCCGACGCGCTACGCCTGCTGTTCGGCGGCGGCGTGCTGCGCGGCACGCTGGCCGTCGAAGCGTACGGCCTGGCGTTCCACCGTTCCCTGCTGGCCGCCGACGGGGTCAGGACGGTGGCGCTCGGCCTGGACGACCACGGCACCAGAACCGAGGACCTGGCCGGGCGACGGGGTGTCCGCTCGGTGCTGCTCACCCCCGCCCACCAGTTCCCCATCGGCGGTCCGCTCACCCCGGCACGCCGCAACATCGCCGTCGACTGGGCACGCGAGCGCGGCGGCGTCGTGATCGAGGACGACTACGACGGCGAGTTCCGGTACGACCGGGAACCGGTGGGCGCGGTCCAGGCGCTCGATCCCGAGCACGTCCTGTACGTCGGTTCGGCGAGCAAGAGCATCTCGCCCGCCCTCCGGCTCGGCTGGATGGTGCTCCCCGAACGTCTGGTCGACCCGGTCCTGGCGGTGAAGGGTCAGCGCGAACGCTGGACCGGCGTCGTGGACCAGCTCACCTTCGCCGACCTGATCGTCTCCGGCGCCTACGACCGGCACATCCGCCACATGCGCCAGCGCTACCGGGAACGCCGCAACCGGCTGGTGGAGGCCCTCGCCGGCCAGGCTCCGCACATCGAGGTGGCCGGCATCGCCGCGGGCCTGCACGCCGTCCTGCGCCTGCCGTACGGCACCGAGGCCGCCACCTTGAGGGCCGCCGCCTGGCGCGGTGTGTCCCTGGACGGCCTGGCCGGATTCCGGCACCCCGACACCCCCGCCGACCTTGAGGGCCTCGTCGTCGGCTACGCGACCCCGTCCGACCACGCCTACGCCGCCGCCCTCGCCGCCCTCTGCGAGATCCTTCCACCCATCCCGTGAACCGCAGGGACGGCGAAAGCCCCGTCCGGGGACGGGGCGGTGACCGGGCTCTCAGCGAGGGCCGCAGAGCCGGAGGGCGACGAGGGCGGTGAAGGCGATGCCAGCGACGGCGATGGCGGTCTGGAGGCCGCCGGTGACGGCGGTGGGGGGGCGGCCGGAGAGAGGGTGACGGCGACGATCGCGGCACCCCCGCCGGCGAGCAGGAGGAAGCCGCCGAAGGCCACCGCGTAGGTGCTGATCACCCACTGCAGGCTCTGGGCGGAGAAGCCGAGAGCCGAGCCGATCTCGGGCAGAGCCACGTACACGATGTTGTAGTCGATCGAGACGATCAGCTGTGCGAACGCCAGCAGCGCCAGGGCGAGGCCCGGCCGTCGGCGGGCCGCGATACCGGGTGCGGTCAGAGCGGTCATGATGGAGTACTTCTTCGCGGAGGGGCTTCAGCGCCGGGCGAGTTCCCGCTGCCAGACGGGGCTGTCGAAGTAGTGGTTGTCGAAGCGCTCGGAGCTGTCGCGGATCTCCTGAACGGAGGCTTCGCCGTGGTAGACGCGCTCAAGCAGCCGGTAGTAGTCGAACCGGTCCATCCCGGGCGTGAAGACGACGAGCATCTCGGCCTCGGACCCCGCCGACGGGGCGAACGCGTGCGGAACGGTCGGCGGAACGGTGAGGAAGTCGCCCTGGCCGAGGGTCACGACCGTGTCGTTCAGCAGGATCCGCATCGAACCGCGCAGGACGTAGAACATCTCCGTGGCCCGGGTGTGGAAATGCGCGGGCGCACCCGGCGACCCCTTCAGGAACGTCGCCTTGTTGGCGGTCAGCGCACCGCCGGTTTCCCCGGAGTCGGCGAGCAGGGTGATCAGGCTGCTCGCGCCGTCCCGCAGGGCCTCGGCTTCGAGGGACCGGACGAGAACGGGCTGGTCAGCGGTGGCGAAGTTCATGATCTCTCCGATGTTCGGTGATACCGCAGGAACGTTTCTCCGTGGCGGCACAACCGAATCTAGGGCCCGAAAAGACCCATCGCATGGTTCATTTTGGCTATGAGAACATGGGTCAATCTACGTCCGGTCCCTCTGCGCGGACCCTGCGGAGGGGGAGCGCGGCGGAGCCGTCCCGGGCGCAGGCCGAGACGGTCCCCGGGTCCTCGATTCTTGATCTACGTTGTAAAGGGGCGGGCCCCGGCGTCGAAGACGCCGAAGCCCGATTGGAGATCGTCAGGCGTGGGGGCGTTCGTCGACCAGGGGGATCAGTTTGCCGGTTCTGGGGTTGGTGGCCAGGTCCGCGGGCCGTACCCACTCGATGCTCAGGGGGTGGACGAACCCCTTGGCCGCGTACTCGGGGTACATCGGGCGGGCCTCGTGCACGGCCTCGATGAAGTGCCTGGTCAGGGCCTCGGACGGTTCCTCGGTGTAGGCGAGACGGAGCACCAGGCCGTCCTTGTTGTCCCAGCGGCGCTGTACCAGCTGCATCCCGGCCAGTACCCGGTCGGTGTCGGCCGCGACGATCACCTCGCGGACGTCCTCGGTGCGCATCGTCACCATCGCCACCCTGGCGCCCTCCGTCGTCCTGCCGACCAGCCGGAACCGGCGGCACTCGTCGTCGATCCACTCGGCCCGGTCGCCGACCGGGTAGCGGATGATCGGCATCAGGGTCCGGAACAGGTTGGTGACGAGCACCCGGCCGGGCACGCCGGGGGTGGTGATCGGTTCGCCGGTCACCTCGTCGACCAGCTCGACCAGCGTCCTGTTGGGAAAGGCCTCGTGCACCCGCACGTCGTCACCGACGACCGGGGCGCCGACCAGCCCGGCGTCGACGGAGGCGTACCCGAGCGAGGCGATCACCGCCCGGGGGAAGGCCTTGGCCAGGTGCGGGCGCAGGTCGTCGAAGAGGAGGTCGCCGCCGAACAGCAGCAGTTCGACCGACTCGGCCGTCAGCCCCCTGGCGTTCATCGCGTCGGCGACCCCGCTGAGCTTCATCGGCGGTCCCGCCAGCACCTCGACGTCGAAGGCCGCGACCAGGTCGGCGATGTAGTCGTCCGGCGCGGAGCCCGCGACGGGCAGCCGGACGTTCTCGACAGGGGCGTGGTAGAGGGCGTTGTCGATGTAGAGGAACCCTCCGTACAGTTCGCCGGCGAAGAACAGGTTCGCCACCCGGTGACCGGGTCTCAGGCCCGACCTGACCATGCCCGCCCCGAAGGCGCTGACCGAGTCGGTGTGCTCGGTACGGGTCCACGGGGAGAACTTCGGCGCGCCGGTCGTGCCGCCGGAGGTGTAGACCCCGGCGTCGGTCAGCGGTCCGGTCAGCAGCCGGTTGTCCGGCCAGGTGTTCGCGGCCCAGAAGGCCGTCTGGTCGATGATCGGCAGCAGGGTGAGGTCCTCGGTGCCGTGCGGTACGTCACGGTAGAGGTCGGCGTAGAAGGGGGAGTTGCGCCGGGCGAAGTCGATCAGGTCGCGCAGTGGTTTGGCGGGCATGTGCCGCTCCTTCCGGGAGAGGGGTTCAGATCAGGGCGTGGGCCAGGCTGGGGATTCGGGCCAGCACCCGGCGGCGGTAGAACCACCAGTTCGTGGCCAGGAACACGCCGTAGGCGGCCAGGAACAGGTAGAGCGCGACGTCCACGGAGCCGGTCCGCGAGAGGGAGACGGCGAAACCGCGCGGGATGAGGAAGCCGCCGAAGGCGCCGACCGCGGAGGCGATGCCGATGGCGGCCGCGGCCTCCCGCCTGGCGCGCAGCCGGGCCTGCTCGCGCTCCACGCCGTCGGCGACGTCACGTTCCGCCTGGGCGGTGAAGATCGCCGGGATCATGCGGTAGGTGGAACCGTTGCCCGTCCCCGAGGCGACGAACAGCACCATGAACGCGCCGAGGAAGAGCGGGAAGCTGCGCGTGCCGAGTCCGGCGAGGGCACCGGTGGCGCCGGCGGCCATGGCGGTGAAGGACCACGCGGTGACCCTGGCCCCGCCGTGACGGTCGGCCAGCCAGCCGCCGAGGGGGCGGGCCAGTGAGCCAACCAGGGCGCCGAGGAAGGCGGAGTAGGTGGCCGCGGCCTCGGGGAAGGTCGCCTTGACCAGCAGCGGGAACGCCGCCGAGTAGCCGATGAAGGAGCCGAAGGTGCCGATGTAGAGGAAGGACATGACCCATGTGTGTCCACGGCGGAAGGCACTGCTCTGTGAGGCGAAGTCGGCCCTCACCACGGCCAGGTTGTCCATGAACAGGTAGGCGCACAGGGCCGCCGCCAGGATCGGCACCACCCACACCGCACCGGCGTTGGCCAGGCCGAAGGCCGCGACGAGCGGGACCGTCAGCTGCACCACGGCCACTCCGAGGTTGCCGCCCGCCGCGTTCACGCCCAGCGCGAAGCCCTTACTCCGTTCCGGGTAGAAGTAGGAGACGTTGGCCATGGAGGAGGCGAAGTTCCCGCCGCCGAGCCCGGCCGTGGCCGCGGCCACGAGGAACATCCAGTACGGCGTGCGCGGGTCGGAGACCATCCAGGTCAGCAGCCCGGCGGGGACGAGCAGCAGGAGCGCGCTGGCCACGTTCCAGTTGCGCCCGCCGAAGGCCGAGACCGCGAAGGTGTACGGCAGCCGCAGTGCGGCGCCCACCAGGTTGGGCACCGCGACCAGCCAGAAGAGCTGGTTGACGTCGAAGGGGAAGCCCGCGGCGGGCAGCAGGACGACGACGGCGCTCCACAGCAGCCACACCGTGAAGCCGAGGTGCTCGACGACGATGGAGAACAGGAGGTTCCTGGTGGCGACGCGGCGTCCGGTCGCCGCCCAGAAGCCGGGGTCCTCCGGTTCCCAGTGGTCGATCCAGCGTCCGGTTCTGCGGGTCTTGGGGCGTCTGTCGTTCATGTCGGGGTTCCTGTCGTCTCGTGTGGATCGGCGAGGCGTCGTACTTTTGGCAGGCAGTCACCGCACCCCGTGCTCGCCCTGGTCGCGCGGACCAGCGCGGTCACGCCGCCGCCTGTGGCGCGGGCCGCGCGGGTCAGGTCGTCCTTGGTCACCGAGTTGCACCGGCAGATCACCGTGGAGCCGGGCAGGCGGGCGGGGTCGTCGTCGACGGCCGGTGGCGGCGTTCGTCCGAGCAGCAGGGCGAGCCGGTCGGCGGGTGCGGGCCACCCGGTGTCGTACAGCTGGGTCAGCGTCGCCCCGACGCCGGGCAGCCCGAGCACGATCGCCCCGGTCACCCGGTCGCCGTCGAGCGTCAGCTTGGCGTAGGTCCCCCTGGCGGGGTCGGCGTAGCCGAGCACCTCGGCCTCCCGGCTGTCCAGCCCGAGGTGCGAGGCGCCGAACACGGTGAGGTCGACGTCCCCGGCGCGCAGCCGGGTGACCGGAGGGCTCGCGCGGTAGCGTGCCGTGGGGTCGGCGCCGGTGAGCAGGTCGGCCAGCACCGCCGCCTGATCCCAGGCGGGCCGCAGCAGGCCGGACGGCGCGTCACCGGTCCGGGCGCAGTCGCCGACGGCGTGGACGTACGGGTCGGCGGTGCGCAGCCGGTCGTCGACCGGAACGCCCTCCGCCGAGCCCAGCCCGGCGGCGACGGCCAGGTCCGTCTCGGGGCGCACCCCGGTGGTCACCACCGTCAGCGCGGCCGGGACGAACGCGCCGTCCTCCAGCTTGACGCCCTCGTCCGGGTAGTGCCTGACCGCGGTCAGGCCGGTCACGACCCGTACTCCCGCCGCGTGGCACAGCCGGGCCAGGATCATCCCGGCTGTCGGGTCCAGGTGGCGTTCCATCAGGTGGGGCGCGGGATGGATCAGCGTGACCCCGGCGCCGCGCCTGCCCAGCGCGAGCGCGGTCTCCACGCCGAGCACCCCGCCGCCGAGCACGGCGACCGGGACTCCGGGGCCGGTCACGGCCGCGATCCGCGCGCAGTCGTCCAGGCCGCGCAGGGTGGCCACGCCCCGCGCGGGCTCACCTCGCTCGCCGGTCAGCCCGCCGACCGGCGGCAGCCACGGCCTGCTGCCGGTCGCCAGCACCAGGGCGTCGTAGCCGATCGGAGGGCCGTCCGCGAGGTGGACCACGCGCGCCGCCCGGTCCAGCCGTACGGCGACGGCCCCGAGCAGCAGCCGGACCTGGTTGTCCCGTGCCCACTCCCGTCCGTGCAGGGCGATGCCGTCGGCGGTCATCGTGCCGTCCAGCACGCCGGGCAGCAGCACCCGGTTGTAGGCGGGACGGGACTCGGCACCCACGACGGTCAGCTCGACCAGCTCGCCCCGTGGGTCGCGTTCCCTGACCAGCTCGGCCAGGCGGGCTCCGGCCATGCCGTAACCGACGACCACCACCCTGCGGGGACTCACGACCCCTCCTCGTGGGCGGGGATCTCACGGGCGGAGGATTCACGGGCGGGGGTGAGCCGTACCGCGCACGCCTTGAACTCCGGCATCCCGCTGACGGGGTCGAGCGCCGGGTTGCTGATCAGGTTGGCCCGGCCCGCGCCGGGGAAGTGGAACGGCACGAACACCGTGTCCGGCCTGATCCCCGGCGCGCAGCGCACCTCGGCCTCGACCGCGCCCCGCCGTGAGACGACACGGGCCAGGTCGCCGTCGGCCAGCCCGGCCCGCCGGGCCGTGTCGGGATGCACCTCCACGTACGGCGCGGGCGCCGCTCTGACCAGTTCGGCGACCCGGCGGGTCTGCGCGCCGGACTGGTAGTGCGCGAGCGTCCGCCCGGTCGTGGCGACCAGCGGGTAGACGGCGTCGGGGGACTCGGCGGGTCCCCGGTGCTCGACGGGTGTGAAGCGCGCCCGGCGGTCGGGGTGGGCGAAGCCGTCCAGGAACAGGCGGGGCGTTCCCGGATGGCCGGGTTCCGGGCAGGGCCAGTGCGGTGTCTCGCCGGCTCGCAGCCGCCGGTGGCTGAGCCCCGAGTAGTCCGCCGCGCCGCCGCGGGAGGCCAGGGCGAGTTCCGCGAACACCTCCTCGGGATCGTCGGGGAAGCGCTCGGCGGGCTGCCCGAGCCGTACGGCGAGCTCCCGCAGGACGGTCAGGTCTCCGCGGACCCCCTCGGGGGGAGGTACGGCCCTGCGCCGCAGCAGCACCCTCCCCTCCAGGTTCGTCATCGTGCCCTCCTCCTCGGCCCACTGGGTGACCGGCAGCACCACGTCGGCCAGCAGCGCGGTCTCCGACGGGACGACGTCGGCGACGACCAGCAGGTCGAGGGCGGCGAGCCTGCGTGTCACGTGCGCGGCGTGGGGCGCCGAGACCACGGGGTTGCTGCCGAACAGCAGCAGCGCCCTCGGCCCGGTCGAGGTGCCCAGCGCGTCCAGCAGCTCGTAGGCGGAGCGGCCGGGACCGGGAAGCTCCTCGGGGGCGACGCCCCACACGGAGGCCACGTGCCGGCGCGCCGCCTCGTCGTCGAGGCGCCGGTAACCCGGCAGCTGGTCGGCCTTCTGCCCGTGCTCACGGCCGCCCTGCCCGTTGCCCTGCCCGGTCAGGCAGCCGTAGCCGGAGCCCGTACGCCCCGGCAGCCCGAGGGCGAGTGCCAGGTTGATCCAGCCGGAGACGGTGTCCACGCCGTTGGAGTGCTGTTCGGTTCCCCGGCCGGTCAGGACGTAGGCGTTACGCGCCCCGGCGAGCAGCTCGACGGCGGCCCGCTGGTCGGCGCCCGCGACCCCGGTGACCCGTTCGGCCTCCTCGGGACGCCAGCGCGCGGCGACGCGCCACGCCTCGGCGAACCCGCCGGTCCGCGCGCCGACGTAGTCGTGCCGCAGGTGCCCCCCGGCGACCGCCGCGTGCAGCATGCCGAGCGCCAGCGCCAGGTCCGCGCCCGGCCTGGGCGCCAGGTGCAGTGAGGCCAGTTCGGCCGTCGCGGTGCGCCGGGGGTCGACCACGACGAGACCGCCGTGGTCCCTGGCCCGGCGCAGATGCCGGACGAACGGCGGCATCGTCTCGGCGACGTTGGCCCCGACCAGCATGACCGTCTCCGCCTCCCGCAGGTCGGTGACCGGGAACGGCAGCCCCCGGTCGAGGCCGAAGGCCCGGATGCCCGCCGCCGCGGCCGACGACATGCAGAACCGGCCGTTGTAGTCGATCTGCGAGGTGCGCAGGGCGACCCTGGCGAACTTGCCGAGCAGGTAGGCCTTCTCGTTGGTGAGGCCGCCACCGCCGAAGACGGCGACCGCGTCCGGCCCGTGCCGTTCACGCAGTTCCCGCAGCCGCCCGGCGATCAGGTCGAGGGCCTCCGGCCAGGTCGCGGGCCGGAGCGGCTCGTCCCTGCGGCGGCGGACGAGCGGGTGGGTGAGCCGGTCGGGGGTGTCGAGCAGCGCCGCCGCCGTCCACCCCTTCTGGCACAGGGCGCCCTCGTTCACCGGGAAGTCCCTGGGGCCGACCCGCGTGCCCGCCGGTGGAAGCGGAGTCAGGGTCATCCCGCACTGCAACGCGCAGTAGGGGCAGTGCGTCCCGGTGCTCGTGCTCATCACGACACTCCACCGGGCCTGCCGGAGACCGTCACGCTCTGGCCGCGGAACTCCGCGACGATCTCGCCGCAGGGGCGCCGCACGGTCACGTCGTAGACGCCCTGCCTGCCGTACCTGGTGCGTTCGACGGCCTCGGCGAGCAGTTCCTCACCGGCCTCGGCCGGGCGCAGGAACGTGATCTGCGCGCTCTGCGCCAGCGTGACCGGGCCGCGGGCGTTGCCGGCGTAGGCGAAGGCGGCGTCGGCCAGCAGGAACAGGTAGCCGCCGTGGGCCAGGCCGTGGCCGTTCAGCATGTCCTCGGAGATCCGCATCCGCAGCCGGGCCCTTCCCACGGAGACCTCCTCGACGGTGATGCCCAGGGAGCGGCACACGGCGTCTCCGGCGCCGCCCCCACAGCTGCCCCCACCGTTGGCCCCGCCGTTCACCGGGCCGCCCCGTCGGAGCCGGAGACCCAGGTCCCGGCCAGTTTCTGCACGGCGGAGCCGTCCGGGTCGGCGAGTTTGTGCGACAGGTAGGCGGTGACCCAGTCGCTGGTGGGGATGCGGAACGGCGGCGCCTCGGCGGTCAGCGCACGCACCACGACCTCGGCCACCTCCCAGCGGGACTGGCCCGCCCCCTCCCACCCCTGGCCGGTCACCCAGGCCAGGTAGTCGGAGAAGGTCTCCGCGTACGGTCCCGAGGCGGCGCGGACGGTCTCCCTGTTGACGCCGGGGAAGATCCCGAACCGGGTGCCGGGCACGAAGCCGGGCACGACCACGCCGACGCGGACCCCGTGCCGGGCGGCGACCGGGGCCAGGCTCTCCATGAAGCCCTCGACGGCCGCCTTGGCCGCCGCGTAGGCCTCGTTGAAGGGTTGTCCGACGACGCCGTGCACGCTGCCGACGGTCAGCAGGCGGCCCCGGCTGGCGCGCAGCAGCGGCATCGCGACCCGGCTGACGGCGACGACGCCGAAGAAGTTCACCTCCAGGTTGGCCCGCAGGGCCTCCAGGGTGGACATCTCCATGGTGGGGTCGAAGTTGGAGATCCCGGCGTTGTTGACCAGGGCGTCGAGGCGTCCGTGGGTCAGCCGTACCTCCCGCAGGCAGGTGTCGACGGAGCCGGCGTCGGTGACGTCGAGGCGCCGCACGTCCAGGGTGACCCCGGCCTGGCCGGCCGCCTCGCGCAACTCGTCCGCCCGGCCCGGGTCGCGCATCGTGGCGACCACGGTGAACCCGGCCCGCGCCGCGCTCACCGCGGTCGCCAGGCCGATGCCCGAGGAGGTTCCCGTGACCAGCAGGACTCCGCGCCGGGGCGTCACGACGCGCTCCCGGACAGCTGAGGCTCCTCCTGCTGTTCGGCGGCGGCCCGGTCGAGCAGCGCCTGGACGCCGGAGGCGGGCACGAAGGAGAGCGCGGCCAGCAGCGTGCCGCCGACCATGACGGCCTTGGCGGCGTTGAGCACGCCCAGGTCGCCGGTGAGCAGGGTGACCGCCAGTCCGCCCACGAGCGCGGCCAGCGGGATGACCCCCCACGTCGCGGTGCGGAAGGCCGCGTGTGTGACGCCCTGGTTGTCGGCCGTCATCCGCGACTGGCGGATCGGGGCGCTGCAGACGTTGATGCACGACATGAAGAAGCCGTAGCAGCCGAACGTCACCCCGATGACGGGCGCGGCGGGCAGCGCGGGTGCGGCGAGGATGCCCAGGCCGACCAGGCAGTGCAGCAGGAGCGCCCAGGCCAGCGTACGGCCGAGGCCGAGCCGGGCGCCGATCCTGGGCGCGACGAGCGCGCCGAGGACCGCGCCCACCGCCGCGGCCGACATCGCCGCCCCGAACACGCCGACCGGGACGCCGAGGCCCTGGTAGGCCAGCACCGGCAGCACCGTGACGAAGATGGGGCCGCCCGAGTTCAGCGTCACCGCGGCGATCACCACCCGGCGCAGCACCGGGTCGGTCCAGTTGAGCCGGAATCCCAGGACCAGCCGTGACCAGATGGAGCCGTGCTGGACGGTTCCCGCCCCCCAGGGCCGCATGGTGCGGAAGCAGGCGGCCGAGACCAGGTAGCTGGCGGCGTCCACGAGCAACGCGGCCACCCCGAGCGCGTGGTACAGGCCGGCGGCGATCGACGGGCCCGCGACCTCGGAGACGGTCCTGCTGCCCTCAAGCCGGGAGTAGGCCCTGACCAGCTTGTCCTCGGGGACGGTGGTGGGCACCGCGACGAGGTAGCCGACGTTGAAGAAGATCGTCGCCCCGCTGACCAGCGCCACGCAGACGAACAGCACCGGGGTGGACAGCACGCCGAGCCAGTAGGTGACGGGCATGGCCGCCACGGCGGCCAGCCGTACGAGGTCACAGGCGACCAGGGTCCTGCGCCGGTCCCAGCGGTCGACGAGCACGCCCGCGACCGGCCCGAGCAGAGGGATGCCGAGGTACTGCGCCATGGCGACCACGCCGACCTCGAACGGCGAGGCGTGCAACGCGAAGATCATCAGGGTGGGCACGACGAACACCGTGATGCGGTCACCGACGAGGCTGATCGTCTGGCCGCCCCAGAACAGGTTGAACTCCCGGCCGAGGGAGGTCCTCGGCCTCACGGCTCCTCCCGCACCACGAAGGAGGCGGTCTTGCCGGTGCGTTC
This sequence comes from Streptosporangium sp. NPDC020072, assembly GCF_040631445.1. Taxonomy (NCBI): domain Bacteria; kingdom Bacillati; phylum Actinomycetota; class Actinomycetes; order Streptosporangiales; family Streptosporangiaceae; genus Streptosporangium; species Streptosporangium sp. NPDC020072. The sequence goes on along the minus strand of NZ_JBEYAB010000016.1, from coordinate 64,266 downwards.
GTTGCCGACCAGCGCGTCGGCGACCGTGACCCGGAAGGACCCCGGGTCGTGCTGGAAGGCGGTGCTGATGGTGAAGGTCGAGGACATGAGGTCCTCGCGCAGCCGTACGGCCAGGCCCTCGGGAGCGTTCGGGGCGGTGAGCAGCAGCACCTCGACGGAGGAGACCCGGCCCCGCCGCTCGTTGACCAGGATCTGCGCCCGCAGGACGCCGGGCTCCCGTTCCGCCCGCGCGACGATGTCGTCCACATGGAGCCCGAGTCCGCGCACCTGCACCACCGAGTCACGGCGGCCCAGGATGCGCAGCGCCCGGTCGGGCCTGCCGCACTCGCACGTCGTGAACCGTCCGGCGTCGCCGGTCCGGTAGCGAAGCACCGGGTTGAGCATGTCCGGGTTGAGGGTGGTGAAGTCCAGCAGCTCGTCCTGGTCCACGTGGACGAGCTGTTCGGGCAGCAGGTGGAAGACGTCCGCCGGGCAGTCGGGGGTGTTGGTGCCCGCGACCCAGGTCTCGGTGCTGCCGAACATGCCCCAGCGGCGCGCGTCCGGCGCGACCTCGGCGAGGTCCTCGTCGAGCTGCGGGTGCCAGGCCTCGCCGAGCCAGAGCACCTTGCGCAGCGCGGGCAGGCGGATTCCGGCCTGCCTGGCGTGCGCGAACCACAGCCGCAGCACGCTCGGGGTGCCGCCGAACGCGCTCACGCCCCTGGCGGCGAAGAACGACAGCCAGTCGCCGTACTCCGGCGCGGAGACCGAGCCGAGCGCGATGACCTCGCAGCCGGACAGGTCGGCGAAGGCGGCGGCCAGGAAGTGGGCGCCCCACATCCGGCCCGCGCCCCAGCCGTTGACGAAGACGTCGTCGCGCCCGAGCGGTCGCCACTGCTCGTGGACGCCGCGCATGTAGAACCCGGTCGGAGCGTGGCCGACCTTGGGCTCTCCGGTGCTGCCGCCGCTCTGGAAGAGCCAGGTCGCGCCGTGCTCCGCCCGGGGCCTCAGGTGCGCCAGGGCCACGTTGAGGTCGTCCTTGACCAGCGGGGGCAGCGCGGCGAGGTCGTCGAGGGTGAGCACCTTGCCGTGGCCGGCGTAGCGCGGCGCCAGCGCGGGCACGTCCCTGAGCCGTTCCAGGGAGCGCCGTGCGACGTCGAGGCGGGGCTCGGCGGCCTCCGGCGGCAGGGAGAACGATTCGGTCATGTCGTCACCGGCTTTCGTGGGTCGTCGAGGAGCCCCGCGTCATCCAGCGGGCGTGGGCGTCCCGGTAGGCCGTCCAGCGCGCCCGGGTGACGTCCCGCTGCACCGCCCGGCCCGGGTCGCCGAAGTCGGGGGCGATCACCCCGTCGGGTTCGAGCTCGGAGAACCAGAACCGTTCGCCGTCGTGGAGGAAGTCGACGCAGAAGAACGGGATGGGCAGTTTGCGGTGGAAGTAGGCCGTCGCCTCCGCCAGTTCGGGCGGGACGGGCGCGAACTCCATCGCGCCGCCCCGGCTGGCGTTGGCGACCGGCGACCCGGCCTCCGGGGTCCGCTTCAGCACCGCGTACGGCCTGCCGTCCACGACGTAGACCCGGTAGTCGACCGTGCCGTCGCCGAGGTAGGGCTGGAGCACGAGGGTGGTGTCGCCGCCCTGCGCCAGGCTGGCCAGGCCTCTGACGTCCTCGGAGCCGCGGGCCAGGTTGACCCCGCCGCCGCCGCACCACCCGGCGGGCTTGACGATGGCCGGGTAGGTGAGGCCGTCCAGCGCCACCTCGTACAGGTGTTTGCCCACGTCCCGTCCGCTGCCGACGCGGATCGTGGGGATCGGCGGGATGGGGGAGTCGTGCAGGTGCAGGACGGTGGCGAGCTTGTCGTTGGCGATCGGGGACAGCCACGGCGGGAACGGCAGGTAGAAACCGGCCTGTTCGAGCACGGCGTACAGGCCGTACTGGTTGAACACGTCCATGTCCTGGTAGGGCAGCGAGTACAGCGCGGTGATGAAGAGCGTGTCCTGCGGGGTGACGAGCTCGTCGTCCACGTAGACACGCGGCTTGCCGGGTTCGAGGCCGTCCACGGTCACCGCCTCGGGGGCGTGCCTGGTCCAGGTCAGGCCGAGCTCCTCGGCCACCTCGGCGTACATGTCCCAGAAGTAGTGGCGCCACATGGCGCCGGTCCTGGACGACTCCCGGTCGGGGAAGATCCAGCACATACGACGCAGTGTGCTCTCGGGGGGCAGGGTCATCGTCGTCCCTCTCCTCGGGTCCACCAGAGGCGGCCCGGCTCGGGCAAGGTGTCGATCGGGTCGTAGAAGGGGAAGCGGTCTCCCGGGGCGGAGGGTCCGTCCCGGCCGGGGCCGACCCCGTGGTTGCCGGTCCAGTGGGAGACGCCGCGTTCCCGGTCGTACTCGGCGACCTGGTGCACCCAGCGTTTGCCGACGTAGGGCACGTCGCACACGATCCGTGGCGTCGCGTAGCCGGGCAGGTAGCCCATGAGGGACTCCTGGAGCCGCTGCGCGTGGTGCAGCGGCGTCCGCCAGTGCTCGGCGTTGGGGATCATGTCGCAGAGGTAGAAGTAGTACGGCAGGATGCCCGCCTCGCCCTGCAGGGCGAAGCACAGATCGAGCAGGTCGGCCTGGGTGGCGTTCACCCCGCGCAGCAGCACGCCCTGGTTGCGCACGTCCCGCACACCCGCGTCGAGCAGGGCGCGGGCCGCCTCGGCCACCAGCGGTGTCACCGAGCGCACGTGGTTGGCGTGGGTGTGCACGGCCAGGTTCACCCCGCGGGCGCGGGCGACGGCGGACACCCGGCCGACTCCCTCGACCACGTCCGGCCGCAGCCAGTGCTGTGGCAGGCCGACCAGCGCCTTGGTCGCCAGCCGGATGTCCCGTACGGACTCCAGTTCGAGCAGCCGCAGCAGGAACGCCTCAAGCCGGGGCCAGGGCACGTTGGCCACGTCACCGCCGGAGACCACCACGTCCCGCACGCCTGGGGTGCGCTTGAGGTAGTCCAGCATCAGCTCCTGCCGGTCGACCGGCCTGAGGGCGAGGCCGGCCTTGACGACCTGCGGGGTCGAGGTGCCGACCAGGTCCATCCGGGTGCAGTGCCCGCAGTACTGCGGGCAGGTGGACAGCAGCTCGGCCAGCACCTTGGTCGGGTAGCGGTGGGTCAGGCCCTCCACGGCCCACATCTCCGCCTCGTGCAGTGAGTCGCGCCGCGCGAGCGGGTGGCTCGGCCACTCGGGGTGGCGGTCGGAGCAGACCGGCAGCATGTAGCGGCGGACCGGGTCGGCCAGGAACGCCTCGGTGAAGGAGGCGGGGCCGGTCACGGCGTCCGGCGCCATCACGTTGAGCAGCTGCGGGGTGAGCAGCGTCGGCATGGTCGCGAACCGTTGCGCGTCGGCGGCCAGGTCGGCGTAGAAGGACTCCTGGAGCAGGTCGCCGACGACCGCGCGCAGCTGCGCGGCGTTCTTCACGCAGTGGGCGCGCTGCCACTGGGCGTCGCGCCACAGGTCGTCGCCGACGCCGCGCCAGCCGGGCAGCCGCCGCCAGTCGGGTTCCACGAGGGGCCGCCGCGTGTAGACGTACGGCCGGGAGGCCTCGCCGTTCATGCGGAGGATCACCCGGCCAGCAGCGTCGCGTGCCGGGTGCGCAGTTCGCGCTTGAGCACCTTGCCGGTCGGGCCGAGCGGTACGTCCGCCTCGTCCCGTGCGACGACCACCGCGGCGAGTGTGGCCAGGCCCGCCTCCGCGAGGGCCTTGTTGGCGCGTTCCCGCACCTCGTCGGCGGTGACGTCGCCTGCCTCCGCCTGGAGGACGACCACGGCGATCGGGCGCTGTCCCTCGCCGGGCCGTCCCGGCACGCCGATGACCGAGCAGTCCTGGACGAGGTCGGCGCAGTCGGCGATGAGGACCTCCTCGACCGGCAGGCTGTAGACGGGGCCGTCCACGGTGTCGATGACGTCCATGGTCCGGTCGAGGTGGTAGAAGTTGCCCTCGCCGTCCCTGCGGGCCACGTCCCCGGTCAGCCAGTAGCCGTTGAGCTCGAAGCTTCCGGTCAGCTTCGGGTCGTTCCAGTAGCCGGGGGTCCTGGAGGGGGTGATGACCGCCAGCAGGCCGACGGTGCCGTCGGGCACCTCCTCACCGTCCTCGTCCAGCACCGCCGCGCGGGTCACGGCCTCCTGCGCCTTGCCGACGCAGCGGTCGTTCCTCGGCGTCTCCGGCGTGGTGACCTGGCCGAACAGCGCCATCCCCATCTCCGAGGAGCCGAGGCCGTCGACGAACTGGGAGCCGGGCAGCGGCCCGTCGGAGGCGGCCCCGCCGGGCAGCAGCCACGGCTTGATCAGGCCCGCGGGCCGTTCGCCGAGCCGTACCAGGCGCCTGATGTGCCCGTGGTGCGCGCTGTCGCCGGTGTTGAACCAGGAGTGCACCTTGGCGGCGCCCTTGACGGGCAGGTCGCCGGTGGCCAGTTCGACGAACGTCCTGGGGAAGGAGGCCAGCATCGTCGGCTGGAAGGCCTCCATGACCGGTTCGACGGCCACGCGCCGCCAGTCCGACATGACGACGGTCGGCAGCCCGAGCAGCACCGCGGTGAGGAAGTAGCTCAGCCCGCCCGCGTGGGTGTGCGGCATGAGCGACATCAGCCTGTCGTACGGCTCGGCGGGGAAACGCACCATCCTCGGCTGTTTGCCGTCCCAGAACTGCAGGTGGCCCAGGATCGTCGACTTGGGGACGCCGGTGGTGCCGGAGGAGTGGATCAGCCCGACGACGTCGTCGGGGGCGTGCCGGTAGGGCTCGCCGTCAGGCGTGCCGGAGCCCGCGTCGTGGGCCCGCACCTCGGAGGAGGGCGCGACGAACCGGGGCCGCTCCCGCGGGTTGTTCCGGTAGGCGGCCTGCAGCCGGGTCGTGTCGTCGGCGACGACGCCGACGGCCCCCACGTGAGCGAGGTAGCCGGCCATGATGTCGGGCCGCATGGCGTCGTTGACCATCGCCGGGACGGCGCCGAGGGAGGTGAGCGCCAGGAAGTGGATGAGGGGTTGGAGCCCCTCGCCGACCACGACGCCGACCGGCTCGCCGGGCCGTACGCCGTTGGCCCGGTACCACCCGGCGTAGCGGTCCCGCAGCGCCGCCAGGTCGGTCAGGCTGTGGCCGCGTAACACGACCCGGCCGAGGTGGTCGTCGTGGTGGCTGTAGACGAAGGGGACGTCCCGGTTGGGGTTGGCGGCCAGGGCGTGGTCCAGGAAGTTGCCCGCGCCGAGTCCCGGCTCGGTCATCAGCCTCCGCCGGACCTCCAGGGGGGCGATCGAGGTGGTCTCAGACATGCTCGTCTCTCCTGTCGTAAGTCGTGATCACTTCTGCGGCGACGCGGTGACCCGACCGGATGGCACCCTCCATCAGGCCGAAGAACTCCGTGCTCGTCTCGGTGCCGGCCCAGTGCACCCGTCCGTGCGGGGTGACCAGGTGCGGGCCGAGCCGTGTCCAGTCCCCGGGCCCGAACAGGGCCGCGTAGCACCCCCGGCTGTAGTCCTCGTTGACCCAGTCGGTCACGTGGAAGCCGGTCGGCTCCGGCAGCCCGGGGAACAGCCGCGCGGCCTGCTCGAACGCCCGCGCGCGTTGCTCGCCGGGGGACAGCCGGGCGAAGTCGTGCGCCTGCCTGCCGGTCACGAAACCGGTCAGCACGCCGATCGCGCCGTCGGGCGGCGAGTCGTCGACCGTGGACAGCAGCGGCCCGCGCGCGTTGACCGACCAGCCGGACAGGCCCCGTTCGCGCCAGGCCGGGCTCGGATAGACCAGGTGCACCTTGACCGCGCAGCCGGGCGCCGTACGCCCGCCGGAGCGGGGGACCGGCAGCGCGGGGTGGTGGTCGACGGCGTCGGCGAGCGACGGCGGCACCGCGACCACCACGGCGCGGGCCCGCAGCGAACCGGCCGTGGTCGTCACCGTCACGCCCTCGTCGTCCTGGTGGACGGCGCGCACCGGCTCGCCGAGCCGTACCCGGTCGCCGAGCCGTCCGGCCAGCAGTTCGCACAGCCGGTGCGCGCCGCCGGCGACGCGGTCCTCCTGCGCGCCGCCGGCGAAGGCGTTGAGATAGCGGACCCCGCCGCCCGAGCGCAGGTAGAACCCCATGTGCAGGACCGAGACGTCCCGGGGGTCGGCGGCCATCATCTCCCCGAGGAACAGCGGGAAGAACAGCCGCGCGTCGGGGTGGCGCAGGTGCTCACGCGCCCACTCGTCCGCGGTCGTCGCGTCCAGCCGTACGGCGTCCGCCGACAGCCAGGGCGCGTCGGCGCGCACCGCGCGGGTCAGCTCGTCCAGCGCGTCGAACAGCTCGCCGAGCGCGACCGCCGACAACGGAGGGAACCGTCCGGGCCTGGTACGGCCGTCGCCGTCGTCGCCGAGCGCGAAGCGGCTGTCGCCGGTCATGGCGGTCGGCGTGGTCCGCAGGCCCACCTGCGCCATCAGGGCGGTCAGCGCGGTGTGCCGTTCCCCCAGGTAGGCGGCGCCCGCGTCGATCCAGCTGCCGGGGGCGGCCTCGATGCCGTGGACACGGCCGCCGACCCGTTCGCGTGCCTCGACGACGGTGACCTCGACGCCCCGCGCGGCCAGGTCGGTCGCGGCGGTGAGCCCGGCCAGGCCCGCCCCGACCACGACGACGCTCATGCCATGCTCGCGATCTTCTTGGCCAGGGCGTCCGGCGTCGGGGCGGTCATGAAGTCGTCGAAGTCCAGCTCGACCCCCCAGGACCGGGCGACCGCGCTCAGCACACGGGTGGCGAGTAGCGAGTCTCCACCCATGACGAAAAAGTCAGAATCGGCCCTTACATCGTCATTTTCCAGCACACGCCGGAATATGTCGGAGATGGCGTCTACGTTCATGGAATGCATTGCTCCTTCAATTGGCTGAGGACGCGTATCGCCGGTGCGAACCCGCTCGATCGACCTTTCCGCTGGCCGTATAGGCGAGTTCGGGAACGACGGTGATCCGGCTGGGCACCAGATGACCGGGCACCCGGTCGCGCAGATAGTCCAGGACGTCTCCGGCGAGCGTCGGGGCGTCGGCGGGCGAGCGGGGCACGACGTAGGCGGCGAGCGTCGTGTGGTCGGCGACGGTCGCGCCCGCGACCGCCACCGCGCCCACCCTCGGGTGGCCGGAGATCTGGGCCTCCACCTCGCCCGGATCGACCCGGACACCACGGACCTTGAGCTCGTGGTCGAGCCGTCCCTCGTGGACGAGCGTCCCGTCTTCGGTCCGGCTCACCCGGTCGCCGGTGTGGAAGCAGCGCTCGGGGCCCTCGCCCAGGTCCGCCTCGGCGAACCGTTCCGCGGTCGCCTCGGGCAGGTCGCGGTAGCCGAGCGCCAGCGAGGGGCCGCCGACGAGCAGTTCGCCGTCCCCGGTGACGTGCTGGCGGACATGGGGCAGGGGGCGCCCGATCGGGACCCGTTCCCCCGCCGTCCACGGCCGGTCCCTGCGGGGGGCGAGCGGGCCGTGCAGGTCGACGGCGTGGGTGATGAGCGTGGTCTCCGTGCATCCGTAGGTGTTGACCAGCCGGATCCCGTCGGTGCCGAGCGCGCACCAGTCGGCGAGCCGTACGGGGCTGACGGCCTCCCCGCCGATGACGACCGTCCGCACGCAGGCCGGCAGCACGGCCCCCTCCTCGGTCAGGTGGCGCACCAGCTCGTGCCAGAACGCCGAGGGGAGGTCGAGCAGGGTGATCCGCTCGGTCTCGATCATCCGTAGCAGCCGGGGGAAGGAGCCCGAGTGGGCCCGCTCGTCGAAGACCAGCGCCGCCCCCGTGGTGAGCGCGGGCAGGATCTCCTCCAGGCAGGTGTCCCAGTTCGGCGACGCGAACTGCAGCACCCGGTCCTCGGGGGTCAGCCCGAACAGGGTCCGCAGCTCACCGGTCACGGTGGAGACGGCCCCGCGCGGGGTCACCACGGGCTTCGGCGCCCCCGTTGAGCCGGAGGTGAACAGGACGTACGCCGGGTCGTCGGCGTCTGCGGTGTCCCCCGTCCCGGGCACGGCCCCCGGTAGGGCCTCCCCCGGTACGGCCTCACCGGGGGAGGGAAGGGCGAGCGCGCGCACTCCCGGCGGTGCGGGCGCGTCCGGGTCGGGGGTGAGCAGCAGGCGGCACCCGCTCGCCGCCAGCAGCGCCCGCCGCCTGGGCTCCGGGTGCGCCGGGTCGACGGGGCAGTACGTGCCGCCCGCGGCCAGGACGCCGAGCAGGGCGGCCACGGTCGCCGCCGAGTGCGAGGCGACCACCCCGACCGTCCCGGGGCGGGGGCCGAGCCGCCCGGCCGTCGCGCGGACCCACGCGGCGAACTCGGCGTAGGTGAGGGGGTGACCGTTGTCCGCCGTCGCGAGCCGTTCCGGATACCGTTCGGCCGCGTCCGCGAACGCCCTTATCACGTCGGGATGCGAATAAGGCACTCTTGCCTCTTTCTGAGTTAACACGCCAAATGGTGTTTTGCAGTGAATTCGGGGGATCGCGTTCATGCTGTCGAGGAGCGCTGGATGTGGACTTGATGCGGCCTGGATTTCGGCTGGACTACATCTCGTGTTTCTCGCATGGCTGCCTGTGACAACGATGTGACAGACGGAGAGCGAAATGTCAGAAAGGTGCCTGGGGCACGTTCTGAAAATCGGGCTGCTCGGAGCGGTCCAGGCGCGTTGCGAATGCCGGGAGGTCCCCCTCGGCCCGCCTCGGCAGCGAGCGGTGCTGGCCCTGCTCGCACTGGAGGCGGGCCGTACGGTCCCGATGGAACGGCTGATCAGAGGTTTATGGGGGGAGCGGGCACCGGCGGGGGCGAGGGGCCTGGTCCAGGGATACGTCTCGCGGCTGCGGCCGGCCCTCGCCGGGATGGGCGTCACGATCGCCTACGCGCCGCAGGGCTACCTCCTCGAACTCGCGGCCGAACAGGTGGACGTCCACGAGTTCCGGATTTCGGTCACCAGGGCACGCTCTCTCGACACCGACGAGGCGCAGGCCGTCGCCCTGCGGCGCGCCATCGCGTTGTGGCGGGGGGAACCCCTGACCGGAGTCTCCGGAGGTGAGCTGCTCGACGGGCTGCGCGAGACCCTCACCGAGGAACGGCTGGCCGCCACCGAGGAGTGCCTGAACGCCGAGGCGCGCGCGGGCCACGCCACGGTGCTGATCCCCGAACTGATCGCGCTCGTGGCCGAGCACCCCTTCAGGGAGGGACTGGTCGGCCTGCTCATGCTGGCCCTGTGCCGGGCGGGCCGCAGGGCCGACGCCTTGGAGCGATACGAACGCACCCGGCGCCGTCTCGTCGAGGAACTCGGCCTCGACCCCGGCCCTGAGCTGCGGCAACTGCACCAGACAATCCTGCGCGGCACCGTACGCGGGACCGGGACCGTTCTTCTGCCGTCCGCCGAGGCGGACGCGGTCCCCGCCCAGCTGCCCGCGGAACCCGGCCAGTTCACCGGCCGCGCCGCCGAACTGACCCTGCTGGACTCGGTCGTGACCGGTGACGACACGGTGGCGATCTCGCTGGTGACCGGCACGAGCGGCGTCGGCAAGACCGCCCTGGCCGTCCACTGGGCGCACCGGACCCGCTCCCGCTTCCCCGACGGGCAGCTCTACGTCGACCTGCACGGTCACTCACCGCGACGGCCGCTGCGCCCGATCGAGGTTCTCGGACGGTTCCTGCGCGCGCTGGGCGTTCCCGCCGAGCGCGTGCCCGGCACCGTGGAGGAGGCGGGCGCGGTCTACCGCAGCCTGCTCGCCGACCGCAGGGTGCTGGTCGTGCTGGACAACGCGGGCAGTGTGGAGCAGGTCCGTCCCCTCCTGCCCGGCGGCAGGCGCTGCGCCACGGTGGTCACCAGCAGGGAACATCTGGCGGGCCTCGTCGCCAGGGACGGCGCGGTCCCGGTCCCGCTCGGCGTGCTCGCCTCGGACGAGGCGGTCACCCTGTTCGGCAAACTCCCGGGCGGCGAACGGTTGTCGGCGGAACCCGAGGCGGCCGGGGAACTGGCCAGGGCCTGCGGTTACCTGCCGCTGGCGCTGCGCGTCGCCGCGGCCGACGTCGCGGGCGGGCCCGTGGGGGAGACGGCGGGCCGGGCCCGCAGGCTCGCCGGCGCCAGGCTTTCCGTGCCCGCCGCCGGGGAGGCGCGTGAGATCGCGCGCGGCGCGCTCGACAGCTCCTACCGCCACCTCGACCCGCCCGCCCGGCGTCTGTTCCGGCTGCTCGGCATGGTCCCGGGGCCCGTCTTCACCGCCGAGGCGGCCGCCGCGCTCGCGGGCACGCCCCCGGGCGAGGCCGACCGCCTGCTGTACGGCCTCGCCGCCGCGGGGCTCGTCGAGGAGACCGAACCGGGCCGCTACGCCCTCCACGACCTGGTCCGCGAGTACGCCCTCGAACGCGCCTGGGCCGAGGACCCAGAACCCGAGCGCGCCCGAGCCCTGGACGCCCTGCTGGCCTGGTACCTGCGCGCCGTCCGTGAGGCGGGCGAGGAGGCCTGCCTCGCGGAGGCCGCCACCGTACCGGCGCACATGACCGCCGTCCTCTGAGCGGGCGTTTGCTCTCGTGGGCTCTGTCCGGTTCGTGTTCGGGTGCCGCGCCAGGCCGGGGGTGTTCGACGGCGAGGCGGCGGGACACGGACCGAGGCGAGGAGCGGGCGCCCGAAGCCGACAGATCCGGATCGGCTCGCGTTCCTCACCGACGGGTGACCCCGGCGGTCACGGACAGCCAGGCGAGCGCGGCCAGCGCCAGCGCCGTCGCGACGGCGAACGTCGTCCCCGTCCCGGCCGGCATCGTCAGCCCGCCGACCGCCGTGCCCGTGCTGATGCCGAGATAGATCGCCGATGAGTTCAGCGCCACCAGCAGCGGCGCCTGAGCCGTCGCGGCCTCGATCAGCCGGTACTGCTGCGGCGGGGTCTGGCACCAGCTCGCCGCGCCCCACGTGACGGCCAGCAGGGCGACCGCGGCGGGCGCCCGCACGCCCGTCACGGCCAGCAGCGTGAAGGCGGCCATGGTCACGGCCATCAGCGTGTAGCCGGTGGCCAGCGTCCTGACCGGGCCGATCCGGTCGGCGGCGAAACCGGCGGCCAGGTTCCCCGCGACGGCGCCGAGGCCGTAGGCGGACAGTGCCCACACGGCGCCGGAGCCGGTGACGCCCAGGGCGCCCAGCGCCGGGACGGCGAAGGCGTAGGCGGTGTAGGCGGCGGCCATGCCCAGGGCCGTCAGCGGCAGCACCACGGCGACCCCGGGCCGGCGCAGCGCCGCCAGCCTGGTCCGCAGCGGCACCGGGACGCCTCCGGGAAGGGGCGGCGTCAACGCGCCCGCGGCCAGCGCGGTCACCAGGCACAACGCCGCCACCAGGCCCAGGGCGGCCCGCCAGCCCATCACCGCGCCGATCGCGCCGCCGAGCGGCACGCCCAGCGCGGTCGCCACCGTCAGGCCGCCGACGACCACGGCCAGCGCCCTGGCCCGCAGCTCGGGACGGACCAACGCCGCCGAGACCGCCCCGGCGGTCGGGGTGTAGGCCGCCGCGCCGACCGCCGCGAGCACCCGGGTGACCAGCAGCGACGGCAGATCCGGCGCCAGCGCGGAGCCCGCGTTCGCCACCGCCAGCAGCACCAGCGCCGCCACCAGCAGCGCCCGGCGCGGCAGCCGCGCGGTCACGGTCGCGACCACCGGCGCCGAGAGCGCGTAGGCCGCGGCGAACACCGTCACCGCCTGCCCCGCGCCCGCCGTCGAGGAGCGCAGCGAGGCGGCGACGTCCGGCAGGAACCCGGCCAGGACGAACGCGTCCGTGCCCACCGCGAACGTTCCCAGAGCCAGCACCCACGTCCGGCCCAGGCCGCCGAGGGCGGCCGGTCGCGATATCGAGACACTTGACATCCCGATTTACCTTTCAATGAGGCCCGGCCGACCGGCCGGGCGCGATGGATCTCCTCGTGCCGGAGGACCGGGGTCAGGAAAGGGTCTGGCAGAACCGGCGCACCCGCGCCGGGGCCGCCGCGGGACTCACCGCGATGAGATCCGCCAGGGTCTGCGCGGCCAGTTCCCGCCGCCACGCGAGCTCCGCCCTGCGCATCGCCTGCGCGACCCCGCACGGACGGGCGAACTCGGAGCCCGCGGCCTCGGCTCCGGCGCCGCGCTGCCGGATCTCGGTGCAGCGGAACGCGTCCTGCCGTCCCTCGATCGCGGCCACCACGTCCATGAGGCTGATCTCCTCAGGCGTCCGCGCCAGCGAGTAGCCGCCGCGCGGCCCCGGCGAGGAGGACAGGATTCCCGCACGCACCAGTGGCTGGAGACGCTTCTTCAGGTACTCGGGCGGCAGCTCGAACACCTCGGCCAGCCGTCCCGTCGACACCGGCGCCTGATCTCCCAGCCACGCCAGGGCCAGACAGCAGTGCAGACCCCACTCGACGCCCTCACCCATCAACATAACCGGGATATTACACATCCCGGTTATTCCGTCGACGTCGGCCACCGGCTCGCTCGTGTGCACACGCTGCTGATCTACGCTAAGGTTCACGGTGTCCGAAGGACAACCGGGACGTAGCGCAGCTTGGTAGCGCACTTGACTGGGGGTCAAGGGGTCGCAGGTTCAAATCCTGTCGTCCCGACCAGGTTTTCGCTGGTCAGCGAGGGTGTCTCTCACATGAGAGGCACCTTTTTCGCGTTCTGAGGCACCAACTGAGGCACCGGCGTCCCACAAGAAGGCCGTACTCCCGCGCGCGCAGGGCGCGGCTCCCTGAGAGGGGTGCCGAAGAACGGACTCCTCGTCGCGCGGCGGGTCACGCACATCCCTGCCGTCCTCGTCGGCTTCGAACCAGGGCCGCCCCTGCTTGAGCGCCACGGGCGCCCCGCCGCGCCGGGTGCCCTCGGCGCGGCGTCGAGATTCGGGATGTCCGGTGAATCGGTTCTCTGTGGGTTTCGGCGAACCGTTGGTCGTCGCTGTGGGTGGCAGGCCTCTCGCCTGAGGAGACCGACGGGGCAGATCCACGGCGGGCCGCCAAGCGCTGCGAGACCCGCGAACGACTCGGAGATCGGGAGGACGACGTCCGCCTCAGCCGGCCAGCCTGGCGACCAGGCGGACGAGGGTGTCCCGGGCGGTCTCCGTGCCCTCCGCCATGATCATGCGGGCGAGCTGCGGGGTGGCGTACCACCATCCGGCCAGGGCGACCACGGCGTAGAGCAGTTCCCTGGCCGCGAGGTCCGGGTTCAGGGTGCCCGCCTTCTGGGCGGCGGTCAGCGTGGCCAGCTTCGCGGCGTAGTGGGCACCGCGCCGCTCCTCGGCCGCGATGGGCCCGTCGCCGCGGTGCAGGCCCTCCCAGTGCAGCAGGCGGATGAGCTGTGGATGCTCACGGTGGTAGTCGTAGACGCGCCCGGCGTACTCCGGCAGGTCGCCGGCCAGGTGCTCGTCCAGTGGCACGGCCTCGGCCAGCCGTTCCAGTGCCGAGGTCAGCACGGCGGCGAACAGCTGCTCCTTGTTGCCGAAGTACTGGTAGATGCGTTCCTTGTTGACGCCCGCGGCGGCGGCGACCCGATCCAGCCGGGCGGCCTCGGGGCCGTGCTGGGCGAACTCCTGTACGGCCGCGTCCAGCAGGAGCTGCCGCGTCCTCTCCGTGTTCCACGCCATGGTGGCCAGCATAGCCGAAATTCCAACTGGACAGTTGGAGTCTGTCGTGACAATATCCAACCAGCGAGTTGGAAATGTGTAGCGAAAGGCACCGACATGTCCGCTGTCCCCTCCGTGCACCACCGCGCCGTGATCACCTGGCTGTCGGTCTACGTGATGATCATGCTGGTCCAGGTCGTGATCGGGCCCGTCCTCGCGCCGCTGCCGCTGCCGTTGCGCACCCTGGCGCTCACCGCGATCGTGGTCCCCGCCGTGGTGTACGCCCTCGTCCCCAGCCTCCTGCGCGTCCACGCCCACCTTCGCCGGAGCCGCCGCCTGACCACCTCGGACGACGCCTAGACCGGGCGATCCGGTCCCACCGGCATAGATCGGCGCCCCGTCCGCGTCCTTGTCCGGTGACATCGAGAGGAGGACGGGTGGATCCAGGATTTGAGGCGGACCTCAGGGAGTTCGTCATCGATCGATCGGGGGCGCTGTTCCGCACCGCCTACCTGCTGACCGGCGACCGGCACGCCGCTGAGGACCTGGTGCAGTCGGCGCTGGCGAAAACGGCGGCGAAATGGCGGGGTCTGCGGGACACCGCGGCCATTGAGGGTTATGTCCGCCGCGTCATGTACCACGAGCAGGTGAGCCGGTGGCGGCGCCGTTCCCGCATCGCGGAGGTGCCCACCGGATGGCTGCCCGAACGGATCGGCGACGGGCACGCCGAGGCGGCGGATCTCCGCCTGGTGATGCGCGAGGCCCTCGCCCGGCTGACCCCCCGGCAGCGGACCATCCTCGTGCTGCGCTACTTCGAGGACCTGTCCGAGACCGAGATCGCACGACTGCTCGGCGTCAGGGTGGGGTCGGTGCGCAGCCAGATCCACCGGTCGCTGGAACGTCTGAGGGCGGCCGCGCCCGAACTGAGCACGGTGAGGGAGTTCGGATGAACATCGAGGATCTGCTGCGCGAGACCCTTTCCGACATGGCCCACGAGGAGCAGCCGCCCCCACCGGACCGGTTCGTCCAGGTCAGGCGGGGGCGCCCCCGCGGGCGCGGACTCGCCCTGGTCGCGGCGGCGGCCGTGACCGCGATGGCGGTGGGGTCCACGCTCGTGTCCCAGGGCCTGTCCTCATCCCGGGACGCCGCCGGGCAGGGTCCGGGCACGGCGTCTGTGGAGACCGGGCGGGGACGGATCACCCTGACCGTGCGGGAGGGGCTACGGCTCTCACAGGTCCTGGAGCGGCTGTCGGCCGCCACCGGAAGACCGCAGGCAGAGTTCGGGCGGGCCGCCAAGGACGGCGGGGCGCTCGGCCTGCCGCCCTACGCCAGGGGCGCGCTGGAGGGATTCGCCTTCCCCGGAACCTACGAGGTCCCATCCACGTCGAGCCCCGGCGAGATCCTCGCCGCGATGGTGACGCGCTTCAACCGCGTGGCCGGGGACGGCGATCTGGTGGCCGGCGCCAGGCGCGCCGGCCGTACGCCACTGGAGATCCTGATCATCGCCAGCATCGTCCAGGCCGAGTCGGCCGACAAACGCGACATGCCGAAGATCGCGCGGGTCGTCCACAACCGGCTGGACCACACGCCCGGACTGAGACTGCAACTGGACAGCACCGTCCTGTACGGCCTGGGCAAGTACGGCGCCAAGGCCTCGCAGGAGGATCTCAGGAGCCGCTCGCCGTACAACACCTACGCGCGCCGGGGCCTGCCGCCCGGGCCCATCTGCAACCCGGGCGCCGACGCCATCGCGGCCGCCCTGAAGCCGGCCGCCGGGCCCTGGCTCTACTTCGTGACGACCGACCCGAAGAGGGGTGTCACGAAGTTCGCCGCCTCCGAAGCCGAGTTCCTCGAACTGACCAAGGAGTACCGCAGGAACCTCGGGAAGGCCGGGTGAGTCACGAGCCGGGGAGCGCTCTCCCGGACGGCCCCGGGACGGGGCTCTCTCCCGCGGAAGGACACGGTATGGAACCGATGATGTCGTTCGTGTAATGAGGAGAGCGCTCCAAACGAAGAAGGGGGTATGTTCAAAACCCCCCAGAAGCGACGAACGGGCACGGCGGTTTCCGCCGGGTTGCTGATCTTCACCCTCGCGGGTTGCGCGAGCGCTCCGACCACCACCATGAACGCCACCCAGATGGTCGAGGCGCTGGCCAAACAGGGACTGCCCGTGTCCCTCACGGTGACCTACACCGCCTCCAACGACCCGAACAAGTTGCTCGGGAAGCCGAACGGTTACACCTCCAAGGCCTCCTTCACCGACCAGCGGGTCGACGCCACCAAGGTCCCCGGAGCCAAGCAGGGTGACGTGGGCCTCGGCGGCAGCGTCGAGGTCTTCGCCACGGCCGGAGACGCGGAGGTGCGCGCCAACCTCCTGAAGGAGAGCGCGCAGAAGGTCCCGACACTCGCCGAGTACAGCTACGTGAAGGGCCCGGTCGTGGTGCGGGTCTCGAAGGAGCTGATGCCGATGGACGCCCAGGAGTACGAAGGGGCACTCGGCAAGCTCGTCAAGTAGTCCGGCGGGCCCGCGAGGCGCGTCCGGTGAGGTCCCGACCCCCCACCTGGGTCCTCACCGGACGGCCGGGCCCGACGCCTCGGCCGGCCGCCGCCCGGAGCCCGGCCTCAGAGCTTGCGGAAGGTCCTGGACTCCTCCGCCGAGGCCAGTACGGCCCGCAGGGACGCCCCCGTGCTCGCTGAGACGACCGCCGCGACGGCGCCCTCGACGAACGGCACGTCGGCGACCACGATCCCGGGGGCCTCGAAGAGGCGGGCCGTCAGGACCGAGCCGCCGAGGTCGGGGATCAGGATCACCCCGTCCCCCTGGTCGACCCGGGAGATCGCCGCGGCCACCAGGTCGGCGCTGTTGCCCAGGCCGCCGTCGGACGCGCCCCCCGCGGGAGCCAGGGGTACGGCGACGCCGCAGATCTGGGCGGCCAGCGCCGCGACCTCCGAGGCGAGCGGCCCGCTGTGGGAGATGAGGACGATGCCGACCATCGGCGCCCTACCCCTGCCCGGGATCGTTCACGGCCGAGAGCAGGGCGGCGAACACGAGCGCGCAGGAGGCGGCGCCGGGGTCCTCGTGACCCGCGCTGCGAGGGCCGAGATAGCTGGCCCTGCCCTTACGGGCCACCATCGGGATCGTGGCCTCCGCTCCCGCGAGGGCGGCCGAGGCCGCCGCCTCGAACGCCTCCCGCTCTCCGGCGACGGCTCGGGCGGCGGCGGGTGACGCGGTGGCCGACTCAAGCGCCCTGACGGCCGGGGCGAGCGCGTCCACCATGGTCTTGTCGCCCTCCGCCGCCGACCCCAGCCGCGTGACGCCGTCGAGGCCGGCCCTGAGCGCGCGGGCCAGTTCGGCGGGGGACACCTCGGGAGAGTCGCCGAGAGAGCCGAGGTGCCTGCCCGCCTCCCGGAACGCCGTGCCGTACAGGGGGCCGGAGGCGCCGCCGACCCTGCGGATCAGCGTGCCGCCCACCAGACGGAGCAGGGCGCCGGGGCTGACCGGTGGCTCCTCGGCCAGCGCCTGTACGGCGGCGCCGAAGCCCCGGTCGAGATTGACGCCGTGGTCGGCGTCGCCGATCGCGGCGTCCAGTTCGGTGAGCCGTTCCCGGTTCGCGCGCACCGTCTCGGCGATCCCGGTGATCCACCGGGTGAGGAGGGCGGTGTCCATCAGCGGCCCCAGCGCAGGGCGGGGGTCTGGACCGGGGCGTCCCACAGGCGGGCGAGGTCCTCGCTCAGCAGACAGGCCGTGACGGAGAAGCCCCGCATGTCGAGGCTGGTGACGTAGTCGCCGACCAGGCTGCGCGCCACCCGCGCGCCCCTGCCGGACAACCGCTCGGCGATCTCGGCGAAGACGATGTGGAGTTCGATGAGCGGCGTGCCGCCCAGGCCGTTCACCATGACCAGGACGTCGCCGGAGAGCGGCATGTCCTCATTGACGGCGTCGAGCGCGACGGCGGCCAGTTCCCGGGCGTCGCGCATGGCGGCGCGTGACCGTCCGGGCTCGCCGTGGATGCCGACACCCAGCTCGATCTCGGTCTCGCCCAGTTCGAAGGTCGGCCTGCCCGAGACGGGAGTCGTGCAGGCCTCCAGCGCGATGCCGAAGGAGCGGCTCCTGGCGTTGACCTCCCGGGCCACCCGCGCGACCTCGGCCAGCGGCGCGCCGCCCTCCGCGGCGGCTCCGGCGATCTTCTCCACGAAGACGGTCGCGCCGGTGCCCCTGCGGCCCGCGGTGTCCGGGGAGTCGCGCACGGCCACGTCGTCGTCGACGAGCACACGGGCGATCTCGACGCCCTCCTCGGCGCACAGGTCGGCGGCCAGTTCGAAGTTCAGGACGTCGCCGGTGTAGTTCTTCACGACGTGGAGCACGCCCGCGCCGCCGTTCGCGGCGGCGGTCGCGGTGACCATCTGGTCGGGCACCGGGGAGGTGAAGATCTCGCCGGGACAGGCCGCGTCGAGCATGCCGTACCCGACGAAGCCCGCGTGCAGCGGCTCGTGGCCGGAGCCGCCGCCGGAGACCAGCCCGACCTTGCCCGGGGTGGGACCGCAGGCACGGGAGACGATCCGGCCGCCGGGGTCGACCCTCAGGTCGGGGTGGGCGGCCGTCAGCCCGCGCAGCGCGTCCGTGACGACCGTTTCGGCGCTGTTGATGAGCTTCTTCACATTCCTTAGCTCTTCCCGCTCCCGTGTCGTGGCAAGCACGGCGGGGCGGAACTCTCGGCGGGGCGGGGGTACCGGGGGAGGGGGAGGACTGAGGTACGGTTCAGCCATGGCTGAGATCGTGTACCCCCCGGTCATCGCGCTGGCGAAGACCCTGTTCCGCGCGCTGGACCTCAAGATCCATGTCGAGGGCGCGGAGCGGATTCCGCGGACCGGCGGCGCGGTGCTCGCCAGCAACCACATCAGCTATCTGGACTTCATCTTCGCGGGCCTGGCGGCCCTGCCCGCCGAGCGTCTGGTCCGCTTCATGGCGAAGAAGGATGTCTTCGACCACCGGATCTCGGGTCCGCTGATGCGCGGCATGCACCACATCCCGGTGGACAGGGCCGCGGGTGCCGCCGCGTTCGGCGCGTCGCTGAAGGCGCTCAAGTCGGGTGAGGTCGTCGGGGTGTTCGCCGAGGCCACGATCAGCCGGTCCTTCACGGTCAAGGAGATCAAGAACGGCGCGGTCAGGATGGCCGTCGGCGCGAAGGTGCCGCTGATCCCGATGGCCCTGTGGGGCACCCAGCGGCTGTGGACCAAGGGGCGGCCCAGGAGGCTGCTGCAGCGGCACGTGCCGATCACGGTCCTGGTCGGCGAACCGCTGGAGCCCAAGCGCGGTGACGACTACGACGCGGTCACCGCCGAGTTGCGCAGGAGGATGGCCGAGCTGCTCGACCGGGCGCAGCGGACCTATCCGGAGATCCCGCCGGGCGCGTGGTGGCAGCCCAGCCACCTCGGTGGCGGCGCCCCGACTCCGGAGGAGGCCGCCAAGCTGGACGCCGCGGAGGCGCAGGCGAGACAGGGCGACGACCTGTCCTGAGGCCCGCCCCGCGAGCCCGGAAGGTCCGCAAGCCGGTGTCAGGTGGGCCACAAGCGGTGTGGTCCACGCTGATCCCATGAATGACGTGTTCGACAACCTCGCCGAAGCCTTCCAGCCCGCCCCGTCGCCGGGGCCGGGGCGTACTCCCGGGCCGGTGGGGATGGCCGTGCTGATGATCCTCTGGGCGGCGCTCGGCCTGGCGCCCTTCGTCTTCGCGGTCGAGGATCTCAAGCTCGCCACGGGGAGGACCGGCTCCCCGGGAACCCTGACGGTCGTCTCGTGCGCGCCTCTGGGGCAGGGACGTTACGACTGCCGGGGCAGCTTCGTCCTGGACCGCACCGGTGAGACGGTGCAGGTCGCCGCCTCGCCCGACTCGACGGTCGGCGACGTCAGGCGCGCCCGGCTCACCCCGGAGGGCGACCGCGCGGTCCCGGCCGGCACCTCGGGTGTGCTGGCCGCCCTCACCCTGCCCTTCCTCGGTGTCGGGGTGCTGGGCTTCCTGCCGTACGCGCTGCTGTACGTCCTGCGGGTACGGCGTGGCCGGCGCCCGGCCGTGGCCGTCGGATGCCTGCTCACGGCCGTCTCTCTGGCCGGTCTCGTCGTCGGCGTGGTCGCTGCCTATTCGTGATGCTTAGAGGTATTACGAGGGGCGTGATCCGTATGGCATTGGTCATGGTTTTTGGACCGTTCCTGGTTTCTCATTAAGAACCGGCCGAATAGTCGTAAATTTTGCGAATTGAGAGAGGGGGTGGCGCCTGGAAGGAAGTTTCTGTTCGGGATGGCAAGGAGGGGGCGATTGGTATTTTTGGGCGAGATGTCCAGCAGGTAAATCCGGTCAAATGTGATATTTCGCTATATGCCTCATGAGTCGCGTGTGTCACCTGATCGCGCACTATAACGATGCACTAACGACGGATATCCCCGCTATGGAAAACTTCCTGAAGTTCATGAGAATCAAGGGGTATCTCCCTGCTGTCTCGCGAACGGGGAATCGGGGGCCGTCGGCTGACGACGGCGAGGCATCGCGAACGTTCAGGAAATCTGACCCTGCTGTCCGGTGTATTGCTCGACTCCGAGAATGGATGCCCGATGAGCCGTTTGACCGCCCTGCGTAGCAGGTTCGTGGACGCTCCTGACTCCCTGGGTGCCAAGGCCCGCGCGCGCCGCTGGCAGTGGCTGGCGCGGGTCTTCCCCGACGTGGGCGACATGACGGTCATCGACCTGGGCGGTACGGCCAGCGCCTGGCTCCGCTCGCCGGTCAAGCCCGCACGTGTGCACATCGTCAACCTCTCCACCCCGCCCGCCGAGCTGCCCCCGTGGGTGACCGTGGAGAACGGCGACGCCTGTGATCTGCGCGCCGCCACCCACGGCCGCTACGACCTGGTCTTCTCGAACGCGGTCATCGAGCACGTCGGCGGCCACGCCAGGCGGGAGAGCTTCGCCGAGGCCGTCTACGACCTGGCCGACCGGCACTGGGTGCAGACGCCCTACCGCTACTTCCCCGTCGAGCCGCACTACGTCTTCCCCGGGTTGCAGTTCATGCCGATGGCGGTGCGGGCGGCGACCGTGCGGCGCTGGCCCCTGGTGCACACCCGCCCGGCGGACCGGGCGAGCGCGGTGCGCTCGGTGGCCGAGATCGAACTGCTCAGCAAGACCGAGATGCGGCACTACTTCCCGGACTCGGAGCTCCACTACGAGTGGATGGCCGGTCTGGTGAAGGCCCTGATCGCGATCAAGCGTTGAGTTCGCGGATGGACCGTGCCAGGACGACGGACCTCCTGTGGAGACGGGGCCGTGCAGGGGTGATATGGACCTCGCCGTTTTGTCCGGGTACGGTCGGCGCGTGACGTTTTCGATCGTGGCAAGGGCCGGTGACGCCTACGGGGTCGCCGTGGCGAGCAAGTTCCTGGCGGCCGGGGCGATCGTGCCCGCCGCGGAGGCGGGCGCCGGAGCGCTGGCGACCCAGGCGTGGGCCAACGTCGCCTTCCGGCCGCAGGGACTGGCGCTGCTGCGTACCGGGACGCGGGCCGAGGACGCGGTGGCCGGGCTGATCGCCTCCGACCCCGGGCGGGACCAGCGTCAGCTCGGCGTGGTCGGAGCCGACGGCGCGGGCGCCACCTTCACCGGGCAGGAGTGCCCCGCCTGGGCGGGCGGGGTCAGCGGTGACGGCTACGCCATCCAGGGCAACATCCTCACCGGCCCCGAGGTGGTCCGGGAGATGGAGGCGGCCTGGCTGGCCGCCGCGGAACTGCCCCTCGCCGAACGGCTGGTGGCCGCGCTGGCCGCGGGCGACGCCGCCGGCGGCGACAGCAGGGGCAGGCAGAGCGCGGCGGTCTACGTGGTCGAGGCGGGCGCGGGCTACGCGGGCTCGGGCGACGTCGCCTGCGACCTGCGCGTCGACGACCACCCCGACCCGGTGACCGAACTGCGCAGGCTGCTGGACGTCCACGAGCTGCTGTTCGGCAGGCCCGACCCGGAGAGCCTGCTGGAGATCCGGGGAGAGCTGGCCGAGGAGATCGAGGCCCGCCTGAAGGAGCTGGGACACGACACACTCGACCAGTGGGCCGGGGTCGAGAACCTGGAGGGCAGGCTGGTCGAGGGCAGGATCGACCCGATCGTCCTGGCCCGCCTCAGGGGAGACGCCTGAGGCGGCCGGGCCCCTGCGAGGACGGGGTCACCAGGGCGTCCCCACGCCGGGACACCCTGGTGACGACGCCGTACGGGATCAGCGGGCCACCACGGTGGCCGCGGTGGTGAGCCGCTCGTTCAGACGCCGGGTGGTCAGGACCATCGCGCACCGCTCGGCGGCGTAGGTCAGGGCCATCGCGTGGTGCTCGGCGGAGAAGTCGGCGACGGCGTCGGCGACGAAGAAGACCTGCGTGTCACTCATGAACGCGTCGCAGGCGGTCATCAGGCAGCCGATGTGGGCGTAGATCCCGGTGACGACCAGCTGGTCCCTGCCGGTCTCCGTCATCAGCTCGCGCAGGCGGGTGCGGTGGAAGGCGCTGTAGCGCCACTTCACGAGGTGGACGTCGCCGGGACCCGGGGCCAGGGCCGGGATGATCTCCTGGGCGCCGGGCTCGGGGCCGATCCCCGCCCCCCAGAAGTCCTGCAGCAGGCCGCGCTGCGTGCGGGTCTGCCCGCCGGGCTGGGCCGAGTAGACGACGGGGACACCGAGCCGCCCGGCGGTCTCGCGGAGCGCGGAGACGTTCGCCACCAGGTCGGACATCGGCGACGCCCCCTGGGTGAACGCGCTGACGAAGTAGTTCTGCATGTCGTGCACAAGCAGCAGCGCACGCCGTGGGTCCGGCGTCCACTCCACCCGGTTCTCGGGCAGCCCCTCCTCTCCCGGCATGGGATAGGGGGCGATGGCGGGAATGGCCACGTCGTTCCTTTCTTCGGTCGTCAACGGGTTCTGAGCCTGACCTTGCTGACCTTGCCGACGGCGGTCGTCGGCAGCGTCTCGGTGAACTCGATCCGATCGGGGATCTTGTAGTCGGCGAGACCCCGCTCCCGCAGGAAGGCCTTCAGCTCGGGCACGCCGACGGGGGATCGGGTCACGACGTGGGCGCAGGACCGTTCGCCGAGATAGGCGTCGGGGATCGCCACGACCGACACGTCGTGCACGGCCGGGTGGGCGAGCAGGTGGTTCTCGACCTCCTCGGCCGCGATCTTCTCGCCGCCCCGGTTGATCTGGTCCTTCGCCCGTCCCTCGACGACGAGGTGGCCGGTCGGCGTCCGCCGTACGATGTCGCCGGTCCGGTAGAAGCCGTCGGGGGTGAAGGCGGTCGCGTTGTGCTCCTCGGCGCGGTAGTAGCCGCGGATCGTGTACGGCCCGCGGGTGAGCAGGTGACCGGTCTCCCCGGGGGCGACCGGGGAGCCGGAGTCGTCAACGATCAGGATCTCGTCGTCGGGTGAGATCGGCCTGCCCTGCGTGGTGACGACGATCTCCTCGGGGTCGTCGAAGCGGGTGTAGTTGACCAGTCCCTCGGCCATCCCGAAGACCTGCTGCAGGGCGCAGCCGAGGGCGGGGCTCACCCTGCGCGCCGCCTCCTCGCTCAGCTTCGCCCCGCCGACCTGCAGCACGCGCAGGCTCGACAGGTCGTGCTCGGCGCGTCGGGCGGCCTCGACCCACAGCAGCGCCAGCGGCGGCACCAGCCCGGTGATCGTCACACCCTCCGCCTCGATCAGCGGGAAGCAGGTGTCCGGCCCAGGGTGGGGGGCCAGCACCGCGCGCCCCCCGGCGTACAGGGTGCCGAAGACGCCGGGGGAGCTCATCGGGAAGTTGTGCCCGGCGGGCAGCGCGCACAGGTAGACGCTCGCCTCGTCGAGCCCGCAGATCTCGGCGCTGGCGCGGAAGCTGTAGATGTAGTCGTCGTGGGTGCGGGGAATGAGCTTGGGCAGCCCGGTGCTGCCGCCGGACAGCTGCAGGAAGGCCACGTCGGAGGGGACCGGGCCGGGGATGTCCGTGGGGCCCGCGCCGTCCGCGCGCAGGGAGTCCAGGGCGACGTGCCCACCGGGGTCACCGTCCACGATCACGTGCGGCACCTTCAGCCCCTCGGCGAGCCGCCGGTGGTCGAAGCCGTCGTGGACGTCGGGGATGACGTACGCCGCGGCCTCGGTGAACTCGCAGAAGTAGGAGATCTCCGAGGACCGGTGGGCCGGGAGCGC
Source organism: Streptosporangium sp. NPDC020072 (assembly GCF_040631445.1). Taxonomy (NCBI): domain Bacteria; kingdom Bacillati; phylum Actinomycetota; class Actinomycetes; order Streptosporangiales; family Streptosporangiaceae; genus Streptosporangium; species Streptosporangium sp. NPDC020072. The sequence continues at coordinate 40,538 of NZ_JBEYAB010000016.1, read as the reverse complement.
GAACACCGGCAGCGCCCCGATCCGGAACAGCGCGAAGCAGACCTCGTAGAAGGAGATCCGGTTGGGGAGCTGGACGACGACCCGGTCACCGGGGCCGATCCCGAGCCCGAGCATGCCGGTCGCCAGCCCGTCGGCGCGTTCGTCCAGCTCGCGGTAGGTCACCCGCTCGCCGCCGCCGACCAGGGCGACGCGGTCGCCGTGCGCCGCGGCCCGTTCGCGGAGCAGACCGCCGAATGTCTCGCCGCGCCAGTATCCGGCGGCGCGGTACCGCTCGGCGAACTCCGGCGGGTACGGCACAACGCTCATCGTGGTTCCCGTCAATCGTGGGTTGAGGCCTGCGCGCCGAGACCGAGGGCGTGCAGGAGGGTGCGGAACTTCGCGGAGGTCTCGTCGAGTTCGGCCTCGGGGACCGAGCCCGCGACGATGCCGCCGCCCGCGAACAGGCGGACCCCGGTCCGCGACACCTCGGCGCAGCGGATGGTGACGGCCCACTCGCCGTCGCCCGAGGCGTCGCACCAGCCGACCATGCCGGTGTAGAAGCCGCGGTCGAACGGCTCGATGTCGGCGATGGCGGCGCGGGCCGCCCCGGTGGGCGTGCCGCAGACGGCCGGGGTCGGATGCAGCGCGACGGCCAGGTCGAGTGAGGTCGTCGCCGGGTCGTTCAGGCGGCCGGTGACCCTGGTCGACAGGTGCCACATGGTGGCCGTGCAGACGAGTGAGGGCTCGGCGGGCACGCTGAGCGCGCGGCAGTGCGGGGCGAGCGCGTCGGCGACCGCCTCGACGACGACGGCGTGCTCCCGCTGGTCCTTGGCGGAGCAGAGCAGGGCCGCCGCGCGGCGGCGGTCCTCCTGCGGGTCGGCGCTGCGCGGCGCCGACCCCGCCAGGGGGTTGGCCACCACGGCCGGTCCGGTACGGGAGACCAGCAGCTCGGGACTCGCGCCGACCAGGGTCCTGTCACCGGGCAGCGGCACCGCGAAGATGTGGCCGTGCGGGTCGCGGCCCGCCAGGCGGCGCACCATCGTCACGACGTCCACCGGTTCGGGGCGGGTCAGCTCCAGGGACCGGGCCAGGACGATCTTGTCCAGGGCGCCCCGTTCCAGCAGGTCCAGGGCGCGCCGTACCCCCTTGCGGTGGTCGGCCGGGCTGGGGACCGCGACGATCCGCCACGGCTGCCCCGGTTCGGCCTCCGGCGGGTCGCAGGGGACGAAGGGGTCGGCCCACCGGGCCCGCTCCGGCGCGACGAGGTGCGCCGCACCCGGCTCGTCGAACGGGATGGCGCCCATGACGAGACCCGCCCGCTCCCGCACGCGGCCCGCCAGCTCGCGCAGCGTCGCCGCGGGGGGCACCACGTCGGCGCACCCCTGGCCCAGCAGCGTGTGCTGGGGGGAGGAGAAGAGGGAGGAGAGCCCGGGACGGTACCCGTGCAGCAGCTCGGAGGCGGTGACCGCCTCGTATGCGATGCTCAAAACTAGCCTTTCCTACAGAAGTCAGGCTCGCAGCGTGGCGCCGCCGTCCACGTACAGGTCCTGCATGGTGATGTGCCGCGCACGGTCGGAGGCGAGGAAGGTCACGGCGTCCGCGATGTCGGCGGGGTCGGCGACCCGGCCGAGCGGGATGCCGACCCTGAAGGTCGCGGGATCGCCCTCAAGCACGGAGCGCCGGTCGAGCCCGGCCTGCATCACGGTCTCCGTCGAACCGGGGGAGACCACGTTGCAGCGGATGCCGTGCTCGGCGAGTTCGAGCCCGAGGCAGCGGGTGAACATGGCGGAGGCGGCCTTGGAGGCGGCGTAGGCCGCCATCCCCATCCGGGGCACGCCGCCCGCGTTCGACGCCACGGTGATGATGGTCCCGGAACGGCGAGGAACCATCCTGCGCGCGACGGCCCTTGAGACGTGGAAGACGCCCGAGGCGTTCACCGCGAACACCCGGTTCCAGTCGTCCTCGCCGAAGTCCGTCACCGCGCCGGTGCGCAGGATGCCCGCCACGTTGACCAGGACACCGATCGGGCCGAGGAGGTCCTCGACCTCCGCGACGACCGTCTCCATCCGTGCGGGGTCGGTGACGTCGGCGACCAGCCGGGTCACCTTCTCGTCCCGGTCCTCCCAGGGTTCGGGAAGGAGGTCGACCCCGGCGACGGCGGCCCCCGCGCGGGCGAGCGCGGTCGTCACGGCCGCTCCGATACCTCGTGCGGCACCCGTCACGAGTGCTACGGCACCCGAGAGGCCGGGCTCGTTCATCGCTCTGCCCTCACTGGTCAACTTAGGTAAGCCTAAACTTAGGTAAGCCTAACTTTACCTTCCACGTCTCAACAAGATCTGTCAAGAGATCGGCTGATGTGATCTGGTTCACACTGGATTGCCCCTTGACGTCCGTCTTGACGGGATAGATCTTAGGTAAGACTTACCTAAGTGCTTTAGGTGGATTTTGGGCCCTTCCATTACGCATGCCCTTTTTCTGAGGGGGGCTCAGCCATGCCCAGACACGAGGAGCGGAATGTCGGAACCCCCCGCGGAGAGATCACGGTCTCGGCGGCCACTCGACCTGGTCGGCGTCGGATTCGGTCCGGCCAACCTCGCCCTGGCCGTGGCGTTGAGAGAGCACGGCACGACGGGAACGGCTCTGGAGGCGGCGTTCTTCGAGCGCCGTGAGCGATTCGGCTGGCACCCGGGAATGCTCATCGAAGGGGCGACGCTGCAGGTCTCCTTCCTCAAGGACCTCGCGACCCTCCGCAACCCCGCCAGCGAGTACGGCTTCCTGTTCTACCTGCACGCCAAGGGCAGGCTCGCCGACTTCGTCAACCACAAGACGCTGTTCCCGACCCGCGTCGAGTTCAACGACTACCTGGAGTGGGTCGCCGCGCTGTTCGCCCACCAGGTCACCTACGGCACCACGGTGCGCGGCGCCCGGCCCGTGTGGGACGCCCACGGCGACGCCGGGCGGATCGAGGTCCTCGGCGACGACGGCCAGGTCCTCGGCCGCACCCGCAACCTGGTGCTCGCCCCCGGCCTGCGGCCCCGGCTGCCCAAGGGCGTTCGCCTGTCCGAGCGCGTCTGGCACAACGCCGACCTGCTGACCCGGCTGGCCGGGCTGCCTCCGCTCACCCGGCGGCGCTTCGCCGTCGTCGGCGCGGGACAGAGCGCCGCGGAGGTCACCGACCACCTGCACCGGACCTACCCGGAGGCCGAGGTCTGCTCGATCTTCACCCGGTACGGCTACAGCCCCGCGGACGACAGCCCGTTCGCCAACCGGATCTTCGACGCCGAGGCCGTGGACGAGTTCCACGCCGCCCCCGAGGACGTCCGGCGATCCCTGCTGGACTACCACGCCAACACCAACTACTCGGTCGTCGACCTCGAACTCATCGAGGAGCTCTACCGGCGCGCCTACCAGGAGAAGGTCGTCGGCCGGGAACGGCTGCGCATCCTCAACGTCTCCCGCGTCGCGGGCCTGGACGAGGTCACCGACGGCGTGCGCGTGCACGTCGACCACCTGGCGACCGGCACGAGCACCGTCCTCGACTGCGACGCCGTGGTCTTCGCCACCGGCTACCGCCCCGTCGACCCGGCCGAACTGCTCGGTGACCTGGCCGGGCACTGCCGCCTCGACGACGAGGGACGGCTGCTGGTCGGCGCCGACTACCGCGTGCTCACCGACCCGTCCGTCAAGGCCGGGATCTACCTGCAGGGCGGCACCGAGTACGCCCACGGCCTGTCGTCCTCCCTGCTGTCCAACGTGGCCGTCAGGGCGGGGGACATCGTCCGCTCGATCGCGGGCGGCCCCCGCGCGAGCGGCCTGCCCGGCGTGGACTCCGCGTCCGTGGCCGCCCTCGGCTAGACAGCCCGCCCCCCGACCACCCGACGAGAAAGCAACGGTCACCCCATGTCGCTGAGCCACGAGCGCGTCCGGGAGGACGTCGCCGACGTCCTGTCCGAGCAGCCGGCCGAGATCTCCGACGACGAGAACCTCCTCGACCGCGGACTCGACTCGATCCGCGTGATGAGCCTCGTCGAACGCTGGCGCGCGGCGGGCGTCAGCACCACCTTCATCGAACTGGCCGAGCAGCCGACCGTCGCCGCCTGGTGGCGGCTCATCAGCGACCGCATGGAGGACGGCGGCCGGTGAGCCGGGCCGACGGCGCCTGAACCACGTTCGGCGGGCCGGGCCGCAGGCGCCCGGGATCCGCCATGGAAGACGAGATCCGAGAAAGAGGTTCCCCTTGCCCGCGGACGTGCTCGCGCTGACCGGCGCGCAGCTGGGCGTCTGGTACGCCCAGCGCCTCGACCCCGCCGACCCGAGCTTCAACGTCGGCCAGTACGTCGAGCTGTGCGGACCCCTCGACCTGGACCTGTTCGGCGAGGCCGTACGGATCGGGGTCGGTGAGACGCAGGCCCTGAACGTGCGGATCGTGGACGGCCCCGACGGGCCGTGGCAGGTGATCGGCGAGGCCGCGGACTGGGACTTCGGCGTCGTCCGCTGCGACCCCGAGGAGGCGCTGCGCGCCATGCGGGCCGACCTCGCGACCCCGGTCGACATCCTGACCGGGCCGCTGGTCGCCGAGACCCTCTACGAGGTCGGCCCCCAGCGCTACCTCTGGTACCAGCGTTTCCACCACATCCTCATGGACGGCTACAGCTTCGCCCTGCTGGCCGGGCGGGTCGCGCAGATCTACACGGCGCTGGCCGCGGGCAGGCCGTACGGGGACAGCCCGTTCGGGCGGCTGGGGGCGGTCGTCGGCCAGGAGGTCGACTACCGGACCTCCGGCGGGCGCGAGCAGGACCGCGACTGGTGGCGCGAGCACCTCGCCGACCGGCCGGAGGTCGCGGAGATCACCTCGGGGACCTCCACGTACGGCTTCCTGCGCGAGCGGGCCGAGTTCCCCGGCCAGGCACTGCTCGCCGTCGCCAAGGAGGCGGGCGGGACCTGGGCCGACGCGGTGACCGCCGTCACCGCCGCCTACACCTGGCGGATGACCGGCGCCGCGGACGTCGTCCTGGGCATGCCGTTCGCCGGACGGTTCGGCGTGGCGTCGATGCGCGTGCCGGGCATGACGGTCAACGTCCTGCCGGTCAGGCTCCTCCACGAGGCGGAGACGACGCTCACCGGCCTCGTCCGCCAGGCCGCCGCCGAGATCGTCGCCGTCCGGGCCCACCAGCACTACCGGGGCGAGGACCTGCAGCGCGACCTCGACCTGGTCGGCTCGGGACGCAGGCTGTACGGCCCCTCGGTCAACGTCAAGGCCTTCGACTACGAGCTCTCCTTCGCCGGGGTCGACGGCGTCACCCGCAACCTCGCCGCGGGCCCGGTCGACGACCTGGAGTTCTCCTTCTACAAGACCCCCGACGACGTCCTGGTCGTCGAACTCGACGGCAACCCCGGCAGGTGCACGCCCGAGACCCTCAGGGCGCACCTGCGGCGCTTCCTCGCCTTCGCCGACGCCATGGCCGCGGCGCCGGGAACGCCGGTCGCGGAACTGCCGCTGATCACCCCGGCGGAACGCGACCTCGTCGTCGACGGCTGGAACGCCACCGGGACGCCCGTCACCGGCGCGACCCTCGCCGAGGCGTTCCGCGCCCAGGCCCGCAGGACGCCGGAGGCGGTCGCGGTCCGCGACCTGTCCGGCACCGGGAGCGGTCTCAGCTTCGCCGAGCTCGACGCCCGCTCCGACCGGCTGGCCGCGCTGCTGCTCGGCAGGGGAGCGGCCCCCGAGCGGACCGTCGCCCTCGAACTGCCCCGCGGCACCGGCATGATCGTCGCCCAGCTCGCCGCCCTCAAGTCCGGCGCCGCCCACCTGGTGCTCCCCACCGACCTGCCGGAGGAACGGCGCGCCTTCCTGCTGGCCGACGCCGGCCCGGTGCTCGTGGTCACCCCGGAGACGCTCGCCGAAGCCGAAACCGAAGCGGGGGCGAAGACCCTCCCCGAGGTGACCGTACGGCCCGCCTCGCTGGCGTACGTGCTCTACACCTCCGGCTCGACCGGCCTGCCCAAGGCCGTCGCCGTCACCCACGCCACCCTCGCCAACCTGTGGGAGCACCACCGCGTCACCCTGCACGCCGGACCCCGCAGGAAGGTCGCGCACTCCTACGCCTTCTCCTTCGACTCGGCGTGGGGGCCGTTCCTGTGGATGGTCTCCGGGCACGAACTGGTCGTCCTCGACGAGCACGAACGGCGTGACCCCGCCTCCTTCACCGGGCTCGACGTCATCGACGTCTCCCCGTCGTTCTGCCTGCAACTGGCCGACGCCGACATGCTCGACCGGCCGGGACACCCCGGGCTCGTGCTGCTCGGCGGGGAGGCCGTGCCGCCCGCGCTGTGGCGGCGGCTGCGCGAGACCCCCGGCGTGCGCGCGCACAACCTGTACGGCCCGACCGAGTTCACCGTGGACGCCCTGTGGGCCTGGCTCGACGACAGTGAGGAGCCGGTCGTCGGCCGTCCCGTCGGCGGGGCCAGGGCCTACGTGCTCGACGCGCGCCTGGCCCCGGTGCCGCCCGGCGTGACCGGGGAGCTGTACGTCGCGGGCGGCGGCCTGGCCCGCGGCTACCTGAACCGGCCCGGCCTGACCGCGGAACGGTTCGTCGCCGACCCCTTCCAGCCGGGCGGGCGGATGTACCGCACCGGCGACATGGCCCGCTGGCGCACCGACGGGACCCTGGAGTTCCACGGCCGCACCGACGACCAGATCAAGATCCGCGGCCACCGCGTCGAGCTGGGCGAGGTCGAGGCCGCGCTGGCGGCCGTGCCCGGTGTCACCCAGGCCGCGGCCGCCGTGCGCGGCGGGCTGCTGACCGGCTACGTCGTCGGCGACGGCCTGGAGGCCGCCCGGGTGCGGGGCACGCTGGCCGCCCGGCTGCCCGGCTACATGGTGCCCGCCGCCGTCGTCGTGCTCGCCGCCCTGCCGCTGACCGGGCACGGCAAGCTCGACCGGCGCGCCCTGCCCGCCCCCGAGTTCACCGCCACGGGCCGCCCGCCGCGCGACGCGACGGAGGAGACGCTCTGCGGGATCTTCGCCGAGGTCCTCGGCCTGCCCGAGATCGGCATCGACGACAACTTCTTCGAGCTGGGCGGCGACAGCATCACCTCCATCCAGGTCTGCGGGCGCGCCCGCAAGGCCGGGCTCGCGGTGACGCCCCGCCAGGTCTTCGAGCTGAGGACCGTCGCCGGTCTGGCCGCCGTCGCGGGAGCCGTACGGCAGGCCCGCCCCGACGACGGCGTGGGGACCGTCCCGCTCACGCCCATCGTCGCCTGGCTGCGCGACCTCGGCGGCTCGGTCACGGCGTTCCGGCACACCGCCTCCGTGGACCTTCCCGAGGGGGTCACCGGCGAGCGGGTGCTTCAGGCGGTGCAGACCCTGCTCGACCACCACGACGCGCTGCGCGCCCGTCTCAACCCCGACTGGACCCTCGACGTCCGGCCCCCCGGCGCGGTCGCCGCCGCCGACGTCGTCGGTACGACCGCCGGCCCCGGGGAGGACCTCGACCCGGCGGCGGGCCGCATGGTCGCCTTCACCCACGAACCGGGACGGCTCACCGTCGCCGTCCACCACCTCGTCGTGGACGGCGTCTCCTGGCGTGTCCTGCTGCCCGACCTGCGGGCCGCCCTCGAAGGACGGCCGCTCGAACCGGTCGGCACCTCGCTGCGCACCTGGGCGGCCACCGTGGCCGACCTGGACGTCTCCGGCGAACTGCCCTACTGGACCGGGGTTCTCGACCGGCCGGGACCGAGGCTCGGCGCGCGCAGGCCAGGACCCGGCGACAGCGTCGGCACCGCCGTGCGCTCCGTCGTCACCGTGCCGCCGGGTCGTACGGCGCCGCTGCTGGCCGCCGCGGCCCGCTGCCGCGCCGGGATGGACGAGCTGCTGCTGGCCGTCCTGGCCAGGGCCGTCGGCGGGGACGAACTGCTGGTGCAGACCGAGGGGCACGGCCGTGACCTGATCGACGACCTCGACCTGTCGCGCACCGTCGGCTGGTTCACCGTCGAACACCCCGTCCGCGTCCGTCTCGACGGAGCCACGACCCCGGCCGGCACCCTCAGGAGGGTGAAGGAGGCCGTCAGGTCGGTGCCCGGCGGCGGACTCGGCTACGGCGTCCTGCGCCACCTGCGCGGACTGCTCGACGGGCTGCCGCAGCCGCAGATCCTGTTCAACTACCTCGGCCGTTTCGCCGCGGGCGCCGCCTTCACCGCCTCCGACGACCCCGCCATGCCCACGCCGTACGCCCTTGAGGTCAACGCCTTCCTGCACGAGACGCCGCAGGGACCCTCGCTGGCCGTCCACCTGTCGAGCCCGCCCGGCGTGCTCGACCTGGACGACCTCGGCGCGCGCTGGGACACCGCCCTCGACGAACTGGCCGCGACGTCCGACGCGCTGGTCCCGTCCGACCTGCCGCTGGTCGCCCTCACCCAGCGGGAGGTCGACCGCCTGCCCGGGGACGCCGCCGACGTGCTGCCGCTCTCGCCGCTGCAGGAGGGCCTGCTCTTCCACGCCAGCGCCGACGAACTCGACGTCTACACCTCGCTGACCCACCTTGATCTCGAAGGGCCGGTCGACGGGCTGCGCGGGCGGATGGAACGGCTGCTCGCCCGGCACGACAGCCTGCGCGCGGTCTTCCTGTCCGACGGCTTCGACCGGCCCGTCCAGGTCATCCCGGCCCGGGCGGAACTGTCCTGGCGGGAACTCGACCTGTCCGGCGAGCCGGAACGCCTCGACGAGGTCGAACGCGCCGAACTGGCCCACCGCTTCGACCTCACCCGCTCGCCGCTGCTGCGCTGCCTGCTCGTACGGCTCGGCCCTGACCGCCACCGGCTGCTGCTGACCGGCCACCACATCGTCGCCGACGGCTGGTCGACCCCGCTCATCGTGCGCGAACTGGTCTCGGGAACCGCCGAACCGGCGCCGCCGTACCGGGACTACCTGGCCTGGCTGGGCCGCAGGGACACCGAGGCCGACGCCGCGGCCTGGCGCGAGGCGCTGGCCGGGCCGGTCGAACCGACCCTGGTCGGAGGCGCAGAAGCCGCGCGAACCCCCGTCCCGCCGCGTGAGGTGGCCGTCGAGCTGCCCGCCGCCGTGGGGGAGCGGCTCGGCGTGTTCGCCAGGCGGCACGGCCTGACCCTCAACACCGTCGTCCAGGGGGCCTGGGCGATCCTGCTCGGCGTGCTCACCGGACGCGACGACGTCGTCTTCGGCGCGACCGTCTCCGGCCGTCCCGCCGACCTCGACGGCGTGGAGAACATGATCGGCCTGTTCAGCAACACCGTCCCCGTCCGGGTGCGGCTCGACCCGGAGGAGGCGGCGCTCGCCGCGCTCACCAGGCTCCAGGCGGAACAGGCCAGGCTGCTCGACCACCAGTACCTCGGCCTGGCCGAGATCCAGGCCCTCGCCGGGGCCGGGACGCTCTTCGACACGCTGCTCGTCTTCGAGAACTACCCGGCCGGGCAGGGCGTGCCCGGCGGTGAGGTCACCGTGACCGGCGCAGGCAACCGGGGCCACACGCACTACCCGCTGACGCTGCTCGTGCTTCCCTCGGGCAACCCGGTGCTCGGCCCCGACGGCGGCGGGCCCCGTTTCGTCCTGGAGTACCGGCCGGACGCGTTCGGCGACGACGAGGCCCGGGTCGTGGCCGCCCGCTTCGCCCGGGTGCTCGCGCAGCTCACCGCGGAGGTCGCCGTCGGCGAGATCGACGTGCTGATCGAACGCGAGAGCGTCCTCGGCGACTGGATCGCCACCGAGGCGGAGATCCCCGCAGGCACCGTCGTGGACGTCTTCGAGGCGCAGGTCGCCGCGACCCCGGACGCGACCGCGGTGGTCTCCGGCACGACCGCCCTGACCTTCGACCAGCTCAACCGGCGCGTCAACCGGCTCGCGCACGCCCTGACCGGGCTCGGCGCCGGGCGGGAGACGCTGGTCGCGCTCGCGCTGCCCCGCTCGGCCGACCTGGTCGTCGCGCTGCTGGCCGTGCTGAAGACCGGGGCCGCCTACCTGCCGATCGACCTCGACTACCCGGAGGAACGGCGGCGGCTCATGCTCGCCGACGCCCGCCCCGTGCTCGTCCTGACCAAGCTCCCGGAGACCGACGACGGCCCGGAGACCGACCCCGTCGTCGAACGCGACCCCGCGCAGCAGGCCTTCGTCATCTACACCTCCGGCTCGACCGGACGCCCCAAGGGCGTGCAGATCGCCCACCACGGCCTGATGAACCTCTACCGCGACCACCGCGACACCGTCTTCGCCAGGGCGGTCGAGGCGGCGGGCGGGCGGCGGCTGCGCGCCGCGCACACCGCGTCCTTCTCCTTCGACTCCTCCTGGGAGCAGCTGCTGTGGCTGCTGTGCGGCCACGAGCTGCACGTCTTCGACGAGGAGACCCGCCGCGACGCCGAGGCGACCGTCGCGCTGGTCGCCGAACGGCGCATCGACACCCTCGACGTCACCCCGACCTTCGCCGAGCAGCTGCTCGACTGCGGCCTGCTCGACGGTGAGCACCGGCCCGTGCTCGTGCTGCTCGGCGGCGAGGCCGTGCCCGACGCGCTGTGGCGCCGCCTGCGTGAGACCCCCGGCGTGCTCGCGCACAACTACTACGGCCCGACCGAGGACACCGTGGACACCCTCGGCGCCGACCTCGCCGACAGCCCCACCCCGGTCGTCGGACGGCCCATCGCCAACACCCGCGTCTACGTGCTCGACCGCAGACTGCGCCCGGTGCCGCCGGGCGTCCCCGGCGAGCTGTACATCGCCGGGGCCGGTCTGGCCCGCGGCTACCTGAACCGGCCGGGCCTGACCGCCGAACGGTTCGTCGCCGACCCCCTCAGGTACGGCGAGCGCATGTACCGCACCGGGGACCTGGCCCGCTGGCGGCCCGACGGCACCCTGGAGTTCCTCGGCCGCACCGACGACCAGGTGAAGGTACGCGGCTACCGGATCGAGCTGGGCGAGGTCGAGGCCGCGCTCACCGCACAGCCCGGGGTCTCCCGCGCCGCCGTGATCGTCAGGGACGACCGGCTCGTCGCCTACGTCGTCGCCGACGGGCCGGTCGACCCCGGCGCGCTCGGCCTGCCCGCCTACATGGTCCCCGCCGTCGTCACCCTCGACGCGCTGCCGATGAACGTCCACGGCAAGCTCGACCGCGCCGCCCTGCCCGCCCCCGGGGTGAGTCGTACGGCGGGCCGCGCGGCCAGGGACGAACGGGAGGAACTCGTCCGCGGCGTGCTCGCCGACCTGCTCGGCGTGCCCGCGATCGGCGCCGACGACGACTTCTTCGCCCTCGGCGGCCACTCGCTGCTGGCCGCCCGCGCCGTCAACCGCATCCGGCGCGCCCTGGGCACCGGCCTGGCGATCAGGGACCTGTTCGAGGCGCGCACCGTCGCCAGGCTCATGCCCAGGCTCGGCGGCGCCGCCCGCGCGCCGCTCACCCGCATGCCGCGCCCGGAACGGGTGCCGCTCTCGGCCGCCCAGCGCCGCCTGTGGTTCCTGCACCACCTCGAAGGCCCGAGCCCGGTCTACAACATCCCGCTGCGCCTGCACCTGACGCCGGGCGCCGACGCCGCCGCGCTGCGCGCCGCCTGGCACGACGTGACCGGCCGCCACGAGATCCTGCGCACCGTCTACCCGGACGCCGAAGGCACGCCGTACCAGGTGGTCCTGGACGTCCGGCCGCCGCTGACGACCGTGGCGAGCACGGCGGAGCGGCTGGCGGACGACCTCGCCGAGGCCGAGGAGTACGGCTTCGACCTGCCCGCAGAGCCGCCGCTGCGCGGGACGCTGTTCACCCTCGGCGAGGGACGGCTCGTCCTGTCGGCCGTCTTCCACCACATCGCCAGCGACCAGTGGTCGGAGGGGGTGTTCCTGCGCGACCTGGCGAGTGCCTACGAGGCAAGGCTGGCCGGGCGGGAACCGGAGTGGCCCGACGTCCTGCAGTACGCCGACCACACCCTCTGGCGCCGGGACGTCCCCACCGAGGAGGACGAACGCCACTGGCGGGAGGCGCTGGCGGGCATCCCCGACGAGCTGGCGCTGCCCTACGACCGGCCCAGGCCGCACACCCCGACCCACCGGGGCGCGACCGTACGGCTCCGCCTGCCCGACGACGTCCACCGGGGCGTCGCGGCGCTGGCCGGGCGCGGCGGCGCGACCCCCTTCATGGTGCTGCAGGCCGCCGTCGCCCTCCTGCTGGGCAGGCTCGGCGGCGGGGACGACATCCCGCTCGGCGTACCCGTGGCGGGCCGCCCCGACGAGGCCCTCGACGACGTCATGGGCCTGTTCGTCAACACGCTCGTGCTGCGCGCCGACCTGTCGGGCGATCCGTCGTTCGACACGCTGCTCGGCCGGGTGCGCCAGACGGAACTGGCCGCGCTCGCCCACCAGGACCTGCCGTTCGAGCGGCTCGTCGACATCGTCGCCCCCACCAGGTCACTGGCCAGGCACCCGCTGTTCCAGGTCATGACCCAGTACCACCGGGCGGAACCAGCCATCGCCCTCGGCGAGCTCGAACCCGACCTGAGCGTCCACGCCCGCTTCGACCTGGCCTTCAACGCCGTGGACGACGGCGAGGCCACGCACCTGTCGATCATCTACGCCCGCGACCTGTTCGACGACGCGACCGCCCACCTGCTCGGCGACCGGCTCGTCCACGTGCTGCGCCAGGTGCTGGCCGACCCGGCGCTGACCGTCGGCGCGGTCGACGTGCTGTCCCCCGCCGAACGCGGCCGGATCACCGGCGAGTGGAACGACACCGCCCGCGAGGTGCCCTCCGGCACGCTCAGCCGCCGCATCACCGCCCAGGCCCGCCGTACCCCGGACGCCCTGGCCGTGGCCGCACCCGAGGGGCCTGAGGGGAGGACCTGGCTTGAGCTGACCTACGCGGAGCTGGAACGGCGCGCCGACCGGCTGGCCTGGGAACTCGCCGAGGGCGGCGCCGGGCCCGAGACGATCGTCGCGGTCTCCGTCCCCCGCTCGGCGGAGCTGATGGTCGCGCTGCTGGCCGTGCTGAAGACCGGGGCGGCCTACCTGCCGATCGACCCCGACTATCCGGCGCAGCGGCGTGAGCTGATGCTCGACGACGCCCGCCCCGTCCGGCTGCTGACGGCCGCCGACGTCCCCCGTGAGGGCGGGGACCGGCCCTTCCCCGACGCCTCGGCCCCCGGCGGCCCGGCCTACGTGATCTACACCTCCGGCTCGACGGGACGGCCGAAGGGCGTGGTGGTCGAGCACCGGGCGATCGTCAACCGCCTGGCCTGGATGCAGGCCGAGTACGGCCTCACCCCGGACGACCGGGTGCTGCAGAAGACCCCCGCCGGGTTCGACGTGTCGGTGTGGGAGTTCTTCTGGGCGCTCTGCGAGGGCGCCGCCGTGGTCCTGGCCGCGCCCGGCGACCACCGCGACCCCGCCAGGCTCGTCCGGCTCATCCGGGAGCGGTCCGTCACGGTCGCCCACTTCGTGCCGTCCATGCTGCGGGCCTTCCTGACCGACCCCGGCGTGCCCGGCTGTGTGAGCCTGCGCCACGTCGTCTGCTCCGGCGAGGCGCTGCCCGCCGACCTGGCCGCCGACTTCAGGAGGGCGCTCGGCGCCGGGCTGCACAACCTGTACGGCCCGACCGAGGCCGCCGTGGACGTCACCTACCAGGAGTACACCGGTGACCCCGGAGCCGCCACGGTCCCGATCGGCCGCCCGGTGTGGAACACCGGCGTCCACGTGCTGGACGCCGCGCTGCGCCCGGTGCCGGTCGGCGTCCCCGGCGAGCTGTACCTGTCAGGCGTCCAGCTCGCCCGCGGCTACCTCAACCGGCCGGGCCTGACCGCCGAACGGTTCGTCGCCGACCCGTCCGGGCACGGCGAGCGCATGTACCGCACCGGGGACCTGGCCCGCCGGCGCCCCGACGGCACCGTCGAGTTCCTCGGCCGCACCGACGACCAGGTGAAGATCCGCGGGCAGCGGATCGAGCTGGGCGAGGTCGAGGCCGCGCTGCGCGCCCTTCCCGGCGTACGGCAGGCCGCCGCGGCCGCCGTCGAAGGCCGCCTGATCGGCTACGTCGTCGGTGCTTCAGACGGTGCCCCCGACGGTGCGCTCGACCCGGCGGCGCTCCGCGCCGAACTGGCCTCGTGTGTCCCCGGCCAGCTCGTGCCCTCGGTGATCGTGCCGATCGACGCGCTGCCGCTCTCCGTCAACGGCAAGCTCGACCGCCGCGCGCTGCCCGTCCCCGCCGCGCCCGAGGCGCCCGCCGCCGCGAAGCCCGCCAGGCCCGGCGAGGAGGCCATGGCCGCCGCCTTCGCCGAGGTGCTCGGCCTGGGCGCGGTCGGCGTCGACGACGACTTCTTCGGCCTCGGCGGCGACAGCATCATGTCCATCACCCTGGTCGCCAGAGCCCGCGCCGCCGGGCTGACGATCACCGCCAAGGACGTCTTCGAGCACCCGACCGTCGCCGGGCTCGCGGCCGTCGCCACGGCGGCGGAGCCCGTCGCCGCGACGCCCGCGGAACCCGAGGAGGAGGCGGGCGGCCCGCTGCCGCTGCTGCCCGTCATGCACTGGCTGCGCGAACAGGGCGTCCCGGTCGAGGACGTGCACCAGGCCAGGCTGCTGCGGGTGCCGCCCGCGCTCGGCGTCGAGCGGATCACCGCCGCCTTCGACGTCCTCGCCCGCCGCCACGACGCGCTGCGGCTGCGCCTGGCCAGGCCGCACCCCGCGATCTGGTCGGCGGAGATCACCCCTGAGGCGGCCCCCTTCGAGGTGCGCCGGGTCACCGGCCTGGCCGGTCTCGAAGCCGAGTACCGCGCCGCCGTCGGACGGCTCGACCCGGCGACCGGCGCGGTCGTCCAGGTCGTCTGGTTCGACCTCGGCGAGGAGCCGGGACGCCTGCTCGTCGTCGCCCACCACCTCGTGGTGGACGGCGTCTCCTGGCGCTTCCTGCTGCCCGACCTGGCAGCCGCCGTCGAGGGCCGCGACCCCGCCCCCGTCCCCGTCTCCCTGCGCCGCTGGTCACGGCGGCTGAGCGAGGAGGCGCACACCCCCGGGCGGCTCGCCGAACTCGACCACTGGCTGGCGGCCGTGGCCCCCGGCGCCACCCGCCTGGCGGTGACGCCCCAGGCGTCCCCGGTGTCCGCTACGGCGCCCGCCACGCACGAGACCGTCCTGGACACCGCGCTCACCCGGAGCCTGCTTTCGGCCAGGGGCGGGATGAACGCGCTGCTGCTCACCGCGCTCGCCCTGGCCCTGCCCGGCGACGGCCCGGCCCTGGTCGAGCTGGAGGGCCACGGCCGCGAACACGCCGAACTCGACCTGTCGCGCACCGCGGGCTGGCTCACCGCCGTCCACCCGGTACGTCTCGACCCCAGGACCCCCGGCGGCACAATCGGCACGGTCGCGGCGTTCAAGCGGATCAGGGAACAGCTGGCCGCGGTGCCCGACGGCGGCCTCGGCTACGGCCTTCTGCGTCACCTCAACCCGCAGACGGCCGCCGTGCTCGCCGCCGCGCCCCGCCCGGAGATCCTGTTCAACTACCTGGGCAGGTTCGGCGTCGGCGGCGCCGAGGACTGGGGCATCGCCGACGAGACGCTCCCCGAGATCGGGACCGGCGCCTCGCCGTACGGGCTTGAGGTGGACGCCGTCACCCAGGACAGGCCCGAGGGACCGACGCTGCGGGTCACCTGGACCTCGGCCGTCCTCGACGGCGCGGAACTGGCCGGTCTGGCCGGGCGCTGGGAGGCGGCGCTGGCCGAACTCGGCGCCCCCGGCGCCCTCGACGACGCGCTGACCCCCTCCGACCTGCCGCTGGTCTCCCTCACCCAGACGCAGATCGACGAGCTGCCCCCCGGCACGGCCGAGGTGCTGCCGCTCGCGCCGCTGCAGGAGGGCCTGCTCTTCCACGCCACCGTGGACGAGGGCGCGCTCGACGTCTACACCGTGCAGAACTTCCTCGAACTGCGCCGCCCGATGGACGCCGGACGGCTGCGCGAGGCCTGGCGGCGGCTGACCGCCCGCCACCCCAACCTGCTGGCCGGGTTCCGGTACGACGGCCTCGACCGGGCCGTCCAGTTCGTGCCCAGGACGGCGGAGCTGCCGCTGACCGAGATCGACCTGACCGGCCTCACCGGGCGGCCCCTCACCGGGCAGGAGGCGCGGGCGGAGGGCATCGACCTCGGCTTCCTCACCGACCCGGCGCAGCGGGACGCGGTCGCGCGGATCCTGACCGAGGACCGCGCCAGGCGCTTCGACCTGACCAGGCCGCCGCTGGTGCGCTTCACCCTGGTCAGGCTGGCCCCCGACCACCACCTGCTGGTCATGATCCACCACCACATCCTGTGGGACGGCTGGTCGGAGGGGCTGTTCCTGCGGGAGCTGTTCGACCTGTACGACGGGCGCGAGCCCGAGCGGGTCACCCCCTACCGGGACTATCTGGCCTGGCTGTCGCGGCAGGACACCGGCGCCGCGTTCGAGGCCTGGAAGCAGGCCCTGGCCGGGCTCGCCGAGCCGACGCTGCTGGCCCCCACCGGGGGCGAGCTGACCGCGGTCGTACCCGACGCCGTGCTGGCCGAACTGCCCGACGGGTTCGGCCCGAGCCTGGTCGCCCAGGCCAGACGGCACGGCCTGACGCTCAGCACCCTGCTGACCGCCGCCTGGGGCATGGTCCTGGCCGGGGTCACCGGCCGCTCCGACGTCGTGTTCGGCAGCACCGTCTCAGGACGGCCCGCCGAGATCCCCGGCGTCGAGTCGACCATCGGCCTGTTCCTCAACACCGTCCCCGTGCGGATCACCCTCGACGCCGACGAGTCCCTCCTGGGCCTGCTCACCCGCCTGCAGCGCGGCCGCTCCGCCGTACTGGCCCACGAACACCTCGGGCTCGGCGAGATCCAGCGGGCGGCGGGACTCGGCCAGCTCTTCGACACCCTGTACGTGCTGCGCAACTTCGGCGACGACGAGGAGGAACGCCTGCGCGTCACCGCCTCCTACGGCATCGCCGAGATGGACAGCGTGGACGGCACCCACTACCCGCTGACCCTTGTCGTCACCCCGGACGAACGGCTCAAGGTGTCGCTGGCCTACCGGCCCGACGTGTTCGACCGGCCGCTCGCCGAGGCGATGCTCGCCCGCTTCACCCGCCTGCTCGAACAGATCGCCGGGGACCTGACGACACCCGTCGGCCGCCTCGACCCGCTCGGGCCGGACGAACGACGGCTGGTGCTCCAGGAATGGAACGCCACCGATCACCCGCTGCCGGACAAGACCGTCGCCCGCCTCCTGGAGGAACAGGCCGCGCGCACCCCCGGCGCCGTCGCGCTGGTCTTCGGCAGGGAACGCCACACCTACGCCGAGCTCAACGCCCGCGCCAACCGCATCGCCAGGATGCTGGTCGGCAGGGGCGCCGGACCGGAGCGGATCGTCGGGCTCGCGCTGCCGCGCTCGGCCGACATGGTCGCCGCGCTGTTCGCGGTGCTCAAGACCGGCGCCGCCTACCTGCCGCTCGACCTGGACTACCCGGCCGACCGGATCGAGCACATGATCGACGACGCCGGGCCGGTGTGCGTGCTGCGCCCCGGGGACCTGGACGGCCTGGACGGGCTGCCCGGCGACGACCTGGGCCTGGAGTTCCCGCTGAGCCACCCGGCGTACGTCATCTACACCTCGGGCTCGACGGGGAGGCCGAAGGGCGTCGTCGTGCCGTACGCGGGCCTGACCAACATGCAGTTCAACCACCGCAGCGAGATCTTCGACCCGGTCGTGGCCTCGGCGGGACGGCGGCTGCGGATCGCGCACACCGTCTCCTTCTCCTTCGACATGTCGTGGGAGGAGCTGCTGTGGCTCGTCGAGGGGCACGAGGTGCACGTCCTGGACGAGGAGATGCGCCGCGACGCGCAGTCGCTCACCGCCTACTGCGCCGAGCACCTCGTCGACGTCGTCAACGTCACCCCCTCCTACGCCCAGCAGCTCGTCGAACACGGCCTGCTCGAAGGGCACGTCCCGCCGCTGGTGCTGCTCGGCGGCGAGGCCGTCGGCCACGCCCTGTGGGAGACGCTGCGCACCACGGAGGGGACACTCGGCTACAACCTGTACGGCCCGACCGAGTACACCATCAACACCCTCGGCGGCGGCACCGGCGACAGCGTCACCCCCATCGTCGGCCGCCCGATCTGGAACACCCGCGTCTACGTGCTGGACGACCGGCTGCGCCCGGTCCCCGTCGGCGTCGCGGGCGAGCTGTACGTCTCCGGGATCGGCCTGGCCCGCGGCTACCTGAACCGGCCCGGCCTCACCGCGGAGCGCTTCGTCGCCGACCCCTTCCAGGACGGCGAGCGCATGTACCGCACCGGCGACGTCGTGCGCTGGCGCGGCGACGGCAACCTCGACTTCCTCGGCAGGGCCGACGACCAGCTGAAGATCCGTGGATTCCGGGTCGAACCCGGCGAGATCGAGGCCGTCATCGCCGCCGAACCCGGCGTCGGCCAGGTGGCGGTCGTCGCCCAGCCGGGCCCGGTCACCCGCCTGGTGGCCTACGTCGTGCCCTCGGGGGACGGCCCCGGCGACCTGGCGGCGTCCCTGCGGGAACTGCTGCCCGGCTACATGGTGCCCTCGGCGTTCGTCACCCTCGACGAGCTGCCGCTGACCATCAACGGCAAGCTCGACCGCAAGGCGCTGCCCGCCCCGGACTTCGCCGCCGCCGTCTCCTCCCGCGAGCCGCGCGACGAACGCGAGGCCGCCCTGTGCCGGGTCTTCGCCGAGGTGCTCGGCCTGCCCAGGGTCGGCGTCGACGACAGCTTCTTCGAACTCGGCGGCCACTCGCTGCTGGCCATGCGGCTGGCCGCCAGGATCAGGACGGAGCTCGGCACGCCGCTCAAGCTGGCCACCGTCATGGCCGCCCCGACCCCGGCGGAGCTGGCCGTACGGCTGGCCGGGGGAGCGCCGGGCGGATTCGACGTGATCCTGCCACTGCGCGCCTCGGGCGACCTGCCGCCGCTGTTCTGCGCGCACCCGCCCGCCGGGTTCGCCTGGCTGTACGGCGGGCTGCTGCCCCACCTCGACCCGCGCAGGCCCCTGTACGGCATCCAGGCGCCCCAGCTGACCGGGGAGGACTTCGCCCCGGCGACCATCCGCGACCTGGGCCGGGCCTACGCCGACCGGATCGCCGCCGTCCAGCCCGCCGGGCCGTACCACCTGTTCGGCTGGTCCTTCGGCGGGCAGGTCGCCTACGCGATCGCCACGGCGCTGCGCGAGAGGGGGCAGGAGGTCGCCTTCCTCGGCGTGCTCGACACCTTCCCGATGGACGCCGAGGAGGAGCCGAGCCGCACCCCGCAGGAACTGGACGAGCTCAGCCGGGCCGAGACCGAGGAGTTCCTGCAGGGGCTGCGCGAGTCGGCGGGTGTGCTCGCCGACTTCGACGACGCCACGGTGCGGGCCATCGCGACCGTCCACCGCGCCTGCATGGACCTGCTGCTTGGCGCGGACTACGCCCGCTACGACGGCGACCTGCTCGTCGTCACCGCCACCAAGGACCGGGTGGAGACCGGTGACCACCTGCAGTGGGCCGCCCACGTGGACGGGGCGATCGTCAACCACGACGTGGACTTCACCCACGCGGAACTGCTCACCCCCAGGGCGCTCACCGTGATCGGCCCCATCGTGAACCGCGCGCTCAACGAGATCCAGACCACGAGACCAGCACAGGAGAACCCCCGATGACCAATCCCTTCGAAGACGCCGACGCCCGCTACCTGGTGCTGGTGAACGCCGAGGGGCAGCACTCGCTGTGGCCCGCCTTCGCCGACGTGCCCGGCGGCTGGGAGAGCGTCCACGGCCCGGCCTCCCGCGCCGACTGCCTGGCCTACGTCGAGGCCAACTGGACCGACATGCGCCCGAAGAGCCTCGTCGCCGAGATGGGCGGCTGAGCTTGCCGCTCTCCGATCCCTCCTCACCCCGGCCACCCCGGCCCTCCTCGCTGCTGCGCCAGTGCCTGCTGGCGCAGCGGCGCACCCTGGCCGCCGCCGTCGTCTCGGCCGTCGTCAGGCAGGTCGCGCTGCTGGCCATCCCCTGGTGCGTGCAGCGCGCCGTCGACGACGGCATCTCCCGCTCCGACGTCGGTACCACGATCACCTGGGCGCTGGCCGTCCTGGCCGCCGCCGCGGTCCAGTGGGCCGGGCTCGCCGGCTGGCAGTGGTGGGCGAACCTGGCCGACGCCCGGGCGGGCGTCACCCTGCGGCACCGCCTGGTCCGGCACGTCGCCGCGCTCGGCGACGACGACCTGGCCGGGCGGGGCGGCCGGGGCGACCTGGCCATGAGCGTGACCCGGGACGTGGACCTGGTGCGCATCTGGGTGCACGGCCTGACCACCTGGGCGGTCATCGCCACCACGTTCGCGGTCGTGCTGCCCGCCCTGGCCACGCTCGAACCCGTCCTGCTCTACGTGACGCTCGCCATGATCCCGCCGCTGATCCTGGTCAACGTGGTGTTCTCCCGCAGGTTCGAGCCCGCGCTCGCCGAACTGTCCGACGCGCACGCCGCCCGCGCCGACGCCGTCGCGGACCTGCTGACCGTCGGCGGCGCGCTGCGCGGCCTCGGCGGCGCCGACGTCCTGCTCGGCAGGCACCGCGCGCACAGCGCCCGCGTCACGGAGACGACCATGCGCGCCGCCCGGATCTCGGCGACCTGGTCGGCGCTCGGGCCGATGATCCCCCGCCTGGCGGTGGTCGCCGGGATCGGCTTCGGCGGCATGGCGGTGCTCGCCGGAGACCTCACCGTCGGCGGCCTCGTCGCGTTCACCACGTGGATGGTCACACTCACCCTGGCCGTCGGCGTGGCCGTCGAACGCTTCGCCGACCGGGGCCAGGCCGTCGTCGCCGCCCGCCGCATCGCCGAGGTCCTCGCGCTGCGCCCGGCGCTCGACCGGCCGTCCGACCCCCTCCCGCTGCCCGCGGACGCCGTCCTCGCCTGCGAGGACGTGACGGTCGTCCGCGACGGGCGGCGGGTGCTCGGCCCGCTGTCGCTTTCGGTGAAGCCGGGGGAGCTGCTGGCCGTGACCGGGCCGAGCGGCTCGGGCAAGTCGACGCTGCTGCGGCTGCTGTGCCGTCGCGCCGACCCCTCGGAGGGGACCGTCTCCTACGGCGGCCTCGACCTGCGCGCCGCCGACCCCGACGAGGTGGCGGCGAGCCTGGTCCTGGTCTCCCAGCGGCCCGTGCTGGTCTCCGGGACCGTCGCCGACAACCTGAGGCTCGGCCGTGACCTGGACGAGGACGACCTGCGTGCCGCCTGCCACACCGCGGCCATCGACCTGCCCCTCGACGCGGAGGTCGGCGAGCGCGGCGGGGCCCTGTCCGGCGGCCAGGTGAAACGGCTCGCCCTCGCCCGCGCCCTGCTCGGCCGACCGGCCGTGCTGCTGCTCGACGACGTCACCTCCGCCCTCGACGAGACGACGGAGGCGCACGTCCTGGACCGGCTGCGCCGCTGGTCGCCGCGGACCGCCGTCGTCTTCGTGACCCACAGGGCCGCGGTCGCGGACGCCGCCGACCGTGTGCTCGACCTCACCGGAGCGGAGGTCTCCCATGGCTGAGGTCGCCATGCTGTCCGACGAGCCGTCCACCAGGAGGCTGCTGCGCCGCGCCTGGCCGTACCTGCGGCCGCACTCGGGCAGGATCCTGCTCGCGCTGCTGCTCAGCCTGGCCGAGAGCGCCGCGCTGGTCGCCCTGGCGCCGTTCATCGGCCTGGCCGTCGAGGCGCTGACCGAAGGCGACCGCGACCGGCTGCTCACGGCCGTCGCGCTGCTGGCCGGGCTCGTCGTCGCGCAGGCGCTGCTGGCCAGGTTCGCCGCGACCACCCTGGCCGACGCGGGAGAGCGGGTCGCCAGGGAGCTGCGCGAACGCGCCGCGGAACGGCTCGCCGGGGCGCCGCTGCGCTTCATCGAGGCGCACCGCGACGGCTCGCTGCTGCAGCGCGCCACCGGGGAGATCGCCGAGCTGGCCATGTTCGTCCGCACCGCGCTGCCGAACCTGCTCGGCGTCACCGCGACGCTGGCCTTCACCGCCGTCGTGCTGCTCGGCTACTCCTGGCCGCTGACCCTCGTGGTTGTCGCGGTCTTCCTGCCCCCGGCGCTGCTGATCACCCGCTGGTTCGCCAAGGACGCCGGTTCCGCGTTCGGCGCGCACGCCGGGGCGGAGGCGACCATGGCGGGCACCTTCGCCGAGACCCTCGACGCGCGTGAGGAGCTGCGCTCCGCGGGCGGCATGCCCGCCTGGCTGGCCCGTTTCGACCGGGACAACCTGGCCGCCCTCCTCACCCAGCGCCGCACGGTCGTGGTGGAGAACCGGATCGGCGCGATCACCCTGGTCGAGGGGGCGGCGATGGCCGTGCTCCTGGGCTTCGGCGCCTGGCTGGCCGCCGGAGGGCATCTGAGCGTCTCCACCGCGGTCGTCTTCGTGCTGGCCGGGCGCAACCTGTTCGAGGGGTTCGGCGACCTGTCCCAGCTCGCGGGGGAGATGCAGACCGTGAGGGCCGGGCTGGCCCGGCTGCTCGACCTGCTGTCGGCGGGTGCCCCGGAACCGGGCGGGGACCGGCCGCTGCCCGCCAGGGGAGAGCTGCTGGCCGAGGAGGTCACCTTCCGCTACGAGGACGAGACCGAGGTGCTGCGCGGGGTCTCGGTGCGTTTCGCCGAGAACGCCCACGCCGGGCTCGTCGGGGAGACCGGATCGGGCAAGACGACCCTGTCCAAGCTCCTCAGCGGCCTCTACCGGCCCGACTCGGGGCGGGTCACCTTCGGCGGCGTCGATCTCGGGGAGGCCTCGCCGGAGGAGGTGCGCAGACGCATCGCGCTCGTGCCGCAGGAGGTCCACATGGTCTCCGGCTCGGTCGCCGACAACCTCGCCCTCGCCAGGGGCGAGCCGGGACGCGCCGAGATGGAGGCGGCCTTCGAGACCCTGGGGATCGGCGCGTTCCTCCGAGGGCTGCCCCGGGGGCTGGACACCCCCGCCGGGGACCTGTCGGCGGGGGAGAGGCAGATCCTCGGGCTGGTCAGGGCCGTGCTCGCCGACCCGGCCGTGCTCATCCTCGACGAGGCGACCGCCGACGTCGACCCGGTCACGGCCCGCAGCCTGGAGACGGCGCTCGCCCGGCTGCGCGACGAGCGCGCGCTCATCGTCATCGCCCACCGTCCCGCGACCATCGAGCTGCTGCCACGGCTGGTGGGACTGCGCGCGGGCGCGCTCGACCCCCGGTACGAGAACTGACCGGGGCCGCCCGTGCCCGGGTGACGGGCGGCCCCGACTTGACGTGAAGGAAACCTGACTCTTTACTTAGGTTTGCCTTACCTAACAATAGTGATCCAGGAGACGCGGGATGCATCTCACCAGGGCCGTTCTCGGCCTCCTCACCGCCGGGCTGGTCGCCCTGACCACCGCGTGCGGTCCCTCCTCGGCCCCCTCCGCGGGCTCGGCGAGCGACCCCTCGGGGGCACCCGCCGCCGCCACCAGGACCGTCCAGACCGTCCACGGCGCCGTCCAGGTTCCCACCGAGCCCAAGAGAGTCGTCTCCCTGCTCAACACCACCGCGGCCGTCCTCGAACTGGGCATCACCCCCATCGCGGTCCTCCAGGAGGCCGAGAGCGACTACTCGCCCGAGGACTGGGCGAAGGTCAAGACCATCCCCGTCATCGGGACCGACGAGACGTCGATCAACTACGAGCAGCTCGCCCAGCTCCAGCCCGACCTCATCGTCAGCACCCAGCGCAGGGAGGAGGACTTCGGCTACGACAAGCTCAGCGCCATCGCGCCGACCGCCTTCTTCGTGACGGAGAACCCGGCCGACGTCCGCAAGGCCCTGCCCGAGATCGCCGACGCGCTGGGTAAGAAGGACGCGATGGCCGGGAAGATCGCCGAGTACGAGGCGAAGATCGCCGAGATCAAGTCCAAGTACTCCGCCGTCCTGGAGAAGACCACCTGGGACTACGTCGAGGGTGGCCCCGAGGGCTTCGTCGCCAACTCCCCGGTCTCCTGGCCCGGCCTGTTCATGGAGGAGACCGGCCTGAAGTTCTCCAAGGTCGCGACCGACGAGCGCGCCAACCGAGGCGTCCGGCTCTCCTACGAGCAGATCTCCCGCTTCAAGGACACCTCCGTCCTGCTGTACGGCGCGCAGCCCGACGGCAGCGTCGACCCCGCGACGCAGAAGCTGCTCGGCCAGGGATCGTGGAAGCTGCTGCCCGCCGCGAAGGAGGGGCACGTCTACCCGATCAAGTACGGCTACCAGTACAGCTACAAGGGCGTCCTGGAGATCGTCGGCCAGCTCGAAGCCATCCTCGCCAAGCTCGCCTAGGCGACCGTCAGTTCACAAGGACGTTCACCGGAGCGTTCACAAGGAGGAAGAGGACCGAGTGGACCTCCCCTTACCGTCGGTGACCCGCACCGCGTCCGCGAAGGCGCCGTCATGACCGCCGGGGAGGGCGTCGGACTCCTGGCGCCCCCGCCGGTCAGGCCGAAGGGAGGCCGGGCGCGCGGCACGGCGCTGCGCTCCGCGGGCGCGCTGCTGGCCTTCCTGCTGCTGGTCCTGGCGGTGCTCGCGAGCCTGGCCATCGGCTCGAAGGCCATCCCGGCCGGAGACGTCGTCAGGCTCCTGCTGCACCCGGACAACTCGGACGCGGCCCACGTCATCCACGACCTGCGCGTCCCCAGGACCCTGCTCGGGATCGGGGTGGGCGCCTCCCTGGCCCTGGCGGGCGCGCTCATGCAGGCGCTGACCCGCAACCCGCTGGCCGACCCCGGCATCCTGGGCGTCGAGGCGGGCGCGGTCATCGCCATCGCGGCGGCCGTCGGCCTGTTCGGGCTGCAGGACCTGGGGGGCCTCGTCTGGTTCTCCTTCGCGGGCTCGGCCGCCGCCGCGGTCGTCGTCTACCTCATCGGCTCAAGCGGGCGCTCCGGCGCCACCCCCGTACGGCTCGCCCTGGCCGGGACGGCGGTCAGCGCCGCCCTGGCCTCGGCGACCCAGGCGATCGCGCTGACCGACCCCGAGGCCTTCAAGCAGTACCGCTACTGGGGGACCGGAGCCCTCAGCGGCCACGACATGACGGTCGTGACCAGGACGGTCCCCTTCATGGTCGGCGGCCTGATCGTGGCGATGTCGCTGGGCAACTCCCTGAACGCGCTCGCGCTCGGCGACGACGCGGGACGCGCCCTGGGAGTACGGCCGGGCCGTACCCGGGTGCTCGGTGTCATCGCCGTCACCCTGCTGTGCGGCGCGGCGACCGCGGCCGTCGGGCCCATCGGGTTCGTCGGCCTGGTCGTGGCGCAGGCCGCCCGGCTGGCGGTCGGTCAGGACAACCGCTGGGTGCTGCTGTACTCGGTGCTGCTCGGCCCCGTGCTGCTGCTGGTGTCCGACATCGTGGGCCGTCTGGTGCTGTGGCCCGCGGAGCTGGAGGCCGGGGTGGTCACCGCCTTCGTCGGCATGCCGGTCTTTCTCGCCCTCGTCCGCCGCAGGAGGATCGCCCAGCTGTGAACGCGCTCAACACCACGAAGCGCCCCGGGTTCACGGTCACCCTCCCCGGGCGTCGCGCCTCCTTCCGCGTCGGCCTCCGGGTCGTGCTGATCGGGGCCGTGCTCGCGGCGGCCGTGACCACGCTGACCGTCCTGGCCATCGGGACCGGGCAGTACCCGATCGCCCCCGGAGACGTGCTGCGCGCCCTCGCGGGCAACGGCCAGCGCGCCCACATGTTCGTCGTCGAGACGCTCAGGCTGCCGCGCGTGCTGACCGGACTGCTCGTCGGCGCGGCCCTCGGCCTGGCGGGCGCGGTCTTCCAGAGCCTCACCCGCAACCCGCTGGGCAGCCCCGACATCGTCGGTTTCACCACGGGCGCCGCGACCGGCGCGCTCATCCAGATCATCGTGCTCGGCGGGGGGATGGTCGCCGTCGCGGGCGGCGCCCTGGCCGGGGGCCTGCTGACCTCCCTCGTCGTGTATCTCCTCGCCTTCCGGGACGGGGTACAGGGCTACCGGCTGATCCTGGTCGGCATCGCCGTCAACGGGGGGCTGGTGGCGACCAACATCTACCTGATCGCCCGCGCCGAGTTCGCCGACGCCCACGTCGCGGCGACCTGGATGACCGGCAACCTCAACGGGCGCGGCTGGGGTCATGTGAACCTGCTGGTCGGCACGCTCCTGGTCCTCGTCCCCGTCACGCTGGCCTTCGGCAGGCGGCTGAAGCTGATGGAACTCGGCGACGAACTGGCGACCGCCCTGGGCGTGCGGGTGGAGAGCTCCCGGCTCTGGCTCATGCTGCTCGGGGTCGCCCTCACCGCCGTGGCGACGGTCGCCTCGGGGCCCATCCCGTTCGTCGCGCTCGCCGCCCCCCAGCTGGCCCGAAGACTCGCCAGGTCCGCCGCCCCCGTCCTGGTCCTGTCGGGCCTCATGGGCGCGCTGCTGCTGGTCGCCGGTGACATGGCCGCCCAGCGCCTGCTGGCCCCGACCCAGCTTCCCGTCGGGGTGATGACCGGCTCCCTCGGCGGTGTCTACCTGGTCTGGGTCCTCGTCTCCGGCTGGCGCAAACGCTGACCGCCGGGTCTCCTGTGCGGCCCGCGCCAGGGCTGGGGGTCCGAAGCGCGGGCCGTACAGGTAAGCCCGGCACTCCCTCACCGGAGTCACCCGTACGGCCGGTTTCCCGGCGTTTCCCGGGAGCCGACGGAAACGCGTCCGATCCGCGGCCTCATATCCTTGAGCCACTCGTTCACTCGGCGCCGGACCGGGACGGGCGGTCGCCGGAAAACCCCTGGAAGGGCCCCGTGGCCTGGACTCACCGGGTCTTTCTCCGGCTCGAATCGGGTGACCTTTTCCTGGGATATGTCCGCCATGGCATTCCGTCGAGTATCGATATTTCTCATTTTTCACTCAATAACCAATATGGGTGATCTATGGGTATAAACTGCGACTGTTCCTGGTTTGGTGTTGTCTTTCCATCTTTGCCGTGTTCGGTGGATCCGGTGAGATGGCAGGCGACGCGGCTCTCCCGGCAGGGCGCGGACGGCACCACCCGCGCGGACATCCGAGATCACGGACGGCGTGGGCAGGTGGGAATGACGACGGTCGGCGAACCGGATCAGGCCGCCCAGGACGGGAGACGGCCGCCGCCGGGCCCGCCCGGCGGAGCGGCGCGGTGGTACCGCCGGGACCCGCTGGGGTTCGTCGAGTGGGCGGCCCGCGAACGGGGCCCGATGTTCCGGCTTCCCGACGACGGGTCGCTGTGCGTGGCCGACCCGGTCGAGGCCCGGCGAATTCTGCACGACCCCGAGGGCGACTACGACGAGGTGTCCGACTTCTTCCACGTCCGCGGCGGCCGGTTGGGGCCACGGGCGACGCAGGTCGCGATCGGGCGGGCGGCGCGCTCGACGCTGCGCGCCCACCTGACCGCCAACCGCGAACGGCTGCCCGCCGTCGTGGCGGAGCTGGGGGAGGACAGCGAGTGGCCCTCGGCCGGGCGCGTCGCCGCGTACCGGTTCCTGGACGAGGCGCTGCTGAGCCCGGACAGCCCGGCGGCGCTGCGGGAACTGATGACGCGGGTCGTACGGCGCGGCGTCCTGATCCGCTTCGGCGGCCCGCTGGCACGTACGGCGCAGCGGGCACTGTGGGCGCGCGTGGTGCGGGCGGTCGCCGACGAGGCGCGCGCCCGGCGGGCCCGGCCGGAGCGGCGGCCGGATCCGCCCGGCGACCTGCTGGACGCCGTACTCGGGGCCACCCCGCCCGGCACGCCCGCCACCCAGGTCGCCCAGGTCTACCTGCTGCTGTTTCGGACCTCGGTGGCACCGGTCGGCCACGTCGTCGCCTGGGCGCTGCTGGCGGCCGCGACCGAGGGCGTCGACCTGGCGGAGGTGCCCGCGGAGTCGGCCGTACGGGAGTCGCTGCGGCTGTGGCCCGTGGCGTGGCTGCTGGGCCGCCCGGTGCGC
This sequence comes from Streptosporangium sp. NPDC020072, assembly GCF_040631445.1. NCBI lineage: Bacteria > Bacillati > Actinomycetota > Actinomycetes > Streptosporangiales > Streptosporangiaceae > Streptosporangium > Streptosporangium sp. NPDC020072. The sequence continues at coordinate 12,660 of NZ_JBEYAB010000016.1, read as the reverse complement.
CGCGCCCACCGGATCGGCGGTGTGCCCCTGGAGCCGGGGGAGAGCGTGTCGGTCTGCTCCTACCTGCTGCACCGCGACGACCGGCACTGGCCGCAGGCCACCCGTTTCCGGCCCGGCCGCTGGGACGGCTCCGGCCCCCACGGACCCTACCTGCCCTTCGGCAGCGGCCCGTTCGCCTGCGCCGGGGCCTCCGTCGCCCAGACCCTGGCCGTCGACCTGCTCTCCGCCGTGACCGACGGCGCCCGCCTTGAGGTGCGCGGCGGCCGGGGACGTCCCCACGTCGCGGGCATCATCACCCCTCCCGGATTCCGGCTGCGCCGTACCCCCACCAGGTCCTGACCGCCGACGGCCACCAGAAGAGGAGGTGAGTCCATGAGGAAGCTGATGCGCCGGGTCACCGGCCGCCGGGTCAACCGGCAGGCGTGGCGCGTTTGGTAGGTCCCCCACCGGCCGCGCCGGGCCCGACGGTCCGGCGCGGCCCCCCGGCCCGGCTCACCGGAGGCGCGCGTGTCACACGTGGACGAGACACTGGCGGCGTACGAGGGCATCGCGCCCCGCTACGACGAGCTGAACGCGGGGACGGACACCACCGGGCTGGTGGCGCGCTGCGTCCGGCCGGGGACGACCTGGCGGCGGGTCTCGATGCGGCACGTGCGGCGGCACCACTCCGACCGGACGGGCCGGGCTGCGCGTCGTCGCCACCCGGGGACCGGTGGAGACCTCGGCGCGGGAACCGGCCGACGAGGAGAGTCACGACCGGATCCTGTACGTGGCCCGCCGTCTCGGCTGAACCCCGCCGACCCGCCTCCCCGGCCCTCGGCCGCCACGGTCACTTCTCCACTCCGGTGCTCATGATGCCGCGCACGAACGTGCGCTGGAAACAGATGAAGAGGATCACCGGAACGGCGATCGTCATCATGGCGCCGGCCTGGATGTAGGCGGGTTTCGTCGAGTACAGGCCGTTGAAGGCGGCCAGGCCCACCTGCAGCGGCTGGAGCTCGGGCCGCCCGGAAAGGTAGACGAGCGGGGTGAAGTAGTCGTTCCAGGTGTAGACGAAGTTGAACAGGATGACGGCGGTGATCGCCGGCCACGCCTGCGGCACGATCACCGAACGCAGCGTGCGCAGCGGTCCGGCACCGTCGATCGAGGCCGCCTCGTCCATCTCGCGCGGGATGGTCAGGAAGTACTGCCTCAGCAGGAAGACGCTGTAGGCGTTGGCGAAGAAGGTCGGTACGAGCAGCGGCAGCCAGGTGCCGACCCAGCCGATCTGCACGAAGATGGTGTATGTCGGGATCAGCGTCACCGCGGTGGGCAGGAAGATCGTGGCGATGAGCAGGGTGAACAGCGGCCCGCGGCCGGGGAAGCGGAACCGGGCGAAGCCGTAGGCGACCAGCGTGCACGACAGGACGGTCCCGATCGTGCTGATCACCGCCAGCGTGATGGTGTTGAGCAGCAGCCGGGGGAAGTCGATCAGCCTCCAGACCGCGGCGTAGTTCGACCACTGCGGCGCCAGGACCCAGCTGGGTTCCAGGGTGCGCCAGGAGCCGCGCCAGACGACGGTTCCCCTCTCGGGAGCCGCCGGGTCGAGGAACTCGCTCTCGGCGCGACCCTTCTTCACCAGGGCGAGTTCGCGGACCGCGCCGTCGAGCGGCACCCGGTACACGTCGTACTGCCGGCCCTCATGGGTGAAGGTGCGCGGGTCGGACGGCAGCAGCGGCGCGTGCGCCTGGCTGACCTGCCGTTCGCTCTTCAGCGACGACAGCGTCATCTGGACGAGAGGCGACAGGAACGCCACGACGATGCCGAACATCACGATCGTCATCAGCGCCGTCCGGATGCGGCGGGCTGCGTACGGGGTCACCGGGTCACCTCTCACTCGTGTAGTGGACCCAGTGCCTGGACAGCCGGAACAGCACCAGGGTCACGACGAGGGTGATGACGAACAGCAGCCACGCCAGCGTCGAGCCGTAGGACATCTCCTGATAGGTGAAGAAGGTCTGGTACAGGTAGAGGTTGAAGAAACGGGTCGCGCCGCCGGGGTCGCCGCTGCCGTCGAAGAGCACCAGCGGGATGAGGAAGTACTGCATGACCTCGACGACCGCGAGGATCATCGTGTAGAAGATCACCGGCGACATCATCGGGACCGTCACGTGCCACAGCTGGCGCCACCATCCGGCACCGTCGAGCCGCGCGGCGTCGTACAACTCGGTGGGGATGCCGCGCAGCCCCGCCAGGTTGATGATGATGCCCGAGCCGAGCCCCCACAGGCCGATCATGACGAGCCCGGGGATCACCCAGCCGGGGTCGCTCAGCCAGCTCGGCGCGTCGCCGACGCCGAGCACACGCAGCGCGGTGTTGATCCATCCGTCGTCGACCAGCATGTTCTGCCAGATCAGCGCGCTGGCCACGAACGGCACGACGTACGGCATGAACAACAGCACCCGCAACAGCCCGGTGCCGCGCACGTACCTGCTGTTGACCGCGACCGCGAGCAGGAACGGCAGGACGACGACCAGCGGCAGCCAGAGCAGGGCGAAGCGGGCGGTCACCCACAGCGAGGCCCACGCCTGCTGGTCGGCGAAGAGCCGCTGGTAGTTCGCCAGGCCGACGAACATGAGCGGCTCCCGCTCGGTCAGCGAGATGTTGAGGAAGGTGAAGACGAACGTGGCCGCCATCGGGACCGCCGTGAACGCGAGGAACCCGATGATCCACGGAAGGACGAACAGGAGCCCGTACCGGGCCTCCCTGCGGGCCACCCAGGATGTGGTCTCGCTCCTCATGAGCGGTTCCACACGTCCTGGATCTCCTCGCGCATCGCCTTGAGCTGGGCGTTCATGTCGAGCCCGCCCTGGGTCATCCAGCGGCTCCTGTAGGTGCCGAGGATGGTGAGCGTCTGGTTGTACTTGGGCGTGTACGACTCCGAGTGGGGGTTGTCGGCGAAGGCCACGCTGTCCTTGGCGACCTGCCAGTCGACCTTGTTGGGGAACTGCCCGGCCAGCTTGGCGAAGAAGGCGTCCTGGTCGGCGGTGCGGGCGGGCATCGCGCCGTACGCGGAGAGCAGTTCCTGGGAGGCCGGGCCGACCAGGTAGCTCAGGAACTCGAAGGCCTCGGCGGGGTGCTTGCTGCCGGCCAGGATCCGGAAGGTGTCCGCGCTGGTGGGTGAGGTGGTCCTGCCCTTGTAGGAGGGCATCGCCGCCAGGTCCCAGTCGTCGCCCGCGCCTGCCACGCCGTAGGTGGACCACAGGAAGTTGACGCTCATCGCGACGTGCCCGGAGAAGAAGGCGGCGCCGTCCCCGTTGAACTGCTCGGTCTGGAAGACGGGGCCGGTCATGATGAACCGGTCCTTCCACATGCCGTCGTAGAAGAAGCGCCAGGAGTCGGCCCAGGCGTCGGGGATCTTCACGGTCTTGCCGTCGCCCGTGTCCAGTGATCCGGCGGCGAAGGCGGCGCCCTGGTAGCGCAGGTCGTCACGGGCCGGTTCGAAGCCGTACTGCACGATCTGGCCGGGGTCGAAGCCCTCCTGGGTCGCGTCCTTGCCGTTCTTGTCTACGGTGAGCTTGAGGGCCAGTTCCCTGAGCGTGTCGTAGTTCCACTCGCTCTGGCGGCCGTCGGGCCAGGTGTACTTCTCGCCGTACTTGTGCGGCGGCTCGGCCAGGCCGGCCTCCTCGAACATGTCGGCCTTGTAGTACAGGGTCGAGGGGTAGATCGCGAACGGGACGCCCTCCTGAACGGAGCCGATCCGGTAGAGGTCGGCGCTGCCCTTGGCGTAGGGGCTGAGGTCGAAGCCGCTGGACTTGATGAGCGGGGCCAGGTCGAGCCACTGGCCGTGGAAGGCGGCCGCACCGCCGACCCCCACGGGACCGGCGAGGTCGGGCACGTTGCCCGAGGCGATCTGGGTGGCGAGCGTGTCGCGGGCGGAGTCGTAGGTGACGACCTCCAGCTTGACCTTGATCCGGCGCTGGGAGGCGTTGAACCTCTCGATCACCTTCTGCTGCGCCTTGACCTGTTCGGCCTGTTCACCGGTGCCGAGGCAGCAGTACCAGCGCAGCTCGACAGCCGCGTCGTCACCGCCGGGAGGGGCGTCTGCTCCACAGGCGGCCAGCGTCGTGGCCAATAAGATCGCGGCCAGGGTGTGCCATAACCGATTCATGTGTCTCTCCCTAGGCTGGGGGGTCCGGGGGGCGGGTGATGGAGAGCTCAAAAGAGAGGCGGGCTCTGTCGCCTCTCACGTAACTGCGGGTGAACTCGATGGGCTCGTCGCCGGGGCCGAAGGCGACCCCCTCGACGAGCATGGCGGGGCGTTCCACGGGCTGGTCGAGCAGCCGCGCCTCGTGGGCGCGCAGCCGTACCGGCTCGATGACCTCGCGGGCGCGCACGATCCTGGCGCCGTAGTGCGCGCCGAGCAGGCTGTAGAGGGAGTTGCGCTCAAGATCGTGGTCGAGCAGCCCGGCGAAGCGGCCGGCCGGTAGGTAGACCTGCTCCAGGATCAACGGCTCGCCGTTGGCGATGCGCAGACGTTCGAGATAGACGACCTGCGCGCCGGGGGCCAGAGCCAGCGCGGCGGCGACCATCTCTCCCGGCATCTCGATCCCGGAGGCGACCAGTCTGGTGTCCGGGTCCAGGCCGTGCATGTTCATCAGGTCGGCGAAGCTCTGGCTGGTGCCCAGATCGACTTCGAGCCGGGAGTGCTGGACGAACGTGCCGCGCCCGCGGGTGCGCTCCAGACGGCCCTCGCGGGCCAGCTCGGCCAGGGCCCGCCGTACCGGGATGAGGCTGCATCCGTAGCGGCGGGCAAGCTCTCTCTCCGGCGGCAGACGGTCTCCCGCCTGCCATTCCCCCTCGTCGAGCGCGGCGCTCAGGTCCAGGTAGACCTGGTGGTGGAGGGGGATCGGACCGGCTTCGAGCCGATAGCGGGCCATCGGGAGTTCGCTTCCTTCCGAAATCTGCCGAGCGGTTGATTGCTTATAATGTTGTCAGCAATACTGATCACGGCCGCTACCTCTGTCAAGGCGGCACCCCCCGAATCAGAGGCAGGTAGAAGGCGTGACGGAGTCACCCCGAACCCAACCGGCGCCCTGGCGAGTGGCGCTGACCTTCGACGTCGAGCACGGAGACCATCCCGCCCACCCGGACGGCACCCGGCACGTGCTTGAGACGCTCACCGAGCGCGAGGCCGTGGGGACCATGTTCATCCAGGGGCGCTGGGCCCAGGCGAACCCCGCGCTGGCCAAGGACCTTGCCGCCCACGGTCACCTGATCGGCAACCACTCCCACCACCACGCGCCGATGAGCTGGCTGTCGCCCAAGGCCTTCGACCAGGACGTACGGCTCGCCGAACGCGCCATCCGCCGCGCCACCGGCCACGACCCGAGCCCCTGGTTCCGCTGCCCGTTCGGAGACGGCAGCGATGACCCGGCGATCCGGTCCGCGCTGGACCGGCTCGGCTACCGGGAGACGAGCTGGCACGTGGACCCGTTCGACTGGCGTGGCAAGGCCACCGGGCCGGGCGTCGCCCGCCTGGTCGTGGAGGAGGCCGTCGCGCACGGCGACGGCGCCGTGGTGCTGCTCCATCCGTGGACCAAGGCCACCGGCCGTGCCCTGCCGCTGGTCATCGACGGTCTGCGCGCCGCCGGTGCCCGCCTCGTTCGCATGGACGAACTCGCATGAACCGCCCACCGCGCCTGGCCATCGCCGGGACCGGCTACATCGCCGACTACCACGCACGCGCCGCCGCCGACGCCGGCGCCGTGCTGGTCGCCGCGGTCAACCACCGGCCGGAGTCCCTCGACGCCCTGTCACAGCGGTACGGCATCGCCCGCCGCTACCTCGACCTCGACCGTCTCCTGGCGGACGGCGACGTGGACGGCCTCATCGTGGCCACGCCCAACTCCCTGCACGCCGAGCAGGCGGTCAAGGCGCTGCGGGCCGGGGTCTCGGTGCTGCTGGAGAAGCCGATGGCGCTGAGCGTCGCCGAATCCCTGGCCATCGCCGCCGCGGAAGGCCCGCGTGCCCGGGTGATGCTCGCCCACTGCCTGCGTTTCGACGAGCAGGTCGGCTGGCTGCGCGACCTGGTGCGCGACGGGACACTCGGCAGACCCGTCCACACCACCGCCTACGCCGTCCACGCCGGGTTCGGCCCCGAGGGCTGGTTCACCGACCCGGCGCTGGCGGGCGGCGGCGCGCTCATGGACCTCGGCGTCCACGCCATCGACGTCACCCGCCACATCCTCGGCGACCCCCAGCCCGTCAGCGTGAGCGCGCACTGCGGGACGCACTACCGCGACCTGCCGGTCGACGACACCGCGATCCTCACGATCGTCTGGGACAACGGGGTCACCTCCGGCGTGGAGTCGGGCTGGTGGCATCCGCACACGCCGGGTCCGACGGGGAGCGTGCGCGTGTCCGGCACCGAGGCGTACGCGCAGACCTTCCCCGGCACGCTGGTACGGGCCGGGCAGCCGGGCGCGGAGACCTTTCCCGGCGAGCTCACCGAAGCGGCGCTCCAGCGCAGATACGACGCCCAGATGCGTGCGTTCCTGGACACTCTGGCCGGGGCCGACCCCACCCCCGGTGCGTCGCACGGCGTCACCTCGATGCGGATCATCGAAGCGGCGTACCAGAGCGCCGCCCACGGGCGGACCGTACATCTTGGGAGGGACCGATGAGGTCGTTGTTCGTGGAGTTCCCGGGTCCGGGCGAGGTGCGGGTGGCGCATGAGGACGTCGCCCCTCCGGGCCCCGGCGAGGTGCTGTGCCGTACCACACTGTCGCTGATCAGCCCCGGCACCGAGCTGGCCTGTCTGCGCGGGGAGTTCGATCCGGGCACCAACTGGGAGGAGTGGGTGCGTCACCCGTTCCGGCCCGGCTACAGCATGGCCGGGGTCGTGGAGGCGGTCGGCGAGGGCGTCACGACGTTGCGGCCCGGTGACCGCGTGCAGAGCTACGCGCCCCACCAGGAGCTGGTCACCCTCACCGAGCGTGAGGCCCGGCCGCTGCCCGGCGGCGTGACGGACGAGGAGGCGGTGTGGATCCCCCTCGTCGTGACCGCGGCGGCGGGCGCCGCCAGAGCCGCGATCACCATGGGCGAGACCGTCGTGGTCCTGGGCCTGGGCCCGGTGGGTCAGCTGGTCGTGCAGTACGCGGTCGCGCACGGAGCCTCCCGCGTCGTCGCCGTCGACACCGACGCCAGGCGGCTCGACCTGGCGCGGGCGAGCGGGGCGAGCGACCTGCTCGCGGCCACCGCGGGCGACGCCCTCGCCGCCGTCGCCGACCTGACCGGTGGCCGGTTCGCCGACGTGGTCTTCGACGTCACCGGCAACCCCGCCGTGCTCTCCCAGGCGGTACGGCTGGCGCGCACGCTGGGCCGTGTCGTCCTGCTCGGTGACACGCCCACACCGTCCCGGCAGACGCTCGGTCCCGGCGTGGTCAGCAACTCGCTGACCATCCTCGGGGCGCACGCCGACCTCGTCTCCGACGACCCGTCAGCGGGCCCGCTCAACCGTGACGCGGTGACCGAGCTGTACTTCCGCCGTCTCGCCTCGGGAACGTTCAGGACCGCCGCGATGATCTCCGAACGGGTGTCCCCCGTGGACGCGGAGTCCGTCTACGCGCGGCTGCGCGGTGGCGGAGCACCGGCCGGAGCGCTCTGCTTCGACTGGACGGCATGAAGGAGGAACGGTGACCGGCCGGCGGTGAGTCCCTTCCCTTCGGCCGGGCCGGACGCTCGCGCGTGAACCCGGTCCGGCCCAGCCGCGACCGGGTCCGTCGACGCCTCGGGCGGCGGCGGGGAGGAGGCGGGTGCCGGCGGTCGGAGCTCACTGATCGCCGTCGGCGCCGCGTAGGCGCTCGGCCGCGCGGATCATGTCGTCGCTGAGCCGGTTGAGGATCGCGCCCATGGTTTTCAGCCGGGCACCGGCGGGGGTGGCCGGACCGAGGGCCTCGGCACCGCCGTCGGCGACCTCGGCGAGTCGGGCGTTCCTGCGGGCGCTGGCCAGCCACGACCGGTGCCAGATGTCGCCGTCGATGACGTAGCGGTCACGACGCCGCCGGGAATCGCGTTCGCGCCGGATCAACCGCTGCTGCTCAAGTTGGGTGACGGCCTTCGAGACGGAGGCCGGGCTGACCTGGAGCCGCTGGACGAGTTCGGCGGCGGTGAGGCTGCCGCTGTCGGTGGTGTAGAGGCAGGCGAGCACCCGAGCGGTCATGCGGGGCAGTCCGGTGTCCACCAGCATGGTGCTGAAGTCGTCTTCCAGTTGCCTGATCGTCTCCGGATTCCGTCCCTGCCCGTCTCTGACCGCCGGCGCCGGCTGGGACTCGGCGGACCTGTTGCGGTGGGCCCGGATCCCGGTCGCGTGGTGGGCCCGGTCGGCCTGGTAACCGCCGGCCCCGCCGTTGCGGATGACCTCGCGGGTGACGGTGGAGATCGGGCGTCCGAGGCATTTGGCGATCTCGGTGTAGGTGAGCCCTTCGGCCAGTCCCCTGGCGATTTCCCGGCGTTCCTCGTATGTCAGTCTGCCGCCTGGCATCGGCGCTGCGCCTCCTCCCGTTGAAAACAAATATTGCATTCGCTGGCAGCTCATTGCAAGTAGGGATTTTGCATTCACCTTCATTGTCATTGCAAAATGCCGGGTGAATGTCTCGGATTTTATTGACGGCGCCCTGAATGCAAACTAGCTTTTGTGTCTGTAAAACACGCGCTGTCTCGTGTATCGGAGTTCGATGTGATCGCATCCCTCCTTCTCGCCGCCGCGCTCGTGGCGAGCCCCGCCCAGGTACAGCCCGCGCTTGACCGGGCCGTATCCGAAAACGGGGCACCCGGCATCGCCGCCGAGGTACGCGAGGGGAACAAACGGTGGTTCGGTTCGGCGGGGTTCTCAAACACCGAAACGGCTCGCGGGCGCCGCCCGAACGAGCGTTTCAGAATCGGCAGTGCCACCAAGGCGTTCACCGCCGCCGTGGTACTGCAACTGGCCGGAGAGGGCAGGCTGAGCCTGGACGACCGTATTCAGCACTGGCTGCCCGGACTGGTGCGGGGCAACGGATACGACGGCGGAAGGATCACCGTCCGGCAATTGCTCAACCACACCAGCGGAATCTTCAACTACGGCAACGACCCCGAATTCTTCGCCAAGGGGCGGGGCGCCGCGTGGTTCGAGCACCGCTACGACGTCGTCACGCCGGAGGAGCTGGTGGGGATCGCGTTGCGCAACCCACCGTACTTCGCCCCCGGCGGGGGCTTCGCCTACTCCAACACCAACTACATCCTGGCCGCCATGATCGTGGAGAAGGCGACAGGCAGGACCTTCGGTGACGAGGTGACCCGGCGGATCATCCGGCCGTTGCGCCTGACCGGGACATACCTTCCCGGAACGGAGGCGAGGATCCGAGGTCCGCACCCCGTGCACTACTCCACCCTGTTCTCCCAGGAACCCAACCCGGCGGTCTACGACGCCGGCGACATGAACCAGTCCGCCGCCTGGTCGGCCGGCGGGATGGTCTCGACGGTCGGTGACCTCAACCGGTTCTTCGGCGCGCTGCTGGGCGGCCGATTACTGCCCGCCGCCCAGCAGAGGGAGATGTTCACCACCGTCGAGACCAAGGGCGGGCCCGCCTGGATCCCCGGCACCCGTTACGGACTCGGCGTCTTCACCCAGAGACTGTCGTGCGGCACGTGGGTCTGGGGTAACGCCGGTGCCACCTACGGATCATGGACGTACGCCATGGGGCGGCGAGACGGCAGGCACATGCTGGCCACCGAGATCAACGGCGACTGGAGCGGGCTGAACGTCTTCGCCGACGTCCTGTCGGCCGAGTTCTGCCCGGTCGGGTCCCGGTGAGCCCGCCGCCGGCATCCGGGGATCTGGCCTTCTCGCGCAGGTCAGGGCATGACGATCGTTCGGGACGGGGGTCAGGCGGCCCGGTCGGCGGCGGTCAGGGAGGCGATCAGCTGGGATCTGGCGCGGGCAACGCGGGAGCGTACGGTGCCGACCGGGCAGCCGATCAGTTCGGCGGCCTCGCCGTACGGCACCCCGGCCAGCTGGGTCAGCACGAAGGCCTCGCGGCGTTCACGCGGGACCCTGGACAGCAGGTCGGCCAGGGCGACTCCGTCCTCGCGTCCGGGAAGCCCGAGGGGCTGACGGCGTTCGGCCGCCGACTGCCAGTCCGTGAGGTCGGCGAGGAGCGGACGGCGGGCCGCGGACCGGAAGCGGTCGATGACGACCCGCCGGGCGATGGACAGCAGCCAGGTCCGGGCGGAGGAGCGGCCCGCGAAACGGGGCAGGGCGAGCAGGGCCCGTACGAAGGTCTCCTGCGTCAGGTCCTCCGCCGCGTGGGTTCCGGCCAGGTGGGCGACGAAGCGCAGTACGTCCGGGTAGACGGCGCGGGCGAAGGCCTCGACGGTGTCGGGCGCCCCCGCACGCGCGGCCAGCGCGAGCGCCGTCACCTGCTCGTCGGAGAGCCAGGAGGGGGTGGACGGGATGGGTGTGACAGGAGGCATAGGGGTTCCTTCGGCGCTGGTCAAGACGGGCCGAGGGCATCGGAAGGTGCCCGCCAGACAGGTGATCGACGGCTTGCGGGGGGGTGCTCGGGCATGGAGAAGGAGCCCAGGGAAGGGGCCCAGTGAAGAAGCACAGCGAAGACGTAGGGCACGTCCGGGCATGACGGGTTGGCCGGGCCAGGGACGGGCTCGGCGGGAGGCGGTGCCGGCCCCTTGGCTCCGGGAGGATCGCCCGGTCACCGGGCAGGGGAGAGCTCCCGACCGGGGACTGGGAGAGCGCCTGACCACGGAGGGTCCGGGAAGGGGCGTCCTGGAATACCGGAGAGAACCTCCGCTCCCGAAGGAGCCGGAGGAATACCGGTCACGAAGACCGGAGAGAACGCCCGGTCACGAAGGAGCGGAGAGTGCTCCGGTCATGGAGGGGCGACGGAACACCCGGGGTCCGTGTGGGGCTCAGCCGGTGGGGGCGGGCAGGGGCGGGCCGCGGCGCCGTAACGCGGGAAGGACGTCCCGCCCGCCGTACGGCGTGGCCTCATGGGTGGTCACCGGCCGCCGGACGGGGGCGACCACCTCGGTGGGGACGGTGAGGAGCAGCCGGATCACCGGCAGGCGGCGGCCGTACAGGCGGATCATCAGCCACACCGCGCTCTCACCGCGGTACAGCCACCAGCCGGTGCCCAGCGCGACGGCCAGGTGGACCGCGGTCATGCCGGAGGTGGGATGGCCGTGGTCGCCGAGGATCGTGGTGTGCGGCCCGTGCGCGGCCCGGCTGAACAGCTCGTGCAGCAGGAGCTGCACGCCACCGGTGGCCGTGAGCACCACCTCGGGGCCGCGTTCACGACCGCCGAGCGGGTAGGCGACGCAGAAGGAGACGACGACGCCGAGAATCCCGAGGAACGGCGGGACGAGACCGCCTCCGGCCAGGGCGTGGCCGCCCGCGGAGACCACGGTGCACAGCGTCGCGAAGACGATGGCACGTGGCACGCGAAGCGCCGACGCCGCGAGGGTCACACCCGACATCCTGACATCCGGGTGGCCCGCCGAGAAGGCCGTGATCGTGGATCACAGCCTTTCTCTCCAGAATCGCCCCACTGAATCCGAATTTATCGGGCATAGGGCTATAGAGGCCCACAAACCTACCGTCAGGAGGGGTGACGATGACGAGAACGGAGACAGGCAGGACGGTCCGGGACCTGATGCACCCGGACGCGCGGTGCGTCGGTGAACACGACAGTCTGCGTACGGCCGCGCGGATGATGCGCGACCTGGATGTGGGCGCGCTGCCGGTCTGCGGGGACGACGACCGGCTCAAGGGGATCATCACCGACCGTGACATCGTGATCAAGTGCTGCGCAGAGGGCGGGAACCTCGACGAGACGACGGCGAGTGAGCTCGCCCAGGGGCTGATCTGGATCGACGTCGAAGGCAGCGTCGACGAGGCGCTGACCATGATGGAACGGCACCGGATCAAGCGTCTGCCCGTGATCGAGAACCACCGCATCGTCGGCATGATCAGTGAGGCCGACCTGGCCAAGGGCCTGCCCGACGACAAGCTCGCCGAGTTCGTCCACCAGGTCTACGGCCGGCGGTGAACCGGGGCCCGTCCGCCGGAGTCCGTGAGGGCGACGGCGGGCGGGCCGGTCCGTGCGCGGGGCCCCCTCACCACGAGGTAGGGCCGGTCAGCTGGGCGATGTCCGCCGAGGTGACGCTCATCAGCCTGCCGGACAGGTCGGCCAGCGCCCTGGCGGCGGCGAGCTCGTCGCCGATCTCGGCTACCGGATCGTCGGACGGGTTGCGGCGTGCCCGGCCGATCCCCGCCAGTTCCCCGGCACCCGCGATGGGCAGGACCGCCCTGGCGAAGGTCTCGTCGCCGTCCTCGGTGATGGAGACCCGTACGTCCCACTGCTTGGATCGCATGATCTGAACCCCCGTTCTTCGTGACGGTGGCGGCGCCCGCTCTCCGGGCGCGAAGCCGTCACCTCCATTGTCGGAGCCGTACGGCGTGACCATCAGGGACGAAGGTCCCGCCCTTGGGGGACGGGCTCCCCTAGTAGTGCTTTGTTAGGTCAGTCTGTTGTGACTGGTCAATGCCACCGTGTGATGGTTCGCTCCGGATGTGACCCCCGAACAGCTCACACGTACCCGGCAGCGGCTGGAAGCGTTCGC